>NZ_AUEZ01000073.1 GCF_000426245.1 Bradyrhizobium sp. Ai1a-2 | reverse complement strand
CATCTGGCCCTCCACGTGCCAAATATTGAATCTCTTCAATTACTTGATTCTCAGCCCCAAAAGACCGCGACCGCTTGACTCAGTAGTGCTAACCCGCCCTACGCGCTACGGCGCTACGGCGGCCTGTCTAACGTAACGCACGGTCGGGGTGCGCATGGTCACGAGTTCTTCGGCGGCGGTCGGATGCAGTGCGAAGGTCGCGTCGAAATCGGCCTTGGTTGCTTTCATCTTCACCGCGATCGCGACCGCCTGGATGGTCTCGGCGGCGCAATCGCCGACGATGTGACAGCCGAGCACGCGGTCGCTGACGCCGTCGACCACGAGCTTCATCAGCACGCGGGTGTCGCGGCCTGACATGGTCGCCTTGATCGGCCGGAAGCTGGTCTTGTAGATGTCGACGTGGCTGAACTGCGCGCGCGCCTCGGCTTCGGTCAGACCGACCATGCCGACCTCCGGCTGCGAGAACACCGCCGTCGGAATGTTGCTGTGATCGACCTGGACCGGGCGCTTGCCGAACACGGTGTCGGCAAAGGCGTGGCCCTCGCGGATCGCGACCGGCGTCAGGTTGTGGCGATGGGTGACGTCGCCGATTGCGTAGATGTTCGACACCGAGCTTTTCGACCAGGCATCGACCGCGATGCCGCCATTGTTCGGGTTGATGGCGACGCCCGCCTTTTCCAGGCCGAGATTGGCGACGTTCGGATGCCGGCCGATCGCGAACATCACCTTCTCGGAGGCGAGGCTCGAGCCGTTCGACAGATGCGTGGTGAATTCCTTGCCGTGACGGTCGACCTTGGTGACGGTGCAGCCGGTCAGGATGGTGATGCCGCGCTTCTCCATCTCGGAGCGGACGTGCTCCCGGACATCCTCGTCGAAGCCGCGCAGGATATTGTCGCCACGGTAGATCACCGTGACGTCGGAACCGAAGCCGGCGAAGATGCCGGCGAATTCCAGCGCGATGTAGCCGCCACCCTGGATCACGATGCGCCGCGGCAATTCGGCGAGATGAAACGCCTCGTTGGAGGAGATCACGTGCTCGATGCCGGGAATCTCGGGCCCGTGATTGGGCGCGCCGCCGGTTGCGATCAATACATAGTTGGCCTTCACCGTCTCGCCGGTCGCAAGACGCAGCGTGTGCGCGTCCTCGAAGACGGCCCGGGTCTTGGCGATGTGCGCGCCGGATTTCTCGACATTGGTGGTATAGGCCGCTTCCAGCCGCGCGATCTCCTTGTCCTTGTTGGCGACGAGCGTCGGCCAGTCGAACGAGACTTGCGGGATGGTCCAGCCGAAGCCGGCGGCGTCCTCGATCTCCTGATGGACGTGCGAGCCGATCACAAACAGTTTTTTCGGCACGCAGCCGCGGATCACGCAGGTACCGCCCATCCGGTACTCTTCGGCGACCATGACCTTGGCGCCATGGCCGGCGGCGATGCGCGCGGCGCGAACCCCGCCGGAACCGCCCCCGATGACGAACAGATCGACGTCGTAATCAGCCATGGCGCCTGTGTCCTAAAGCTTTCTTGAGCATGATCTCCGCGCAAACGCTTCGCGTTTGTCGCGAGGGAAAACCGGCATCCACTTTTCCGGATCGTGCTCTTGAGAATCAGATCTCCTTGCCGCGCTTGCGCATTTCGGCCCGGAACTGGGCGTTCACAATCTCGGAGAACTGCTGCGCCCACTGGTTCATATAGGACATCGAGAACTGGATTGCCCGGGGCTCGCTGGCGAGCAGCTTCTGGCCCAGCGGCGACTTGTAGAAGGTGACGAGGTCCTTCAGTTCCTGCTCGGTAAATTCGTTGGCATAGACCTTGGCCATGCCGTCGCCGATCTCCTGCTCGCGGCCGGCCAGGTTCTTGGCGACGATGGTGGCGACCTCGTTGAGGTCCTTCTGATAGTTGAGGTTCGACTGCAGCAGGCTTTCCTTGGTCTGCAGCACGATGTTGGGAACGGCGTTGGCGTACATCGCGCTCGCGTTCTTCATCTTGAGGATTTCCTTGGCGGCCGCGATCGCCGCGGGCGAGCCTTCCTTCAGCGAAGGCGCCGCCGCAGGAGCCGGCGCCTTCTGCTGCGCGCTCACCGATACGGCGGTCAGGGCCACGCCCAACGCAAGGCCGGCGGCCGACAAAATCCGTACAAAGCTCGTCATTCCAATTCTCCCCGAATTTACGGCGTCAGCGCCGTTCAACAACGCGAATTCCCTGCGCACCCGCCAGCACCACCATGCCGGCGAGGCCAATGAACAACCCATGCTCGACAACCCCCGGGATCACGCTCAGCAGCCCGGCCAGGCGCGGCGCGTCCGCTATCCGTCCAAGGTGGGCGTCGATAATCCAGTGGCCGCCATCGGTGACAAAAACGTGGCCGTCTTTGGCCGTCCGCAGCACCATCTGTCCGGCAACGCCGGCCTCCGCAAAGGCTTTGGCGATCGCCGCCTTGGTCGCCGCGAGCCCGAACGGGATCACCTCGACCGGCAGCGGGAAACGGCCGAGCGCATCGACCCATTTGCTGTCGTCGGCGATCACGATCATGCGATCGGATGCGGCCGCCACGATCTTCTCGCGGAGCAGCGCGCCGCCGCCGCCCTTGATCAGGTTGAGCGCGGGATCGACCTCATCGGCGCCGTCGATGGTGAGATCGAGGTGATCGATCTCGTCCAGCGTGGTGAGCGCAATGCCGCAGGCTTCCGCCTGCGCGCGGGTCGCCTCTGAGGTCGGCACGCCCACGACCTTCATGCCGGCCCGCACCTTCTCGCCGAGCAGGTCGACAAAATGCTTGGCCGTGGAGCCGGTGCCGAGCCCGAGCTTCATGCCGTCGCGCACCTCTTCCAGGGCACGCGCCGCGGCCTGTCGTTTCAATCCGTCCATGTCCACGTGCGACGATTTCCCAGGACTTGTTCTAGAGACTTGTTCTCGAAGCTTGTTCGCGGGACTAGTTCTTTGAGGCTTGGGAGCGGCCCCATCCCCGCTCCGGCGGGCGCATATCTAGCCCCCTTTTGCGCGCAGGGACAGCGCCAATAGCGCCTTGGGCGGCGGCGGACCGCAGTTTTAATATTCGATCAGAATCGGCCGCCAGCGCACTGTTTTTCCACGCTTTCTTCCAGCTACGCGATGCTTCGTCCTCAACCGAAAGATTAATTGGAGACCTCGTCCATCGCGGCCAGGATCGCGGCAAACCGCGCCTCGACCTGGGCCCGCATGCCGGGATGGGTGAAGATATAGAGGCGATCCTCCCGGATGGCGGCAAGGACGCGTGCGGCAACATCGGCTGGGTCGATGCCAGCCTCCAATTGCCGCGCGATCTCGGCGACCATGGCAGCCACCGGGCTGTCCGGATCGAGCGCCGGCGTCGGACCGTAGCGCGGAGGCCGGTTGCGTCCGCTCTCGCCGATACGGGTCCGCACGAAGCTCGGGCACAGCACGCTGACGCCAATACCAAATGGCTTGAGCCGCAAAGCCAGTCCCTCGGATATGCTCACAGCGGCGAATTTGGTCGCCGAGTAAGGGCTGAAACCGAGGTCGGCGTTCATCCCCGCCATCGAGGCCGTGTTGACGATGTGTCCGCCCTCGCCGTGCTTGCGCATGTGCGGCAGGAAGCTTGCGATGCCGTGCACCACGCCCAGCAGGTTGACATCGATCACCCAGCGCCAGCTCTCGAGCGAGATGGCGTCGATGCCGCCGCCGGCGGCGACGCCGGCATTGTTGCAGAGAATGTGGACGTTGCCGAAGGCATCGA
This sequence comes from Bradyrhizobium sp. Ai1a-2, assembly GCF_000426245.1. Classification (GTDB taxonomy): domain Bacteria; phylum Pseudomonadota; class Alphaproteobacteria; order Rhizobiales; family Xanthobacteraceae; genus Bradyrhizobium. The sequence continues at coordinate 37,363 of NZ_AUEZ01000073.1, read as the reverse complement.
ACGCGGCGCCGGCGGCGTCCTCGACGCTTGCGGGATCGGCAACATCGCAGATCGTGCCCCTCACGCTCGGCCCGAACTGAGCCAGGCTCTTGACGGCGCGTTCCAGCGCCTCCGCCTCGATGTCGGCGAGCATCACCTTCATGCCCGCCTCCGCGAACGCGCGGCCGAGCGCAAGGCCGATGCCGCTGGCGCCGCCCGTGACAAAGGCTGTTCTGCCGGCAAGTTCACGCATGGAGCGCCTCCCTCAGAATCATGATCCGATTGGACGCAATCCGATCATGATCTCATCTTTTTATTTGAGCATGATGTCCGCGCAAACGCGTCGCGTTTGTCGCGAGGGGAATCCAGTTTCCACTTTTCCGGATCATGCTCTATGCGCAGCGAAGTCCGCCCTCTTCTCTTGCATGACGGCGCCGGAAACGATAGCCAAGAGACGATGAGTCCTCCCGGCATTGTCGTTTTCGATCTCGACGGTACCCTCGTCGATACCGCGCCCGACCTGATCAGCGCGCTCAATCACGTGCTGAGCCGCGAGGGCTTGGCCCCAGTGCCGCTGCCGTCGGCGCGGACCATGATCGGCGCCGGCGCCCGCAGATTGATCGAACGCGCGCTTGAGGTCGAAGGCCGCCACGTCAGCACCGACGACGTCAGCCGGCTGACCACGGATTTCATCGACTATTACGCCGCCCATATCGCCAACGAATCGCGCCCGTTCGAAGGGCTGGAAACCGCGCTGGACGAGCTTGCCACGCAGGGGTTCCGCTTCGCGGTCTGCACCAACAAACTCGAGTTCCTGTCAAGGCTCCTGCTCGATCAGCTCGGCCTGAGCGGGCGGTTTGCCGCGATCTGCGGCGCTGACACCTTCGGGGTCTCGAAACCGGATCCGGCGATCCTCCGGCAAACGGTGGCGCGGGCTGGGGGACAGTTGTCCTCCGCGGTCATGGTCGGCGATGCCGGAACGGATGTCGGGGTCGCCCGACGCGCGGGTATCCCGGTGATCGGGGTCGAATTCGGCTATACCGACGTACCTATCGCCGAACTGAAGCCGGACCGGCTGATCGGCCATATGCGCGAGCTGCCGGCGGCTGTCGATAGCCTCGCCAGGGCTGTGAATATCTCCTAACCTACTGAGCTAACGTTGCTTTTCTGCAACGCACCGCATCCTTATTAACCATCGTCGGGCGAATCCGCCCTGCGCCGTTGCGCCGCACTGCCCACCCTCATATGGTCCGGCCGGGGATTGTGGCTCTCAGCCACAGTTAGGTGGATCAATATGCGTCGTGTCATCGCGATTGCCGTCGCCGGGGCAAGCCTGGCGGGGTGTTCGTCTTTTTCTTGGGATTCGTTCAAGTCGGCGCCTGCGCCGGTCCAGGTTCAGCTCGAATCGGCGCCTCCGGGCGCTGATGCGGTGACCTCGGTCGGACCGGGCTGCAAAACGCCCTGCACCGTCTCGGTAGCGGCGCCCGACAGCGGTTTCTCCGTCACTTTCAACCTGCCGAAGTATGAGCCGGCCACGGTTCCGGTCACGGTGGTCCGCAACCCCGGCGACCTCACAACGCCCGCCTCGACCGTGCTCGACCCCAATCCCGTGGTTGCGGAACTAAAGCCCGCGGCTCCGCCGCCGAGGGCGCGCAAGCCACGGCCGAAGCGGCCCAAGCCGGCCACTGCTGCTGCAGCAGCAGCACCACCCGCGGCCGAACCTGCTGCAGCCAATGGCTCGGCCTTCCCCGATCCGAACGCGCCAGTGCAGCGCTAGAGCAATTCGGTTCTGATTGAATCAGAACCGAAGCTCTAGATTCCTTGTTTTGACGCGTTTTCCTCACGCGAACCGGTGTCCACTTCGCTCGAAAACGCTTTAAATTGCATGTTCGCACTGCACTGTTTGACGGAACGCATTGTCGGACGGTAGCAAGCTGCCTAGATTGTGTTAGCGGAGCGTCACGTCCTTTCGTCCGGCTCCGCCGAGCAAGGCGTTTGCAAGGCGTGTGAATGAGCGCGATTTCGCTTCCCTCCTCCGAATCCCTGTTCCGTCCGATGACCGATCCGTTCGGCCGGACGATCCGCTATCTGCGCGTCTCGGTCACCGATCGCTGCGATCTGCGCTGCTTCTACTGCATGTCGGAAGACATGACCTTCCTGCCGAAGGCCGATCTCCTGACGCTGGAAGAGCTCGACCGGCTGTGCTCGGCCTTCATCGCCAAGGGCGTCCGCAAGCTCCGCCTCACCGGCGGCGAGCCGCTGGTGCGCCGCAACGTGATGACGCTGTTGCGCTCGCTGTCGCGGCATCTTGGCAGCGGCGCGCTCGATGAACTGACGCTGACCACCAACGGCTCGCAGCTGGCGCGCTTCGCCTCCGAACTCGCCGATTGCGGCGTGCGCCGCATCAACGTCTCGCTCGATACGCTCGATGCCGACAAGTTCCGCGCGATCACGCGCTGGGGCGATATCGACAAGGTCCTGGCCGGCATCGAGGCAGCGCGCGCCGCAGGGCTTGCGGTCAAGATCAACGCGGTGGCGCTCAAGAACATGAACGAGGACGAGATCCCCTCGCTGATGGAGTGGGCGCACGGCAAGGGCATGGGGCTGACCTTGATCGAGGTCATGCCGATGGGCGACATCGGCGCCGGCCGCATCGATCAGTATGTACCGCTGTCGCTTCTCCGCGCCCGGCTGGAAAAGCAGTTCACGCTGACCGATCTCGACGAGAGCACCGGCGGTCCTGCCCGCTATGTCCGCGTCAGTGAGACCGGCGGCAAGCTCGGCTTCATCACGCCGATGACTCACAACTTCTGCGAGTCATGCAACCGCGTGCGCATCACCTGCACCGGCACGCTGCACACCTGCCTGGGCCACGAGGATGCCTCCGATTTGCGCAAACCGCTGCGCGCTTCGGCAGACAACGAGCTGTTGTCGGCCACGATCGACCGCGCCATCGGATTGAAGCCGAAGGGGCACGATTTCATCATCGACCGCCGCCACAACCGCCCGAGCGTCAGCCGGCACATGAGCGTCACCGGCGGCTGACGGCCGCGCGCCTCCACCCCGGCAGCCTTCGCGAAAGCGCCTGATTGGACCGGGATTCACCAAGCCCATACAGCGGCTTGTCCCCGCGTCAATATGCCCATTTTCCGATTGACGTTATCAATCCGCGCTGAAATGGTGCGGCAGCTTTCACGCCAGCCCGGCCGGACAGGCCGCTGCCCTACCCGGTGCAGCCAAGACGGCAGAAGCACACAACGGGGAGGACTGGCATTGCAATCGCTCGTAGAGGTGAGCCGTAGCACCACGCGCGTTGGCGCGGTGGCGTAGCGATGCTCGTTGATACAATCGGCGCGCGTTTGGCGTGGCCGCGGAGACTATAATGCGCCCTTTGCTGGGATTGAGTACAGCCATTGACCGGCTCAATGAGAAGATCGGCTATATCTGCAACCTCTTGGTTTTGATTGCTTGTCTCGTCAGCGCCGGCAATGCGATGATCCGCTACGCCTTTTCCTATAGCTCGAACGGCTGGCTTGAAGCGCAGTGGTACATGTTCGCCGTCCTTGTGATGTTCGGCGCGTCCTACACCTTCAAGCGCAATGAACATGTCCGGGTCGAGATCTTCTATCTCATGCTGTCCGAGCGCGGCCAGCTCTGGCTCGACCTGATCGGCACGCTGTTCTTCCTGATCCCGGCCTGTCTGCTGCTCGCTTATCTGTCCTGGCCGTTCTTCTATCAGTCCTATGCGGTCGGCGAGATCTCAAGCAACGCCGGCGGCCTGATCCGCTGGCCGATCAAGTTCGTCATTCCATCCGGTTTCGTGATGCTGGCGTTGCAAGGCGTCTCGGAGGTGATCAAGCGCATCGCGGCGCTGCAGGGCTATGTGACGATCGACGCAAAGTACGAGAGGCCGACCCAATGATTACGCTGGAGATGATGCCGCCACTGATGTTCGGTGGCATGATCATTGCCATGCTGATCGGCTATCCCGTGGCGTTCACGCTGGCCGCAGTCGGGCTTTCGTTCGGATTCCTCTCGATCTATCTCGGCTTCTTCGACCTCAACTTCCTGCAGGCGATCCCCGGCCGCATCTTCGGCAGCGTGCTCTCCAACGAGCTCCTGCTCGCGATCCCCTTCTTCACCTTCATGGGCGCGATACTGGAACGGTGCGGGCTTGCCGAGGACATGCTGGATTCGATGGGCCAGTTGTTCGGCCCGATCCGCGGCGGGCTCGGCTATTCCGTCATCATCGTCGGCTTCATCCTGGGCGCGATCACCGGCACGGTCGCGGCGCAGGTGATCGCGATGGCGCTGATCTCGATGCCGGTGATGATCCGCTACGGCTACAACATACGCTACATCACCGGCGTGCTCGCGGCCTCCGGCACCATCACGCAACTGGTGCCGCCATCGCTGGTCCTGATCGTGCTCGCCGACCAGCTCGGCAAATCGGTCGGCGACATGTATCTCGGCGCCTGGGGACCATCGATCTTCCAGATCATCCTGTTCGCCGGCTACACCTTCGTGCTTGGTATCTTCAAACCGAGTCACGTGCCGGCGGTGCCGTTGGAAGCGCGCACGCTGACCGGCTGGGCGCTGTGGAAGAAATGCCTGCTCGGCATCATCCCCTCCGCGGTGCTGATCTTTGTCGTGCTCGGCACCATGATGATGGGCCTTGCGACGCCGACCGAAGCCGGCGCCATGGGCGCGGTCGGCGCCATCGTGCTCGCCGCGATCCACCACAAGGATTTCAGCTCGACCGGCCACAAGGTGATGATCGCCGGCGTCATTGCCGCAGGCATCGGCACCATCGTCGCGATCCTCTACAGCGAGAACCTGGTCTTCAAGATCATGTTCGCCATCACCTATCTTGCAGTGGTCTGGATCTGCCTCGAGGCGGTGCGCATTCCCGATCTGCGCGACCTGATCAAGCAGGGCTACGAGACGACCATGCGTATCACCTGCATGGTCACCTTCATCCTGATCGGCTCGACCTGCTTCTCGGTCGTGTTCCTCGGCGTCTCCGGCGGCGTCTGGCTCGAGCACCATCTGACCTCGCTGCCCGGCGGCGTCTGGGGCTTCCTGATCTTCATCAACCTCTTCATCTTCTTCCTGGCCTTCTTCCTCGACTTCTTCGAAATCGCCTTCATCATCCTACCGATGATCGCACCGGTCGCGCAGAAGATCCTGGCGCCGGTCGTCGGCCCCGACGCGGCGCTGATCTGGTTCGGCGTCATGCTCTGCGTGAACATGCAGACCTCGTTCCTGCACCCGCCGTTCGGCTTCGCATTGTTCTATCTGCGCGGCGTGGCGCCGAAGGAAGTGAAGAGTTCCGACATCTATTGGGGCGCACTGCCCTGGATCGGCTTGCAGCTCATCATGGTGGCGCTGGTGATCGCCTTCCCGGTGGTCGTAACTGGCCTGCTCGACAAGCCGCTCGACGTCGACCTGGACAAGGTGAAGATCGAGGTGCCGCAGATCGAGTTGCCGCCGCTCGATTTCGGTCAGCCCAAAAACTAATCTGACGAACTAATCTGACGCACTAATCTGACGCACTGATCCGGCCGTGCCCTCCTCCGGGAGGGCACGGGGGCAAATAGCCGCAGCGAAGCTGCTGGACGGCTGCCGAGCGGGATCGTTATGGGCGGGCGAGATCACGATCCGATTGGATGAAATCGGATCATGATCTCATCTATTTGTTTGAGCATGATCTTTTCGGAAAACGGGTGCCCACTTTTCCGGATCATGCTCTAGGCGGGGATCAGGTCTTGTTAGCCGCAATCGTCGCGATCTTCATCATCGCCTACGCGGCGATCGCGCTGGAACACCCGATCGGAATCAACAAATCCGCCTCGGCGTTGCTGGGCGCGGGACTGCTCTGGACGGTGTACGCGGTAGCAAGCGGCGACCCGGCGCTGATCGATAGGCAGCTCAACGACTCCGTCTCCGCGACCGCCCAGATCGTCTTCTTCCTGCTCGGCGCCATGACGATCGTCGAGGTGATCGATGCCCATAACGGCTTCGAAGTCATCACTTCGCTGATCCGCACCAGGAAGCAAGTCAGCCTGATGTGGCTGGTCGGCTTCGTGACCTTTTTCCTGAGCGCGATCCTGGACAATCTGACGACCACGATCGTGATGATATCGCTGATGCGCAAGCTGCTCGACGATGCCAACGACCGCTTGTTCTTCGCCGCCCTGATCGTGATCGCGGCCAACGCGGGCGGAGCCTGGTCGCCGATCGGCGACGTGACGACGACGATGCTGTGGATCGGAGGACAGATCACGCCGCTCGCGATCATCAAGGGGGTGTTCCTCGCCTCGCTGATCAACCTGATCGTTCCCCTCCTGGTCGTAGGCTATTCGTTGAGGGGCAAGGAGATCCCAGCGCTCGGCGAGGTGGAGCGTGAGACGCCCGAGACCAGCATCTTCGAGCGCAACGCGATGTTCTACCTGGGCCTCGGCATCCTGATCGCGGTGCCCGCCTTCAAGACCGCAACCCACCTGCCCCCGTTCATGGGAATTCTTTTCGGATTGGGCCTGCTCTGGATGGTTGGCGAACTGATCCATCGACACAAGGAGGAAGATGAAAAGCAGCATCTCACCCTGCTCCACGCGCTGACCCGGATCGACATGGGCTCGATCGTGTTTTTCGTCGGGATACTGCTGGCAGTCGCGGCGCTCGAGCACACGCGGGTTCTGGAGATGCTGGCCAACTGGCTCGCGGCGAAGATCGGGCGCGAAGACATGATCGTCATCGCGCTCGGACTGGTCAGCGCCGTCGTCGACAACGTGCCGCTGGTGGCGGCGACCATGGGCATGTACAGCCTGGCCCAGTATCCGCCTGATAGCTTCCTGTGGGAGTTCGTCGCCTATTGCGCCGGTACCGGCGGATCAATCCTGATCATCGGCTCGGCGGCAGGCGTCGCCGCGATGGGCATGGAGAAGATCCAGTTCTTCTGGTACGTCCGGCGCATCACCGGCCTTGCCTTGCTCGGCTATCTCGCCGGCGCCGCCGTCTACATCATCCAGTACAGCCTGCTGCACTGACCCGGTGGTCCGGGTGCCGCGAAGCGCAACCCCGAGACATCTGCATCGACATCTACGTCCCGTCCCGGGTTACGCTAACGCTTCACCCGGGCTACGGCACTTAGACGAGTGCGGCATAGAGATGCAGTTCTTCCGGCAAGCCCTTGAGAAGGTGAGGACCTTGATCTGCAAAGCGCAACCCTGAACCCGCAACGAGGTCCCTAACCGTGCTCGACACCAGGGTCGAGCCCGGTCCGGCAATCCCGGCAATGCGGGCGGCAATATTCACGGCTATCCCCCCAACGTCATCATCCTTCAATTCGATCTCGCCGGTATGTAGGCCGACACGCACGTCAATGCCCAGCGAGTGCAGCGACTCAACGATGGAGGAAGCGCAGCGCACGGCGCGGGCCGGCCCGTCGAACGTCGCGAGAAAGCCGTCGCCGAGGGTCTTGATCTCGCGGCCCCGGAAACGTGCGAGCTGTTCGCGCACCATTCTGTCGTGGTTATCAACCAGGGTGCCCCACTGACGGTCACCAAGCTCGGCGGCTCGCTTTGTAGATTCGACGATGTCGGTAAACATCACGGTTGCGAGCACACGGTCAGTTTCGATCTCGCGCCGCGAGCCTGTCAGGAACTCCTCGACTTCACCTGCAACGCGATCGATCATTTCGGGTTCGTATACGAACAAATGATTCTGGCCTGGCAGCGTAACCATTTTCGCACCAGGTATATGGTTCGCGAGATACCGTCCCGCATCAATCGACATGCGAGTGTCTCTCGATCGGTGCAGGACGAGTGTGGGCGCATGAATCATCGGCAAAATGTGCCGCGCATCGATCTCGCTGTTCATCCGCAGTATCGCGGCTACCGCTGAGGGACTCGCAGATTGTCGCTCGAAGCGTGCGAGTACGGGCAATTCGACCGCGACATTGTTCGGCACAAAATACCGTTTCACGAACTCGCCGCTGCCCCACAAGCGATCTATGGAGTCGATTTGTTGTCGCAGAAAGGTCTCGTCGGTTAAGGTTGGATGGATCGCATAGCTTCCATAGAGCACCATGGCGCTAACACGCTCGGGGTAAGTGGCGGCGAAAAGGAGGCTCATTGGGCCGCCTTCCGAGACTCCGAACAGTGCTGCCCGCTCGGAGCCAACGGCATCCATGACCGCTCTGACGTCGTCCATGCGGTCTTCGAGATTGGCGATGCCAGCTATACGGTCAGACAATCCTGTACCCCGCTTATCGAACCGGATGAGACGCGAGAAATTGGACAAACGGGACACGAGATGTGACCAGCCAGGGTGTTCAAGTTGGAAATCGAGGTTACTGACAAAACCCGGCACAAAGACCAAGTCAAATGCGCCATTTCCCGTAACCTGATAGGCGATGCTCACATCTCCACTTTTGGCGTAACGGGTTTGCGAGAAATGCATCCCATCCCCAGCACTTCCCGGTGAAGGTTTGTTGGCCATGAGCGTTCCCCCTAAGGGCTGGCTGGACGAACTGCCATAAACTGGCCTGCAGGCCCGTCCTGGAACTAAGATAACACAACCAAGATTATGGTGGGCCGCTGCAGTGCGAGATTTCGAACCGACCGACGTGCGAGATCGGACGCCAGGACCTCACCGTGATCGCGCTCGGGTTGGTCAGCGCCGTCGTCGATAACGTGCCGCTGGTGGCGGCGACGATGGGCATGTACAGCCTGCCCCAGTATCCGGCCGACAGTTTCCTGTGGGAATTCATCGCCTATTGCGCCGGCACCGGTGGATCGATCCTGATCATCGGCTCGGCGGCAGGCGTCGCCGCGATGGGCTTGGAGAAGATCCAGTTCTTCTGGTACGTCCGGCGCATCAGCGGCCTTGCCTTGCTCGGCTATCTCGCCGGCGCCGCCACCTACATCATCCAGTACAGGCTGCTGCACTGACCCAGTAGCCCGGGTGCGCAACCCGGGACATCGGCATCTGCATCAAGATCTACGTCCCGTCCCGGGTTACGCCAACGCTTCACCCCGGGCGACGGCACTTGGATTCATGAATCGCTTGACCTGGCCTAAGTCTGCTTAAGCGCTCATAGCGGCGCGAACATTCCAGAACCGCCCGCTCAGGGCCAATAATCGACATCAGTACTGCACGATAGGGCGCGAACAGGCTATTTGGGAGCGACGAATGTGGCGATCAACGATGGCATTCGCGGTGTCCGGCCGCTGAAGCAACACAACGACCATCGTCGCCCGACAATGGGACGGCAGCTTTTAGTTTCCGTCGGCAATGCTACTTGTCTTCAAGGGCCAAACAAAGCTCGTCAGACACAGCATGGCGGAGCCGATTGCGATGCCGAGCAATCGCTCCAGCCCGGGAGCAATATCGGTGATCGGAGCTGGTCCCTGAACAAGGGTAACGAGTAGCCCAAGCGTGAATTGCGTTCCGAGATAGTTGATGTCCCGTCCTGTCTGGACATGGTAGCCAACCCACACGCCGGCAATGAGGGTGAGGACGGTCACGGGTAATCCTGTCCCGAAGAGGCCAATGGAGATAAGAGCGATCGCGCTGCCAAGCAGGCATCCGACCGTTCTATGGGCCATCCTCTCGTAGATCGTAACATATCGGCGTTCCCATACTACCGCCGATGGGATAATCATAACGACGTACGATGTGATCGCGGTTTGCGAGAAATCCTCAATACTGAACCATCGCCAGACTAGAGGAAGCAAGGCGACGGCCAGCGCCGCGCGCGTACTGTGCTCGAACAGCGGCCCATGCTCTCGCAGCCAGTCCTCATTCAATAGGTCGCGCAAGCGTCCGCACCAGAGCATGTCGTAGGCACGCGGTTTCCTGCAGCTAGGCTCGTCCGAGAATAGGCCTGCAACAACGAGGCACGCGCTCGTGCCGACGGTGATCTCCGTCACGCGCGTGGCAGCGAAATGCACGACAGAGTCTGGCGAGGCCAGCGCCTCGGTGGTTACCATCCCGGCCGTGAGGCCAAAGAACAGCCATGCATAACTGTATTTGGTCGCCAGCGACTGAAAGGTGCCGACCCACGACACCATGAAGAGGAAAACCATCAACAGCAAAGGGTCATCCGCTGTCCTGGGCGCGAGCAGGAGGCCCAGCAGTGCTCCTCCGGCAGTTCCGGCGACGCGCATTAGTCCCCGCGGGAATGTCTCGGCGACGCCGCCACGCATCACCATGTAGCCGCTGAACGCTGCCCAGGAGAGATCGTCAAGGTTGAGAATGGTTGCCGCCGCGACAGCGACCAGCACCGAGAGCACGGGTTTTGCTGCCTCTCTGGCGCGCGGGCCACTTAGCTGGAGCGATTTGAGCTCACGCACCAGCGCGCGCGGTATGGGACGCAGGGCCGATATAAGGAAAGGCATCGTCAAATTGCACCTTCCCGATTAGTAAATGACAAGGACCCGGGCGTCAGCACCCATGAAGAGCTGGTCGCCTCCTGGAGGGTCGAGAAGGGTGAATCGAACTGGAATCCGTCGCTGCAGGCGAATCCAGTTCACGGTCGGAGATACATAGGGCACCAGCGTCTCGCTTCCTGGCTGACGACTGATGCCGTGAGCCAGACCCTGGATGCGCGCGCGGTAGAGGTGCCAGGGATGGCTGTCGAGCCAAATCCAGGCGGCGCCGCCGGGACGAAGGTGTCGCAGATAATATTCCTTGTAGTTGGCAACGACGCGCCAGGCGTTTCCATCGACGATCGCAACTGCTGCCTGGCTCGGGGAAACCATGTCGCCGGCTTGAACGGCAAGATGCGTCACGTAACCGTCAACGGGCGCCACGACTTTGGTTCGGCTCAGGCGCCATTCGGCGAGAAGACGTACAACGTGGGCCGAGGAGACGGCAGCCTTATCCAGGCTGAGAGTCTCGCTCGCCTTCTGCAAGGCAGCTTCGGCGGCATGTTGCTGGGCCGCGCTTTGCGCCTCCGTGGTCCGGGTCCGGTCGAGGGCCTGGGCGGAGATCGTACCGGATTGCCCAAGCGGCGTGTCACGGCGCAGATTTGCCGCCGCGAGCCTCGCTGCAGCATCCGCCGATTCCTTCTGCGCCCGCAGAACCTGCAGCTGGGCCTGGTCAACTGGCAGCTGCGCCTCAGTACGCGCCTCCTCCGCGCGCGCTTGCTCTACGGCCAACCTGAACGGAACTGGATCGATGGTAAAGAGGAGCGTTCCTCGCTCCACCCAGTCGTTGTCTGTCACATGGACCGCTTCGATCGGACCCGTCACTTCCGGCGTGATCGATACAACATCGGACGTGACGTATGCATCGTCCGTGTAGGCAAACAGATAGCCAGATATCCACCAAGCGAGGACAGCCGCCGCAAAGGCGAGGAGGAACAGCAAGGCGCGCTGGCGATGCGAAAGAAGACGTGAGCGATCGAGTTCAGGTCTTGCGGACGGCGAAGGTGCAGCGACCGGAAGACCGGGTTCTCTTTCCCTAACCGTCGGCTCAGGGACTTGCCTTTCAAGTAGGGCATACGGGTTCTGGTCCAATTTCGATCGTCCAGATCAAGCGGGAGGATACGCGATATTTGGTTTCAATCAGGACCCAGTCAAATATATTGGAGAGGCGTCCTTGATAGCTTTTGGCACTGACATGGAACTGCGCCACATCCGCTACTTCCTCGCGGTTGCCGAGGAGAAAAACTTCACACGCGCCGCTGCGCGCGTTGGAATCGGGCAGCCGCCGCTGAGCCAACAGATCAAAGATCTTGAGGCAGAAGTCGGGGCTCCGCTCTTCCGTCGCATTCCCCAAGGTGCTGAACTGACCGAAGCAGGGCGCGCTTTTCTAGAGAACATACGGGTCATTCCTATGCAGGCGGAGCGCGCCATGCGAGCTGCGCAAAGAGCGGCGCGGGGTCAAATCGGTTCGCTGCGCGTGGGCTTTACCAACTCGGCACCGTTTAATCCGGTTGTTACCTCGACAATCCGATCATTTCGGCGAGCCTATCCCGAGGTGGATCTGACGCTGGAGGAGGCAAACACATCCCGCCTCGTTGCGGGCCTTCGGGAAGGCGAGCTGGACACAGTGTTCCTACGTCCCGATGAGGGCGGGGACGATCTGCAGTTCCGGCGTCTCTCCAACGAGCCGCTGCTGGTCGTATTGCCCGCAAGCCATCCGGTGGCGAAGTCGATTGAAATCGATCTTATCCGGCTAAAGGGTGATCCGCTCATTCTGACGCCGCGCGGATCGGCCTGGGTTGACACCGTGATCCGGGCTTGTCGGCGGGCAGGCTTCGAGCCGACCCTCGGGCAGTCCGCGCCGGAGATCAGCTCTGTAGTCACCTTGGTGGCAGCCGAGCTTGGTTTTTCGCTCGTGCCGGCATCAATGCGCCAGCTTCATGTAACCGGCGTCACCTATCGTGAGGTCAAAGGGGACGCTCCAATCGTGCACCTGGCCCTGGCGTTTCGGCGTGGCGAGACCTCGAAGATCGTCCGCAACTTCATTGCCCAGGCGGTGGCCTGAGGCAGGAAACGAAAGTCGGACGGAAAGCTCAAATCCCGATTTCGTCTGCGTTGGCCGCATTCCACCGTTTCGGCGTCGTCCGCACCCTAAGGCGGCTCTGGGTCACAAGCGGCCGTAGAGGCTCGCACGAGCGAGTTGCGGTGCAGCGAAGCGCAACCCGGGACATCTGCATCAACATCTACGTCCCGTCCCGGGTTACGCTGACGCTTCACCCGGCCTACGGCACTTGGATTCTTTACGTCTGCTTAACCGCTCATGGCGGCGCGAAAGCAGACATTCCAGAACCGCCGCTCAGGGCCAGCACCGGACATGTGGTCGCGGCACGATGGGCCCACCGATTGATCTATCTCAAGCTGCAACCGAAAGGCGGACCCAGTTTACATTCGGAAGGCGAAGGATCGTTTTTTAGGAGAATGTTCAACGAGCAAGGGAGCCCCCGATGTATGCCAATATTCTCTTGAGCACGGATGGATCGGATGTCGCGGGAAAAGGCGTTAAGCATGGGTTTGCTTTAGCAAAGGCCTTGAACGCTAAAGTGACATTCATCACCGTAACGGAACCACTGCCGGTTGGGAGCGGGCACGGGGGATGGATTCCCTCGCAGGAAGTGTTTGATGGCTTTGACGCAGCCTGCAAGGAACGTGCGGGCAAAGCCCTTGATGAAGCTCGAGCTATGGCGGAACAGATCGGGATATCTGCGGAACTCTTGCATGTTCCGAATGCGCACCCAGCGACTGCGATTATCGAAACGGCAAAGTCCAGAGGCTGCGACTTGATCGTCATGGCCTCTCATGGGCGTCGCGGCCTCAGGAAGCTATGGTTGGGGAGCCAAACATCGGAGGTCCTGGTGGACGGAAGCGTCCCGGTGTTGGTCGTTCACTAGCGGACATAAATGATGGTGAAGGGCTTGGAGAAACCGGCTCCTGGCCGCGGAAATCCGCAACACCGACATTGCCCGCGCGAACACCTTGCGGCGCAGCTACGGAACAGCATTTTCGCGTGAGAAATTCGCGGAACGAAACGGCTCGTCAGTCTTTCTCTGGCTTTTGGGAGGTGCCCATGAATTCTCAGGCCCTTGAAGGCGCGTGTGCGTTCGCTTGGCGGAACTACTTGCTGCACCACAGCGGTATCAGCGAGAACGATAGTAGGCGTTCCGTCCTCTATCGCTACCTCACCAATCTTCGTGACACCGGCGAATATGATTTCGATCTCTTGCAAATCGCAGCAGTCGTTTACTTGAAAAAATTGGACGAATTTCATGACGACCGAGGTGCGAGACTCGCGGCAGATCAAGCTTTGGCCGAGTGTTTGGAGTCACGACGCGCGCAAGCTGAGACTTAGTTTTTGGACCACCACACCAGAGCAGACGGAGCGAAGCATGGCAGACAAGACCTCTAACGTAAGCCGTTTCGCGCACGACCCACAAGCGCGCATCACCGCAGCGACAGCAATCGGCATGAATGCCTTAAGGCCACTCATGCACTTTCAGGTCTCAATGCTGAGGATGTGGGCCAACAGCATCGAGAGGTTCGCGGGCAATTACGAAAAGGGGTTGGAAGAAACCGCGACCACTGTCGAGGAGCAGTCAGACAAGGAACGCGCCGCGTGAGTTAACGCGAATGGTTAGGCGAAGTCCGAGTTGGGTCACAAGCAGCGGTAGAGGCTCGCACGAGCGAGCTTCGGGTCCACCCATGCGAGCGGACGTGCGAGATCGGGCGCCAGGACTTCACCGCGACCGCGCTCGGGTTGGTCAGCGCCGTCGTCGATAACGTGCCGCTCGTGGCGGCGACGATGGGCTTGGAGAAGATCCAGTTCTCCTGGTGCGTCCGCCGCATCAGCGGCCTTGCCTTGCTCGGCTATTTCGCCGGCGCGGCCACCTACGTCATCCAGTACAGGCTCCTGCACTAGGGCCTGACTCTATAGATCGCTTGTCCTGGTCTGCGTCCGCTCAATCGCGGAAGGATCATCGCAACGCCTTAACCTAGCGCACCCCGCCGAGGATCTGCGGAACCTGCGTGAGTGTTCTCGCGCTCGGGGACATTTCGGCGGTCCAAGCGCAAGTGGATGCAGGCGACACCGATCCTCGCCGAGGGAGTGTTTATCGCCGGAGGCCGTTCTTACGAATACAGGAGTAGTAGGCGTTAGCGCCAACAGAGTTCGCTTCGGCGGTAGCAGCAGGATTGGCCGAAGCCATGCCCGCTTGGGCTCTTGCCGCCTCATTGGCCTGCCTGAAGCATTCCGCGCGTATGGCTTTGACTCTATCCTGTGACGTTTGCGCCAATGACGGAGCTACAAGGAATGGAAGAATAGCGACCGCCAACAGTGTTCGCGTACCCAGCATGTTTTGCCTCCTTGAAGACGTTTGGATTACAGCACAATGCGGTCTCGCTCCGTTCGAGGCGGGCCTGACGACAATCCGGAATGTCCTCAGCTCGCCTAAGCCGGCGCCAAGGCCGCATGCAATAAACGGAAGAACGGCAAGACCACATCTTGACGTAGATCAATGGCGCGGATCGAGCGATGTGCGCTGCAACGCCAGCTCGGGCGCCGTACCTCGCTGTATCGTGCGCTAATTTGCGTCATACGACACGGGTCAAGCCGGGAGGCATCGAGCACCTTCGGTGGTAGCGGTCCATGCCGGCATTGGCCAAGCGCCAAAACTTATTTTCGCTTATTTTATATGCACTTATCGAGGTGAACGGCCCTTCCGCTACGGCAGCGTTGGCTCAGGCGCTTCTTTGGCTTCTGCAGAGGAGTCCCAGGTTGGGTCACGAGCGCCGCTAAAGGCCCGCCCGAGGATATTGCGGACCATCCATGAGAGCGGCCGTGCAAGATATCAAGCTTCTTTGGCTCTGCACCTAAACGAGCATCAGAGTCTCTGTTGGCCCTTGCCATCGAACCGCTAGGCGCGTGTCAGCGCGTCGCGCACGTTGACGCGTTCGCCGCCTTGCTTCCTGACATGAAGATGGCTCTCCAAGACTGATTGCGCATTCTCGAACATCGAATAGAGATCGTCGCAATACACCGAAGGATTGTCGTAGCCATTTGCCTTGGAGAACCGATGCGGAAGATACCCCCCTCCGCAGGCATTCATGAACTTGCACTGCCGGCACTTCTCGCAAAGATTGATTGACGCATCGCGCGCCGCTTTCCAGCGAGGCTCGTTCCTGACCTCGTCGATCGCATGATCGAAGATGTTGAACTTGGTCTGGGTGAAGCCATCGCCCGCGATCCGCAACACGTCGTGGGCCTCGACAGTGCCATCCGTCATCACCGTGCAGAGCTCGATGGGCTTGTGGCCGACGCCCTCGGTCGGCGCATTGTTGCCAAGCAAGGCGGTGATCATGTCGGTAATGATGCGGATGTTGGCAGTCGGCGCCGTGCGATTTGCGGCCAGCCACAAGTCGAACAGCCCGTTGTAGAACGAAGCAATGGATGGCGGCTTCTCATCCACCGTCGCATCGGGGATCATGATGTCGTAGTTGGCAATTCCGCACGCGGCGAAAAACTCGACATACTGCTCCGGGGCGTAAGCGGGATTGCAGACAGCCAAGGCGCTCACGCCGATGTCGCGCGACACCAGCATGCGGGCGGCGTGCTCCACCGCCGCATGGGTGCCCGTATCCTGGAACGTGCGACGGTGAAGGTCGTGAATATGCGCCGGTCCGTCGAGACTGATCGCAACCGAGATGTTGCGCGTCTCGAAGCAGTTCAGCCATTCATCGTCGATCAACACGCCGTTGGTTGTAACCGCGATGGGAATGTCGCAGCCCGTTCGGGATGAAATGCCTTCGCAGGCCTCTGCAAAACGGTGGAAATTCTCGACACCCCACAGCAAGGGCTCGCCGCCGTGCAGAACGATGGGAAAATCGACGAGGGAATATCTCGCAACGTGTTCCTCGATGCGCTGCAGCAACTGCCGCAGCACGTCCGCGCTCATCAGCTTGGGCTTATCGTAGACGGTGGCGTCGCGAAACCAGTAGCAATAGGAGCAGTCAATGTTGCATCGCGTTGCCACCTTGACCAGCAACTGCGTGATCGGCTGATCCTGGAAGGCGACAGCATTTGAATCGTCGACCAACATCCCGGCACCGATACGTGCATGAAGAAAATGCGATTAAACTAATATCCTCGGACAAAGCCCCCTCTGCGGAACCCTGGATAAGCTCCGCCTCTGCGGAATGCGCCTGCGCCCGGATAATATCCAGCCCTGCGGAAGCCGCCCACATACGGCCCTCTGCCAAAGCCTCGCCTGAAATAAACTTGGTTTACAACGGGTTGGTCGGGAACAACCGCGGGTTGGTCAGACATAAGTCCTTCTGTCGAACCCTGTTCGCGCAGTTCGCTCAGCAACGCGTCGATGCCTTGATGATCACTCTGGATTGTTGCGCCTGGTCCGTGCAGTTGCAGGAGACTCGCTAAGACCTTCAGCGTGGTAATCGCCATGGCTTCTGCTCCTCTTCGCGATGCAATTTCGCGATGCAATTCAAAGATCGAACGAAAGGCCGTTGCTTGTTTCCCTGAACCGAAAGAGAAGAGGACAATATACCTTTCCTATTGCAGCGTAAATGTGGTCGAGCCGAGGTGCTGCCATTTTTGTACGAAGCGCAGTGCGATGCGTCAGCGCCTAACGGCGTGGATCGCCGGCGGTGTTCGTTTCCACTTTAGCGGAGGGAGACTATTGCGGTCCCACTCATGCCGAGCACACGAGCCGCACCATTCGACAGGTCTATGCACCGTCCCTTCACAAATGGGCCACGGTCATTGATCCGAACCGTGACGCTACGCCCAGTTGAATGTGACGTGACCGTGACGTGAGAGCCGAACGCTCTGGAACGGTGCGCCGCGGTCATCTCGCTTGGATTCATCCGCTCGCCGGATGCGGTTCGGCCGCCGCCATAACCGTAGCGGGAAGCAGTACAAGTTTCAGCAAATGCAGGAGCAGCAAAACAAGTGAGGGCTAAAGCGGCGCATACCGGACCGATCATTATCTCCTCCTGAAAATGCTGAACGTCGAACTTTCATAGCGCCGCAAAGTTCCGAAGAACGTCATGCGTGCAAAGCCGATACGGCATCGCGCGCGACCGGGTGCTGTCAGCCCGGACGAACAGCTTCCAACACCGCGACAATGACGTCGTCTCTTATGAGGGGAATGCCGAGCGCAGCGATTTTTGCGCGAAGCGAGACGGATTAGAAATTAATATCGGCCGCGAGTTTTCTCACCAACAAAAATCGCAGATCGCCGCATTTCTTCTTTGAGAGAATTATTTTGGCGAATGTCTGATAGACGATATTTTGGATGAGAGAGCGCTAGTAGTCCCTTGAGGGCACTTGGCAAAAGCGCGCGTAGTCGAGCGCGGTCGAGACCATACCGCCACAAATTGCGAACCTTCCGGATAAATGCAAAACGCTTGATCGATCATGCGGACGGCAGATTGACAAATTGTGTTCCCACCGCTCTCCTGCATTTGCTGAAGGCCCGCCGAGAAAAATCAGCAGCAATCGCGATCGCCTTTTTCCTGCTCGGAAACGTCAATTGGCGAATGCTTGATAGACCATATTCCGGATGAGAGAGCGGTAGTACGCGCCCTGGTTTAGCGGCACCTGTATCATCAAAACGGCGATCAGGCCCTCTTTCGGATCTATCCAGAAGGTCGTCCCTGACGAGCCGGTCCAGTAGAATTCTCCAACCGATCCCGGCATCGGATTACGTCCGGCATCCGTGCGCACCGCAAAGCCGAGGCCAAAGCCTTGCCCCAGAGCCGGGCTTGGAGCGAGCGATCCGAAGCCCTGTACCGCCTGGCTTATCGGCGTTCCCGAAGGCAAGTGATCGGTCGTCATGTAGGCCACGGTCCGAGGGGAGAGAAAGCGGCTGCCCTCGAATGAACCACCGTTGAGCAGCATTTGGCAAAACCGCGCATAGTCGGGTGCGGTCGACACCATGCCGCCACCTCCGGAGAGCCAACTCGGACGCACACTCACGTCGCGCATGGGCGGTCGCTTGCCCGTCGCTGCATCCACCTGCGGTTCGGCAACGCGGCCAGCCTGCCCTTCCGATATGTAGAACCCAGTGTCGGGCATGCCCAGCGGCTGTGTTATGCGCTCGGCGATGAACCGATCCAACTCCATGCCGGACACGACTTCGACGACGCGGCCGAGAACGTCGGTGGACATGCTGTATTCAAACGTCGTGCCTGGCTGATAGGCGAGCGGCAATTGGGCCAATTTGCTCACGACTGCCGCAAGGCTGTCACCCGGTGCTCCGATATTTGCGCTGCGATACGCCTGCTTGACCAATGAGTCGCCGAATTGGCCGTAAGTCAGTCCGGAGGTGTGGCGCAATAGATCATGGATCGTCATTTCTCGCCGAGGAGGCTCCAACACGAGTTCGGGCTTGCCGGTCCCATCGTTGACCTTCTCCACGCCGACTTTGACCTCCTTGAATTCAGGCAAGAAGGTCGACACCGGCGTTACAAGCTGGAGCTTGCCCTCCTCGACCAGCATCATGGCCGCGACGGATACGAGCGGCTTGGTCATGGAGGCGATGCGGAAGATTGCATCCGGCTTCATGACGATCTGCTTCTCGCGATCTTGATATCCAAACGCGCGCGAGTAAGCGACCTTGCCATTGCGCAGGATCAGAACGACAGCTCCAGCAAGCTTTCCACGGTCCACCTCGGACTGGAAAGCGGTATCGAGAATTTTCAACCGCTGCGCAGATAAGCCCGCCTCTTCCGGCTGTGAAGCTTTCGGAAGCGGCTCGGCAACTGCAGGAAAGGCGATGCAGACGGCGACAATCGTTGCAGACAAAAACCCGCGGAGCATCATCGGAGGCCCCCAATGGTTGGAAACAGCAACGTCAGGAAATAATCACCAGCATAACTGCCACGCAGCCAGATTTCAAGTTTGGATAGAGACGAGGAATAAATACTACCCTTTCAGCTTCAAACGATGATGAAATTCAATATCCGACATCAATCAGAAGCGACGCCGAAACGTACGCGCGACTGACGCGAAGCCCCGCCACGCATCAAACTTCGGATACCGGTCACGCAATTCGGACACAGCCAAGTGCAATACGTCGACCGCGGCTGCGATGAGCGCATGGCAGGAGGACGTTCCCGATGCGTTGCAAGGACTCGTGAGCTCGCCAATAATCCGCGTTGTTGAATCGTTTCGAGGAAGTTGCGGTTGTCGATTGGCGTTGAGGGGACCAAAGAGTTCAGCGTGAAACGCGCAGCGTTTGCCGCCACGATCGGCAATATGCTCGAGTTCTACGATTTCATCACCTACAGCTTCTTCGCCATACAGATCGGGCACACCTTCTTCCCCACACAAGGCGAGTATGGCAGCCTGATGCTGTCGCTCGCGACCTTCGGCGCGGGTTTCATCACGCGCCCCATCGGCGGGATCGTGCTTGGCATCTATTCCGACCGTGTCGGCCGGCGGCCCGCAATGCTGCTGAGCTTTGCATTGATGGGGAGCGCGATCCTGGCGATCTCGATCACCCCCTCCTATAACGCCATCGGCCTCGCGGCGCCGATCATCGTGATCGTGGCGCGCTTGATGCAGGGATTTGCGCTCGGCGGCGAGGTCGGGCCGACCACGGCCTATCTCCTGGAGATCGCCCCGCCTGAGCGGCGGGCGCTGGTGGTCTCATGGCAGCCGACAAGCCAGCAGATCGCCGCCACCACAGGCGCACTGGTCGGCTTCATACTGAGCAGGACGATGACGCCGGAGGCGCTACAATCCTATGGCTGGCGCATGGCATTTCTGATCGGGGCCATCTGCCTGCCGTTCGGGCTCTGGATGCGTCGGACGCTGCCGGAGACGATCCCGCAAGACAAAAGCGGCCCGCTGCGCACCGAGAGCTCGAGCCATTTCACGCTGGCGCGTCGGCACATTCGCCTGATCGTACTGGCGCTGATGATTTTGGCGAGCGGCACGATTTCGACCTATGTGACGCAATACATGACGACCTATGCACAGAACACGCTCCACGTGGCGTCGTCTCTGGCCTTTGCAACGTCGCTTGTCAGCAATGGTCTTGGCATCGCGGGCGCGTTGCTGGGCGGCTGGCTGGCGGACCTGTTTGGCCGCAAGCCGGTCATGATCTATCCGCAACTGGTCACAGTCGCGCTGACTTATCCGATCTTCCTGTGGATCGCCGGTGCGCCCGGCGCGTGGTCGCTGTTGTTCGGCTTCGGCGCACTATCGCTGATCGGATCGCTGCCGTTCACCGCTTTCTATGCGACCTTCACCGAGGCGTTGCCCCAACAGATCCGCGGCGGCGTGTTCGCCACGGTCTATGCGGTCGCAATCGCAAGCTTTGGCGGCACCGCGCAGCTCGTGGTCACGTGGCTGCTGCATATTTCAGGAAATCCACTGGCGCCCGCCTGGTACCTGTTGCTCGCCGCCGTCGTCGGACTGCTCGCGATGAGCCTGATGCCTGAAACGGCGCCGGTGAAGGGCGGTCGTTAAGCGCATAGTTCGCAGGCGCCGCGGAGCAATACGCCGCGGCCCCTGCCCTGACCGATCCAATTCCGATCAGCTCTGCGAGTGGCGCGCCATGAAATTGTCGTAGCCGACTTCAGCGACCTGGAACCATTGATAGCCGCTGCTCGAATAGGCCGAGAGCGATTCATACAGCTTCTTGAAATTAGGGTTGCCGGCCGCGACTTCGGCGTGCAGCTCCTTTGCCGCCTTGAAGCTCGCTTCCATGATCTGCGGCGAGAAGGGGTGGAGCTTGGCGCCGCCCGCCAATAGCTTCTTCAGCGCGGTCGGATTCACCGTGTCGTACTTGGCCATCATCCAGTTGTTGGCTTGGTGACCGGCCTGCTCGAGAATCGCCTGGTAGTATTTCGGCAACGCATTCCACTTCTCGAGATTGACCATCGCCAGCAGCATCGGGCCGCCCTCCCACCATCCGGGATAGTAGTAGTGCGGCGCGACCTTCTGCAGGCCGAGCTTCTCGTCATCGTAGGGGCCGACCCATTCGGCGGCGTCGATCGTGCCTTTCTCGAGTGCCGGATAGATGTCGCCGCCGGCGATCTGCTGCGGCACGCAACCGAGCTTCTGCATCACGCGGCCGGCGAAGCCGCCGATGCGGAATTTCAAGCCCTTCAGATCGTCGACAGTGTTGATCTCCTTGCGGAACCAGCCGCCCATCTGGCACGTCGTGTTGCCGGCAAGCAGCGAAGTGACGTTGTAGCCCTTGTAGAATTCGTTCAGGAGCTCCTTGCCGCCGCCCATCATGTACCAGGCCTGATTGAGCCGTGCGTTCGGTCCGAACGGCACTGAGGAGCCGAAGGTGAAAGTCGGATCCTTGCCGAAATAGTAATAGGACGCGGTGTGGCCCATCTCGACCGTGCCGCTCTGCACGGCATCCAGCACCTGCAGGCCCGGCACGATTTCGCCGGCGGCAAACGTCTGGATCTGGAATTTGTTGTCGGTGGCCTCGCCGACGACCTTGGCCATGACCTCGGCCGCGCCATGCAGCGTATCGAGCGATTTCGGCCAGCTCGTCGTCATCCGCCATTTCAGCTCCGGCATCGACTGCGCAATGGCCGGCGCGGCGAGAGTGGAGGCACCGGCGACACCAATGCCGGCAACCTTGATGAAGTCCCGTCGTTTCATATTGCTTCCTGCCCTGTTGGCTGTGTCATTGGAGCGGGATGACCTTGAAATTTTCATCGCGCCCTGGCTCATGTCTTGAGCATGACCTTTTCGGAAATCCGGTAGCACCGTCCCCGATCATGCTCTGGCCTTCATGCCGAGGCCTTGAGCGCAGCATGGAACATCCCTTCCCCGATTGCCATCGCCAAGTTTCGCCGCGGCGCGCAAAAAAGCCTGGGGTCGGACCATTCGCCTACGGATGCAGATTACGGACGCAACAAAGATCCGATCAGATGCAATCGTCCGGTAGCGCGCGCATTTAAATCTCTCCCATCCGACCGGCGGCAGCCCGCCGTCGACTGACCCGCAATAGCCCCCTCTGATCGATCGATGGGAAACAAGCCATGTCCTACAATTTCCTGGTCGCCTCTTGGGGCGGACCTGGCCATCTCGGACCGACACTGACAGCGGCACGGCAATTGCGCGCGAAGGGCCATGGCGTTCGCTTCATCGCGCGCGCCGACGCGCGTGCGGAGGTCGAGGCGGCAGGCTTCCACTTCGCGACCTGGCAACGGACTCCTCAGATTTCTCCGATTGCGCGGACCAGCGATCCCTTTCAGTACGCCTGCGATCACCTGCTGTTTGGCCCAGCCGCCGCTCAGAGTGCGGACGTCAGAGATGAAATCCGGCGCGCCGCTACTGACGGCGTGCTGACCGACACCGCTCTCTTCGGCGCTGTGCTTGCTGCGGAAGCTGAACGCGTTCCCTGTGCCCTGCTCTCACCCACCATCAGCCTGCGACCTCTTCCAGGGCAGCCGCCTATTGGCAGCTGTTTGCCGGCGCCTCGGACGCCGGAAGATCGTGTCGCGGTCGAGGCCGCAAGCAGTCGGTTCGTTGCTGTCCTGAACGAATGGCTGCCGACGCTGAACGAGGCGCGTGCGAGCCTGCAGCTCGACCCTTCCTCCCATATCCTGGAGTTGTTCGACCGGCCGGCGCGGTTTCTGATCGCGATAAGTGCAGCGTTTGACTTTGCCCCGGACTTCCTCCCCCGCAATGTTCGCTACATCGGTCCGCTGCTGGATTCCTCGGATTGGTCGAAGCCGTGGATCTCTCCCTGGCCCCACGGGCCAGACCGTCCGCGTGCGTTAATTTCTTTCAGCACAACCAATCAGGACCAGACGGATGCGCTGCAACGTACGATCAACGCGGTCGGAAGCATCGAGATGGATGCGGTCGTGACGCTCGGACCAGCCGTGGCAGAGACGATCCTGCATGCGCCTGATAACGTGAGGCTGCTGGCGAGTGCCCCGCATGATGCGGTCATGAAGCAGGTCTCACTGGTCGTGACCCACGGTGGCCACGGTACGGTGAGCCGTTCGCTCATGCATGGCCGGCCGGTTCTCGTCATGCCGTTCGGACGCGACCAAGGCGACATTGCCGCACGCGTCGAAGCCCGCGGCTTGGGGCTGATCTTGCCGCCAACCGCTGCGGAGACGGAAATCGCCGCCGCGATCACGCGCCTCATCCGGGAGCCTCAATTCCTCATCGCTGCCCGCCAGTTCAAAGACATCATGGCCGCCGAGGTCAGCGGAGCTCCACTCGTTCGCGAACTCGAAGAGATCGTTCGAGCTGGAGCGGACGCTTAGATCCGGGACGTCCGTTCGCAACGCATAAAAAAGCCCGGCCCCCGCGAGGGGACCGGGCTGTTCGTCTGTAGCTTGAGAGCTGATCAGCCGCGGGTGCGCGAGCGGATCATGAAGCTGTCAAAGGTGTATTCGGCGACCTGCCACCACAGATATTCGTCGGAGCGATAGGCCTGCATCGCGTCGATCGACTTCTTGAAGTCGGGGTTCTTGGCGGAGATTTCGCTCCACAGCTCGTTGGTCGCCTTCAGGCAGGCTTCCAGCACCTCGTTGGTGAACGGGCGGAGCTGCGTGCCGCCGGCAACCAGTCGCTTCAGCGCCGTCGGGTTCTGCAGGTCGTAGCGCGCGGCCATCCAGCTATTGGCGTTCGCGGCCGCGTTGGTGAGGATCGCCTGGTAGTTCTTCGGCAGCGCATTCCACTTCTCGAGATTGACGAAAGCGTGGACAGTCGGGCCGCCTTCCCAGAAGCCCGGATAGTAGTAGTACTTCGCGACCTTCTGGAAGCCGAGCTTCTCGTCGTCATAGGGGCCGACCCACTCGGCGGCGTCGATGGTGCCCTTTTCCAGCGCCGGATAGATGTCGCCGCCGGCGAGCTGTTGCGGCACCACGCCGACCTTCTGCAGGACCTGGCCGGCGATGCCACCGATGCGGAATTTGAGGCCCGACAGATCGGCAACCGTCTTGATTTCCTTGCGGAACCAACCACCCATCTGGGTGCCGGTGTTGCCGCAGGGGAAACCGATCACGTTGAACTTCTTGAAGAACTCGTTGCCGAGCTGCTCGCCGCCGCCCTGATACCACCAGGAGTTCTGCTGCCGCGCATTGAGACCGAACGGGACCGAGGCGTAGATGGCGAAGGTCGGGTCCTTGCCGACATAGTAGTAGGCCACCGTGTGCGACATCTCGACGGTGCCGGTCGACGTCGAGTCCAGCGCCTGCAGGCCGGGGGCGATTTCGCCCGCCGCAAACACCTGGATCTGGAATTTGTTGTCGGTCATCTCGGCGACGTATTTCGACAGCTGCTCAGCGCCGCCATAGATCGTGTCCAGCGACTTCGGGAAGCTTGAGGTCAAACGCCACTTGATTTCGGGAGAAGACTGCGCGATCGCCGGCGCGGCAACCGCGGTCGCGGCCGCACCGGCCGCAGAAACTTTCAAAAAGTCACGACGCTTCATCTTAAGGCATCTCCTTGCGGGGCGTTTCCCATTTGTCCCCAAAAGCATCTCCTCCGGGCGGGCGAATCCTCGGGCTCCGGGGCGCTCTGGCGGGGCCGTTTAACATGGATGGCCGCCCGCGGAAACGCGACATTGGCATGACGAGACTGGACCAAAGTCGCAGGGCGCAGGCCCAAATACCGGGCAGAAATGGTCGTCAAGCCGCGGCGATCACGCGCCCGAGCTGCTCGCGGACCTTGGTCCCGATTGCGCGGTAGATTGCCGCGTGCGGCCCGTCCGGCTCGCTTTCCACCACCGGATTACCGGAATCCGAGGTGGTGCGGATCGCCATATGGAGCGGGATCTCGCCCAGGAACGGCACCCCCAGCCGCTCGGCCTCATGCCGGGCACCGCCATGGCCGAAAATGTCCGACCGCGTGCCGCAATGCGGGCACTGGAAATAGCTCATGTTCTCGACAATGCCGAGCACGGGCACGTTAACCTTCCTGAACATGGCGAGCCCGCGCCGCGCGTCGATCAGGGACAGGTCCTGCGGGGTCGAGATGATGACGGCGCCCTTGAGGGGCACATTCTGCGCCAGCGTGAGCTGCGCATCGCCCGTGCCGGGCGGCATGTCGACCACCAGCACGTCGAGCGTGCCCCAGGCGACGTCGCGCAGCATCTGCGTGATCGCCGACATCACCATCGGCCCGCGCCAGATCATTGCGGTGTCTTCCTCGACCAGAAAGCCGATCGACATAATCGAGAGCCCGAAGCGGGAGATCGGGATCATCTTCTTGTCGTCGTTGAGTGCGGGCTTCTCGCGGATTCCGGTCAGACGCGGCACCGAGGGGCCGTAGATATCGGCATCGAGCAGGCCGACGCGCAAGCCGAGATCACGCAGGCCGAGCGCGAGATTGAGCGCGGTGGTCGACTTGCCGACACCGCCCTTGCCCGAGGCCACCGCGATGACCGCGGCGATGCCGGGGATTTCCGCCTGCCGCGACATCGGCGACGGAGCGCCTTGCGGCGGCCGATGCGTCGAGGCCGGCGCGATGCCGCCCCCGGCATGACGGTGCGGTTGCGGCGGAGCGGTCGAGCCGGGCTTTCGCTCGGCGGTCAGTGCGATCATGGCGGCAGTGACGCCCGGAATAGCGCGCACGGCGCTCTCGGCCTGCGCGCGCACGCTTTCCCAGGCGCGCGCTTCCGCGGCATCGACATTGATCGAGAAGAACACCTTGCCGTCGCTGACCGTGATCGGCGACAGCACGTTGGCATTGGTTAGGGCGACGCCGCGCGGCGACGTCACCCCGGCCAATTTCTCCAGAACCTGTTGCTGCGTCACGCTCACAGCCGCTCTCCTGCCGAATATCCTCATGCTGAAGTCACAGATATGACGGATCGGCAGAAAAGGGTAGTTGTGCCGGCGCAATAGATTCCGCGGTTTGCGGCCGCGTCCCGAAAGGTTCCTACCTGCCGCCGACGTCGTCGGCGCGCTCGGACGGCGCTTCGGCGCCCTGTTCCTTGGCGACCTCGTAGTTCAGCTCGATCATCACGCCGTTGGGATCGTGCACAAAGATCTGCCAGAGATCGCCGCCCGGAACCTGCCGGGAATCGAATTTCATGCCCTTGGACTTCAGGCGCTGCTCCATCGCCGTGAAACCGCGGCTGACGAAGGCAACGTGATGGACCACGCCGGAATCCGGCTTCTGCGGCTCATCGGTCGGGGAAATGTCCACGAGATGAACCACCGGCTTGCCCTCGCTGTACATCCAGGCGCCGGGAAAGGCGAAATTCGGTCGGGCGCCCTTCTCCAGGCCCAAGACGTCCTCATAGAACTTGACGGTTTCGGCGAGTTTCCGGGTGCGGATGTTGAAATGATCGAGCACGCCTACGCTTGCGCCCATGTCTCACTCCCATTTTTGTGAGGTTTGTTGGTGCACTATCCTAGCACAAAACGCCTGATATCGGGCAAACGAAGCCGTTGCCCTCTGCGGCGCAGCCTTTATGTTGCGGCTTCCCGCCTGAAAAACACCGTCCGGCCCGTGCAATGTCGCCGGCAAATCCCAAGGCAATCAAGCAAGAAGCAAGGTAGTAGACATGGCTAAAGTCGCTTTTCTCGGTCTCGGCGTGATGGGTTTCCCCATGGCAGGACATCTCGTGAAAAAGGGTGGGCACGAGGTGACGGTGTACAATCGCACGCCGGCGAAGGCGCAGGCCTGGGTCGAGAAATTCGGTGGCCGCGCGGCGCCGACCCCGAAAGCCGCGGCCGAAGGCCAGGACTTCGTGATGTGCTGCGTCGGCAATGACAACGATTTGCGCTCGGTCACGATCGGTCCGGACGGCGCGTTCGCCGGCGTCAAGAAAGGCGCGACCTTCGTCGACCACACCACCGCTTCCGCCGAGGTCGCCCGCGAGCTCAATGCCGCCGCCGAGAAGGCCGGGTTCAAGTTCGTCGATGCGCCGGTGTCCGGCGGACAGGCCGGCGCCGAGAACGGCGTGCTCACCGTGATGTGTGGCGGCAAGGAAGACGCCTATGCCGGCGCCGAGCCTGTCATCGCGGCCTATGCGCGGATGTGCAAGCTGCTCGGACCGGCCGGCTCCGGCCAGCTGACCAAGATGGTCAACCAGATCTGCATCGCCGGCCTGGTGCAGGGCCTCTCCGAAGGCATCCACTTTGCCAAGAAGTCGGGTCTCGACGTCGCCAGCGTGATCGAGGTGATCTCCAAAGGCGCGGCGCAATCCTGGCAGATGGAGAACCGCTACAAGACCATGAACGAGGGCAAGTACGATTTCGGCTTCGCGGTGGAATGGATGCGCAAGGATCTCTCTATCTGCATCGCGGAGGCCCGCCGCAGCGGCGCCAACCTGCCGGTGACCGCGCTGGTCGATCAGTTCTATTCCGAAGTCGAGAAGATGGGCGGCAAGCGCTGGGACACGTCGAGCCTGCTGGCGCGGCTGGAGCGCTGACCGCCGTCCCCTTCCCCCTGCGATCGGTCCGTAGCCTGGGGAGCCAACGGGTCGCGCGAACGCGCACCCGATGACAAGCTCGGCGCAACCCGGGAGCACCGTCTCAACGTTTGCGAGCGGTCCCGGGTTACGCTTTCGCTTCACCCGGGCTGCGAGCCTTTCTTCTCCTCCTTCTCCTCCCCTTTTCGAGGGGAGGTTCAATGCGGCTCATGGCCCGTTTCGGGCGGTTCGCATCAAGCCGTCGCGGCGTAGACGTCCCACTTTCCCGGAAGTCCCTTCAGGTCGAAGGAACCTCGCTCTTTGAATTTCAGCCCGGCGCCGGCGACGAGATCGGTGACCACGCGCGACACCAGCACTTCGTCCGGTCCGGACTGGGCCATAACCCGCGCGGCGGCGTGCACGGCGATGCCGCCGATGTCCCTGCCTCGAATCTCGATCTCCCCGGTATGGAGTCCGGCGCGCAAAGGCAGGCCGATCTTCCGGGCGGCGACGCCGATCGCCAACGCGCAACGCACAGCGCGCCCAGGGCCGTCGAACGTCGCCAGGATCCCATCCCCAGTGCTTTTCACAAGATTGCCGCGGTGCCTGCCGACCACCTCCTCCGCGAGGCGGTCATGCTCATCCAGTACCCGGCGCCAGCGCTCATCGCCCATCGCAGCGGCGCTGCGGGTCGAATCGACGATATCGGTGAACAGCACGGTCGCCAGCACGCGTTCCAGTTCGGCCGACGAAGCGCCGCGATGGCCGGTGACGAACTCCTCGATGTCTCCGTGGAGCGCCTCGACGTCGCCGGTCCAGAAACTGTGGTCGCCATCCGCATACTCGACATAGCGGGCGCCCGGGATTTGCTCGCTGAGCCTGCGGCTGAGCGCGACGGGCACCTGGATGTCCATCTTCCGATGCAGCACCAGGGTCGGGACCCGAAGGTCGGGAAGGACGGAGGTGACGTCAATCTGCCGGTTCAGCATCAGGAGCGTCCGCATTGCGCCCGGGCTGCTCGACAGCCGCTCGAGCCTGGCAAACTGCCTGACCGCATCGGCCGAACTCGCTTGGCTCGCGGTGACAGTCTTGATCATCTCTCCGCTGCCGAACGCCTTGATGAGGTGCTCCAGCCGGGCCGGCCACAGTTCGTCGGGAATCCTGTCTGCGGCGCGCGAATAGCCTCCGACCAGAATCAGATGTGAAACCCGGCCCGGATAGGTTGCCGCGAACAGCGCGCTCATCGGGCAGCCCTCCGAGAAGCCGAACAGGACGGCGCGGCGCGAGCCGACCGCGTCCATCACCGCGCGGACATCGTCCATGCGCGTCTCCAGTGACGGCGCGTCGGTCATCCGGTCCGACAGTCCCTGCCCCCTCTTGTCCAAGCTGACCACGCGCGCGAAGCGCGACAGCCGCCGCAGGAAGGCCGTGTAGCCCGGAAGCTCATGCATGAACTCGACATGCGAGAACAGGCCGGGGACCATGACGATGTCGACCGGCCCGTCGCCCGTCACCTGGTAAGCGATGCTGATATCGTCCGACAGCGCATACCGCGTCTCAGGCAGTTCAAGATGGGACAAGGTTTCCTCCGGAGGCTTGTTCCTCCTATTTGAAACAGTCCCGCTTGCGCCTACAACCGGGACTATTGGCCTCGTCACGGCCGGGCGACCAGATATCGGAACGTATTGTTCAACCGGTAGCCCGACGCCGCCAGATATGGCGCGATGGCGGCCGCAATGGCATCGCGGGCGCGCTCGATGCTGGATGTGCGGATCGCGCGCTCCGCCGGCCCTGATGAGAGCAGACCGCTCAGGGCGGTATCCAGATTGGGATAGATCCACGGACAATCGACATCCACGACGGCGCCCGGCTTCAGGCCCGCTTCGCTTGCGAGCGCCTTGAGCTTGGCTTCGTCGGAGAGCGCGAACGGACCAGGAGCACCGGGCGGCGGTGGCGGCATCAGCGATCCCAGCGCCTTCAAATGTCCCGCCGCTTCGCAGGTTTCCGGCAAGCCCCAGACCGCGATGATGATAACGCCATCGGTATTCACCACGCGCCGCGCCTCCCGCAGCGCATTTACCGGTGACGCTGCGTATTGAAACGAGTTGAAGCCGGTGACCACGTCGAACGAATGGTCCTCATATGGCAACGCTTCCATCTCGGCGACATGGAAGTCGCCACCAGCGACGCGGCGGCGCGCAATCTCGATGAACTGTGCAGTCGCAT
This sequence comes from Bradyrhizobium sp. Ai1a-2, assembly GCF_000426245.1. Classification (GTDB taxonomy): domain Bacteria; phylum Pseudomonadota; class Alphaproteobacteria; order Rhizobiales; family Xanthobacteraceae; genus Bradyrhizobium. The sequence goes on along the minus strand of NZ_AUEZ01000073.1, from coordinate 7,299 downwards.
CGACGCCGGCGACGCGGCCGATCGCCCTGGAAAACACTTCCGCGGCAAGCCCGGTGCCGCATCCGACATCGAGGATCGAACTCGCTTTTGCCACCTCGGGGCGCGTCAGCGCGCTTCGGTAAAGCGGAAGGAACGTCGGTTCCTGCACCTCGGCATAGTCACGGGCGCGTACGCCCCATAATTCTCCCTGCACCGGGGCCGACCCGGTGGCTGTGGTTGTCGTCGCGCTCATTGCGCACTCCTTGAGACGGCCGGCGCGGACGCGCCGTGATGCCGCATGATCGGCGACATCGCAGCGTCCGTCATGAGCCGCCGGTCCCAGAAGGCCGTCGAATTAGGCGGAGGCGACGAAAAGGTCTGGGACTCAAGACCCAGATAAGGTCAGTCCGTGGTGAGGTTGCGGGACCCGAGACCCGCCTCGCGCGCACGCACGATCGCCTGCGCGCGGTTCGGCGTGCCGAGCTTGCTGAAAATGCTGTTGATATGGTTGCGGACGGTCTTCTCGCTCAATGTCAGCGATGTCGCGATCTGCGGATTGTCGAGGCCGCGCGCGATAAGGTCCAGCACCTCGCGTTCGCGTGCCGTCAGTTCGAGAAACTCGGTGTCCGCAGCCTCCGTGCCGCGATCGGCGACGAACCGCGCGATCTCGTCCAGGAACTGACGCCACGCCGGCTGATGCGCGAGCAGGAGATGATTGTTGCTGTCTAGCGGCACAAATTCCGCATTCGGAATCGAATGGGCAACCAGATGGCCGTCGGCAAACGGCACCCGCCGGTCGTTCTTCGCGTGCATGACGAGGGTCGGACTGCAGATGTCGGGTAGCACGGCACCGACGTCGACGACGTTATGGGCTCGCATCAGGCGCACCACGTTCTGCGGCGATACCGTCATGCGCTGCATGTCCATGAACCAGTTATAGTGTTCCGGCCTGCTGTCGGGGATCAGCAGCGAGGAGAAGACCTGGCGAAACACCGGATTATCGCGTCCCCAGCCGAGTTCGACCAGCTTGAGCATTGTCTCGGCCTCGTCGACGTCGTGCGGCGCCGGATCGTGGGCGAGTTTCCCGCGCGCATAGGCGCCGTAGAGAATGAGGTGGCTGACGCGCTCGGGGTGACGAGCCGCATAGGCGATTGCCACTGGCGCTCCCTGGCAGCAGCCGAGCAGGATGAAGCGCTTCAGCCCGGACGCGTCGGCGACGGCTTCGAGATCGGCAACAAGATCGTCGAACGTCAGATGCTCTGGGTTCGGGTCGGACAGGCCGCAGCCGCGGCCGTCATAGCGCGTCAGGGTGTAGCTCTTCGTCAGTTCGGCCAGCCGCGCCTGCCAGATCGGGCTCTTCCAGTCGTATTCAACGTGATTGAGCCAGGTCGCGACCTCGATCATCGCCGGCCCCTGTCCGCCCTGCGTATACGCAATCCGGACTCCGTCCTTGGACTGACAGAATCGGATCCGGGTCGTGCCCATGGCTGCAAATGGCTCGGGTCGTTGTGATGTCGCTGACACCCGGGCCTATAGCATGAAGGTTCGCCGAGTTCGATCTATTGCGGGACCGCCAGCTTTCAGTTCCGCCTGAAAGGGAAAGTCGGGATGAGGGTCTGCCACGGGCGCCAGCGTTCGTGGAGGCGGGATCCCCCACCCGGCTTGCGCGTTGCACGCGCTAACCGCCCTTCCCTTTTCAAGACCCTTTCAAGGGGAGGTTTGGGGCGCTGCCAAATGGTTAATTTAACTTCTCGTTAACGAGAATCTTTAGCTTTCTAAGTCATCGCTTAATGATTTGGCGCGAGAGATAGACAATGCAAAAAGCCCGTGCGGTTCGCGGGCAGGATTTTGTGTTGTTAATGAGTGATCCCGCGGAAAAGCCTGAAGTTGTCCAGCTGCCGGCCGAGCCTCAGGCTGCCGCGCCGGTCAACAGCCGCCGCGCCGCAGCGCAACGGGTGCGAGAGGCACGGGATCGGTTAACGTCAACCAGCGGGACCCGGCCCGCATTCGACAACGAGCTGCTCCGCCAATATGCCCAGACGAGGATCTCGGCATCCTACGTCGTGATGCTGCTGGTGGTCGCCACCGGGGTGCTGTTCGGCGTGTGGCGGGAGCCGATCGTGGCGGCCGCCTGGACCATTGGCATGCTCGGCGTCCATGCCGCGACAGTGAAGAGCTGCGCCAGGTTCCTGAAGGACTCCCCCTCGCCTGCCGCGACGCGGAAATGGCGGGCACGGTTCGTCCTGCTCGATCTGCTCTACGGCCTGTTCTGGACGGTAATCCTGCCTCACCCGGCCGGCATGGATGCCGCCTCCAATGCAATGATGATGTTCCTGATGCTGCTGGTGATCGCGGTCTCCAGCATGCTCGCGGCGAGCCTTCCAGTCGCGGCACTGGCGGCCACCGCGCCGGTGGCGATCGCGACCGCCCTTAGTTTCGTGCTGAGCGGTTCCCTGGACAATTACGTGTTCGCGGTGCTCGCGCTCGGCGCCGAGTGCTATTTCGTCCTGCTTGCCCACCGGCTGCACTCGACGACGCTCGCCACGCTGCAGGCGCGCGCCGAGAAGGACGTGCTGATCGCCGAGCTCGAGCAGTCCAAGGCGATCTCCGACGAGGCGAGGCATCGCGCCGAAGCCGCCAACGTGGCGAAGTCGCGCTTCCTGGCGCAGATGAGCCATGAACTGCGCACGCCGCTGAATGCCATCCTCGGCTTCTCGGAGGTGATGAAGAGCGAGATCTTCGGCGCGCATGCGGTGCCGGTCTACAAGGAATACTCTGCCGACATCCACAATTCCGGCGTCCACCTGCTCAATCTCATCAACGAGATCCTCGATCTGTCGCGGATCGAGGCCGGCCGCTACGAGCTCAACGAGGAAGCGGTCTCGCTGGTGCATGTCGTCGCCGACTGCCACCATCTCTTGAAACTGCGCGCGACCAGCCGCGGCATCACCATTCACGAAGTGTTCGAGCAGGGCATGCCGCGGATCTGGGTCGACGAGCGCGCCACACGGCAGATCGTGCTCAATTTGTTGTCCAACTCGATCAAGTTCACCCCGCAAGGCGGCGAGATCTGGCTGAAGGTCGGCTGGACCGCCTCCGGCGGCCAATATCTCAGCGTGAAAGATACCGGCTCCGGCATCGCCGAGGACGAGATTCCGATCGTGCTGGCATCGTTCGGCCAGGGCTCCAACTCGATCAAGTCGGCGGAACAAGGCGCGGGACTGGGCCTGCCGATCGCCAAGAGCCTGATCGACCTGCATGGCGGCACTTTCACGCTGAAGTCGAAGCTGCGCATCGGCACCGAGGTAATCGTGACCTTCCCGCCGGAACGCGTGATGTCGGCGCTCGCGCCGATGGCCGAGGAAGCGCCGCCGTTGCAGCCGCAACCCTCGATTCCCTTGACCGAGGACAAGCAAAGGGGGCGCCACAAGCCGATCATGAGTGCAGGCACCGGGCTCTAGAGCATTTCCGGTTCTGATTGAATCAGAACGGAAGCTCTAGATTCTTGTTTTGACGCGTTTTCCTCACACGAACCGGTGTCCACTTCGCTCGAAAACGCTCCGGATCAATATCCGATTAATGGATTCGGATCATGATCCCAGCTCTCGTTTGAGCATGATCTTCCTGCGCAAACGCTTCGCGTTTGTGGCGAGGGGAAACCGGTTTCCACTCTTCCGGATCACGCTCCAGACGCGCTTGCATACGCGATCGAAATCGTTTCACTATCGAAGGATGAGCAAAGAAACGCCGTGTATCGCAGTCTGTATGATCGACCCCAGGACCGAGCTCTGCTTCGGCTGCGGGCGGACGCTGCCGGAGATCGCGTGCTGGCACAAGATGGACAGCGCCGAGCGCATCGCCGTGATGGCACAATTGCCCGCACGCATGGCGGAAGCGGGCCTCGAGCGGATGGAAGCGCACCCGAAGCGCGCCTGATGCGTTGGATGCGGGAAGCGGTGTCATGAGCCGCATCGTCCTCGTGCTGTTGATGCTGGTTGCGACCGCGGGCGCAGTCGTCGCCTACGGCGATCCCGAACAGATCGCGCGCGCCAGCAATCAGGTCTCGCACATGTTGCGCGGGAACGTCGTGACCCCCGGCCCCGCCGTGCAGATTCCGCGCGGACAGGGCGGCGAGTTCGCGCTGCGCGCCAAGATCAACGGCGTCAGCACGCCGATGGTGATCGACACCGGCGCGACCTCGGTAGTGTTGACCTGGGAGAGCGCAAAGGCGATCGGGCTGCCGATCGACATGCTCGACTACAATGTCGATCTCGAAACCGCCGGCGGCCACACCAAGGCGGCACGGTTGACGCTCGATCGCCTCGCGGTCGGTCGGCTGGTCGAAAAGTCGATCCCGGCGCTGGTGGTGCCGCGCGGGCAGATGAAGACCAATTTGCTCGGCATGAGCTTCCTGGATCGACTGGAAAGCTGGGGCGTCCGCGCCGACAAGCTGATGCTGAACGGCTATCCCGATGTGCTAGGCCGCCATCGGCGCGGCCGCACGGCTTCCAACTAGCGCAATCGCCTCGCGCAAGACGTTCACGCCCGCACCCGGCCTCGTGCCATGCTCGGCGAGATGCCGGCGGAAAGCGCGCGCGCCTGACACCGCGAAGAATGCGCCGACGAAATGGCGCGTGATCGCATGCAACCGCGTGCCGCGCGCGAGTTCGTCCTCGATATAGGGGATCATCGCTTCGAGCGCGTCCTGCATCGTGGCATGCGGTGCCGCCTGATCGAACAGATCGGGGTCGACCGACAACAACCGCCATGGCTCCTGATAGGCCGCGCGCCCGAGCATCACGCCATCGACATGCGCCAGATGCCGCTTGGCCTCGTCGAGGCTCGCGATACCGCCATTGATGATGATGGGAACATTGGGCATGGCGGCCTTCAGCCGATAGACGCGATCATAGTCGAGCGGCGGGATGTCGCGGTTCTCCTTTGGCGACAGGCCGTTCAGCCAGGCCTTCCGCGCGTGCACGATCAGTGCATCCGCGCCCGCCGCGATCACGCTGCGCGCCAACGTATCGAGCGCCAGTTCCGGATCCTGGTCGTCGATCCCGATGCGGCATTTCACCGTCACGGGAACCCGCACCGCGCGCTTCATCGCCGCGACACCTTCGGCAACGAGCGCCGGCTCCGCCATCAGGCAGGCGCCGAACCGGCCGTCCTTGACCCGATCGGACGGGCAGCCGACATTGAGATTGATCTCGTCATAGCCGAAATCCTCACCGACCTTGGCCGCGGCCGCGAGCTCGCGCGGATCGGAGCCGCCAAGCTGCAACGCCACCGGATGCTCGCTCGCGTCAAACCCGAGCAGCCGCGCGCGGTCGCCATGAATGACGGCGCCGGTGGTCAACATCTCCGAGTAAAGCCGCGCGCGCCGCGAAAGCCGACGATGGAAGACGCGACACTGCCGGTCGGTCCAGTCCATCATGGGTGCCACAGAAAAGCGATAGTGTTGCGATTCCAATGATTTACCTTACACTCTCAATGGGATGAAGCACGAACGTGTGCACTCCAAATTAGCCGAAATTGCACACGTTTGTACCCGTTTTGACCTCTCGGTGCACACATAGTGCACACGAAAGCCGGAGTGCACACGCGTGGCGACCTTCACTCAATTGGCATCGGGAAACTGGCGCGTCCAAGTCCGCCGCAAGACACGTTATGTGGCTGAGACTTTCCGACGGCGCAAGGACGGCGAAGAATGGGCGCTCGAAATGGAGCGCAACATTGACCGCAATGGATCGTCCAAACCACGCGTTGTGCGGGACGTTCGCACATTTGGCGATCTGATTGATCTGCACGACGAAGACATGCACGAGGTTGGAAAGCCCCCTCGCCGGTCAAAGGCTGCTGTGATGGCATCGCTTAAGGCTGAGCTCGGCAGCGTGAAGCTGCCCGCGCTCAATCGAGAGCGGCTGATCGAGTTCGGAAGAAAGCGCGCCAAGCAAGGCGCTGGTCCAGCGACGTTGGCGATCGATATGTCTTTCATCCGTACGATCATAACGCACGCCGCCGCTGTGCATGGCATCGAGGTTTCCGCTGAGGAAGCTCGCCTCGCACGCGTCGCGCTTAGCCACCTCAATCTGGTTGGAAAGAGCAAAGAGCGTGACCGACGACCAACACAAGACGAACTCGACGAACTCATCGAGTACTTTGAGACGAACCGTCGGCAATTCATACCGATGGGACGCATCGTCAGATTTGCCGTCGCAACGACATTGCGCCAGGAAGAGATCTGCAAACCCGAGTGGCCGCTGGTCGATATGAAAAAACGACTGGTGGTCATTCAGGACAGAAAGGACCCGAGGAATAAGGATGGAAATGACCAGAAAGTGCCTTTGCTCAATCTAACAGGCTATGATGCCTGGGAGGTCGTGCTTCAGCAGCGAATTGTGACGCGAGGCTATGGGCGGGTCTTTCCCCATAACCATAGATCGGTAAGTGCGGCATTCACCCGGGCATGCGATGAACTCAAGATTGAAGACCTGCACTTCCACGATCTGCGTCACGAGGGAACGAGCCGTCTGTTCGAAGCAGGACTTCCAATCGAAAAGGTAGCGCTGGTCACCGGCCATAAGGATTGGCGGCAGCTGCAGCGGTACACCAACCTTAAAGTTGAAGATCTTCTCAAGCTGCAGTACGCCCAGCAGCCGTCGATGGAAGAATTTATCAAGATGTTGGCGTAAGGCTGCGCCGGCTGCCGACCCGCATACGGACTGCCATGGCCCGACCGCGACTACACCTCCGCTCTGAGTTTTCGGAACCGGGCTCGGAATCTCAACGACGCTTAGCCCACGCGTCGCGTACGGGCGTCCTGTCAAATCCATCCACCGACGGCCAGCGTTAGCTAACCTGGGCCAGGCCAGACGCTCACGACAAACAAGCCTGCGACGGCAACGGTCCGACAACAGGTCTAGGGATCCACGGACGCGCGATGCGATCTTATGGCGCGCTCGGAGGGCGTTCGCATTGCCTGCGATTTCAATGGCTTATTCCGACAACGGCGATCGAAAGGTTCATTTCGACCCCAGAGGGACCCCTTTAGGTGGTGTGGACACTTATCTCAGCCATAAGACGATGGCTGCGAGGGTGACAACAGCGTGGTAATTTCGGGCGGTCTTTTCGAAGCGGGTTGCGACGCGACGGAACTGCTTGAGTTTTGAGAAGCAGCATTCCACGAGATGACGCTGGGCATAGAGATGCTTGTCGAGCGGATATTTGAGCGCACGTGACGGGTTGTTGGGGATGACGGCCAGCGCTCCCTTGGCGGCGATGGCTTGGCGCAAGTGATCGGCGTCATAGGCCGTATCG
>NZ_AUEZ01000072.1 GCF_000426245.1 Bradyrhizobium sp. Ai1a-2 | reverse complement strand
AAGCGCCCCACCGCCGACAACGGCAAGGTCGGCGGACCGCTGACACAGGCGATGAGAAAAAAGATTGCCGATGGCGGCTTCGACACCCCCTACCGGCTAAGAAAGCAGATCGTGGAGGCGGTGTTCGGACAGATCAAGCAGGCGCGCGGCTTCCGCCAGTTCCTGTTGCGGGGCCTGGCAAACGTGCGTGCCGAATGGGCGATAATCTGCACCGCCCACAACCTCGTGAAGCTCGCTAACCTCGCAAGGCCCCCATGAGCGGGATTTCGTGTCGAAATGCGCCAACCAGAAAGCTATCTGGACGGGCTCCTAGGTAGCGAAACCGTGGAAGAGTGGCCGGGGCTGGCCGTTGATTTGCGTCACGTGATCAGCAGGTTCGGCTCCTTCACTGCTGTCAAAAGCATGAAACTCCAGGTTGGCTACATCGAGTTCGTCCATCGCGTCCGTTGCCTTTTGCGCTCGAATCAGAAGTGCTATGGCGCCGTCTAACCTCGTATTGGTACGGATCTGGCATAGCGGGAGAATGGGCGGTCAGAACGGGGTCTACGGGAGAACATCATGATCTCACGTCGTCTTGTGATTGGACTGTTTGGGGCAGGAGTGATAGGGTTCGCGCCCTATCCCGCCCCGGTGACGCAAGCCTCTGCACCCGAGGCGCGCAACGTGAAGCTTGATGAAACCCTTCGCGGATTGATCGAAGGGCGCAGCACTCCGGGTATTGTGGTGCTGATCCTCCAGAACGGCCGCCCGGTCTACAGCCGTAGAGTTGGCGTTCGCGAGGTCGGGAGCACCGAGCTGTTCAGCGACAACGACCTGTTCCGCCTCGCCGACAATTCGTGGGCCGGGTTGGGGCTTTACGCTAGGCTTTGGGATCATCACCGATCCGGCTGCAGCCAGGAGTCGTCTTCCTGCCGGTAGCTATGGGTGGGGTGGTATCTACGGCACGCAGTTTTGGATCGATCCGGCAAACCGTGTTGTCGGCATAATCATGACCCAGACGGCGATCATTGGCTCGGGCGCGATCTCCAATCCCATCCGGGAAGCGTTCTATTCGACCGATTGAGGTTCGACACCAAGCAGTGGCAGCGCCAGAGCCAGAGCGCCAGATGCCCGCCATACTTGGCGGGTAATCTTGTTAGTAGCGCTCAGTCAAATGCGCTCGCCGTCGCGAAGCAACACACCATGCTTGCCGGCGCGTGATTGGCTCGAAGGCTGAACGGTGCCTTCAACAGTGGACCGTCCCGCAAGCGTTCTTATGCAAGGCGTGATGAGCCCACCGGGAGTCGTTTGCGCTAACTGATCACGACGTTCTGCGCTCTACTACGTCCTGTCTTCCGGTCTACACCGACTTCATAGCTGACGATGTCGCCTTGCCTTGGCGTTGCGCCTGGCAGCAAACTGCTGACGTGGAAGAAAATGTCTTCACCGCCTGTATCCGGCTTTATGAAACCAAAGCCTTGGTCTTGCTTGAACAGCTTTACCGTTCCTTTTGGCATTCTAATTTACCCAATCGATGATGCTCAAGTAGTGCAAGGTGTCGGATTTCGCCTATACGAGCAATAGCTTTCTCGGACGTCGGTCGTGCTACATGCGCCAGCACGGCCGCCGGCCTCTCTGGTGAGCCGACGCCCGTGCTCCGCTACATCGAGCCCTTTCGTATAGGGTAGCTGGTTGTATCGCGCAACCTGCGAGGTTGCCGTGGTGCTGCGTCTCGCGCGACCCTGCTCGCTTAACCTGCTGAGAGCCATTGTCCGATTGCGACGACCAGACATGGCGCTTAACGATGCTCAACATGTCCGGTCCCCACCAAAATCGTCTGGCTCGCTCGTCGGGATACCAATTGGACGGGATTTCAACTTTCCGCTCCCTGCGACGGGGATCCGATTGGTGAGCGGAGCGGTGAGGCCTCGCTAGATACGCGATAGCCGCTCTCGTTTGATGTTTTCGGCAATCTGTCTGAATCCTGTTGCAGTCGGGTTCGGGGTTAGCGAGATGGAAGCAGAAGCACATCGCGCGCCAGCTCAACTGGAATGTGGCGCACTGCGGCACGTCAAGTCGTCGATTGGAAGCGAAAGTTCGCTGGACTTCCTGGCGATGCATTCGACCGTGCGCCACAGCTGACGGAGCAAGAGCTGGGCCAATTGCCAGACCCTTCCCATATTGCCGCTGGAATTAGCTGGAACGCGCGGCACGCGCTTTCTGTCCGAAAGCGAACGCGCGGCTTGTTTCCAATCCACCAACCTGTTGCGAACGCGACGTTGCTCGGGAAAAAGTCAAAAGGCAACCCGCTTCGCTTACGCTGGCCCAAATTCTGCAGAACGATAAGCCACGTTCGCAAAGAGATCATGGGGTGCGTTTGAGTCTTGACCTACTAAGTTATGATGCGGGCTCCGGCCCGTCCTCGATGGCAGAGCTTGCCGTTTGCCCATTTCAGACCGATCGATTCCGCGATGCGTACGGAGAGCGGAAGACGTTGGACTTGATGGGCGTGTCACGCGTGTTTGAATACGCCACCGGAAAACCGTTCTCGAAAGCGAGCTCGCGCATGGTCAGCTGCGTGGGTCAGCCTTCTCAAGCGCGGCGTTGCCCGTGGCATTCCGGCAGCCATGAACATTTGCACGTCGAGTTGAGCCACGATCGCGCGCTTCCGCTCGCCATAGCTGAGGTCAAGGAGCTGCTCAACGGCGCGCCGCTGCAGGTCCTGTTCAACAACGTCGGAATTTCACTTAAGGCGACAGGCCTCAGGGGAGGGGAGTGAATTGGTGTTCAGCCGGCGAGGGGAATGATACTTGGACAGATTCCTCCAACAAACTGTTGGAGGCCACATGACCCGCGCGCCGAAGGTCGTCACGCGCGACCTCACGTTGCGTGAGCTCTGTGGTCTCTTCGAAAGGGATGATTTCAACGCCTATCCTGTTGAAGATCAGTCGCAGGTGATCGGCATGGTTTCAAAGTTCGATGCCTTGGCGTGCTTTGGCTTCACCCGCGCTCGCATTATGCGGCGCTATGACGATCTGATGAAATTGGCAGTCATGGACGTCATGACGCCGGAGTTCATTTATGTCGGGACGGAGACGAAGTTGACGAGGGTGCTTGAGCTTATAGTCAATCATCGGATCACAAGCATGCCGGTGATCGAGAGTGGGCAACGTCTTGCCGGGATCATTTCGCGCAGCGACGTGATGCACGCTTTGCAATGGTGCTCCCGCAACAGCACCTAGCAGCTACAACAGGAGGGGCGCTATACCCGTCGATCCGATATTTGTCTCGCTAGCGCGTGGTGTAGGTTTTCGTGATCTTCACCGCCGCCCTGGCCTGGGCGGACTCCCACGGGGCGGTAGCACAACAGTCCACGTCGAGTGCGCGCGGGCGACGCTCCTTCTGAAATCGCTCGCCCCAGCACATGCTCTGCCCTCGAGCCCCGATCGAACTAGAGCGGAATCCGGGCCACGGGGGCAGATGCCTCCTCAGAGAGAATCCGCCATGTAACCATCTCAAACCACCAAATGACCTATGGTGAAGCAGGGTTAACGTTGTTCTTCGCGGTGATGCCTTTGTCCGATTGCCGCGGGCAGGGCGTTGGATGCGCCCGTCGCCTTCCACGCTTCGCTTGGTGTAATCGCAAGCGTTGCCGCCGCCTTCGCGATCCTCAACCGCTTCGACCGTCCGGCGTCGCGGTCGGCGCAGGAGATCAATGGAGCGCCCAACTACAATCTCGGCCCCAGTGAAGGCTCGCCGAGCCAAGCGTCGGCAAGGCCTCGGCGACCAAAACATTTAGCGATCAAAGCGAAGGTTCCAAAAAAGATGGGCGAGCTCGTTTCGCAAATTGGAAAGTGCCGCCAACTGACCAAGATCGAGCGCGGCGTGGGCCACCCAATTCGACTGAGATGGCGTCAGCAAAGTCTGATCACTCGCGCCTTATCTCACCTTGGTTCGCGCCCGGTTTTGCGCGCACCTGCTCCAGAGCTTGCATACCGTTCCTATGCAGCCAGAGAAGTCCCATTGCGAGCTGGCGCAGATCGTTTCGGCTCGGACCAACGGGCAGCCGTCTTGCGCGACGAAGGGCGTCCGCAGCCTGCTTCTCCAGCGGTGACAATTTCCGCTCTTTCGGCATCGCCTGGGCTACTCTCGGTCAACAGCGCCCCACTTCACCTACACCGCCAAGCCTCAAAGTTTTGTGAAATGGTTCCCCCGCTCGTCCTTTTTTTCGGGCATGCGGCCCCTTGCATAGACCATCCTTTACTCTGCCTCAGTAAAGCCAAGGACACAGCTTTGATCGGTGGGCAGGATGCTTTACGACCGGGGGATCGATGAATTCTTGAGGCCTGTTCAAGCGCTGCCGGCTGACTCAGATCAGCAGTAACGCTAAATATTGCTTTCTAAGTAATCTTGGCGCTAGCAAGAAATGAAAACCATGAACCGTCATCGATTTCAACCGGCGCGGCATGGTGGAGCTTTTCGGCGGCTAATTCATTGAAAGAAGCCGCCGGCTGCCTAAAAGCTCGAATTATCGCTGATGGCCGAGGCCGATGCCCAGTTTTATAGCCTTCTGCCTCAACGAGCTTTCGGTTCTTTTCATCTGTCTCGCGATTGTCGGCACCGGCGTTCTTGCCTTCGAATGCTGCTTTAGCAACTAACGTCAGCTGGAGTGTATGGCTTGCGTGTTGAATTCTTCTTTTTCGCTCTGACCACTTTTGGTCTCCATGGTTGGGCGCCAACATAACACGAACTACGACGCCAGCAACTCTCGGCGGAATTATTGGCCGTTCGAGAGTCGGATATCGGAGTTTCACCATGCGCAATTAGCACACGCAACGAAAATCACACGCCTGCGCCTGCATCTAGGGCGGCCACTGATTTCCAACGAGTGGCTACGCGTCCTTTTATGGCATGCTAAGAAAGAGTTTGTACTCGAGACCGGGTCCTAAGAGCCGCCAACAGCTGTCGGCAAGCGCAGAGTCGCCCCACCGAAGGATGACATGACGGGAGTGCATGGAAAAGGTGCGCCGAGATCGTGCGTTCGCTTCGTTGTGCCGGCAGAACGCGGCAATTCGTCCCGCGCAGAAATGCTCTCGCCTAAGCCGCAGGTGGGCATGTGATGGTGGTTGCCGAGGCGGGAAGGGTTGTTTGCAGGACTTGCTGGCAGCCAGGTCGATAAAAAACGGGCAGGCTGTGTCGGTAGATCCGCTGGTGTCGGCTTGCGGGCGGCGGAATCGTTACTGCACACCCTGGTGTCGACAACAATCCCTTCAGAAGTGAACCGACTTCCAACCACACGGAAGCGCGTCGTATCGCGGCAGCTTCTCGCCACCTGCGGGGACTTCAGCAATCTTATCTGGAGGCTGCCCCCAAGAGCAAGTAGAACTTGCTCCTTTGTTAGCCGGCCTTGTCCAGCTCGGCCGCAAACGTAACTGCCGAGCCGAACGCGGCCGTGCGAGCACGTAGCCCTGCGCCGGGGTGTACGCCGTCCACCCCCTATTTTTATTTCCTTCTTGATGGTTGGTTCGGCAGCCAATTCGTGTCACTAGCAAAAAACGCCTTGAGCGACCATTGCGTAATTTCGCTGTTGGTCAGCTGATGGGAGTAAGACTCGCGTCCTCCGGGATTGGCCCGATGCCGGTAGATTTGTATTCGGCATAGTAGGCCGTCTTCAGTGTGCCGGTCTTGCCGGGGTTCCATTCGACCCAACCGTCTGCGATCACCGGCGCATCCATTTCGGTGGACAAGAAAAATTATCGCAATGTAAGGGCGCCACGCGCGGCCGAGGGCGATGCCGTGTGCGGCGGGATCGGCGGTGAGGGGGCAATGATCGAAAACATGGGCGCTGTCCTCATCCGGCGATCCTTTGCTCTGTGCAGTATAGATAACGGCTTGATTGGCGGCTTACGCCTGCAATGGCTGCGTGCTGGCGCCGTAAGGTTGCGCTCGGTGATCAGAACGCCGAGCGCGATGAGGAAACTTAGATCAGGCCGCTGAAGCGCATGTCTTCATTTATCCATAGTGTCGATGTGCTCCATCAAAACAATCGATTTTGCCAATGGTACGGAATAGTGGATAACAAAGCATCGGCTGGAGAATAGAATTCACCATATCATGATGCCATCGATCTTCGGCTCACGCACTCGATGTAATCTCCATCGTAGATAACGGTCGATCGGCCCGTGAAGCGTTGATGGCCATGCTCTTTCTGGGGCGCTTCACCCTAGAAGCAGCAAAGGTCCTAAGGTGAAATACCGACCAGGCGCCAGTATTGGCCGAATTCCTTGAATCCTATTCAGAAGGAACCGACACCATATTTCGTTCGGAACGGGTATCGGCCTTCTCGTGGCTAAGGTAACGGCGAATGCCCTCGCCGTAAATGAACCGCCGGTAGCCCTCCCTCTGCCGACGGAAGCGGGTGCGATGTGTTGCAACGTCGTTCCTCCTAGACTGACCTTCGCCCGGTCTCCGAAAGGGGGCCGGGCTTTTTTTTAACTGCCCTAGATCGATTTGGCGCGTGATCTTGCTCGGGATAGGCTGATTGGCCGGACGCTTCCGATGATGGACCGCATCAAGCCAAAGGCAGGCACCGCTCGGTCCGGAATTCATGCCATGGCGCGCGCATGCAGACATCGCGCTCCTTGTGCGTGGTCAGGATCAGCGGCATCGCCTTGGATGAAGGGGCTTCACGACCGCATTCGCCTCGGTCCTCAGAAAACGATACGCCACATGCGGCCCGCCTGGGATCGGCTAAGACTCGGTGCAGCGATCACCCTTGAATATGGTCCATAACCCCGCAAGGCGAACAGCGACTGATCTTCATTGAGACCCAGAGTAAGATCATTCTCCTTCAATCCCAAGGCGAGCAGGCGTTTGCGCCAGGCACTGCAGGCGAGCTTATCGGCTTCTCGGCGTACCTCAGCCGCGCGCCGCCATCCGGAAACGAGGTGCTCCAGGGCCAGTCGCGCGATTTTGTGCCATCGCCGAAGGATGCGCCCGACTGGGAGGTACACAAGCCGCTAGGGTTTGAGGCTGCCGCCACTCAGTTAAGGTCTCAGCTCATACGTCAGATGATTATGAACAGCACTCGGCCAATGACCTGCTTGCGTTGCAGCTCGTCATTCTGCGACGTTCATCTCAAGCGCCGGGGACGCCCGTTTGACTCACGAACTGAAGGATGACTGTCCGATTTGAACTGCCAGCAAGAAATGTGGCCCGGCGCCCGCCATCACAGCACGAATGACTTGGAATGATCGCACGGTGCATAGAAGACGGAATGGTTAGACGGTGTCCCCACCGCTCGGTTCTGAAGGGGAGCTGCTGAGAGCGTGAAGTCCGTCCCCCTTTTTGATCTAACCAGGTTCGGTGCCGCAAGAAGAGCAAATGGGTGTCGGGGACTATCTGCAAGTTTCCCACCACGCGTGATCTGCAATAAACCGCGCATCCGCTTCAGTACCGGCTGACCTCCCATCGCGCCGAATCGATCAAAACGATCGAGGGCGGACTTGCTGAACTACGCGCAGACCGAACTTTATAATGCTCGCATCTACGACCAAAATCTAGTCGCCACCATTTAGCGAATGGCTGGCACTCGAATTTCGCCTTGCCGTACGGCGCACGTGCTTCTGTCGGAAAGCAAACGCCCCTGATGTCCGGAACCCGCCAAGCTGTTTGCGAACGCGACATTGGGGACCCCAAAAGCCACGAGTGTTCCGCTGCATCGCGCTGATCCGTATCCTGCATGGCACGCGAGGGAAGAGGCGCGGCGGCAACAGAATGGGAGGCGCGGAGATCGACCGCAAGCCGAGCGCGGTCCTGGTGCTTTCGGTCAACTCACGGGGGACCGATTCGGATTCCACTCCTGCCGGTGTGCAACCATGGTGTTGAGGATGACGATCAGCTTGCACATGCAGGCGTTGATCGCCACGTTCGGCGCCTTTCCTTTGGCAATCAGGCGGCGAGGGCTATCAGCACGAAATTGTGCGGCGTCGCGGCCCTCAGAGACTCCATGTAGAAGAGATTTCTAGCTTGCGATGATCAACTTTTTGGCGCCGGCAAACAAGCTGTTCCCGCGCGCGGGGCCGCGCGATTTTGATGCTTATGCGTGCCTCGAAGACATTCGTCTCTTTCTTCTAGTGCATCGCATCCGACGTCCGTAAGAATGGGTTCTCTCGTGATTTCTTTGATGTCGTTGGTCCTCTCGAGCGGGCGCTGGCGATGCTGGAGCGCGCGCCCGCCATTCAGCACATCGTGCGTTCGCTCGATCCTGTCGCGCACCGCGCACAGATGGGAAGATTGCGTCTCGCCCCGAGTTTGAAGTGTTTTCCGCCTCTTTGCCTCTCATTGCCCTTGCATCCGCCAAATTGAGCACTTCAATTCCGCAACGGCTTGGTATCTCTCAAGTGTTCCAACGTGTGGTGTTGGCCTGCTTCTTGCTATCCGAATGTCAGAAATTCGGTACAACCGATAACGGATCACGTGGAAGGCTTCATGGGTGCGGCAACGGAAACGTTTTACAGCGTGATCAGACGACAAGGCATCACACGTCGCAGTTTCCACAAATTCTGCAGTTTGACGGCAACGAGCCTCGGGCTCGGCTCGCTCGCTGCCAGCCGCATTGCCAATGCGCTGGAGAACAAGCCGCGTGTGCCGGTGATCTGGATGCACGGGCTCGAATGCACCTGCTGCTCGGAGAGCTTTATCCGCTCGGCCCATCCACTTGTCAAAGACGCGGTGCTGTCGATGATCTCGCTCGATTACGATGAAACGATAATGGCGGCGGCGGGACACCAAGCCGAAGCCATTCTCGAGGAGACCCGGGCCAAGTACAAAGGCCAGTATGTGCTAGCCGTCGAGGGCAATCCGCCGCTGAACGATGACGGTATGTTCTGCATCGATGGCGGCAAGCCCTTCGTCGAAAAGCTCAGGGCGATGGCGGAAGATTCCATGACGATCGTCGCTTGGGGCACTTGTGCGTCTTGGGGCTGCGTGCAGGCGGCCAAGCCAAACCCGACTCAGGCGCTGCCGATCGACAAGGTGATCACGAACAAGCCGATCATCAAAGTACCCGGCTGCCCGCCGATCGCAGAGGTCATGACCGGCGTGGTGACCTTCATCATCACGTTCGGAAAGCTTCCCGAGCTCGATCGCCACGGGCGTCCAAAGATGTTCTATTCCCAGCGCATCCACGACAAGTGCTATCGGCGGCCTCATTTCGACGCCGGCCAGTTTGTCGAGGAATGGGACGACGAGTCCGCGCGCAAGGGCTATTGCCTGTACAAGATGGGCTGCAAGGGGCCTGCCACCTACAACGCCTGCTCGACCGTTCGGTGGAACGGCGGCGTTTCCTTCCCGATCCAATCCGGCCACGGCTGCATCGGCTGCTCCGAAGAGGGCTTCTGGGACAAGGGCTCGTTTTACGACCGACTCACCACCATCAAGCAATTCGGCATCGAGAAGAACGCCGATCAGATCGGCATGGCCGCCGCTGGCGTGGTCGGCGCAGCCGTTGCCGCGCATGCGGCGGTCACGGCCGCGAAGCAGCTGACGTGTAAACGCGATGGCGCAGCTCAAGAAAGATAATCGAATTCCGGGAAGGCAACGATGGGCATCCTGACACCCAACGGGTTCGAGCTTGACAATTCCGGCAAGCGCGTTGTCGTCGATCCGCTGACCCGGATCGAAGGTCGTTTGCGCGTGGAGGTCAATGTCGATTCCGAGAACGTGATCCGCAACGCCGTTTCGACAGGAACGATGTGGCGCGGCATCGAAACCATCCTGCGCGGGCGCGATCCCCGCGACGCCTGGGCGTTCACCGAGCGGATCTGCGGGGTCTGCACCGGCACCCATGCGCTGACCTCGGTGCGCGCCGTGGAGAACGCGCTAGACATCACCATTCCCGAGAATGCCAACTCGATCCGCAACATCATGCATCTCTGCCTGCAGGTGCACGATCATCTTGTCCATTTCTATCACCTGCATGCGCTGGATTGGGTCGACGTAGTCTCGGCGTTGAAAGCCGACCCCAAGGCAACCTCGGCGTTGGCGCAGTCGGTCTCGTCCTGGCCGGTGTCATCACCGGGCTATTTCAAGGACCTGCAGGTCAGGCTGACCAAGTTCGTTGCTTCAGGACAGCTCGGCCCGTTCAAGAACGGTTATTGGGGCCATGCGGCATACAAGCTGCCGCCGGAGGCGAACTTGATGGCGGTTGCCCATTATCTGGAAGCGCTCGATTTCCAGAAGGAGATCGTCAAGATCCACACCATCTATGGCGGCAAGAACCCGCACCCGAACTGGCTGGTCGGTGGCGTACCCTGTGCCATCAATATCGATGGCACAGGTGCAGTTGGCGCGATCAACATGGAGCGGCTCAACCTAGTCTCCTCGATCATAGACCGCTCTATCGAATTCGTCGATCAGGTTTACGTGCCCGACGTTACCGCGATCGGCTCGTTTTACAAGGACTGGCTCTACGGCGGCGGGTTGTCGGGAAAGAGCGTGATGTCCTATGGCGATATCCCTGAAAACGCCAACGACTATTCTACGAAAAGCCTCAAGATGCCGCGCGGCGTCATTCTCAATGGCAATCTCAAGGAGGTCTTGCCGATCGACCACGGCGATCCCGAGCAGATCCAGGAGTTCGTCGCCCACTCCTGGTACAAATACCCCGACGAGTCCAGGGGGCTGCATCCTTGGGATGGCGTCACCGAGCCCAATTTCCAGCTCGGGCCCAATGCTAAGGGAACCAAAACTGATATCAAGGAGCTGGACGAAGCTGCTAAATATTCCTGGATCAAGGCACCGCGCTGGCGCGGCAATGCCGTCGAGGTCGGGCCGCTAGCAAGATACATCGTCGGCTACGCGCAAAATAAAGCAGAGTTCAAGGAGCCGACCGAGAAGCTGCTCAAGACGCTCGATCTTCCCGTCACTGCGCTATTCTCGACGCTCGGCCGCACTGCGGCGCGCGCACTCGAATGCCAGTGGGCGGCGCATCAGATGCGTTATTTCCAGGACAAGCTAGTTGCCCATATCAAGGCGGGAGACACCGCAACCGCTAACGTCTCCAAGTGGAGGCCGGAGAGCTGGCCGAAGGCGGCCAAGGGTTACGGCTTCACCGAGGCGCCGCGTGGTGCGCTCGGGCACTGGATCAAGATCAAGCACACCAAGATCGACAATTACCAGTGCGTCGTGCCCACGACGTGGAACGGCTCGCCGCGCGATCCCAAGGGCAATATCGGCGCATTTGAAGCCTCGCTGCTGGATACGCCTATGGCCGATCCGCAGAGGCCGCTGGAGATCCTACGGACGATCCATTCTTTCGATCCGTGCCTGGCCTGTTCGACCCATGTGATGGCTCCGGACGGCCACGAAATGGCAACGGTCAAGGTCCGCTAGGGGGGCAGTAATGCAGGACAAATCTCGGCATTTGCTCACCCCCGCAGTTGCAGCCGACGCGGCACGCGCCGACCGCACCGTTAAGCGTGACGTCGTCTATGTCTACGAGGCGCCGGTGCGGCTGTGGCATTGGATTAATGCCGCGGTGATCCTGGTGTTGGGCCTGACCGGCTATTTCGTCGCCAGCGTGCCGCCCACGATGACGGGAGAGGCCAGCGACAATTTCCTGTTCGGTTATATGCGATTTGCGCATTTCTCCGCAGGCTACGTGCTGACCGTCGGCTTCCTGCTACGCATCTACTGGGCCTTCATGGGCAACACACATGCTAGGCAAATTTTCTACGTGCCGCTCTGGCGCAAGAGCTTTTGGGCTGAGGTATTGAACCAGATCCGCTGGTACGCCTTTCTCGAGGTCAAGCCGAAGAACCATGCCGGGCACAATCCGCTGGCCAGGCTCGCGATGTTTTTCATGTTCACCCCGACCATCTCGTTCATGATCGTCACCGGCTTTGCATTGTATGCACAAGGAGCCGGCAACGACAGCTGGCAATACAAGCTATTCGGTTGGGTGTTTTCGATCTGGCCGAACAGCCAGGACGTTCACACCTGGCATCACCTCGGCCTGTGGGTGATCGCGACGTTTGCGCTCGTCCACATCTATGCGGCGATCCGCGAGGACATCATGTCGCGCCAGAGCATCGTCTCCTCGATGATTTCGGGCGAGCGTGAATTCCGCGATTAATGGGAGAGTGCCGATGCGGCCGGCAGACGACAGAAAGCGTGTCCTGGTGCTTGGCATCGGCAATATACTGTGGGCCGATGAGGGGTTTGGCGTGCGAGTGGTAGAGGAATTCCATCGCCGCTACGCCGTCCCTGACAACGTCACCATCATTGATGGCGGCACGCAGGGGCTCTATCTCGTGAACTATCTCGAGCAGGCCGACTGCCTGATCGTGTTCGATGCCATCGACTATGGCCTTGATCCCGGCGAACTGAAGCTCGTCCGCGACGAGGAGGTGCCGAAATTCACCGGCGTAAAGAAGATGAGTCTGCATCAGACGGGGTTCCAAGAGGTCTTGAGTGCGGCAGACCTCCTC
Source organism: Bradyrhizobium sp. Ai1a-2 (assembly GCF_000426245.1). Classification (GTDB taxonomy): domain Bacteria; phylum Pseudomonadota; class Alphaproteobacteria; order Rhizobiales; family Xanthobacteraceae; genus Bradyrhizobium. The sequence goes on along the minus strand of NZ_AUEZ01000072.1, from coordinate 28,876 downwards.
GGCCGCTGCCCTGGCCAGCTCGCGCTAATCGGCTGTCAGCCGCTAGACCTGGAGGATTGGGGTGGACCAGTGACTGATCCTGTCCGTACTCAGATCGCACCTGCAATCGAACTGGCGTGCGAGCTTCTCGCGGAGTGGGGATCGCCGCCGCAATTGCGCACCACACCGCTGTCGCGGTCGGAACGCCTGCTCGCCAATGATATCGATCATCCGAGCTACGAAATGAGGGCGAGACCGGCCTAGCCGTCGCGGGATTGCCATGTGCCTTGGTCTGCCGATGACAATTGTTGAAACCGACGGGGTCTCCGCGCTCTGCGAATATGGCAATGAGCGGCGGCGCGTCTCCGTGCTGCTGCTCTCGGAGCCGCCGGTCGGTGCCAACGTGCTGGTCTATATCGATACCGCGATGCGCCTGTTGGATGATGACGAGGCGCGCCTAATCGCAGCTGCCCTCCAAGGTCTTGGGGCCGCCCTTATTGGCCAGGAATGGGCCCCCTTCTTTGCGGACCTGGTCAACCGCGATCCGCAATTGCCTGAGCATCTGCGCTCATGGGTGCGGCAATCCAGCACAACCATAGACTTATTAGAAGGCTAATGGAATTCCAGCAAGCAAAGCATGATCTGGCGCGGCGCGGCCTGCCCGAGGTGGATGGCGCGAGCGTCGATGCACGGGTGACTGCGGCCCTGCTGTCGGCGGACGATCCCGGGCGCTGGGCCAAGGCGATCGACCTAACCGTTGTGTTGCGCGAGTTGATCGATACCTTTCAGGGCCGCTTGGCCCGAGCAGTGCTCGCAGGTGAAGCCGAGAGCGAGCTTGGTCAAAGGTTCGGCGCGCGCATGAAGCTGACACTGATCGTTTGCAGCAGCTGTGAGGTGCTCGGCCCAATTGCCAAGATCCAGGATTGGAGGTTTACGTCGAGCGCATCATCAAGCTGATGGATCGCCCACGTGATAGCCGCGCGTTAATCGTCAAGAGCATCATCCCCGAGTACACATACAGCGGAACGTCCAATCATGAAAGCAGGTGTCTGGGTCGCGCCCGAAGGCGCCGAGCAGCCGGTCAGCGTGCTTCCAATCGGTGCAAAAAGTCTCGACCCGCCGCATGGCACCCTGACGGCCGATGTCGCGCTCGCCAAACTGGCCTCGCTCGATAGTGCAGAGATGGCGAAGAACTGTGCGAACGCGATCGAGCTCTTGTCGAACATAGCCAGCGCCATCGCCAGCCAGAAGAGCGACGCGCCCACGCGGCTGTTCCGGCTCAGCAACCTCAATGATCTCGAGCGAACGCTGATCGAAGACGTGCTGGGCGAGGGCGAGGTCGCCGGCGTCGTTGCCTTGCCGGATGGCGCGGTGGCGCAAATCCAGGAATCGGTGCTCGCCGGAATCTGGCGAATCCGCCTCGAGGCCTGCGCCGCTGACGATTATATCGAGGTCGGCGCGGTCCCGGAGATTGTGACGGGCGCCGCAACCTACCTGACGTCGAGCGATTTCACGATTGGCGCGGCGCCGGACGGCGTCATGAACGCGCTGCCGGTGCTCGCGGAAATCCGCGAACGTGCGCTGGCCTGGCGGCCCGGCCTGCGCTCGCAGATCATCAACTTCACGCTGCTGCCGATGAGCCCGGTCGACATGGCGTTTCTGCAGCAGAGCCTCGGTAACGGGCCGATCCAGCTCATCTCGCGTGGCTACGGCACTTGCCGGGTGCTGGCGACTGGCATTCGGAACGTCTGGTCGGTGCAGTTCTTCAATAGCAGGGATACCATCATCCTGGACACAATGGAGGTCGGCGGCGTGCCGACGATGGCGCTGGCTGCGGGCGAGGATTTCGAGGATTCCGCCGAACGCCTGCAGGAAATCATTGAGGCTTACATCACATGACGAGCTTTGAGAATTTTGGCACGCGGCAGGATCTCGCAGATGCCGTGCGCATGGAGTGCGGCATCTGCTGGATCGTCTACGACCCGGCTGAGGGTGATGAGGCGGCGCAGATTGCCGCGGGAACGTCTTTCGCAGCATTGCCCGAAGATTGGTGTTGTCCAAATTGCGACGCGCCCAAATCGAAGTTCATGGCGATTGAAGATGACGCTTGACCACCGCCAGCATTCCCGCAGGAGCATGCATGCTGATCCGGCGGCGTGGGGCGAGATGCTCGCCGCAGCCTATCGGGATATCGGCAATCACGCCGTGCGCAACCTGCCGATCTTCAACGAGACCCTGAGCGTCGAAGCCGTCGGCTTTCGTCTGCACGAGGGCAGGGTCATCGGCATCATGGTCACGCCTTGGTTCATGAACGTGGTCATACCGGTGCCCGACGGCGCTTCCCAATCGTTTCGGGCAAGGGACACGCACCTGCTCGTGCGATTTCCGGCCGGCGACATTCAATTCACCGTCAGTGAGGTTGCGCTCGTGGGGCCAATTGCAAGCTGCTCGCTGTTGTCGCCGATGTTTGGGTTCGAGGACATGGCAACCGCATGCGCCACGGCCGAAGCAGCGCTCGCGGCGCTGATGTCGGCGGCCGACACCGCGGCATCACATGGCCGCGATGCACCACATATCAGATCGATCGACCGCCGACATTTCTTGCAGGGTTTACTGACGGCGCGGCGCCGATGAGCCTCGCCTTCCGCAACGAGATCGATGTCACGGTATCGCTTGCGGGCGGCGCAATTGCCGCCGTCGAGATCCAGCCGCGGGCGCGGCCGCCACTGGCGCGGCTGTTTGCGGGTAAGCCGGCCGCTTCGCTGCTCGACGTATTGCCACGGCTCTTCTCGCTGTGCGCGGCTGCGCACCAGGTCGCATTCCTGTCCTCCGTTGAGGCGGCGCGCGGCGAGCATGTCAGCCTTGCGACGAGGCGGCATCGTGTTACCCTGGTCGTTGCCGAGCGGCTTACGGAATTGCTGCGGGGGCTATTTGTTTGGCACCTCGCGCTCGATACCGCCAGCGCCGCGGCCATCCGCGCCGGGATGCGGGCCGCATCGGTGCTCGTCGGCATCGCGGAGAGCGGCTGCGGCCAGGCTCTGGGTGAGGCAATGGCGCGGATGAGGCCTGAGCTGGCTGCCCTTGGCATAGCGAACGAAGATGGTGTGCCGAGGCCGGGCAGCCCACTCGCGCTTCGCATGGCGGCTTTCGACGAAGACGTACTGCAGCCAAACCCGGTCGAGCATTCGTTCCTGTCCGTTGCTGACGACCACAAGGTGATTGAACGGTTGCTCGCGGATAATGCGGGATTGTCCCAAGCCCCGGACCTAGATGGCCGTATTCCCGAGACAGGTGTGTGGGCGCGCTGGGCCATGCGCGATCAGCTCCCGCCAAGCCGGTCGAGACCGGCCGAACGGCTGAAGGCGAGAATTGCTGAAGTCGCCCGGCTGTGCGAATGGCTCCAGGCCAGTGCAAGTGCCGACACAGCCGAGGATGGGATCCTCGAAAGCTACACGCTGCGGCCGTCCCTAGGTGCCGCCGCGGTCGAATGTGCCAGGGGACGCCTCTATCACGCGGTTGAGCTTGACCGTGAGGGGCACATTTCTCGTTTCGAGTTCCTTGCGCCGACTGAGTGGAATTTTCACGCGCGCGGACCGCTGGTCCGCAGCCTGCAGGGCGCGGTGCTGACGGCGAGCAGACAGGGACGAGATGCGGTGCGAGCCATGGTCGCATCGTACGACCCGTGTGTTGGATTCAGGCTCAATTTTCGCGAGGGTGCCGATGCATGAAATGGCACTTTGTCAGGGCATCATCGAGATCGTCGAGGAGGAGGCCCGCCGGCGGTCGTTCTCCAAGGTGCGGACCGTGTGTCTGGAGATCGGCGCATTGAGCCATGCCGCTCCCGAAGCGATGAAGTTTTGCTTCGAGGCCGCTGCGGCGCAGACTATCGCCGATGGCGCGGTCCTCGAAATCGAGAAATTGCCTGGTCTCGCTTGGTGCATGGCCTGTTCAAGGAGCGTTGAGATTGGGCAGCGCGCTGAGCCGTGTCCCTGCTGCGGAAGCTATCAGCTCCATGTGACCGCGGGCGAAGAGATGCGAGTAAAGCAATTGGAGGTCGACTGATGTGTACCGCATGTGGATGCAGCGAAGGGACGCCCTCCACTGGACGCGCCCACGCGCAGGGTGGTCAAGCCCACGGCGGTCACCATGATCATGCGGATGATCATCACGATCACCACCATGGTCATGAGCGTGGGAGGCATGGCGCACATCATCACCACGGCAATCATTACCATCATGATCATGCGCATGAAGGAGACGGGCTTGTGAACTGCGGCACCGATCCCGCCAGATTGAAGATCGCGGGCATGAGCAGCGACCGCATCATTCAGATCGAGCGTGACATCCTCGGCAGGAACAACACCATGGCAGCCGACAACCGCGCGCGCTTCCTGGCCGACGACCTGCTTGTGTTCAATCTCGTCTCCAGTCCCGGCGCGGGCAAGACCTCGCTTCTCGTTCGCGCCATCTCAGAGCTCAAGAAGAGCCGCCCGGTCGGGGTCATCGAGGGGGACCAGCAGACCTCGAATGATGCTGAGCGCGTTCGCGCGACCGGTGTTCCCGCGGTCCAAATCAACACTGGCAAGGGCTGCCATCTCGATGCCGCGATGGTCGGTGAGGCCTATCGCCGCTTGCCACCGCTAAAGGACGGCATTCTCTTCATCGAGAATGTCGGAAATCTGGTTTGCCCCGCAGCATTCGATCTCGGCGAGGCCTGCAAGATCGTGGTGCTCTCGACCACCGAAGGTGAAGACAAGCCGCTCAAATATCCTGACATGTTTGCGGCATCCGCGCTGATGCTGATCAACAAGATCGACCTGGCGCCGGTGCTCGACTTCGACCCGGCCCAAACCATCGAATATGCGAGACGCGTGAATCCGAAGATCGAGGTGCTGACGGTTTCGGCTCGTAACGGCGAAGGCTTTGCCGCGTTCTACGCCTGGATTCGGAAACAGGCCGCGCATCAGAAACGCCGTGCTTAGGCGGAAACGATGAGCGGGAGCGGCGAGGCCATCACCCGCGAGCGAAAGAGGCTGCGCGTGCGTATCAGGGGCGCCGTGCAGGGCGTCGGCTTTCGTCCATATGTGTATGGTCTCGCCACCCGCTATAGGTTGACCGGCTTCGTTGCCAATGATGCCGATGGCCTGATCATTGAGGTGGAGGGAGACCGCACGTCCGATTTTCTCACGGCTTTGCCACTCCAAAGACCTCCATTGGCGCGGATCGACCAGATCTCCATTCAGGAAATTGGCGCCCTTGCGGCGAAAGACTTTTCGATCCGTGCCAGCGAACAGGGCAAGGTGTCGACACGCATCGTCGCCGATGCCGCGACATGCCGTCAATGTCTCGATGAGTTGTTCGACCCGAATAGCCGCTATTACCGCTATCCCTTCATCAATTGCACCCAGTGCGGCCCGCGCTACACCATCGTCGAGCGGCTTCCCTACGATCGCCGCAACACCTCGATGAATGCGTTTGCGATGTGTGAGGCCTGCGCGGCCGAATATGCCGATCCGGCCAGCCGCAGGTTTCATGCGGAAGCGGTTGCGTGCCCGACATGCGGGCCTCGGTTGAGTCACGAAATTAACGACATCGCGGCAGCGATAGCCGGCGGCCAAATCGTCGCCATCAAAGGGCTCGGTGGCTACCAGCTGCTCTGCGATGCCCGTAACCATGACGCCGTGCAACGGCTGCGCAGGAGGAAGCATCGCGACCAGAAGCCGTTCGCTGTCATGATCGGTTCCGTGGAACAGATCAGCGAGATTGCGGAGGCGAACGCCGCGGAGCTTGCGTTGCTCGAATCCGCAGCTCGGCCGATCGTTCTCCTGAAGTCGCGCGACAAGCTGGCGCGTTCGATTGCGCCAGGCCTGTCGCGCATCGGGATCATGCTGCCGGTGGCGCCGCTCCATCACCTCGTCTTCCATGCGCTTCTGCCCACGAGACCATGGCTTGATGGTGAAGGTCCGATCACCGTCGCCACGAGTGCCAATCCCAGCGGCGAACCGATCTTGATCGACAACGCGGAGGCGGTGCGGCGGCTCGCGGGCATCGCCGACCTGATCGTGACCCATGACCGCGATTTCGTGACGCGTGCTGATGATTCCGTGATCTCGGTGGTGGCCGGAAGTGCGCAATTCACCCGCCGCGCCCGCGGGTACGTGCCCGATCCGATCCGGCTGGCAAGGTCCGTGCCTTCCGTGCTCGCGGTGGGCGGCGCCCTGAAATCGACCGTCACCATCACGCGGGGCAACGAGGCCTTCGTCTCGCAGCACATCGGCGATCTCGGTACGCCCGAAGGGATCCAGTTCCTCGAGGAAACGATCCGGCATTTGACATCGACCCTCGATGTCGAGCCGGTCGTCATAGCCCATGATCTGCATCCGAACATGGCGTCGACCCGCTTTGCCGAAGCAAGCGGCCGTCCTCGGATTGCCGTCCAACACCACCATGCGCATGCTGCCGCGGTGATGGCAGAGCACGGCGTTGAAGGGCCCATCCTGGCGCTTGTTCTCGACGGTTATGGCTATGGTGCTGACGGCGGTAGCTGGGGTGGTGAACTGTTGTGGTGCGAGGGCGCCGTGTTTCGCCGCATCGGACACCTTTCGCCCTTGAAAATGCCCGGGGGAGATCGCGCGGCCCGCGAACCATGGCGCATGGCTGCTGCGGTGCTGTACGCGTTGGAACGGAAGACAGAAATCAAGCAGCGCTTTGGCAGTCAGCCGCAAGCCGAGCGTCTGCTCGCATTGCTCGAGCAGCCTGACGGGCCGGTGACAACCAGCGCGGGCCGTCTGTTCGACGCGGCGGCAGGACTGCTTGGTGTGGCGACATCGCAGAGCTACGAGGGCGAGGCCGCGATGAAGCTCGAGGCGCGTGTTCGCCGGACCGCGGTGCTCGAGCAGGGCTGGGCGATCGATGCCGGCGCGCTGTCCTTTCGTCCTCTCTTCGAGCGTTTGTTAGCAGACGAGGTCGACGCCACCGCCGGAGCCGAGCTGTTTCATGGCACGTTCTCCGCTGCTTGCGTGGATTGGATTGTGCGTGTCGCGCGCGCGACCGGCATTGCCACCGTCAGCCTAAGCGGCGGCTGCTTTTTGAATGCGGTGATCGCGAATGAAATCCAGCGCGGCTGCATTGTGGCAGGCCTCACTCCGCTGCTGCCTCGGCAGGTGCCGGCCAATGATGGTGGCTTGAGTCTCGGACAAGCCTGGATCGCCGCCCTGAAGATCGGTGAACGAAGGCCGGGCGACAAAGGATCAGGCTGATATGTGTCTCTCGATACCCGCTGAAGTTACGAAAATTCTTCCCGATGACATGGCCGTCGTGTCGATCGATGGCGTGAAGAAGGAAATATCGATCGCGCTCGTCGAAGATCTCGCAGTAGGAGATTACGTCCTTATCCATGTCGGCTGCGCACTGACCAGGATCGACCCAGCGGAAGCCAAGCGCACGCTGGAGCTTCTGCATGAATTCGGTAGCAGGGAGCGGGGGCTGCAGCCATGAAATATGCCGATGAATTTCGCGACAAGACCATCGCGCAGGGGCTCGCGCGTGCGATTGGAGCCGAAGCCAGTCCGCAAAGGCTCTATCGATTCATGGAATTCTGTGGCGGGCACACGCATGCGATTTCCCGCTATGCCCTGGAGGATATGCTGCCTGTGAACGTCCGCATGGTCCACGGGCCGGGCTGCCCCGTCTGTGTTCTCCCCGCCAGCCGGATCGACATGGGAATTAAGCTCGCAGACCGGCCGGAGGTCACTCTCTGTGTCTACGGCGACCTGATGCGCGTACCCGGCGCGCAAGGGCAATCCCTGCTTCGCGCCAAAACCCGTGGCACGGACATTCGGATGATCTACTCGACGCTCGATGCAGTCCGAATCGCCGAACAGGCGAAAGATCGGGAGGTGGTCTTCTTTGCAATCGGATTCGAGACTACGACGCCGCCGACTGCAGTTACGCTTCGGCTTGCCGAGAAGAAGCAGCTGAAGAATTTCAGCGTGTTCTGCAATCACGTGCTGACTCCGTCGGCGATCCTCAGCATTCTCGGGGGTGCCGATATCCGCAATATCGGGCGGGTCGAAATCGATGGTTTCGTCGGGCCGGGGCATGTCAGCACCATCATTGGCACGGAGCCCTACGACTTCGTCGCCGAAGAATTCGGCAAGCCGGTTGTGATCGCGGGATTTGAACCGCTCGACATGCTGCAGGCGATATTGATGCTGGTGCGGCAGGTGAACGAAGGTCGTTATGAGGTGGAGAACCAATACAGCCGTGCCGTGACGCGAGAAGGCAATTCGCGCGCCAAGAAAGAGGTGTCGGACATCTTCGAACTGCGGGACCAGTTCGAATGGCGCGGGCTCGGGCTCGTACCCTATAGCGGACTGAAGCTGAAGCTGGCTTACGCTCAATTTGACGCCGAAGTGCGTTTCGCGATGCACGAAGTGCGCGTCGCCGATAATCCCGGGTGCGAGTGCGGCGCGATCCTACGCGGCGTGAAGAAGCCGGTCGACTGCAAGCTATTTGGAACCATCTGCAGGCCCGAAACTCCGATGGGGTCCTGCATGGTCTCGGCGGAAGGCGCCTGCGCAGCACATTGGACTTATGGCAGGTTTCGCGATCATCACTAGAGGCGGATGACGTCATGACAGCGATGGCTTATCAGAGCAAGCTCGACATCGATAACGGATGCGTCGATCTGTCCCATGGCGCGGGCGGGCGCGCCATGACGCAGCTGATCTTCGGCCTGTTCCACGAGGCGTTCGGTAATAAATGGCTCGCCCGCGGCAACGACCAGTCTGCCTTTGACGTTCGCGCCGGCAGGATGGTGATGACGACCGACGGCTATGTGGTTTCGCCGCTGTTCTTTTCGGGTGGCAATATCGGGTCGCTTGCCGTGCACGGAACGATCAATGATGTCGCGATGGCCGGCGCGCGACCGCTCTATCTGTCAGCAAGTTTCATCATCGAGGAGGGCTTGCGCTTCTCGGATCTGAAGATGATTGCGGATTCGATGGGCGAGGCGGCACGCACCGCCGGCGTTTACATCATTACCGGCGATACCAAAGTCGTCGAACGCGGCAAGGCGGATGGTCTGTTTATCTCCACGACCGGCATCGGGATTTTACCTGATGGGCTCGATCTCTCCGCCGACAAGGCAAGCGTCGGCGACCGTGTGCTGGTGTCAGGCAGCCTCGGCGATCATGGTGTGGCGATCATGTCGAAGCGTCAGAATCTCGCTTTCGAGACCGACATCGTCTCCGACTCCGCAGCGCTGCATCATCTCGTAGCCGAAATTGTTGCCGTCGGCGGCGGCGGCATTCGAGCGATGCGCGACCCCACCCGTGGCGGTTTTGCCGCAACACTCAACGAAATTGCGCATCAATCGGGCCTCGGTTTTCGTCTGCAGGAAGAAGCCATTCCTGTGAAGCCGGGCGTGGCCGCGGCGTGCGAGCTTCTTGGGCTTGATCCGCTCTATGTCGCCAACGAAGGCAAACTGGTTGCGATCGTGGCGCCTGAGATGGCCAATGCCGTGCTTGCTGCAATGAAGGCAAATCCGCTCGGCCGGGATGCCGCCGATGTCGGCGAGGCCGTGGCCGATGATCATCGTTTCGTGCTGCTGTCGACCCGGTTCGGCGGTAGCAGAATTGTCGATTGGCTATCAGGTGAGCAATTGCCCCGGATCTGTTGAGCACCATGCGCGTCCTGCGTTTCTCCCATTCCTTCGGCAGCTTGACGCAGCGGCTGCATGTCGGGCTCAGGGAATGCGGGCCACGAAGTTTCGGTTGACTCGACGTTCATCCCGGGGCACGCGCGAGGTGTTGCAATGTGCCGTCCGGACCTGATGATCGCACCGATTCTGAAGATGTCTGGCGCGCGATGCGATCGTCGGGGAGCTCATCGACGCCGTTCTTTGTATCCAAACCGTGAATGCACACTATCAGAACAATCTATTTTACCAATGTAGCGAACGCTGCTAGGCAACGTGCCGACTGAGATGGAACTGAGAAATAGCAAATCGTGAACAATCGATTGTCGATTGCTGGGGGCCGTCAGTCAAGCGTGCGCGCTCTGCGTGCCGGCATGTCTCACTACCAAACTGACATTGCGCGCCAGCCAGCGAGCTGCTGTCGTGCATCGACTTCGAATTCTTATGCCAGAATGATTGGGGCAGCCATGACTATGATAGTGGGCGGCTTTAGAAAAGCGAACCCAATAGAGCGCCTGAAACGAGGATATTGGGTGACAGCGTTTTGTGTGCTCCCGCTTCCAGTTCTCGCCGTTCCTCTCCAGACTCTTAATCAAATGTTGTTCCTTAATGGGAGCTAAGACCGGTCCACATCCTAACCTTACTGGACCACAGCCTCCAGAACCTGCTGCGCACTTTCATCGCTGCGACGCGCGTGTCCAGCACTTGAAGCAGAGCATCGAGCTGAAAATCGAAGAGGTTGCAGGACTAATCTGTGAAGACAAGGACTCGCTTGAGGCAGCGCAAGCGCTCAACGAACTCACAAGAGAGTTGATAAGGGCAAAACTCGGGCCCTGTCCGGAACGCGACGAACTAACCGATAGAGCGGTAAGGGGGTGGTGTGGAGCGATTCATATGCGAACATAGTAGCGCATTTGATTCAGAACAGCTTTCGGCTTTAGGACAAATTTTTGATGAAGCAGTCGCGGCACTGCCGGCGGATCTCCGAACTCCTACTAATCGGACGGAGATCGCCAAACTCATTTTGGGACGTGCAGCCATAAGTGAGATCGAACTCCGACGCTTCATTAGGTTCATAATCGCCATTGCCTTTGTCGTTTGATTAAATACCGGTGCCCTCTGGGATGTGGTTGGAACGAAAGCGGAGTGATTTCGGCGTTACAGGGCCAGCATGCATGTCTGTTGATCCGTCCGACGCTGCCGTCGAAACTTGAGATCGGAAACCGTGCCCTTGTCCCGAAGCAGCGGGCCTTGAGTTGCCTGCGACCTCAAGGTAGCTACTGCAAAACTGCCTCACATTTGCGGCTTTGCATTCCCCAGGACAGGAACTCGCCTCGACTATGAAGACGCTTGCGACGTTAGGGCCAGCTATCGGCGCAGCTTTGGCGCATGACATCGGCTTTTCGGGCGGACCAATACGTGACCCGCATCCCCTCCCATTTGCGGCTGAAGCGGAAATGTTGGGGAACGTCTCGCTTCGCCGGCGTCGTGAGTTCGGGTGGGGGCGGCATCACGCCCGTGAGGCGTTGTGTCACCTGGGTTTGGCCCCTTCTCCGATTTTGTCGAGAGTAGATCGAGCTCCTCTTTGGCCTACGGAAGTCGTCGGCAGCATTTCCCACTCTTCCTCTGACTGCGGAGCCGTTGCCGGACGCTCCAGCAACGTGCTCGCTCTGGGACTAGACATTGAAGACCAAGAACCGCTTGGAGCGGACCTATTGCCAATTATATGCACCGCTGCGGAAATAGAGCGGGGAGAGTGGTCAAGCAGTCGTTTCGGCCCGAAGTTAATCTTCGTAATAAAGGAAGCCGTGTACAAGTCATATGCGCCGGCAACTGGTGAATTCTTGGATTTTCAAGATGTCAATGTCAGGATGAATGAGCAGAGTGGGCTGTTCGAGGCCGAGATTGTGAACTTGCAAAAACCTATGAGTTTCGGCAGTCGAACGATAAATGGAATTTATCTCCCATTTGTCGGAGGAATTCTTGCAATAGCTGTGCGATTTCGAGCCGCGTAGTGCAGCGCGGTTTGCGTGTCGACAATCTACTTTCGCAACGCGTGCCCTGCGAGAGTTCATCGATATCGCCGCAACGTACGGTTTTCTGTCCACGGAGCCGGCGCGGCGACTTGAGGTCTTCGGTCGGCGGAAGTGAAGCGACGAGCCCGTCTTGCAGATGATGCCCGGCATACCGGAGCATCGTACACCACGACATCGGCAGCTGCGAATTCTTCTCCAGGAAGTTACCGCTCCGCCGATCTTGGAGATAGTTGTAGCGTAACCCGGCGTTGATCTCATCAAGAACGAATCATGCACGGGGTTGGATGAACGATCAGTTGCTTTCCCATGCGCGTGGCGCCGATGTCGCGGGCGCGGTCCTGCGTTTCCCAGGTAAAGCCTTCACCCATCGCGTAGAACGGGCACTGATCGCCGAATGTCCAGTCAAGAAGCGGCGTTCGCTAGTGTCTCACGCACCATTTGATGAATTGCACGACCGCGCCGCGAAAGCGATGCGCGATGCACCGCAGGATCATGCCAAAGGCCGAGGAGGATCTTCCCTTGCCCGCATCGGTATTGACGATGATGAGGCCCTTCTCGTCGCTGTTGCTAGCCATCATCCGGTCGCGCGCAATCTTTTTCTTCGCCATTTTGCGGCATGGTGGGCATCAAGGCGAAACTTCGGAGACGACGGTCTCGTCGTCGTGAGCGCGATTCGGTTCCGGATCATTTGCGTAATCCTTCTTGACAAGTTCTGCGCTTGTGCAAATGGTGCGCGGGCGTTGGTTCCTGTCCTGCGACAGGCGAAGAGGGAATGCGACAGGGCTCTAGGCCTCCAAGCTTGAGCCTGAAACGCAGCCGCCCCCGCGACCGTGACCGGAGAGATCTCCAAGAGCCACTGACCCGTTAGGGTCGGGAAGGTGGAGATCGAAGGGAAACCTGCTCCGCAAGCCGGGAGACCTGCCAGCGCAGAGATTTGAGACCGGCGGACGGGGTGCTCCGCGACGGCAACGAACCCCTGTGTCTACGGTTCGTGCGCCTCATCACCTCCGCCAAAACGTCGAGGAGGGCGATGACCTCACGCTTCACGTCTGCATCACCTGCTGTGCCGGCCAATCACTAATGGAAGGTGATACCACGCCCGGCGCGCGTCCGCACGGGGCCATCCTTCGGGCTGGCGTGCCGGAATGCGTGAACGTCGCTCCGGTCGAGTGCCTGTCCGCCAGCAGCCAGAGCTGCTCGGTTGCTCTGAGTGCGCCGGGACGCTGGTCCTACGTTTACGGACGCCTGTCCGATGCAAATGCGCCGGATGCTGTTGCCGGAGCTGCGGCCTATGCAGCGGCGCCCGACGGCGTCGTGCAAGGCATCGATGCCGTCGTGCATATGGGAGCGCACAGTACGCTCGAATGGCTGCCCGGCAAGTCTGTGGCGCTGTCTGTCTCCTGTTGGCCGGACGCGCTGATTGGCGACGTTCCGGTGAGCTATCCCTTCATCGTCAACGATGCCGGCGAGGTGGCGCAGGCCAAGCGGCGCATGGGCGCGGTCACAATCGGCCATTTGCCGCCGCCGCTTGGGCAGGCCGCTTTGCCCGAAGGCCTACGCCGGCCAGAGCAACTACTCGATGAATATTCGACTGCCGATGTTCTCGATCCCGCGCGCCGCCAGCGCCTGATTGCTGCGATCCGCGATGATGCGCGTGCCGCGGCCCTGGAAGATGATCTCGGCCTTGGCGCCTCCGCCACGCCGGCCGAGGCCATTCCCCAGATCGATCGCTTCGTCTGCGATCTCAAGGAAAGCCAGTTCGGCGACGGCCTGCATGTGTTCGGCCGCGGGGCCTGTGGTGAGGCGGAGGAGAGTGCGCTGCTTGATGCGCTCTCCTGCAGGCGCGCCGCTCCAGGACCCGCCGGCTCGCCGCATCGTGGGCGCCGCGATGTGCTGCCGACCGGACGCAATCTGCTCGCCGTCGACCCCCGCGCGGTTCCGACGCCGACGGCGCATGCGCAGGGAATCAAGCTTGCCGAGGAATTGCTGCGCCGTCACCTGCAGGATCACGGCGACTGGCCGAAGGGGCTGCTCGTCGATCTCTGGGCATCATCGACCATGCGCACCGCAGGCGAGGATTTTGCGACGGCACTGCACCTTGCAGGCATCGCGCCGCGCTGGGATCACGGGTCAGGCCGGGTGTCGGGTTATGAGATCATCGCGCCGACCGCTGTTGGCCGGCCGCGGATCGACGCCACGCTTCGCGTGTCGGGGCTGTTTCGTGATGTCTTTTCAGGTCTTGCGCAACTGTTCGAGGCGGCGACCGAAGCGCTTTCGGAACGCGACGAGAAGGGCGCCGAAAATCCTTATCGCCACCGCGCGGCGCACGTGTTCGGACCGCGGCCCGGGCAGTATGGTGTCGGTATGGCATCGATGCCGGATGTCTTCACGGAGGAGTCGCGCAACGCTGCCGGCGAAGCCTGGCTTTCGGCTTCGTCCTGGGCATTCGAGTCCGACAGCACGATGCGGCCTCACCGCACAGGTATCGAGGCTAGGCTCGTCGCCGCGGATGCCTTCGTCCATGCATCACAGGACCTGCCGGAAACAGACCTGCTGCTGGCCGCGGCCGCCCCATCGCTCTATCACCTCGACGCCATGCGGCTGGATCGACCGCATGCACGCTCGTTGACAGAAGAGGTATCACGCGTGGTGCGTGCGCGCGCCGCCAATCCGAAATGGATCGCGGGCATGATGCGCCATGGCTTTCGCGGCGCGGCGGAAATCGCTGCCACGCTTGAGCATATGGCCGCCTATGCGCACCTTGCCGATGCGGCGCCCGTGCATTTGTTCGATCTCTATTACGACGCGACGCTTGGCAACGACGACGTTCGTGCTTTCATGGCGCGCGAAAATCCGGCGGCGCTCGAGGCGATCGAGACTTGTTTCACCCGTTTGCATGAAGCGTCGCTCTGGAGGACGCGACGCAAATCGATTGCGGCCGCGCTGCGGGAGGCCTCATGAGCGCGGTTGCGATCAAGGGCTGGTGCCCCGGCGCCCTGCGGCCAATGCGGTCGGGGGATGGGCTCGTGGTTCGCATCCGGCCGCATGGTGGCAGGCTCGATGCGAAGCAGGCAGCAGGAATTGCGGCGCTGGCTGAACGCTACGGCAACGGTCTGATCGACCTGACCAGCCGGGCCAATCTCCAAATCAGGGGCGTTACCGATGCAGGCCATCGGTCGCTGATCGAGGAACTCTCGCGGCTGCATTTGCTCGACCTCGATCCGGAGTCGGAAGCGCGGCGCAACATCCTGGTCACGCCGTTCTGGAGCGCAAGCGACGACAACCGCTCGCTCGCCGCAGAGCTTGAGCAGGGGCTTGCAATGGCACCGCCCGTCCTGCCGACCAAATTCGGCTTCGCCGTCGATTGCGGTACGGAGCGCGCGCTGGCCAGCGCTTCCGCCGATATCCGCATAGAGCGTGGCATGGCGGGAGAGTTGATCGTGCGCGCCGACGGCGCCGAGCTTGGTCGCCCTGTCACGCGGAGAGACGCCGTGAAGGTCGCGCTCGCGCTTGCGGAGTGGTTCGTCGAGTCAGGCGGCGAAGGCGGGGGAGGGCGGATGGCAGCGCATATCGGGGCTGGCGCAAAACTGCCCGACGCCCTTCGCGGCCACGCCAAACCGGCTCGCATGATCGCGGTGCCGCGTCCGGGACTCTATCCGCAAGGCGCGATGGTCGGTGCGGCTTTCGGACAGGTGACACATGCCGCGCTCACCTATCTCGCCAAACGCGTACAAGGATTGCGGATGATGCCGTGGCGCATGATCCTGGCGGAAGGTTTGCGCGAAATGCCTCGATGCCAAGGCTTGGTCACGCAAGCCGACGATCCGATCCTGCGCGTCATTGCCTGCAGCGGCGCGCCTGCCTGCCGGGAAGCATATGCCGATACGCGCGAGCTCGCGGCCGCACTCGCGCCGCATATCGCCGACGATGCCTGGCTTCACGTCGCCGGCTGTGCCAAAGGCTGTGCTCATTCGGGGGCTGCCGTACTCACCCTTGTTGCGACCAGCGAAGGATTCGATCTCATCCGCGGCGGCTCGACGCGGGATGCGCCTGTTCTGCATGGACTGAGCGCCGGCCGATTGATCGCGGATCCCTCCGTTCTAACGGGAGGACGCTGATGCCGCACGTCTACGAGACTGATGGCGCGGCGATCTACCGTCAATCCTTCGCCACCATTCGTACCGAGGCAGACCTTGAGCGCTTTTCGGCCGACGAGGAGCCGGTGGTCGTGCGCATGATCCATGCGGCCGGCATGGTAGGTCTCGAATCGCATATCCGCTTTACTCCCGGCATGGCGCACGTCGCGCGGGCTGCGCTGCGGAACGGGGCGCCCATTCTCTGCGACGCACGCATGGTGTCAGAGGGAATCGCGCGCGCGCGTCTGCCGGCCGGCAACGCCATCATCTGCACGCTCGACGATCCCGCGGTTCCTTCGCTTGCGCGATCCATGCGCAATACCCGCTCAGCCGCAGCGCTGGAATTATGGGGGCCGCATCTGGATGGAGCCATCGTCGCCATCGGCAATGCGCCGACCGCGTTGTTTCACCTCCTCAACATGCTGGAAGATTGCAAATGTCCACGGCCGGCGGCGATCATCGGTTGTCCGGTCGGCTTTGTCGGCGCGGCTGAAGCCAAGGCCGCGTTGATGGCCGATCCGCCTGCGCCGGCGTTGACTGTCGAGGGACGCCTTGGCGGCTCGGCGATCACGGTCGCTGCCGTGAACGCGCTGGCAAGCCGGAGCGAATAGCCATGGGGCGCATCATCTGTTGCGGTCTCGGGCCAGGCAATCCGGACTTGATGAGCATGCGCGCCGATCGCGAGGTCCGCGCGGCCAGGTGTGTTGCCTATTTTCGGAAGAAGGGGCGGCCCGGTCAGGCGCGGCGCATCGTCGAGGGAATGCTGGCAAAGGACGTCTGCGAATATCCGATGGAATACCCCGTCACCACGGAGATTCCTTTCGACGGTCCCGAGTATGGCCGGCTGCTCGCTGCCTTTTACGACGAATGGGCGGAGCGTCTTGCGCGGCTCGCACGCGCAGTCGACATCGTCGTGCTCTGCGAGGGCGATCCCTACTTCTATGGTTCCTTCATGCACCTGCACGCGCGTCTGCAGGGGCGAGTCGAGATCGAGGTGATCGCAGGTATTCCCGGCATGGCCGGCTGCTGGAATTCGGTCGGCCTGCCGATCGCCCTCGGCGATGATGTGATGATGGTGCTGATGGGCACACTGCCGGAGGACGAACTGGAGCGACGCGCGCGCAATTCGGATGCACTCGTCATCATGAAGACCGGGCGCAATCTGAAGAAGGTGCGCCACGCACTTCAAGCCGCCGGCCGCCTTGGCGAGGCATGGCTGATCGAACGCGGCACCATGCCGGGCGAGCGCATAGCGCGGCTGAAGGACGTGGACGAGACCGAGTGTCCCTATTTCGCGATCGTCCTCGTACATGGGCAAGGACGGCGCATGGAGGCCGCGGAATGACCGGTACATTGACCATCGCAGGACTTGGACCGGGTGATCAGGCACTGGTCACGCCGGAAGTCTCCGTCGCGCTCGCCGCCGCGACCGATATAGTGGGCTATGCGCCCTATGTCGCGCGCGTGCAAGCGCGTGAGGGACTCACGCTGCATCCATCGGACAATCGCATGGAGTTGCAGCGCGCAGGCGATGCTTTGCGGCTAGCATCGGAAGGACGCCGCGTCGTCATGGTTTCTTCCGGCGATCCCGGCGTCTTCGCGATGGCTTCCGCTGTGTTCGAAGCGTTCGAAGCCGCGCCGCAATGGCAGGGGCTCGCAATCCGCGTTCTGCCCGGCGTGACCGCGATGCTGGCAGCGGCCGCGCGAGCCGGCGCGCCGCTCGGCCACGATTTTTGTGCGATCAATCTGTCCGATAATCTGAAGCCTTGGCCGACGATCGAGAAGCGCCTGCGGCTTGCCGCCGAAGCCGATTTCGCGATCGCGATGTACAATCCACGTTCAGCGAGCCGGCCCGAGGGTTTTGGACGCGCGCTCTCGGTTCTGAAGGAGGCGGGCTGCGGCGAACGCCTCGTGATCTTCGCGCACGCCATCACTACGCCTGAGGAGCGAATTGAAACGGTGATGCTGCACCAGGTGCGGCCGGAGATGGCCGACATGCGAACCCTTATCATCGTCGGAAATTCGGCAACACGCCGCGTCGGCCGCTGGGTCTATGCACCGAGGCATGCCCGATGACCGAGCCATTGCATGACCTCGGCCACGCTTTCCGCCCGCGGCCTTTCGGGCAATTCGGGCCGCGTGAGCATGACGATGCGGAGGCCAAGCTCGCGCGCGGCATCGATCTTGGCACGCGCACCCGTCCCCCCGGAATTGCGGGCAACGATCCATTCAATGCCGCGCGCGCGCATCATCTCCAATTCGCCGGCGAGGTTGAATGGTCCGCGCGACACGATGACATCGACGTCCGGAAACGGCAGCGGTCCATCGGGCGGATCGACGAACCTCAACGTGTAGGTGTGCTGTGGCTTGATGCTGAAGGCTGCGATGTGCCGCCGGCCGATCGCAAGAAACACCCGCGCGCGATTCTCCGGCAACGCCGCGGCAGCGGAGGTGATATCCGCGACCTCAATCCAATTGTCGCCGGCCGCTTTTGCCCAGGGCGCGCGCTCGAGCGCGATCAGCGGCGTTCCGGTTGCCTCGCACGCAGCAACCGCGTTGCTGCTTATCTCGGCCGCGAAGGGATGGGTTGCATCCACGACATGCGTAATTCCTTCCCGACGAACGTATTCGGCAAGACCGTTCGCGCCGCCGAAGCCGCCGACGCGGCTCGGAAGCGATTGGCTGATCGGAGCTCGTGTCCGTCCGGCATACGAATAGATTGCGTCGAGTCCGGCGCGCGCCGCAGCGTCCGCCAGCAAGTTGGCATCGCTCGTTCCGCCCAGAATGAGGGCACGCATGATGGGTAATCCCTGGTTGACCATTATCGGTATTGGCGAAGATGGCCTTGCCGGCCTCTCGGACGCAAGCCGAAAGGCGGTTGCGCAGGCCGAGACGGTGTTTGGCGGCGAACGGCACCTGGCGCTCGCCGACGTTACCGACCGCGGGCGTCGCTGGCCGGTGCCGTTCGATGCAGACTGCGTGCTGGCCTGCCGTGGCCGTTCGACGGTCGTGCTCGCCTCGGGCGATCCGTTCTGGTACGGCGTCGGAACCAGTCTCGCAGAGCGGCTGACCAAAAGCGAATGGATCGCGCATCCCGCGCCGTCGACCTTCTCGCTGGCCGCGGCGCGGCTGGGATGGCGGCTCGAAGCCGTCACATGTCTCGGGCTTCATGCCGCGCCGTTCGAACGGCTGGTGCCGCACTTAACACGCGAATCTCATATCATTTGTCTTCTGCGCGACGGAAAAACGGCCGGCGAGTTGGCCAAATGGCTGACAGCACGCGGCTGGGGCGAGTCACGGCTGTGGACTCTCGCCGCGCTTGGCGGCCCACGCGAATCCGTGATGCAACAGCGCGCCAACCACTACACGGCCGAGCCGGGTGCCGGTCTGGTGACGATTGCGCTGGAGGCTAGCGGATCAGATGGAATCTCGCGCAACTCCGGCCTTTCGGACACGCTCTTCGTACATGACGGTCAGATCACCAAGCGGCCGATGCGAGCGCTCGCGCTTTCGGCGCTGGCGCCGAGGCCCGGCGAAAAATTGTGGGATATCGGCGCCGGTTCAGGCTCCATATCCGTGGAATGGGCTCTCTGCGGTGGCACGGCGATCGCCGTCGAAGCCCGGGCCGATCGCATCGAGAATATTCGCAGCAATGTCGCGGCTTTCGGTCTGATGCACCGGATCAGGGTCCTTGAGGGAGCAGCGCCTCATATCCTCTCAAGTCTTGAGACACCGCAAGCCGTCTTCATCGGCGGGGGGCTCGTCGCCGCGATATTCGATGCGGTGTGGTCACGCATTGATCCTGGAACGCGGATGGTTGCGCATGCCGTCACGCTGGAGACGGAGGCATTGCTCTCGGACCTGCATCAACGCCACGGAGGCGAACTGATGCGGATCGAGATCGCGCATGCAGGTCACCTCGGCCGCTACCGTTCCTGGGAAGCAACGCGGCCGGTCGTGCAATGGAGTGCAGTCAAGTGAAGGTCGCAGGTCTAGGATTCAAGCGGGACGTCACACTTGCTTCGTTGCGCGAGGCGCTCGACGCCGCGGGAGGTCCTAACGGTCTCGCGGCAGTCGTCACCGTGAGCGACAAGGCCGAAACCACTGCGCTCAAATTACTGGCGCGTGAACTCAACGTGCCAATCAGGCCCGTTCCGTGCCACATCCACACAGTCCGAATTCATCAAGGGGAAGTTCGGCACGGGTTCCGTGGCCGAAGCCGCGGCGCTTGCCGTGGCCGGCCGTGGTGCGTGCCTCATTTCGACTCGGGCTGTTTCGCAGGATCGGACGGCGACCGCAGCGATCGCCAAAGGAGGTGGCGAATGACGGTGCACTTCATTGGCGCCGGACCGGGCGCTGCCGATCTGCTCACTTTGCGCGGGCGCGATCTTATCGCGGCCTGTCCTGTCTGCCTCTATGCCGGCTCGCTCGTGCCCGAGGGCGTTCTCGCGCATTGTCCAAAGGGCGCGCGCATCGTGAACACCGCGCCGATGTCGCTCGACGACATCATGTCGGAAATCGTCACCGCGCATCGCGAGGGCAAGGACGTCGCAAGGCTGCATTCCGGAGATCTCTCGATCTGGTCAGCGATGGGCGAGCAGTTGCGCCGTCTGCGTGCGCTTCGAATCCCCTATTTGGTCACGCCGGGCGTGCCGGCCTTTTCCGCTGCCTCGGCGGCGCTCGAGGCCGAGCTCACCCTGCCGGGTCTGGCGCAGTCTGTCGTGCTGACGAGAACGTCGGGCAGGGCGAGTGCGATGCCAAAAGGCGAAAAGCTCGCCGCCTTCGCTGCCACCGGTGCGGTACTCGCCATCCATCTCTCGATCCATCTGCTTGCCAAGGTGATTGATGAGCTGACGCCGCACTACGGAGCAGACTGCCCGGTCGCGATCGTATGGCGCGCAAGCTGGCCGGATCAGCGCATTATTCGCGCCACGCTCAGCACGCTGGATTCCGCCGTCAGCAACGAGCTCGAGCGCACGGCAGTCATCCTGGTTGGCCGCACACTGGGGTCGGAAGATTTCGGAGAGAGCCGCCTGTATGCTGCCGATTACGAGCGCCGCTATCGGCCACGTTGGACGACACCGCGCTTTCCGGAGGCCTCCTGATGGCGCGGAGCCTCGTCATCTCGGCGCCGGCATCCGGTATTGGCAAGACGACGCTGACGCTGGCATTGGCGCGCGCCTATCGCGATCGCGGGCTGAAGGTCAAGTGCTTCAAGATTGGGCCCGACTATATCGATCCTGCCTTTCATGCGGCCGCCACGGGACGCACCTCGGTCAATCTCGATAGCTGGGCTATGCCACGTGAAGCGATCGAAGCGCTCGCCTCACGCAGCGCGGATGCAGACTTGGTTCTGGCCGAAGGCTCAATGGGCCTGTTCGACGGCGTTACCGCACCGGGCGTCTCGGGCACCGGCGCTACCGCCGATATCGCCGAGATGATGAGCTGGCCGCTCCTGCTCGTGATCGATCCCTCCGGACAGGCGCAAACCGCCGCAGCGGTGGCTGCGGGACTGCGCGATTTCCGGGCGGCAGTGCGTGTTGCCGGCGTCGTTCTCAACCGCGTCGCCAGCGCGCGGCACGAGGACCTGGTGCGCCGCGCCCTCGCAGACGCTGGCATTGCCGTGTTCGGGGCGTTACCCCGCCACGCCGCGATCACCCTGCCGACGCGGCACCTTGGCCTGGTACAGGCTGAGGAGCAGGTCGAGGTCGACGGCGTGATCGCCGAAGCCGCGCGCTTTGTCACCGAGCACGTCGATCTCCATGCGGTGCTGCAATCGGCTGCATGCGTCTCGACGACGCCACGCGCCGCGCCCGGCCTAAACGTCAAGCCACCCGGACAGCGCATTGCCCTTGCGCGCGACGCCGCATTCTCGTTCGTCTATCCGCACATGCTCGAGGGTTGGCGCGCCGCCGGAGCCGAGATCATGACCTTCTCGCCTCTCGCTGATCAGGGCCCAGATGATAGCGCCGACGTCTGCTGGCTGCCCGGCGGCTATCCGGAACTGCATGCCGGCCGGCTGGCGGCCAACAGCCGCTTTCGCCGCGCGCTACAATCCTTTGCCGAAACGCGCCCGGTGCATGGCGAATGCGGGGGCTACATGGTGCTGGGCACCACCTTGACTGACGCCAACGGCGCACGCCACGAGATGACCAGATTGCTCGGCCTGGAAACAAGCTTTGCCCAACGTCGCATGCATCTGGGCTATCGGCTTGCGGAACTCGCTCTGCCAATGCCAGGACATCGGGTCGGCGCGCGTCTGCGCGGTCATGAATTCCACTATTCGACGATTGTCTCACAGCCCGATGCGCCTCTGGCGGTCGTTCGTGACGCGACTGGCGCGGTCATTACGGAGACCGGCTCGCGGCGCGGTTACACCACCGGTACGTTCTTCCATCTTATTGCGGAGGACAGGTGAGCGGCTTTGTTTCCTTTGTCTCGGCCGGTCCAGGCGATCCCGAGCTCCTGACGTTCAAGGCGGCCGCGCGCCTGCACGCCGCCGACGTCGTGCTCTATGACGACCTTGCTTCAGGCGCGATCCTCGATCACGCCCGCCCCAGCGCCAATCTGGTGGCGGTTGGCAAGCGTGCGGGCCGGCCCTCGGCCAGCCAGGAGCATGTCAACCGGCTGCTCATCGACTACGCCGCCGCAGGTGCCCGCGTGGTCCGGTTGAAATCGGGAGACGCCGGCATCTTCGGCCGGCTTGAAGAGGAGATCGAGTCGCTGCGCGCGGCGGGCATCGGCTACGAGATCGTTCCAGGCGTCACCTCAGCCTGCGTTGCGGCAGCGCGTGCCGGCATTCCGCTCACCCGACGACACACGTCACGCCGCGTTCAGTTCGTGACTGGCGCTGATATCGCCGGTCAATTGCCCGCTAATCTCAATTGGGCGGCGCTGGCTGATCCGGAATCGACAACCGTGGTCTACATGGGCAAGCGAACGTTTCCGGCTCTTGCGGCGAAGCTGATCGAACACGGGATGGTCCCCGATACACCGGCGCTGTTTGCCGAGGCCCTCGGCCATGCCGAAGAGCGGCTTGTCCGCACGACGATCGCGAAGCTCGCAGAGCAGCTCGCGCAAGCCGGCGCCGCGACGACGGCGGCCGTCATCCTGTTCGGTGCGTTGGCCGGAGAATACCCGCGATGATGCCGCCATCCGCCTTCGCGAGCCACTTGACGCCTCCGCGTCGGAAGGGGCACACAGAACAGGCATGGTGCTCGAAGCGGCGCAAAGCGCCGGAGCATAATCGGGAATGGGGTAGGGCGGACCCAATTGCGGCGCCCGACCCCCGGGCCGCCCCCGCGACTGTAAGCGGTGAGCTCCGCCACGGGGCCGTCAAGCCTGGGAAGGCCGGAGACCCGTTTCGAACCGCGAGCCAGGAGACCGGCCCTGCAGTTTTTGACGCCAACGCCGTCGGGTGTGACGGCAGAAGGGACCTAGATCATGCATATCGAACCAGGAATCGTCACGGGCGCCAAGCTCGTGCTGGGTTACGCGACAGGTGCAGTCGCCGGCGGTTGTGCGTTGAAGCTTGCGGCAGAGACCATGCGCGCGCAGGGGAGCGTTTCATTCGCGGCGCGCACCATCGCAGCAACGGTCCTGGTCTTCTCGTTCTTCGAACTCCTGCCGCATTTCCGGGTCGGTATCTCAGAGGTGCATTTCATTCTCGGTTCGACGCTGTTCCTCGTATTCGGCGCAGCACCGGCCGCGTTCGGGCTGGCGCTTGGTCTTCTGCTGCAGGGGCTGTTCTTTGTGCCGACAGACTTGCCGCAATATGGCATGAACGTGACCACGCTGCTGGTGCCCTTGTTTGCGATCCAGGCGCTGGCCGGGCGGATCACTCCACGCAACACCGCCTATGTTGACCTGCAGTATCGCCAGGCATTGGCGCTTTCGACCGCCTATCAATCCGGCATCGTGGCGTGGGTCGCCTTCTGGGCGCTCTATGGCGCGGGCTTTGCGGCCGAGAACCTCACCTCCATCATGTCTTTCGCCGCTTCCTACGCGCTCGTGGTGGTGATCGAGCCGCTGGCCGACTTGGCCGTTCTGGCGCTGGCGAAATCGCTGCGAGGTGTGACGGCCGATGGTCTTGTTACTTATCGCCTTCACAACGCTGCCTGAAGATGGCGTGAGGGCGGTCGCAAGTCGGCCGCTCTCACGCATAACGTGATGTTGACACTCTCCTTGATAGGCATTGGGTGCGGCGATCCGGAGCACCTTACGCTTGCGGCGATCCGCGCGATCAACGCAGCAGACCTGGTATTGATTCCGCGCAAGGGCACCGTGAAATCCGATCTCGCCGACCTGCGCCGGCTCATTTGCGCGCAAGTCCTGACGAACAGCCGCACGCGTGTCGCTGAGTTCGACCTGCCCGTGCGCGACACTGCGCAGGAGGACTACCGCAAGGGAGTGGACGAATGGCACGACGCCGTCGGCGCGACCTGGTCGCGGGCAATTGCGGAGCATCTCGGTGGTGACGGGCGCGTTGCGCTGCTGATCTGGGGCGATCCTTCGCTGTACGACTCGAGCCTGCGGATCGCACGAAGGCTCGATCCGTTGCCGGCAATCGAGGTGGTGCCGGGCATCACCTCGATCCAGGCGCTTTGCGCCGCGCACTCGTCGCCGCTGAACGACATTGGCGAACACTTCCTGGTGACAACAGGACGGCGGCTGCGCGAAGGCGGCTGGCCGTCCGGCACGGACACCGTGGTCGTCATGCTCGATGGCGGCGCGGCGTTCCAGTCGCTCGACCCGAAAGGCTTGCACATCTGGTGGGGCGCTTATCTTGGCATGCCTGCGCAGATCATCATGTCAGGTGCGCTCGCCGAGACCGGGCCACGCATCGTCGCTGCGCGACAAGGAGCGCGGGCAAAGCACGGCTGGATCATGGACAGCTACATTCTCAAGCGCAACTCGTAGCGATCCGCAGAACATGACATCGCGCTTCATGGATACGGCAACGCTGGAGAGGGTGGAATTCCTGAAGGGGCCCGCTTCTCTGTTATCAGGGGAGAGCGCAAGCGGTGGCGCAGTCAACTTTGTGACCAAGCAGCCGCACACCGGCCCAATCCGGAATGAGGCGTTCTTCTGCTACGACTCGTTGTCATCCCTTCCACAGTTACTACGGCTCGGGCGGCAGCACCAACATTCACGGGCTAGACTATCGCTTCGACATCAACCGGTCATCGCTCAATGGCTTCGTTGACGATACCAACACCAGGATACTGGATGTGTCGGGCCGACTGGATTACCGCCTCTCCTTTGCATCGGTGTGGTTGTCGAGCACGTTATAGTTGGTCTTGAAAGTGCGGTCGTCGATCGCGACGGCCCGAGGTTCGAGCCGTTCTAGTTCGAGAGGCAGCTGCCGGATACAATGCCCGTCGTGGCATGGACGCTGCTGAAGGCGGTGGGGACGAGCGGCACACCCCAATAGGCTCTCGACCGATCTTCCTTGTACCGAGGAGCCGAGCGCAAGCAATTCGGGAGGCAGGCCTGAGGTTGCCAGCCAAAAACTAGATCGAATCTAGACGTTCTCGACCGTCCTTGCGGACGGCAGTCTCCATAATGCAGCCAGCCAATGCCAACAGGGCGCCGGTCGATCCGCGCCCAACTGGCGTCAAGAAATTGACGTCGCGACATCTTCGTGCCGACCCAAGCTTAGCTCGATTGTGTCGCAATTGCGGAGAGCAGAGGATGGGCAAATAGATTCAGGTGCAGCTGGACTACCGAAATGCCTTGAATCTCACGTATCGTCAGGTTGTAGGCTTGGAACGATCATAGCCACACCTAGGCCCCGCAAGCGTCGATGGCGCATCGGTTCGGGTGACGGCGTGGTTGCCGCCCGCATGAAAGGCAATATGGAAGTGGACGGTGTTTTAAATCGACCTCACTGATGATGGCGCAAGAACGCGATATTTTGGAAGATCCATATCACCGATGCGCCCAAGGCCTAAGCGGCAATACAGAAAAGAAGACGGGGAATAAACGTCATGGCGGCAACCATTGCGACGACAGGGCCGGCGGCGCCCACCGCATCAAAACCGTGGTACCGGATTCTCTACGTCCAGGTGCTGATCGCGATCGTGCTCGGCGTCATCGTCGGCTGGCTGTGGCCGAGCCTTGCCACCAACGAATGGATAAAGGCGCTCGGCGACGGCTTCATCAAGCTGATCAAGATGGTGATCGCGCCAATCATCTTCTGCACGGTGGTCTCGGGCATCGCCCACATCCAGGACGCCAAAAAGGTCGGACGCATCGGCGTCAAGGCACTCATCTACTTCGAGATCGTCTCCACGTTCGCGCTCGTGATCGGCCTCATCGTCGGCAATCTGGTGCGCCCCGGCGCGGGCTTCGGCAGCGCCGGGGCCAACGCGCAGGCGGTGGCAAACTACGCCAAACAGGCAGAGGCGCAGCGGAGCGTCGACTTCGTCCTGCACATCATTCCCGACACCGTCGTCGGCGCCTTCGCGCAAGGCGAGATCCTGCAGGTGCTGCTGTTCTCGATCCTGTTCGGCTTCGCGGTCATGGGCCTTGGCAAGCGCGGTCACACGATACGGGCATTCATCGACGATGCGGCGCGCGCCGTGTTCGGCGTCATCTCGATCGTCATGAGGGCTGCACCGATCGGCGCGTTTGGCGCGATGGCCTACACCATCGGCAAATTCGGCACCGGCGCGATTCTCAACCTCGTCGGGCTGATCGCGACCTTCTACGTTACCGCGGCCTTGTTCGTGTTCCTGGTGCTCGGTCTTATCGCGCGGATGGTCGGCTTCTCGATCTTCAAGTTCCTCGCCTATATCAAGGATGAACTCCTGGTCGTGCTCGGCACCTCGTCGTCGGAAAGCGCGCTGCCCTCCTTGATGGAGAAGCTCGAGCGCCTCGGCTGCTCCAAGTCGGTGGTCGGGCTCGTGGTGCCCACTGGATATTCGTTCAATCTTGACGGCACCAACATCTACATGACGCTGGCGACCCTGTTCATCGCGCAGGCGCTCGGTGTCGATCTTACCTTCGGCCAGCAATTGACCATCCTGATCGTGGCGATGCTGACCTCGAAGGGCACCTCCGGCATCACCGGCGCGGGCTTCATCACATTGGCAGCGACGCTCGCCGTGGTCGACCCGCGGCTGGTGCCGGGCATGGCGATTGTGCTCGGCATCGACAAGTTCATGAGCGAGTGTCGCGCGCTGACCAATCTCTGCGGCAACGGCGTTGCCTGCGTTGTGGTCGCCTGGTGGGAGGGCGAGCTCGACCGCAAGAAGCTCTCGACCAACCTCAACAGGCGGATCGACCCGACCGATCTCGAGACCGCGCTGACGACGGACTAAGTCGGTTCGATTCCAAAAAATGCGATCAAACGATCTGGGCGACGTCAGGAGTAAAGGTCGGGGGCAAGCTCAACGGTTCATTTGGCGCTTCGCCTCAAGTCGCTTCCGATTGAGGTGTTTACGCTAGGGTGACGTTGGTGGTTTGGGCACTAGCTAGTTGCCCGAGCCGATTTGGGAAGGAAGATGATGAAGAAGCACTCTCACGAGGAGATTCTGTTGAAACTCGCTCGAGCGGATGAGCTTGCTCGAGCGGGTAATTCCCAAATGGAGATTGGCAAAGCGCTCGGGGTGAGCGTCATGACCCTTCATCGTTGGCGGAAACGATCCTTGCGTCAAACCAATGCCGCCCACCCACAAGGTGGTGAACTTGAGGACAGGTCGTCGCCCGGCTCGCCAAGGATGGATGACATGCGGCGTGTCTTGGACGAGCTTACGCTCGAAAATCAACGGCTTCGGAAGATCGTCGCGGATCTTTTGCTGGACAAGATGAGCAAGGAAGAAGCTGCAGTCCCCCGCGTTTGTCAGGCACGCAACGAGTGCTCGCAACTCCTCAATCCTGCGTCTGCCGGCATGAAAACTCGCCACCGATAGCGCCTCCGTAAAGCAGCGGACGAACGCCGAACGAGTTGCAATGAAGTATAGCAATTTCGCCCAATTCGCTCAATCGCGCTCCTAGGTGGGGCTCAAGTGTGCGGCGATCGAACGGTTCGGAACCCAACGACCTGGATGCGATCATGCCCCGGTTTGCGCGCCATCGTACAAAAAGGGATAGCGCGGGCCGCGAATGATCTTCCCCCGAAAAAGTGGACAGGGTTAAGCTGCTTTTAGCTCCATCTCGATCGGGGCGATATATCCGATGGCGGAATGGAGCCGGGTTCGATTGTAGAAGCCTTCGATGAAGGCGAAGATGTCGCGCTGGGCTTCGGCGCGGGTGTTGTAGCTGCGATGATGAACGAGCTCGGTCTTGAGGGTATGGAAGAAGCTCTCCATTGGGGCATTGTCGTAGCAGTCGGCTTTGCGGCTCATTGATCCAACGATTCCGGCCGCCGACAGCGCCGCGCGATAGTCGCAAGAGGCATACTGCACGCCGCGATCGGAGTGGTGGATCAATCCGGCCTGCGGTCGTTGCTGCTGGATCGCCATTGTCAGGGCCGCGGAGGCGAGTTCGACCTGCATATGATCCCGCATGGCCCAGCCGACGATCTTTCGGTTGAACAGATCCATGACGGCGGCCAGATACAGCCACCCCTCCGCGGTCGGAATGTAGGTGATATCGGCAAGCCAGACCCGGTTCGGGGCTTCTGCCGTGAAGTCGCGCGCGATCAGGTTCGGTGCGATCGGCTGGTCGTGACGGCTGTCGGTTGTACGAACCCGGCGCGGCGCTGCCATGATGGCGCGGATACCGTGCCGGCGCATCATCCGTTCGATCCTGCCGCGGCTGGCGCCGCGCCCCTGCGCCCGCAGGGCGGCATGGACACGGGGACTACCGTAGCGTCCGCAGCTGTCGCGATGGGCCTGTCGGATCGCGGCCAGGAGCGTGGCGTTGGATTTTGTCCGCTCGCTCGGCGGGCGATCACGTCAGGCGTAATAGCCGGCCGGAGACACCTCGAGCACGGCGCACATCAATCGGACCGGATAGGTGTCGCGGTGGTCCTCGATGAAACGGAAGCTCATGTCCGAGTTCCGGCGAAGATCGCGATC
>NZ_AUEZ01000071.1 GCF_000426245.1 Bradyrhizobium sp. Ai1a-2 | reverse complement strand
CGGCGCCGCCAGTCGTGCACCTGCTGGGGCCGGCAGCCATGGCGACGGGCGACGTCTGTGACAACCGCCCCCGGCTCGAGGCTTTCCGCGGCAATCTGTGCCTTCAAATCATCCGGCCACCGCTTGCGACCTGCGCCAGCATACACTTCGATACGCGGCGACAACGGTCGTCTTATGTCATCCGAATGGTCGTCCATTGTAAGCACCCTTGCTGAAGATGACTCTTCTAACGGTGCTCTTAAGACCCCGCACAAACAATCCGACGGGCCTCTGCGCTACGCTTACTGTCGATCTCTGCATCTTTGTGAGCATAGATGATGAAAAGGACCATGCGGACATTGGAGTGCTGGCGGTAGAAGCCGGCAAGCCCCTCCAGCGTTTTCGCGATCTCACGTGCGTCATTCTTATCTTTGGCCAATTTCATCTCGATGATGAAGCGCGACCGCATGAGGCTGAAATCGGATTTTTTCTTCTGCCCATCAAACACAATTTCCACGTGTTCCCTTGCGACTTGGCCGATCCAAGGCTTGGTCGCAATCCAGAATAGGTCCTGGAAGTCGTACTCGCTCTGCGGAGCTATCACGAATGAGTCTCTCGCTGCTCCCTTGCCCGGGAAGTCAGCTTTCCGGAATCCCCCTGTGACGCGCGCAGTTTCAATAAGCCGTCGTGCAATTTCCTCTTCGTCCTCGCCGATCACAGGGGCAGTCGGAAGTCCTTGCTGGTCAAGTCGCACCTTCAGGCTGTCCAGGGATCGCACAAGACGAACGTTCGGAAGAACGGTTTCCTGGAAGTTCAAGTGATCCGCATAGGTTTGAATCCACGAGATGTCCGGATCTGTGGAGTCGCCATCTTCGTCAGACCACAGTTTGACGGCCCTGGTCACCTCGATGACCGCTTCGTCATCGTCGAGCTCAATATAACTGTCGTTGATTGCACTGGTCGCGCGGCCATTTTCAAGCAAGAAGATGTCCAGCGCCAAGCACGTCTCGTGCCGAAATTGCCGAAGATCACTCGATTTGATGTATGACGCGGGCACGAAAAAGATATCTATATCCGAGCGCAGGCTAAGCGTCTTGAACCGCCTCGAACCGAACAGATAGATAGCCTTCAATTGGAATTGTTTGGCTGCCTGAGCGGTAAGGTCGTGCAGGTCGTATGATATCCTTTGCCATTGTACGTATTCGTCGGCTGGCACGAACGGTCTCTCCTGGATGAGTGCACTCCTGCAGGATTTAGACAGGCGGGAGTGCGGCGAAGGCAGGGTTCTGGGATGACAAGCAACGCAATAGCAGAAGGCTTTATCCTAGGGGAACCTGCGTTGGGGCCGCAAGCCGAAGCCGATAGCTTTGGTTGATTAGCAGAAATCTGCCGTCGGTTTGGCGGAGCCCGTTATGGGTGTCGAAGGATCGCCGGTGCGAAGTCTGATCTGCCCTCAATACCGGACCGGCCCTAGTTTGATTAGCTTCGGCCAATAGTTGCCGTGAGAGGGCGCAGCCTGTGCGGATGCCCCATCTGATTCGGCTATTGACGCGTTAGCAGCAATAAAGAAGAGGTAGGGTCCGCCAGTATCGAGGTTGGCCTCCTGTCTGGCGCATGAGTCGTGAGCTCTTCCGTGGCCGATCACGAGCCTTCATCACGTCGGCGAGTATAGCTGGAGGTATGAAAGCGCCGTCACCGGTTACGGCTGGAGACTGCCAAAGGAGCGCCTTCAACTGGGGTTCACTGCTCTCACCGTGATCTGGCCAAAGCCCCGCGCAACATCGCGAGTTTTTCTTTCGATTTGACCCCACGCGATTTACTGCAGGAAGATTGCCGCACATCCCCACGGCCGTATTCTATCGGTAGTCATCGTACTCGTCGAGTTGCACCCAGATGAAACTATCGTTCGAGAATGCAAAGTGATCGATCTGCTCAGGCTTCTTATGGTCGTCCACTAGAATCGTCATCGCGAAATCGGCTTCGAGCTCTACTTCCTTCTCACCTGTAACGGTATCGAAGGCCACTCGCACCTTGTCCTCGCTGTCATATATTGAGTGGTCCCAGTCAGGGTGGGTGTACGACACGTCAACGGTCATTTTCATGCTACCCACGACGAGGATTTGACCATCTGGGCCAGCAGCGTCGTACGTCTTGAACTCCAAAAAATCCACACGCTTCACAGACGATTCATCGATCTCAGCGTCTTCGATGTCAGAGACCTGTAAGCCCCAGCTGTTGATCTCGTCATCTACGGCCCGACAGACTTCATCCTCATGGCTTTCGAAAAATGTCTCGACATCTGGCGCAGCCTCGCTCTTGAGCCCTAGCTCCTCAAACAGCTCAGCGATCGAACGCATATGGCGAATGTGATCGGCAGACTTCACGGCTGCCGCAAAATCCCTATCGTCCGAAACCACGATCAGGTCATCGTGCGCTTGCCCTTCCGACCGTAGCCGCTCGAAAATGAACGCATCGGGAAATTGGTCCTTCTTGGCTTCTGCGCCGAACACCCCCATTCTGTGTGTATTAGGACTCGAAGACGGTACTTGGTTTCACGTCGTCGACTGAAAGTGTCGTTGCCGCCAGGGTCTTGAACATGCTCTCTGTGGTAGCGACATAGCCATCGAATATCTTCTTGCGAAGTTCTTCAGGCGAGATGTTAGGAAGTGCGACTCCGACAGTTTGTTGCACGAGCTTGCGGAAGCGATCCCGCCCGAGGCCGGCAATCTCCTCCAGATCCCTGTTCGCATGGTGCTTCGCTACTTCGATCTTCGTCAAGTCCGTAGTCAACACCTTGATGAAGCCGCTCGTGACAAGGTCCGCCAGACTGTCCATCACCGGCTTCCCGGGTGGCTTTCCCGCCCGGATAACTATGTTGGCGTCCAGAAAAATCTTCTGCGGCTTCCGTCGGGTTGAGGACAGCGTACTCAATCTATTATGCCTTGATATTTGGGGTAGGAATTCGCCTTGGATAATCAAGGATCGCAGATTCGTCGATAGCAATCGGCCGAATACATCGATGACAACACGGGTTGGGTTAGCCATGAGTGGCGCAGTCTTGATCGCCTAGGCCGTTATCTCGTCCAGAAAATCACGCGCCGGAACCTCGAATTCTTCATAGAAGACCGGTGTATCTTTCAATGCGTTTCTGAAAGTCTGGCATAATGCCGAAGGATTGAACGTCGGGCCGCTGGCCGAAGGCTCGCCGAAGCACGCGTCCACGGCGACGCATTCGCCAATATGTCCCTCTCGAAGGGACGGTCATTGAATCCTCCCCCTTGCAACAGCGATGCCGAGCCGCGATGGTTAGAAAGAAATCACATTCGGGCGACAGATATGCGAATCGAAGTTCCAATGGCGCGTTTCGCCCCGGAATGGCGAACATATTGCGTCTATTCCGGACATCATCTGCCTGAAGCTGCCATAACCTCCGAGCACGTTATTCCTCGCGCGCTCGGCGGGAAGGGTGCGACGACGATCCCATGCAGCAAGGCTGTCAATTCTCGTATTGGTCACGAGATCGATACGAAGGTCACCAATGATCCGATGATCATGTTTGGCCGCCGCGACACTGACATGAGAGGCAATAGCCGCCAAACGCCTCGTGCGATCCTCAAGCGTGCTGCATCATGGAAGCGAGGAGACGCTTGGTATGACACGGAGTTGAAATACAACATTGAGGTTCCAAAGGAGGGCGCGCCCAAGGCGTACGACACCAGGACCGGCAGGTTCCTTGCTCCCGATGTGGTTGCGACTACTGGCTTCGCAATTCCGGGCTTGCAGATCGACAGCGACGCACGAGCCAGGTTTGTCGCCAAGACGCTGTTGGGATTGGGGTGGAAAATCTTCGGCGAGGCATTTCTCGCCACTGCGCAAACCGATGCGCTTCGCTCAATGATCGGGACCTGCAAGGATTCCTCAAGCGACCAAGCGCGCCTCTATTACGTTGACCCATTCGTGCTGCGGCCCGATGACCCTGTGCTCGACGCGTTTCACGTTCTTCAAGAGCGAACAATTCAGAAGGACCGCACGAGTATCCTGATGCGACATACGGATTTTGGAATAGAGTGGAGCATCTGTTGCGTCGGATATTTCGTCGGCTCGCTGATCTATCCCGTCCATCAACGGCTCTTGCCGGAGAACATCCCGCACAATGGCGGAGTTCGCATCACCATTGAGAACGAACGGTTGGTCTTCAACGCCGTGGATCCATTTCCTGCCCCATGGGGGCCGCCCGCCTCTTCTTGAGCTGCCCGCCATTTAAGAAGACGGGTCAGCGAACTTTGTCATCGGAGCCTAGAGCTTGGTGATGGCATAAAGTCGTAATCGTCATTGCCGCGGAAAGGATGCTCCGCCTCGAATCGACCTTCGATCGATACTCATGACAGAGCCTCTTCTTCAGTTGCTCCTGCGCTCACGCCAGTAATACGGATAAGCGGGGGGACTAGCCCTGTACGATCAGGTCTCACTGATTACCATCCAAGCTCCTGATCAGACTTCAGGAGTCCAAAATGTCCCTAGGACGACAAGCCAAAGCATTATCAAGAGCTCAGGTTCGCGCGGTATTGAGCTTGATCGCGCGCACCAGATATCCAGTCAGGAATCGGGTCATCCTGCTTCTGTCGGTAAGAGCCGGTTTGAGAGCGAAGGAAATAGCTCAAGTTACATGGACCATGATCACCGATGCCGACGGCGGCGTGGGTGAAGCGATCCACCTCCAGGATGAGGCTAGCAAAGGCCGATCTGGACGGATCATCCCTCTGCACGTCGAACTCCAGTCAGCCCTGCAGGAACTATATCGTCATGATGTTCCTAAGCTGAATGAATTCATCGTACGAACTGAGCGGTCGAAGAGCACGTCGGCGCAGGTCATCGTAAACTTATTCGCCCGCTGGTATGAGACCCTCGGCTTCCACGGATGCTCAAGTCACAGCGGAAGGCGAACCTTCATCACGAGCGCGGCGCGGAAGATATCGACGGTGGATGGTTCGCTTCGCGATGTGCAGATGCTGGCTGGACACGCCAACCTTCGAACGACACAGCGATACATCGAGCCCAATGCATCGGCGCAGATTCGCGTGGTGCAGCTTATTTGAGCCTTGCCCACAGGATCACTCCGTCACTGTGGCGAACCACCAGGAGCAGTTCTATGAAACGGTGGAGGCGCGGCTCGCAGCAGGACAAACCCAAACGCAACCGATCTTAGATGTAGATCGATGTGCCGGGCGCGCATGAAGCTAACAACATCCCCACTCCGCACTGACTGCCGCGCTCGACCGAGGAGGCACTTAGTATCGGGAAACGGCAAGGAACATTCCGACCACAATGACGGCGGCGGCAATGCCCACTAAGCCTTGGGCGCTAACCTTGATGCCCCAAAAATTAATTTCGAATTTGGGTGGTTCGACCATCGCGCAACTCTCCATTGGAAATCTTGAGAGCTGTCCGTTGGGGGATTTAGATATGTGACCGAAAGCCTGACTCCCGCGCAAGGGGTAAGTGGGGAAAAGTCGAAATAAACTCCGTACGCGCTTGGAAATTATGTGCGTACGCATAATTCGTTGAGATTCAAGCCGAATGATGTTTGCGATTATCGCAAAAAATATCGCGTACGACAGATGAAAAAGCCGATTGGGATGGACGTCGATCGTTGCGACGATCAAGTGATTCGCGCTTCAGGCTAGTCTCGAATAGTCGCCGGGCTGACGTTGACGTCCGTGCGGTCTTGTCTTTGTTGGTTGGCTCACATCCTCTTGCTGACGGCTTAAACGAACAGCCGCCGATCTTAGTATTGCTCGATCAAGCTCGCCCTTCTTGAACGCATTAGGTTCTGGCATGTGGCCTAGTGTTTGGGCAAGCTTCCCGGGTCAAAGAAGTTTTAGGTTCGCCAGCATCGTGCGCCTACCGGATCTGGAAGTCCCAGATTCGATCCCCGCTCGTCGATAAATCGCGGTCAGATGTCGAGCGATGGAAGTAGCCTTCATGCATCCACGCTGAGAGAAAAATAGTGGTGCCTGCTCGTAAGGTAATCCGGGATGTCGGTACTTCTCATAGAAGTCAGCTAGCAGACGCTGCAGGCGATAATGGCCGGTGAGATCGAACGAGAGAATTTGACCGGGTAAAAAGGCTCGTGTTGCAGTTATCACCCTTCGAACCGATCCGCGCGAATCGTAGACATCGCTCCACTTTATCGAAGCGAGTTCGCTGGCTCGCAACCCAAACGAGATCGACATCGTGACGAGCAGTTCGGCGCGATCAGCGTAGCGCAGTGAGCGCGCCGTCTTGACAGCACGCTTGACCTGCTCGGGGTTAAAGGAGGGCGCTGACTTTCCAAGCCCTTTGGACCGACTTCCGGGACGCTTCGCCATCCCGACTTTCTAACCTTGAGCGCCGGATCGTACAGGGCTCAACACGGTCTATTCCTCGGAGAAACAGGCCGAGCTTCCATCCTCAAATTTTTGGTGGATGGAATGTGGGATGAGGATCCAAATTACTGTAAAACTGTGTGCAAATTCAAAAGCTTGTTGATAGATCCTGGCGGAGAGAGTGGGATTCGAACCCACGGTACGGTTTCCCGCACACACGCTTTCCAAGCGTGCGCCTTAAGCCACTCGGCCATCTCTCCGGGAGCGCCTTCTCTTGAAGGGACGGGGCGGATTTTGCAAGGGAGAGAGGGCCTTGAAGCGGAAATTTCCTTAAGCTTTTGGAACATCTTGGCTTTTTGACGGGGTTGGCGGTGCGGACGGGGCCCGGGCTCGGGATATTGAACCCAAATCCTCCCCGTGCCGACGACCGCAAGGCAAATCAGTGGTGGAGGGCCGCGTGAAGCGGACATTTTCGATTTTCGGCCTGCTCGTGGTGGCGGCTGTGGGCGCCGGCCCGGCGCTGGCGCAAAGCTGCACCAAGGCTGGCACCGACGTGAGCTGCGACGACGGGCGGCGCGGGGTGCTTTCGGGCGATACCATCATCTGGAGCGACGGCACGCGCTCGAGCCTGACCTCGCCACATCCTAGCGTGATCGTCGGCAACCGGTCCTCGGTCAGGATCGGGCCAGGCGTATTCGTCGGCAAGGGCAGCGGCGTGGTGCCGATGGAGAATCCAAGCGACCCGCGGCGGGTGCGCTGCCCGGTGCTCGACGGCGTGCCGTATTGCCATTGATACGCGCTTGCACTGACGCGCCCCCTCATCCCGAGGAGCCGTGCAAGCGGCGTCTCGAGGGATGGGCCACACGCTCATCACTCTCCGTCATTGCGAGCGGAGCGAAGCAATCCATGCCTCTGCACGTGGCGCTATGGATTGCTTCGCTCCGCTCGCAATGACGATGTGGATGCAGTGGGTGCGACATAGCAACCCGACGGGCAAATCAGCCGAAAGTCTGTCCAGCCGTCGCGCGAAAAATAAACCGCTTCCGTCGTCGGGCAAATCAGCACTATGACTCCGCGCGTCTCACGGCGGATGAGGGGCGGCTCGCGATCGTCACGAACGTTGCTGTGAGATGCGGTGGACGGGATGTATGTGACTGACGAGCACAGGCATCACGGACGGCGAAGTCGTGTGGTCCTGGCGCCCCGACGCTGGCGCTAAGCTCGCGAGCAGCAAGAACTGCCGCGGGTGACGGTGGCAAAAGAGCCCGGTCACCGGGGAGAGCACGAAGTAAGCCGTAACACCATCGCGCAGGGAAAGCCGGAATGCTTCGGTTGAACCTGTGGTCCTACCCCCGTGCTTTTTGTTGCACGGGACCCATGGGTGCAACCGGCACCCGGCTTTCCCTGCGCCCTCTGATATCGAGGAGGGTGGAAAGTGAAGCAAAGCTCGGACGCAAAGCGTCGCGAGAACGCAGACTCATCTCCGTTGTTTGAATCGGACGTAGGATGGGTAGAGCGAAGCGAAACCCATCATTCGCGCCGCTTGCTCCATCGCGATGGGTTTCGCTTCGCTCTACCCATCCTACGGGACGGCTGTTTGACATTTTGAATCAGAAACGCTTCGCCGTCGTCCCGGGCTTTTCGCCGGGACGACATAGATGGGGCGGCCAATGGAGCAGCTAATGAATACGCGCGCTGCGATACGGCCAATGCGTGGCTTCGCTCAGCGGCGGCGAGCGTTCGGGCTGTTCGTCACCGGTGTCCTGCAGCGCTTCGACGAAATCGGCGAACCATTGCTGGATGGTGTGGGTGCAGATCTTCTCCATCATCGCTTCCCAGCGCATCCGCCGCTCGGCGAGCGGCATCGAAAGCGCGATGGCAATCGTGCGCGCCATGCCGTCGACGTCGTGCGGGTTGACGATGAGTGCGGCCTCGAGCTCGTTGGCAGCGCCGGCGAATTTCGACAGCACCAGCACGCCGGGATCGGCCGGATTCTGGGCCGCGACATATTCCTTGGCGACAAGGTTCATGCCGTCCTGCAGCGGCGTCACCACGCCGACCTGCGCCGTGCGGTAGAGGCCCGCGAGCACTGCCTGGCTGAATCCCTTGTTGAGATAGCGGATCGGCGTCCAGTCGACCTCGCCATGGATGCCGTTGACGTCGGTAACGAGCTTTGCCACCTCGCTCTGCAGATTGCCGTACGCCTCGATGCCGCCGCGCGACGGCGTTGCTATCTGCAGCAGCGAGAT
Organism: Bradyrhizobium sp. Ai1a-2; assembly: GCF_000426245.1. GTDB lineage: Bacteria > Pseudomonadota > Alphaproteobacteria > Rhizobiales > Xanthobacteraceae > Bradyrhizobium. The sequence continues at coordinate 32,997 of NZ_AUEZ01000071.1, read as the reverse complement.
CGTGCGCTTCAGCGAGGGATGCATCGTCCACATCCGGTCGAAGGCCTTGATGCGGTTGATCAGGCCCTTCGAGTAGTCGAGCCGGTCGACGCCGATCGCGAGCCGCTCGCCGTTGAGGCTGCGGCGCAATCGAGAGACATCGGGATGGGTCATCGCCTTGGTGGCCTGCTGCGCGAATTTCTCCGGATCGATGCCGATCGGGAAGACCGCCGCGCGGCTGCGTCCATAGCGCGAGGTCACGCTGCCGTCGCGCACCACGAGCCCGAGATCGGCTTCGACATAGCTGAGGAAATTCTCGCAATCTTCCTCGGTCTGGAAGCCGATGAGATCATAGGCGAGCATCGCCTCGATCAGCTCGCGATGATGCGGCACGCCCTCGATCACTGCGCGCGCCGGCCACGGCGTGTGCAGAAAGAAGCCGATCGGCTTGTCGATGCCGAGATCGCGCAGCTCCGCGCCGAGCGCGAGGAAATGGTAGTCCTGGATCCAGAACACCGAATCGTCCTTGCGGAAGCGCAGCAGCGCGCGCGCCATGAACGCGTTCACCTCGCGGTAGCTGGCATAATCCTCCTCCGAGGCGCGGATCAGGTCGGCGCGCGAATGCAGCGCCGGCCACAGCGCGGAGTTGGCAAAACCCTCGTAGTAACCCCCGTAATGCGCGGCCGGCAGATCGAGCATCGCCAGCGCACCAGCGCCGAGCGCTTCCACCTCCGCGAAGGGTTCCTTCTGGTTCCCATCGCGGACGCGGCCGCTGGAGCCGACCCAGATCGCGCCGGACTTCTCGACAACAGGCAAAAGAGCAGCGGCGAGGCCGCCCGTCATGGGTTCATTAGGTTTTCCACGCGCTACGCGGTTTGAAACGACAACGAGGTTCAAATGGTCCCCTCCCGTTGGGCACTCGCGTATTAACAACCATTCATCAATATGGTTCCTGGCCACGGTTTCTTCGAATTGAAACCAAATTCAGGCATGACCGCACGGAACTGGCCGTCAACTCACAAAAAGAAAATTTTTTGCGAGCAAGCGACCGCCCGGAGCAGGAACTGCGGTATTTCCGCGCCGATTTGCGGTTGAGGTTTTGGCTAGGGCGCGGCGATTTCGCGCTCATCATCAAGCAGATGCGCAAGGAATTCGCGCACGTCGCTCGGGGCATCGAAATGACCGGCGACGCCCTTGGCGCGGCGGCCGACGGAGAAGGCGAGCCCTTCGAGCTCGGGCATGATCGCGAACACCGTCTCGTCAGTGACGTCATCGCCGATGAAGAACGGCTTGCGGCCCTTGAACGGCGGATGCTTCATCAATTCGCGCACGCCGGTGGCCTTGGTGAAGCCGGCAAGCTTGATCTCGCAGACCTGCTTGCCCGGCAGCACCTCGATCGGCGCATCAGGCAGATCGGCGCGGATCAGCGACACCGCTTCATAGATCGCCCTTTCCGCATGCGGCGCAAGGCGATAGTGCAGCGCGAGCGAATAGCCCTTGTCCTCGAGCAGAATGCCCGGGCTCAGTCTGGCGATGGCGGCAAGACGGCGCTTGAGCTCCTTGTCCAGCTGCAGCGCGTGGGCCCCGTCTCCATCGCCGTGCGGATCGAGCCGCATCTCCGCGCCGTGGCCGCCGACCGCAGGGAAGACATCGGGTGCGAAAATCAGGTCAAGATCATTCACCGAACGGCCGCTGACCAGCGCAAGCGCGCCATTGGTGCGCTCGAGCAGGCGGCCCAGCGTTTTCGCGAGCCCCGGCGGCACCCAGACCTCGCGCGGCGTCGGCGCAAAGTCGAGCAGGGTGCCGTCGACGTCGAGCAGCACCGCGGTCTCGCTCAGATGCCCGACCAGCGCGCTCGGCACCGGCACGGTTTCCGGCGAAGCTTCATCTTCCGGCGAAAATTCTTCATCCAGCGGCATGTCAGCCAGTTCCTCAGTCATCTCATACTACTCCACACTAGCAAGCGGCCGTGCGACAGATTCGAGCGATTTTCGCTCGGCGGCGACGGCATAGCGCCACGCAACGAAGGCCGCGACGATCATGAGCGCCGACCCCAGGAGGTAGCCGGCGAAGACGGAATTGCGCGATCCGGTATCGATCAGCACGCCGAACAACGCAGGTCCGATCACACCGCCGATGCCCGTGCCGATCGCGTAGAACAGTGCGATCGCGAGCGCCCGCACCTCGAGCGGAAACGTCTCGCTCACGGTGAGATAGGCGGCGCTCGCGGCGGGCGAGGCGAAGAAGAAGATCACCATCCAGGCAATCGTCTGGCCTTGCGCGCTCAGCGCGCCGATCGAGAACAGATAGCCCGAGATCGCCAGCAGCACGCCCGACACGCCATAGGTCAGCGTGATCATGGTGCGGCGTCCCAGCGTATCGAACAGCCGGCCGAGCAGCAGCGGCCCGAGGAAGTTGCCGGCCGCAAAGGGCAGGATGTACCAGCCGATATGGCTGGCGGGAATGCCGAAGAAGTCGGTCAGGATCAGCGCGAAGGTGAAGAAGATCGCGTTGTAGAAGAAGGCCTGCGCGCTCATCAGCACCAGCCCGACCAGCGTGCGCTGGCGATAGGTGACAAGCAACGTGTGCGCCACTTCGCGGAGCGGCGTGTGGTCGCGCATCCTGAGCTTGATCTTCGGCAGCTCTTGCGAATGCGCTTCGACACGACCGATCACCGAGCGCTCGATGTCGTCGACGATGCGATGCGCCTCGTCGGGACGGCCGTGGATCATCAGCCAGCGCGGGCTTTCCGGAATCCACATCCGCATCACGAACACGACGAGGCCAAGACAGGCGCCGGTGAGATAAGCAAGCCGCCAGCCGAGATCGGGATTGATCACGGCGGGATCGAGCAGGACGATCGCGCTGATGGCGCCGATCGCGGCACCGATCCAGAAGCTGCCGTTGATGACGAGGTCGGTCCAGCCGCGATAGCGCGCCGGCACCAGCTCCTGGATGGTCGAATTGATCGCGGTATATTCGCCGCCGATGCCGGCGCCGGTCAGGAAGCGAAACAGCGCGTAGCTTGCGACATTCCACGACAGCGCAGTCGCGGCGGTGGCGCTGAGATAAACCGCAAGCGTGATGAAGAACAATTTCTTGCGGCCGATGCGATCGGTGAGCCAGCCAAACCCGATCGCGCCAAGGACGGCGCCGGCAAGATAGGCACTGTTGGCGAAGCCGACATCGAAGTTCGAGAATCGCAGCGTCGGACTATCCTTCAGCGCCCCCGACAGCGCACCGGCGAGCGTGACCTCGAGCCCGTCGAGGATCCAGGTGATCCCGAGCGCCAGCACCACGCGGGTGTGAAAGCCACTCCAATAGAGATTATCGAGACGCACGGGGATCGAGGTCTCGATGATGCGGTCATGATCCTGCGATCGCGGCGCATCAGCGTCACGAAGTGCAGAAGCAGTTGCGGCAGTAGGCTGGATCGGCTGCAAATCCATCACGGAACCAATGAGACATCACCCCGGAACGCAGCTTGCCCCAAGGTTCTCATCCCCAAAATTTGCGGCAAACAGATGCCCGCCACGCACGACAACGTCCGCCAAGCCACCTTGTTCCCGCATCGCGGCATAGGAACCCGGACGGATTTGCAGATGTTGCTAGCCGAAACAGGAGCTTGCAATGGCAACACGTCGCAAAACCAGCGCACGAAAGACCACGGCACGAAAAAGCAAAACCAGAAAAACAACCGCGCGGCGGAAGACCAGTGCGCGCAAGACGTCATCGCGGCGCTGGTCGCAGCGCGTGACAGAGAGGAGCGACGCGCTCGATCTCGACCGCGGCGTGTTCAAGCAAACCAGCGCGAAGAAGATCGCGGCCTCGCTGAAGCGCTCCGCGGAGCGAAGCAAGCGCCGCAAGACCGGCGCCTACCGCTCGGCATTATCGATGCTGACCTTCTACATCAACCGCGCCGGCAAGACGCTGCCGCAGGCCCAGCGCACGCGATTGGAACGCGCGAAGCTGGAGCTGAAGCACCAGTTCGGAAGGGAGTGACGGCGCGGCATCACGCCGCGCGGATGTTTGCCATGAAGCGGTCGAGCTCGTCGCGCAGGCGCGTGCTTTCGGACGACAGCGAGCGGGCCGAGTTCAGCACTTCCTCGGACGCCGAGCCGGTCTCGGTGGCGCCGCGGTTGACGAGGGTGACGCTGGTGGCGGCCTCCTGGGTGCCCTGCGCGACATTCTGCACGCTGCGCGCGATCTCCTGCGTTGCCGTGCTCTGCTGCTCGACTGCGCCGGCGATGTTGGCGGCGATCTCGGAGATCTGGCCGATGGTGTCGCCGATCTCCTTGATGGCGGCAACGGATTCCTGCGTCGCCGACTGCATGCCCGAGATGTGACTGGAAATCTCCTCGGTCGCCCGCCCGGTCTGGCTGGCGAGCGATTTCACCTCGGCGGCGACCACCGCAAAGCCGCGGCCGGCATCGCCGGCGCGTGCTGCTTCGATGGTCGCGTTCAGCGCCAGCAGGTTGGTCTGCTCGGCGATCGCGGTGATCAGCTTGACCACGTCGCCGATCTGTTGCGCGGCGAGCGAGAGCTTGCCAATGCGGGTGTCGGTCTGCTCCGCCTGCCGCACCGCAGCATCGGCGATCCGGCTGGACTCCTTCACGCGGCGCCCGATCTCGTCGACGGAGGCCGACAATTCTTCGGTGGCGGAAGCCACCGACTGCATGTTGCTGGACGCCTCCTCGGAGGCACCCGCCACCTGACTGGAGAGGTTCTGCGTGGTCTCGGCGGTCCGCGTCAGCGTGCCTGCCGCAGTTTCGAGCTGCACCGCCGAGGCCGAGACATTGGCGACGATGGAGCCGACCGCCGTCTCGAAGTCGTCGGCGAAGCGGATCAGTTCGGCGCGGCGGGCCGCAGCGCTTGCCTTGTTCTGCGCTTCGTGGCTTGCGGCGTCGCGCTCGGCCTTGGCGATCGCCTGGAGCTTGAACTCCTCGACCGCGCCGGCCATTTCGCCGAGTTCGTCCTTGCGGCCGAGCCCCGGCAGCACGACGTCGAAATTGCCGGCGGCAAGCTCGCGCATGGCGGCGCACATCGCCCTGATCGGGCGCGAAATGCCGGTGCCCAGCAGGAGGGCGAGAACGGCGCCGAGCACGAAGCCACCGGCGGCGAGCATCACGATCAGCCGCTCGGTCGCGCTGATCGCGGCGTCCGACTCGGATTCCATCCGCTTCTGGTCGGCGAGCAGGTCGGATTTCATCACGCCGGAGCCCTGATTGATGGCGGCGGCGGATTCCGTCATTTCGAGGGTCAGCTCGTCGATCGACTTCGAGTTCTCGATCAGTTTCGAGAGCGCCTCCCGATACTCTTCGAGCATCTTCGTCAGCTCTTTGAGCGCGGCGACGACCTTCTCGTCGGTCGAGGAGATCGCCTTCAGCGAATTCTCGACGAATTTCAGCCGCGCCAGCCCGCTCGTTGCGGTGATCTTATCGGAATTGACCACGAAGGTATTGACGAGCGCGCTCGCCGCCTGGAACTGCGAGGCAACCTGCTTGGCGCCCATCTCGACGGCGGACAGCCCGGCTTCGGCCGCGTTGGAGGCGAGATCGTCGAGCTTGTAGCGCAGCGAATTGCCGCCGCGGGCGAGCTGGTTCTGCGCAAGCAGTCCGCTCTCTTCCTTGACCTTGAGGATCTCGGCAAAGATCTTGGTGAAGGCGCGGAACTCCCGCTCGAGCTTGGTCACCTGCTCGACCCGCGCGGGGTCGGTGGTGCCCTTCATCGCCTGGAGGATGGCCTCTCTAAGGCTGGCCTCGGCCGCGAGCGCCGCCTTGCCATCCTCCTCCTTGCCGGTCGCCACATAGTAGCGCGCCAGCGAACGGTAGGAGATCAGCTCGCGGTCGATATTACGCGCCAGATCGGCCTCCCGGACGCTTGCGCGGTAAGCAGCGACGCCGGCAGAGACTCGCTCAAAGCCGAGATAGGCAAAGCCCATGCTGGCTGCCGTAATCGCCAGCACCGCGGCAAAGCCCAGGATGATTTTCGCACGAAATCGAAGGGTCGGCATTCGCGACCCCATACGCCCCAGCAGTCCCACCCCAACCCCCGTCTTCATTCTGAAAACAAGCGGCGTCCGGAAATCGTTGCCCGGACCCGATGCGCAAAGCTAAGGCACAATGGATAAGAGCTAGTAAATTCGGCAGACATTTCGGAGAGGTTGTGGAGTGCCCCTCCGGGAGCGCGCAGCTCGCCGATGTCGCCGATGTCATGGCCGTGACAAAGGTAGCCAAAATCCTAGTTGCCAAGTTCCTCGCCGCTGTTTCTAATTGGAATAATTAAAAGCATCCGGAGGAACGACGCGTGTCTACAGTCAAGCTGACGGTGAACGGCAAAGCGGTATCGGTTGACGTCGAGGACCGAACTCTCCTCGTCCATCTCCTGCGCGAAAATCTGAATCTGACCGGAACCCATGTCGGCTGCGATACCAGCCAGTGCGGCGCCTGTGTTGTCCATATCGACGGGCGGGCGGTGAAGTCCTGCACCGTGCTGGCGGGCCAGGCGGCGGGTTCGAACGTCACCACCATCGAAGGCATCTCCAAGGGCGAAGAATTGCACCCGATGCAGGCGGCGTTCCGGGACAATCACGGCCTGCAGTGCGGCTATTGCACGCCGGGCATGATCATGTCGGCGATCGACATCGTCCACCGCTATGGCGGCGAGCTCGACGAGACGACCGTTCGCCACGAGCTGGAAGGCAATATCTGCCGCTGCACCGGCTACCACAACATCGTCAAGGCGGTGCTGGATGCCGCTGGCCGCATGAAGGTCGCGCAGGCGGCGGAATAGCCGCCGCCGGCCACATCTCGTCAAACGCCGCCGGGCTTCGATGGAAGCGGCGGGACATCACATCTCCGGTCGGGAGGAAACTACAATGGGCATCGAAGGCATTGGCGCAAGCGTCGTCCGCAAGGAAGACCGCCGTTTCATCACCGGCAAAGGCCGGTACGTCGACGACATCAAACTGGTGGGCATGACCTATGCCCAGTTCATCCGCAGCCCGCATGCCCACGCCAAGGTAAGAAGTATCGATTCGAGCGAGGCCCTGAAAAAGCCCGGCGTGATCGCCGTGCTCACGGGCCAGGAGCTCGTCGCTGACAAGATCGGCAACCTGATCTGCGGCTGGGCCATCACGTCGAAAGACGGCTCGCCGATGAAGATGGGTGCATGGCCGGCGATGGCGCCGGAGATAGTGCGCTTCGTAGGCCAGGCGGTCGCCGTCGTGATCGCCGAGACCAAGAACCAGGCCCGCGACGCCGCGGAAGCCGTGGTGGTCGATTATGAAGAGCTGCCGGCGGTGCCCGATATCAAGGCCGCGATCAAGCCGGGCGCGCCACAGCTGCATCCGGAAGCGCCGGACAATGTGGTCTATGACTGGCATCTCGGCGACGAGGCCGCGGTGAAGGACGCCTTCAGCAAGGCGGCGAATGTGGTGACGCTGGAGCTCACCAACAACCGCCTGGTGCCGAACGCCATGGAGCCGCGCTCGGCGGTTGCGGACTACGACGCGGCCGAAGAGCATTTCACGCTCTATACGACCTCGCAGAACCCGCATGTCGCCCGGCTCGTGCTGTCGGCCTTCTACAATATCGCACCGGAGCACAAGCTGCGTGTGATCGCGCCCGATGTCGGCGGCGGCTTCGGCTCCAAGATCTACATCTATCCCGAGGAGATGGTGGCGCTGTGGGCCTCCAAGAAGGTCGGCCGCCCCGTGAAGTGGACCGGCGACCGCACGGAAGCTTTCCTCACCGACGCGCATGGCCGCGACCATGTCTCGAAGGCCGAGATGGCGTTCGACAAGGACAACAAGATCCTCGGCCTCCGCGTGAAGACTCACGCCAATTTCGGCGCCTATATGTCGCTGTTCTCCTCGGCGGTGCCGACCTATCTCTATGCGACGCTGTTGTCGGGCCAGTATGTCATCCCGGCGATCTATGCCGAGGTGATAGGCGTCTATACCAACACCACGCCGGTCGACGCCTATCGCGGCGCGGGCCGTCCCGAGGCGAGCTACCTGATCGAGCGGATGATGGAGACCGCGGCGCGGCAGTTGAAAGTCGATCCGGCGGAACTGCGGAAGAAGAACTTCATCACCCAGTTTCCGTACCAGACGCCGGTGATCATGGCCTATGACACGGGCGACTTCCATGCCTCGATCGATGCGGCGATGAAGGCGATCGACTATGCCGGCTTCCCGGCGCGCAAGGCGAAGGCGAAAGCCGACGGCAAGCTGCGCGGCATCGGCGTGTCCTGCTACATCGAGGCCTGCGGGATCGCGCCGTCAAAGGCGGTCGGAAGCCTGGGCGCCGGCGTCGGCCTCTGGGAATCCGCTGAGGTGCGCGTCAATCCGGTCGGCACGATCGAGATCCTCACCGGCTCGCATAGCCACGGCCAGGGTCACGAGACCACGTTCTGCCAGATCATCGCGGAGCGCCTGGGTGTTCCGATCAGCCAAGTCTCGATCGTCCATGGCGACACCGACAAGGTGCAGTTCGGCATGGGCACTTACGGCTCGCGCTCGATCGCAGTCGGTGGCGCGGCCATCGTGAAGGCGATGGAAAAGGTCGAAGCCAAGGCCAAGAAGATCGCCGCGCACGCGCTGGAGGCGTCCGAGAACGACATCGTGATCGAGAACGGCGAGTTCAAGGTCACGGGCACCGACAAGGCGATCGCGCTGCCGATGGTCGCGCTCGCTGCCTATACCGCGCACAATCTGCCCGACGGGATGGAGCCGGGATTGAAGGAGACGGCGTTCTACGATCCCACCAACTTCACCTTCCCGGCCGGCGCCTATATCTGCGAGCTCGAGGTCGATCCGACGACCGGCAAGACCTCATTCGTCAACTTCGTAGCGGCAGATGATTTCGGCCGGCTCATCAACCCGATGATCGTTGCGGGCCAGGTCCATGGCGGACTCGCCCAGGGCATCGGCCAGGCGCTGCTCGAAGGCGCGGTGTACGACAGCAACGGCCAGCCGGTCACGGCATCGTTCATGGATTACACCATGCCGCGCGCCGACGACTTGCCGTCGTTCCAGATCTCGCACACCACCACGCTGTGTCCGGGCAATCCGCTCGGCGTCAAGGGTTGTGGCGAGGCCGGCGCGATCGGCGCATCGGCCGCCGTGATCAACGCGATCACGGATGCGATCGGCAACAACAAGCTTGAGATGCCGGCGACGCCCGATCGCGTCTGGCACACCATTCACGGCTAACGAGGAGCGTGAGCCATGTACGAGACGATTTATCATCGCGCTTCATCGGTCGACGAAGCCGCGGCGCTGTTCGCCAAAGGTGAGGAGCCGAAATATCTCGCCGGCGGCCACACGCTGATCCCCGTCATGAAGCAGCGGCTCGCCTCACCGTCTGACGTCATCGACCTCGGCAAGATCAAGGAGTTGATCGGCGTGGACGCGACAGCCGACGCGCTGACGATCAAGGCGGCAACGCCGCATCATGACGTGGCGCAGAGCAGCGCGGCGCAAAAGGCGATTCCCGCGGTCGCCTATCTCGCCTCGCTGATCGGCGACCCCGCAGTGCGTCATCGCGGCACGATCGGCGGCTCGCTCGCCAACAACGATCCCGCCGCCGATTACCCGGCCGCGGTGCTGGCGCTCGGCGCCACCATCAAGACCAACAAGCGTACGATCGCAGCCGATGACTTCTTCCAGGGCCTGTTCGCGACCGCCCTCGAAGACGGCGAGATCATCACGGCCGTATCGTTCCCGATTCCGGCCAAGGCGGGCTACGCCAAATTCCCGCATCCCGCCTCGCGCTTTGCGCTGACCGGCGTGTTCGTCGCCAAGACCAGGGACGGTGATGTCCGCGTCGCCGCGACCGGTGCGTCGCAAAGCGGCGTCGTGCGCGTCGCTCCGATCGAAGCGGCGCTGAAGGCCAACTGGTCGGCGGCCGCGCTCGATAGCGTGCAAATTCCGTCCGCCGGATTGCTCAGCGACATCCACGGCTCCGCCGACTACCGCGCCAATCTTATCAAGGTGATGGCGCAGCGCGCAGTGACGGCAGCTGGCTGATCCAGAAGATCCTACTGTTGACTATGAGAACGGCGCGCAGCGATGCGCGCCGTTCATGCTTCAGAGAGCGGCCTTAAAAAGGCGCTTGCCACGCAACGCATATGGCGAGACAATTTAGCTAATCGGCTAATTAAAACACGGATGGAAACGTGCTCGATAAACCCGCCCCGCAATCCGCTGTCCGCGCCTCCGGCCCGCTCGCCGGCACCCGCATTGTCGAATTCGCCGGCATCGGCCCCGGCCCATTCGCCTGCATGATGCTGGCAGATATGGGCGCCGAGGTCATCACCCTCGATCGCGTCGGCGCCGGCAAGAATCTCAAGGGCGTTTCCACGCGCGGACGCAAAGTCGTCGAGCTCGACCTCAAGGACAAGGCCGCGATCGCACAAGTGCTCGATCTCCTCGCCAACGCCGATGCGCTCATCGAGGGCTTTCGTCCCGGCGTGATGGAGCGGCTTGGCCTCGGGCCTGACGTCGTCCTCACGCGCAATCCGAAGCTGGTCTACGGCCGCATGACGGGCTGGGGCCAGGAGGGCCCGCTCGCGAACGCGGCAGGCCATGACATCAACTACATCTCCATCACCGGCGCGCTGGCCGCGATCGGCACCAAAGAGAAGCCGGTGCCGCCGCTCAACCTCGTCGGCGATTTCGGCGGCGGCGCGCTCTACCTCGTGGTCGGCGTGCTCGCGGCACTCCTGGAAGCATCGAAATCCGGCAAGGGCCAGGTGGTCGACACTGCAATGTGCGACGGCGCGGCCTCGCTGATGTCGATGTTCTTTGACCTCGCCGCCAACGGCCGCTGGGTGGAGGGACGCGACCAGAATATGCTCGACGGCGGCGCGCATTTCTATGGCGTCTACGAATGCTCGTGCGGCCATTTCGTCTCGATCGGTTCGATCGAGCCGCAATTCTACGCCCTCTTGCGCAAGCACGCCGGCCTCACGGAGGCCGAGTTCGACGCCCAGATGGACCGCAAGGCGTGGCCGGCGCTGAAAGAAAAGCTCACCGAGATATTCAAGAGTAAGACGCGCGAAGAGTGGTGCAAGATCATGGAAGGCACCGACATCTGCTTCGCGCCGATCCTGACCATGGCGGAAGCGCCCAATCATCCGCACATGGCCGCGCGCAACGTGTTCGTCGAACGCCATGGCGTGACACAGCCGGCGCCCGCGCCGCGTTTCTCGCGGACACCGTCAGCGATCAGGGAGCCCGTGAATGCAGAGCTTGGCGACGTCCTGAGCGCGTGGAAGCGATAGCTGTCGTTAGTAGACGGCGTAGGGTGGGCAAAGCGTAGCGTGCCCACCATCAAGAGCGGCGCAAGAAGAGGTGGGCACGCTGCGCTTTGCCCACCCTACGACAGCCTTACGCCGCGTGGTCAACCTTCAGCACGCCGCGGCGGATCTGGTCTTCCTCGATCGATTCGAACAGGGCCTTGAAGTTGCCCTCGCCGAATCCGTCGTCGCCTTTGCGCTGGATGAATTCGAAGAAGATCGGTCCGACCGCATTGGCCGAGAAGAGCTGCAGCAGCACCTTGGTCTGGCCACCATCAACCACGCCCTCGCCGTCGATCAGGATGCCATTCTTCTGCAGCCGTGCGACGTCTTCGCCGTGCCCGGGCAGGCGCTTGTCGATCTTCTCGAAGTAGGTGTCGGGCGGCGACGGCATGAACGGCGGCCCTGCCTTGCGGAGCGTTTCGATGGTGCGATGGATATCGCGCGCGCCGCAGGCGATGTGCTGGATGCCCTCGCCGCGATAGACGTTGAGATATTCCTCGATCTGCCCGGAATCGCCGGCGTCCTCATTGATCGGAATCCGGATCTTGCCATCCGGGCTGGTCAGGGCGCGCGAGAACAGGCCCGAGGCACGGCCCTCGATGTCGAAGAAGCGGATCTGGCGGAAGTTGAACAGCTTTGCGTAGAAGCCGGTCCAGACATCCATGCGGCCGCGATGGACGTTGTGGGTGAGGTGATCGATGTAATAGAGCCCCGCGCCCTCGGGCCGCGGGTTCTTCTCGCCCAGCCATTCGAACTCGAGATCATAGGCCGAGCCCTTCGCGCCGTAGCGATCGACCAGATAGAGCAGGCTGCCGCCGATGCCCTTGATCGCGGGAACATCGAGCGTCTTCTGCGCGGCATTGTCGGCCGGCTCGGCGCCGAGTGACAGCGCGCGCTCATAGGCGCGCTTGGCATCCACCACGCGAAACGCCATCGACGGTGCGCACGGTCCGTGCGCGGCGACGAAGTCATGGCCGTGGGTATCAGGCTCCTCATTGAGGAGATAGTTGATGTCGCCCTGGCGATAGACCGTGATCTGCTTGGTCTTGTGGCGGGCGACCGGCACATAACCCATCAGCTTGAACAGGCGGTGCAGCTCTTCCGGATGCGGATGGGCATATTCTACGAACTCGAAACCATCCGTGCCCATCGGATTGTCGGCCGTGATTTCTGCCGGCGGCGCATCGTGCGGAAACGGACCCATTGGCGATTCTCCCTAGGCTCGGGCTTGAGCGAATCTCCACCGGTCCGGCCGCAAGGTGCATGCAAAATGGCGCGCGATGGGCTAGCATCACGCACAATCTGTGCATCGAAGCGGCGGATCACGCATGATTCAGTTAGACACGTTTGATCTCAAGATCCTGGCCGCATTGCAGGACGACGGCCGGCTGACCAACCAGCAGCTCGCCGATCTCATTGGTCTGTCGGCCTCGCAATGCTCGCGTCGGCGGATGCGGCTGGAGGAAGAGAAGGTGATCTCGGGCTATCACGCCGACCTCGCCGGCGAGGCGCTCGGCTTCGAGCTGATCGCCTTCATCCAGATCACGCTGGCGACGCACTCGCCCGACAACGCGAAGAAATTCCGTGAGCTGGTGAGTCGCGTCGATGCGATCCAGGAGGCCTATTCGCTCACCGGAGACGCCGACTATCTGCTGAAGGCGGTACTGCGCGACCTCAAGAGCCTGTCCGACATCGTCAACAATGTCCTGATGCCGCACCAGAGCGTCGCCCATGTGCGCTCCTCGATCGTGCTGGACAGGCTGAAGGAGAGCGCGAAATTGCCTCTGAAGGCGCTGGGCAAGTAGCATGGCGCAAATCGAGGGAATTCCGTCATTCGAATTGAGGGTCTAGTTTGCGATCATCCGTCCCGCTTCACCCTGAGAAACGACCATGGCGCTGCAACTGCGACCCAACTGCGAATATTGCGACAAGGATCTGCCGCCGCACGCGACGGAGGCGATGATCTGCTCATATGAATGCACCTTCTGCGCCGATTGCGTGGAGCACAAGCTGTTCAACGTCTGCCCGAACTGCGGCGGCGGCTTCGCGCCGCGGCCGATCAGGCCTTCGCAGGAATGGCGCGCCGGCGTGTGCGTGGTCAAGCAAACGCCTTCGGAGAAGCGGGTGCATTTGAAGTACAGTCTCGAGGATGTCGCGGCACATTCGTCGAGGCTGCGGGATGTTCCGCCGGAGGAGCGCTGAATTCTCCCCTGCGTCATTGCGAGCGAAGCGACGCAATCCATTTCTCCGCGCGGGGAGAGGTGGATTGCTTCGTCGCTTCGCTCCTCGCAATGACGGATAGCTACGCCGCCGCTAGGATCGTGCCTTCGACCTCGCCGAAGCCAACGCGATAGCCGTCGCCCTGGCACCAGCCGCGCATGACGAGCGAGTCGCCGTCTTCGAGGAAGGAGCGCTTGATGCCGCCGGCGAGTTCGAGTGGCTCGGTGCCGTTCCAGCTGATCTCGAGCAGGCTGCCGCGCTGGTCCTTCTCGGGGCCAGAGATCGTCCCACTCCCCAAGAGATCGCCGACATTCATGGCGCAGCCAGAGGAAGCGTGGTGCACCAATTGCTGCACCGAGGACCAATACATGTATTTGAAATTGGTGCGGCAGATCCGTGCCGCTTCGTTCATTCCAGCTGTGCGCAGGGCGACGTCGAGCGTCAGATCATAATTGTTCGGCTGCGTCTGGCGCAGATAGGGCAGCGGCGCGGGCTCCTGCGTCGGTCCTTGCAAGCGGAACGGCTCCAGCGCCTCGCGCGTGACAACCCATGGGCTGATCGAGGTCGCAAAGGCCTTGGCCTGGAATGGACCGAGCGGGACATACTCCCATTGCTGGATGTCGCGCGCGCTCCAGTCGTTGAGAATCACGAAGCCGAAGATCATCTCCTCGGCCTGTTGCTCGTTCAGCATCTCGCCCATCGCCGACGGCTGGCCGACCACAACGCCCATCTCGAGCTCGAAATCGAGGCGCTTGCACGGGCCGAAGCTCGGCACCTCCACGCTCGGCGGTTTTAACTGACCGCGCGGCCGGCGCACTTTCGTGCCGCTCACGACGACGGTCGAAGCGCGGCCGTTATAGCCGATCGGCATGTGCAGCCAGTTCGGCTGCAAAGCGTTGTCCTTGCCGCGGAACATGACGCCGACATTGGTGGCGTGCTCCTTGGACGAATAGAAGTCGGTGTAGCCGGCGACCGTGATCGGCAGATACAGCTTCACGTCGGCCGTCGGCACCAGCGCGCGCTGGCGCAGGCGCTCATTGTCGCGCAGCTCGGGATGGTCATGGCGCAGCAATTCACTGATCCGTGCGCGGGTGCGCGACCAGACCTTTGGACCGAGCGCCATGAACGGATTGAGCGAGGACGCGGCGAACACCGCGGGTTCGACCACATCGATGCGGCAGTCCTGCGCCAGTTGCCACAGATCGAGCACGTGGTCGCCGATCGCCACGCCGATGCGCGGAGCAAGACCGTCCTTGGCCGAGAAAACGCCGTAAGGGAGATTCTGGATCGGGAAATCCGACGCGGGATCGACGTCGATGAAGGAGCGGAGCTTGGGGTCGTTGGGGTGAGGCATGCTTTCCTGCCGAATGTTTCGACGCTCTATCCTTCGTCATTCCGGGATGCGCCGCAAGGCGCAGGCCCGGAATCCATTTGGCCGAGAATACCGGGAGAGATGGATTCCGGATTCGCGCTTCACGCGCCCCGGAATGACAGGAGTCAAGGCCTGCCCGGATCGAACCGCTTCTCCAGTCCCTTCCAGCAATCGGCGTAGTCGTCCTGCAGCGTCGCCGACTTCGCCGCGAACTCGGTGACGCGCTGCGGGAAGCGGGTCTCGAACATGAAGGCCATGGTGCCCGTGAGCTTCACCGGCTTCAACTCGCTGTTGCTGGCGTGATCGAACGCCTCGCGGTCGGGGCCATGCGGCAGCATGCAGTTGTGGAGCGAGATGCCGCCGGGGACGAAGCCCTGCGGCTTGGCGTCATAGACGCCGTAGATCAGGCCCATGAACTCCGACATGATGTTCATGTGGTACCAGGGCGGGCGGAACGTGTTCTCCGCTACCATCCAGCGCTCCGGGAAGATCACGAAATCGATATTCGCGGTGCCCGCGGTCTCCGACGGCGATGTCAGGACCGTGAAGATCGAGGGGTCGGGATGATCGAACGCGATCGCACCGACCGGCGAGAAGGTGCGCAGATCATATTTGTAAGGCGCGTAGTTGCCGTGCCAGGCGACGACGTCGATCGGCGAATGCGGCAATGTCGTCTTCCAGAGCGAGCCGCCCCATTTCACGTAGAGCTCGGTCGGCGTGTCCTTGTCCTCGTAGCTGGCAACAGGCGTCAGGAAGTCGCGCGAATTGGCCAGGCAGTTGGCGCCGATCGGACCGCGCTCCGGCAGCGTGAAGGCACCGCCGTAATTCTCGCAGAGATAGCCGCGCGCGGGACCATTCGGAATCTCGACGCGGAATTTCACACCGCGCGGGATCACCACGATTTCGCCGGGCTCGGCATCGATGCGGCCGAACTCGGTGACGAGGCGCAGATTGCCCTGCTGCAGCACGAACATCATCTCGCCATCGGCATTGTAGAAATGCTGGTCCACCATCGATTTGGTGATCAGGTAGACATGCGCGGCCATGCCGGCCTGCGTGTTTGCGTCGCCGGCCGTGGTCATGGTCTGCACGCCCTGCAGGAAAGTCTGCTCCTGCGTCGGGATCGGCGCCGGATTCCAGCGCAGTTGCGCGATCGGCATTTCGTATTCGAGGCACGGCGCGGTGCGCCACAGCCCGCCATCGGCCTTGGTGAAGTGGCCGGAATGCTTCACCGATGGGCGGATGCGATAGAGCCAGGAGCGCTCATTGGCGCCGCGCGGCGCGGTGAAGGGCGAGCCGGAAAGCTGTTCGGCATAGAGCCCATAGGCGCAGCGCTGCGGCGAGTTGCGGCCGACCGGCAGCGCACCGGGCAGGGCTTCGGTCTCGAAGCTATTGCCGAATCCGGACATGTAGCCGGGCGTGATCTGCGCGGAGCCCTTTCCGATCACATCAGGCGAGGTGTTGATGTTCATGGTCATCCTCCTCCTTGCAGGGCGGCCCACATTTCGCGGTCGCGCTTGTCGGTCCAGATCACGGGATCGTCGATCCCGGACGCCTCGTCATAGGCGCGCGAGACGTTGAACGGCAGGCAGTGTTCGTAGATCGCGAAGGTCGAGAATTTCGGATCCATCACCTCGCGCGTCGCCGCCATCGTCTCCTTCAGCGTGCGCCCTTTTGCCACCGACGCCTCGGCTGCGCCGTAGAGCGTGTTGACGAAATCGCGCGTCATCGCGATCGCCTCGCGCCCGGTGGCAAGGCCTTTCAGCGCGTCGCCGCGTCCGGGCGCGATTGCTTTCGGATTGAAGGCGCGGATCTCGTTCAGCGTCATCGGCCATTCGCGGAGATGCGCATCGCCACAATAGCAGGCCGAGTGATATTCGATGAGATCACCGGAGAACATCACCTCGGCATCGGGCACCCAGGCGACGATGTCGCCGGAGGTGTGGCCGGCGCCAAGCTGCATCAGCCGCACCTCGCGTTTGCCGAGATAGATCGACATCTCGCCCTCGAAGGTCAGCGTCGGCCAAGTCAGGCCGGGAATGCTCTGCGCGTCCTGGAACAGGCGCGGGAAGCGGCCGTACTCCGAATCCCAGTCCTGCTGGCCGCGTTCCTCGATCAGGCGATAGGTCTCCTGCGAGGCGACGATGCCTTGCGCCTTGTAGGCGGAGGCCCCAAGCACGCGCACGGCATGGTAATGCGACAGCACGACGTATTTGATCGGCTTGTCGGTCACGGCGCGTACGCGCTCGATCACCTTGTTCGCCATCGCCGGCGTCGCCTGCGCGTCGAACACGAGACAGCCGTCCTCGCCGACGATCACGTCGGTGTTTGGATCGCCCTCGGCGGTGAAGGCATAGAGATCAGTGCCGATCTCGGAGAAGGTGATCTTCTTTTCCGAAAGATCCGTGGTGGACGCAAAGCCTTTGGCCATCTTGTATCCTCGCTATTGTTGTTGCTGTTGTTGCTGCTGGCTCGCCTCCAGCATCCGCCGCTTGGCGAGCGCGATCGCCTCGCGCAGCACGTCGAGGTCGCCGATATGGTTGGCGAGCACGAGCACCAGCGCCGCGTCGAGATCGGCGCTCTGCGCATCCGTCAGGCCGCGATGCGCCTCGACGATGGCACGGAAGGCGTCGTCCGGCTTGGCAAAGTTCGAGCTGGTCGACAGCGTCATGACAAACCTCAATTGAATCCTGTCGCCCGCGCCAGCGCCGCCTCCAGGAGCGGCCGTGTCGGGCGACGGAAGCGTGCGGCGACATAGCCGTCGGGCCGCAGCAGATAGGCTGTGCCGGGTTCGGCATCGTAACGCTTGCCGACGAGACCGGCAGCATCGGCGAGACCATCGTCACCACCGATGCGGATCGTATTCACGCCATCGGGCACATCCACCGCGGCGCCGTTACCAAACTCCAGCAGCGTGAACCGCATTCCTGCGCCGATGAACGCGTCGGTCAGGAACTGCGGATTGCCGTTGCGCCCGGCAATCGGCGCGTCCGGCATCGAGGCACCGGGACGCGGCCCGCCGCGCCATGCGTCACCATCCGTCGTCGACAGCGGCGTGTCGTAGACTGAAGGCACCGACAACCGTCCGCCATTGACCATCCGCTTGCCGAACTCGGTTTCCTTCGCCAGCGCCAGCACCGCCTGGCGCAGCCGCGCCTCCTGCCGCGAGGCAGGCGCCATGAAATCGGTGGAGCGGGTGGATTCGCGGATGTTCTCGTCCGCCGCGGCGCTGCGCTCGATGTGATAGCTCTCGAGTAGCGACTCCGGCGAAAGCCCGCGCAGCACGCGGTCGAGTTTCCACGACAGGTTCTCGGCATCCTCCAGCCCGGAATTGGCGCCGCGCGCGCCAAAGGGCGAGACCTGATGTGCGGCGTCGCCGGCAAAGATCACGCGGCCGTGGATGAACCTGTCCATCCGCCGGCACTGGAATTTGTAGAGCGAGATCCACTCGAACTCGAACTTGTCGTGGCCGAGCATGCGCGCGATCCGCGGCCTCACATTCTCCGGCTTCTTTTCGTGCACCGGGTCCGCATCCGGATGGAGCTGCAGATCGATCCGCCAGACATCGTCCGGCTGCTTGTGCAGGAGTGCCGAGCGCCCGGCATGGAACGGCGGATCGAACCAGAACCAACGCTCGGTCGGGAACGCCGCGGTCATCCTGACGTCGGCGATCAGGAACTGGTCCTCGAACACCTGACCGGAGAATTCCGCGCCGACCAGCCTGCGCAGCGACGAGCGCGCACCATCGCAGGCGATCACGAAGGCCGCGCGAATACTGTATGAGCCCTCCGGCGTCTCGATCGTCAGCGCCACGCCATCGTTGCGGCTCTCCAGCGCAACCACCTTGTTGCGCCAGCGCAGGTCGATCGCAGGCAACTCGCGCACGCGATCGACCAGATAGGCCTCGGCATAGAATTGCTGCAGGTTGATGAAGGCCGGTCGCTTGTGACCATCCTCCGGCAACAGGTTGAACTGATAGAGCTGGGAGTCGCCGTGGAAAATCCTGCCGACGCTCCACACCACGCCCTTCTCGACCATGCGGTCGCCGACGCCGAGGCGGTCCCAGAATTCCAGCGAGCGCTTCGAGAAGCAGATCGCGCGCGAGCCTTCGCCGATCCGGTCGGCGTCGTCGAGCAGCACCACCGGTTGTCCGCGCTGGGCAAGATCGATCGCGAGCGACAATCCCACGGGGCCGGCGCCGACCACCACGACCGGATATTCAGCCATGTCGGCTGCGACCCGGTCCTGGTCGGGATGCCTCCGGTAGCCGAACTGGGTCTCGGCCTGCGCCATCTGCTCTAGCCTTTGCTCTAACCCTTGCCGCTTCCTCGTGGTCCTGTTAAATTAGTCTCACGTGCAACGATCTTAAACCCCCTGACGGCACCGCCGTCAACTCCCCACCGGAGGCATTTTGACGAAATCGGTTTCGAGCGGCGACATGGCGGCGACGCGATCCGAACCGGACTCGGTCGCGCCGCAGGAGGACGCGGCGGCCAAGAAAAGGCTCGACCTCTTCCACTTCATGCCGTTCCGCCTGAACCGATTGGCGGCAGAGGTGAGCTCGGCGCTTTCCGCCGAGTATCAGGCGCGCTACGGGCTCGACATCCCCTCGTGGCGCGTGCTGGCAACGCTCGGCTTCCGCCGCGATGCTTGCAGCGCACAATATATCGCTGATTGCACGCGGACGCATAAGTCCACCATCAGCCGGGCCGTCACCGCACTGATGGAGCAGCAGATCATCGAACGCGTCGAGAATGCCGACGATCGCCGCGAATTCCGCCTGCAACTCACCCGCAAAGGCAAGGTGCTGTACGAGGAACTGATCCCGCGCCTGCTCCGCAGGGAGCAGGAGATTTTTTCATGCCTGTCTCCGCAGGAGCAGCGGCAGCTCGGAAAACTACTCGGCAAGATCGAACACAGCCTCGAGCTGGTGCAAACCAGCGACGAGGCGGACGCCAAGCAAGCGTACTAGCGATTTCTCTCACCGTCATTGCGAGGAGCGAAGCGACGAAGCAATCCATGCCTCCACGCGCGTGGAGCGATAGATTGCTTCGCTTCGCTCGCAATGACGGCTGAACTAGCTGCTGCGGATCGATATGCTTCGCAAGTCAGCACCGCTACTGAACCTACTTCGCAAACGAGCGCGACGGCGCCAGATGCAGGGCATACGCGTCGACCTTGTCGCTCGCTCGCGGATAGATCTCGGCAACGATCGGATCATGCCCGGGGATGAAACGATCGGGATGCCCGGCGAGCCGCTCGACGGTTTCCCAGCCGATCGCCATGTCGCCGATGTTGTAGACGATCGGAAACGGACTGCGCTTCTGCAGATTGGCGTAGTAATGCGCCGCATCCGATGCCAGCACCACCGGACCGCGCGCGGTCTCGACCCGCACCACCTGCAGGCCGTCGGAATGGCCGCCGACGCGGTGCACGGTGATTCCAGGCGCGACCTCGCCATCTCCGGAGTGGAACGTGACGCGCTCGCCATAGACGTGGCGGACCATCAGCGTCACATGCTCGACCGAAAACGGATGCCGCAGCATGCCATTGCACATGCATCGTCCGGTCGCGTAGCTCATCTCGCGTTCCTGCAGATGGAAGCGCGCGTTGGGGAAGCGGTCGAGATTGCCGGCGTGGTCGTAATGCAGATGGGTGACGATCACGTCCCGGATCGATGCCGCCGAAACGCCAAAGCGATCGAGCGCATCGACCGGGTTGAGCGTCAGCTTACGGGCGCGCAGCGTGGCCTCCTCGGCGTTGAAGCCGGTGTCGACCAGGATGTCGCGGCCAGCTCCCCGAATCAGCCAGACGAAATAGTCGAGGTCCTGCGCCGCGGTCTCATGCGGATCGGGCGCAAGAAAGTTCATGTTCGGGGTGCGCGGCGACATCGTCGCATAGCGCAGGGCATAGATCTCGTAGGCGTTTCCCATTGGTTTCGCTTTTCTCGTTAGGTGGCCTCTTGCGCGGCAAGCAAGCCATTGTCATCCGCAAAGGTCAAATCTTGCGGGCTCGCTGCGGCTGCATGACAGGATCGCGCGAACCAATGAGTGTGACACAGTGAGAAGGCCTCACATTGTCGTCCGCGCGGCGTCGACGGAACCTGCGCTGCCGCCGGAACAGAGGCGCCTTATTGCCCTGCAGGAAGCCGCCGCGTCGCGCTTAATTGTCGCAATTAACGGTGACGGCGCAAGTGGTTGACGGCCTATGGGCGCGGTTTGATAATGCCGGTTGCGTAGAGTAAGGTCGCCGCGGCGCAGACCGGGATCGGCGTCTTTTTTGCTGGGCTGCCGCGATTATGAACATCCGCTTTGCTTTACTCCTCACATTGATTTTCGCCATCGCTTCGACCGCCCCCTCCTTCGCTGCGGGCGACCGTTTCGCTCTGGTGATCGGCAACGCCAAATATCCGGATGCGGATGCGCCGCTGAAGGAGCCGATCAATGACGCGCGCGACGTCGCCGACGAGCTCAAGCGCGACGGTTTCAACGTTGACGTCGGGGAAAATCTAACCGGCGAACAAATGCGGCGCGCCTTCGATCGACTCTACACCAAGATCAAGCCGGGCTCGGTCGTCCTGTTGTTCTTCTCGGGTTACGGGATCCAGTCCAGCCGCCAGAGCTACATGATCCCGATCGACGCCCAGATCTGGAGCGAGGCCGACGTCCGCCGCGACGGTTTCAGCCTCGAGACGGTCCTCGGCGAGATCAACAGCCGCGGCGCCGGCGTCAAGATCGCCCTGATCGATGCTTCCAGGCGCAACCCGTTCGAGCGCCGCTTCCGAAGCTTTTCAGCCGGCCTTGCGCCCGTGATCGCGCCGAACGGAACGCTGGTGATGTATTCGGCGGCGCTGTCGTCCGTGATCTCGGACAATGGCAGCGACCACAGCCTGTTCGTGCGGGAATTGCTCAAGGAGATCCGCACCCCCGACCTCATGGCGGAGGAGACGCTGAACCGCACCCGCGTCGGTGTCACCCGTGCCTCGCGCAGCGAGCAGGTGCCGTGGATATCGTCTTCGCTCGCGGAGGATTTCTCTTTCATTCCGGGTTCAGCGGCTCGGCCGCAGAGCCCACCGCCGCCTGAGCCTCCGCCGCCACCGCCGGCTCAGACGGCGGTTGCCCCGCCGGCGCCACCTGCCCCACCGTCGCCGCCTGCGCCTCCGGCGCAAACCGCCACCGCGCCGCCGCCATCCGAGCCGCAGCTGCCATTACCGTCGCCGCCAATGCCGCGACCGGCGGATATCGCCGTATCGCCGACGCCGACCCCGAAGCCGGCCGACGCGTTGGCCGATGATCCGACGATCAAGACCCTGACGGCCCGCCTCAACGACAATCCGGATGACGCAGCAGCGCTTTACCGCCGCGGCCAGGTCTATGCCAGCAAGGGCGCCTACGAGCTCGCCATCAAGGACTTCAACAACTCGCTTCGACTGAACCCCAAGGATGTCGAGGCCTACAACAACCGCTGCTGGGCCCGCACTGTCGTCGGCGACCTGCAGGCCGCGCTGAAGGATTGCAACGAGGCGCTGCGGCTGCGCCCGAATTTCGTCGACGCCCTCGACAGCCGCGGCCTCCTGAATCTGAAGAGCGGGCAGGCCAAGAACGCCATTGCCGATTTCGATGCGGCGCTGAAGCTCAACCCCAGATTGACGTCCTCCCTGTATGGGCGCGGTCTTGCCAAGAAGCGTAACGGCTCGATCGCGGAAGGGGATCTGGATATTACCAACGCCAAGGCGATGGACCCGAACATCGTCAAGGAATTCGCCGATTATGGCGTGCAGTGACTATGATTTGGGTGGGCAGTTCCGTCCGGCCTCGAACCTCGGGCGGACGTGCTAGACTAAAAATTTGAGATAAGCCGGGATCAAGCAACCGGCAGCGATTTGGCAGATCGATTTGAAACCACGCGAACAGCGCAACAGGGGCTGACAATGTTCGACATCATTGCGAAGAAAAATCTTGCTGCGATGCTTTCGGTTGCAACGATCGGCGCCACGCTTGCCCTAGGCATGGTGGCCGCCCAGGCCGGCGACAACGTCACCGAAGAGCAGATCCTCAGGGCGCTGGCGCCCGAGAAGAAGCCGTTGACCCGCGGCCTGTCGATCGGACCGAAGGTCGAACCGGCCGCCAACGCCGCCGAAGACAAGTTCGTGCAGACCATCCGCGGCCGCGCCACCCGCTCGCTGTCGTCGGCCGAGCGCGAGGAGATCGCGACCATCGTCCAGGACAAGCCCAAGATCGATCTGGAAATCAACTTCGATTACAACTCGGCCCAGATCAACGCCAAGTCGCTACCCTCCGTGCAGGCCCTGGGCCGCGCGCTGACCAATGCGGACTTGAAGGGTTCGACCTTCGTCGTAGCCGGTCACACCGACGCCGCCGGCGGCGAGGCTTTCAACCAGGACCTGTCCGAGCGCCGCGCCGAGGCTATCAAGCGCTATCTCGTCGACAAATATGGCATCAATGGTTCCGACCTCGTCACCGTCGGCTACGGCAAGAGCAAGCTGAAGGATCCGGGCCAGCCGCTGGCGGAAGTGAACCGCCGTGTGCAGGTCGTGAACATGGAAAACAAGGCAACTGCGTCCAAGTAGCTCCGTCGGGGTAAACGGCGTAGCGCCACGTGATATTTTGAGAGTAAGATGCGTCTCGCACCCCTGCGGGACGCATTTGTTTTAGCAATAGACTTCAAACAATTCGAAGCGTTCCGCTTCAGCTAAACTTCAGGTCTGGATCGATCCGGCGATGAAATTCTCCGAATACCTAAAGCCCGTGCTCGGAACAGTTTTCGTCGTCGCACTCGGCGCCGGCTACTACTGGTTCGAGCATCGCTCGCATCCGGAAGAGAAGGAAACGCCGGGCCAGGCGCTCGTCGCCGTCACCAAGTCCACCAACGCCTGCTTCTCCGACATGGTGCGCGTCACCGGCTATATCGTGCCGCGTCGCGAAGCGCAGGTCGGCGTCGACCACGAAGGCTCCAAGGTCACCGATGTCTTGGTCCGTGAGGGCGACACCGTGACCGAGAACCAGGAACTTGCGCGCCTGACCCCGCCGCCGCAACAAGCGCAGCAAGCAGCCCAGGCCGGCGGACGCGGGCCATCGCTTTCCCTGCGCGCGCCGGCCGCGGGCCTGATCACCGAGGTGCGGACCGCCGTCGGCGCCCCCGCCTCGCCGCAGGCCGGACCGATGTTCCGGATCGCGATCAACAACGAGATCGAGCTGGAAGCCGAGGTGCCGAGCATTCACCTGCTGAAGCTCAATCCGGGCGCAACCGTGCGGATCAGCCGCGACGATGCGCCCGACATGGTCGGCAAGGTGCGCCAGATCTCGCCGCAGATCGACCGCAACACCCAGCTCGGCCGTGTCAGGATATCCCTCACCAACAATCCCTCGCTGAAGGTCGGCATGTTCGCCCGCGCCAATATCGACGCCAAGCGCTCTTGCGGCGTCGCCGTTCCGCGCACCGCAATCGACCGCCTCACCTTGCAGGTGGTCAAGGGCAACACGATCGAGACGCGGAAAGTGCGGGTCGGATTGACCTCGGACACGTCAACGGAAATCCTTGAGGGCCTCGACGTCGGCGAAATCGTCGTCGCCGACGCTGGCACCTCGCTGCATGACGGCGACCAGATCAAGATCATGTTCGCCGACGAACTCGAGCGCACGCGGACACGCTAATGGCTTTGAACATCTCGGCTTGGTCGATCCGGAACCCGCTGCCGTCGATCGTCTTCTCGATCATCCTTTTGGTGCTGGGCTGGGTCTCCTTCGCCAAGCTTGCTGTGACGCGGCTGCCGAGCGCCGATATCCCCGTGATCTCGGTCGCGGTATCGCAGTTCGGCGCAGCACCATCGGAACTCGAGGCACAGGTCACCAAGACTATCGAAGACGGCGTCTCTGGCGTCGAGGGCGTCCGCCACATCTCCTCTTCGATCACCGACGGCCTCTCCGTGACCACCATCCAGTTCGCGCTGGAGACCAACACCGATCGCGCGCTGAACGACGTCAAGGACGCCGTCACCCGTGTTCGCGCCAACCTGCCGCAAAACGTCACGGAACCGCTGATCCAGCGCGTCGACGTCATCGGCCTGCCGATCGTCACCTATGCCGCGATCTCGCCGGGCAAGACGCCGGAGCAGCTTTCCTATTTCGTCGACGACGTGGTCAAGCGCGCGCTGCAGGGTGTGCGCGGCGTCGCCCAGGTCGAGCGCATCGGCGGTGTCGAGCGCGAGATCCTCGTCTCGCTCGATCCCGATCGGCTGCAGGCGGCGGGGCTGACCGCCGTCAACGTCAGCCAGATCCTGCGCGGCACCAATGTCGACCTCGCCGGCGGCCGCGCCGAGATCGGCAAGAATGACCAGGCTATCCGCACGCTCGCCGGCGCCAAGACGCTGAACGAGCTTGCCGGCACCATGATCCCGCTGTTCGGCGGCGGCGAGGTGCGGCTCGACGATCTCGGCACGGTGACCGACACCATCGCCGACCGCCGCACCTTCGCCCGCTTCAACGGCGAGCCGGTGGTCGCGCTCGGCATCAAGCGCTCCAAGGGCGCGAGCGACGTGGTGGTCGCCGCCGCGGTTCAGAAACGGATCGATGCGCTGAAGGCAGCCTACCCCGATGTCGATCTCAAGCTGATCGACACTTCGGTCGAATTCACCAAGGGCAATTATGAAGCGGCGATCTCGACCCTGTTCGAAGGTGCGATCCTCGCCGTCATCATCGTGCTGTTGTTCCTGCGCGACCTCCGCGCCACCATCATCGCCGCGGTCTCGTTGCCGCTGTCGATCTTCCCGGCGTTCTGGGCGATGGACATCCTGGGCTTTTCGCTCAACCTCGTCAGCTTCCTTGCCATCACGCTCTCGACCGGTATCCTTGTCGATGACGCCATCGTCGAGATCGAGAACATCGTACGCCATATGCGCATGGGCAAATCGCCCTACCGCGCCGCGCTGGAAGCCGCCGACGAAATCGGACTCGCGGTGATCGCGATCTCGCTCACCATCATCGCGATCTTCGCGCCGGCGAGCTTCATGTCTGGTATCGCCGGCCAGTTCTTCAAGCAGTTCGGCATCACGGTGTCGGTGCAGGTGTTCTTCTCGCTGCTTGCTGCACGCTTCGTCACGCCGATGCTGGCTGCCTATTTCCTCAAACATCAGGCGCACGAGGAGCCGCCGCCGGGTCGCGTGCTGCGAAGCTATCACAGCCTGGTCACCTGGTCGGTGAAGCATCATTACATCACGGTGGTGATCGGCTTTGCCGTCTTCGCGGCATCGATCTGGAGCATCAGGCTGTTGCCGCAGGGGTTCCTGCCCGCGCAGGACACCGCGCGCTCGCTGCTGGCGATGGAGCTGCCGCCGGGCTCGCAGCTTGCGCAAACCGAGAAGGTGACGGAAGAGATCGTCGCACGCCTGCGCAAACGGCCAGAGGTGAAAAGCATATTCGTCGACGGCGGCCGGGTTCCGCCGGGCACGCAGGAAGTGCGGCGCGCCGCGCTCATCATCAACTACACGCCGAAGAACCAGCGCAAGATCACCCAGCGCGAACTCGAGCTCTCGATCAGCAACGAGCTCGAGAACGTCCCTGACATCCGCTACTGGTTCCTCGACGAGAATGGCCTTCGGGCGATCTCGCTGGTCGTGACCGGCGTCGACAGCAATATCGTCAACAATGTCGCAAGCGAGCTTGCGACACAGATGAAGCGGATCCCGATCATTGCCAATGTGATCTCGGAAACCGCGCTCGATCGTCCCGAGCTGCGCATCCGGCCACGCTCCGAACTGGCGGCGCGGCTCGGCGTCTCCACCGAGAGCCTGTCGCAGACGATCCGTGTGGCAACCATCGGCGATGTTGGCCCGGCGCTGGCGAAATTCGATGCCGGCGACCGCCAGGTGCCAATCCGCGTTCAGCTCGAGGATAGCGCGCGCAGCGATCTGCAGATGCTGCAGCAATTGCGGGTGCCGCTCGGCCAGCGCGGCGAACGCGGCGGCGTGCCGCTGTCGGTTGTCGCCGATATCCAACTCGACCAGGGCCCGACGAGCATCAACCGCTACGACCGCGAGCGGCAGGCCACGGTCGCGGCCGACCTCGTCGGCAACGCCGCGCTCGGCGATGCCACCAAGCAGATCTATGAGCTGCCGGTGATGAAGAGCCTGCCGAAGGGCGTCAGGGTGAGCCCATCGGGTGACGCCGAAAGCCTCAACGAGCTTTCGGATGGCTTCGCGACCGCAATCACCGCCGGCCTGATGATGGTCTATGCGGTGCTGGTGCTGCTGTTCGGCACCTTCCTGCAGCCGATCACCATCCTGTTCTCACTGCCGCTTTCGATCGGCGGCGCGATCGCCGCATTGCTGCTCACCGGCAAGCAGCTGACCACGCCGGTCTGGATCGGCATCCTGATGCTGATGGGCATCGTCACCAAGAACGCGATCATGCTGGTGGAATTCGCCATCGAAGCGATCCGTGCCGGCAGTCGGCGCGAGGAAGCGATGATCGACGCCGGCATGAAGCGCGCGCGCCCGATCGTAATGACGACCGTTGCGATGGTGGCCGGCATGATGCCGAGCGCGCTTGCGGTCGGTGCCGGCGGCGAGTTCCGTTCGCCGATGGCGCTCGCCGTGATCGGCGGCCTCTTGTTCTCGACGGTGCTGTCGCTGGTGTTCGTGCCGGCGATGTTCATGGTGATGGACGACATCGGCAACGTGATCTGGCACTTCGGCAAGCGGCTGATCGTCTCGCACGCCGACGAAGAACCGCCCTCCGACCACCACGGCGAGCCGCCGGCCAAGCAGCCACCCACGATGGTCTCGCCCGCGGCGGAGTAGACGGCGCGGTCGTCCTACTCGTTCCTCGCCACTGCGTTCAGCTTGGGCATGTCGTGCAGCAGGATCCGCCCGCGCTGCAGGTCCAAAATGCCATCCTTGCGCCAGAGCTGGAGTTGCCGGTTGACGCTTTCGCGTGCGGCGCCGACGAAGACGCCGAGCTGTTCCTGCGAGATGTGAACTTCGGAACCGTAGTCCGAGGCCAGCGCACAGAGCCGCTTGGCGAGACGGACCGGCAAGGGCTGCAGCACCGATTCCTCCATCCGCTCGCTCATCCAGCGGATGCGCTGGCAGAGCAGCTCGATCAGCTTGACGGCGACCTTCGGTTCGCGCTCGAGGAAGGAGAGGAAATCCTCGCGCCGCAGCACGAACAATTCGCTTGCTTCGCCGGCGGTCGCATCCGCGGTGCGGTCCTGGCCGTCGAGGACGGCGACCTCGCCGAACAGCTCGCCGGGACCCATGAAGTTGAGCGTCAGCCGCATGCCGTCGGAAGCGCCGGTCTCGATGCGGACCTGACCGCGCCGGACCCCGAACAGGGCGTCACCGGCATCGCCCTTCTGGAACAACACCTCGCCGGCTTGGAGGTGCTGGGTGTGACAAAGACCCGCAAGCCGCTGCAATTCGTCCGCCCCCAAATCGGCGAACATCGGGTTCATCTTCAAAATGACCGCAAATTCGGCCTGTTTGCTCATTGTAATGCCTTCCACAAAAACTTCCCGCGCGGCTCGACTGCAGCCCGGATTAACAAAATTCACCCCCATTGAAGTGTGCCATAAGTCACATAAGTTTGCAGCTGCGGCGGATTATTTTGGATCGCTTTGAGCGGAAATCTGTTTCCGAGATAAACTTGTGGGGCCGGCTGCGCTGTGGCGCGGCCAGTTGCGTGACGTTTGCGCGGTCTGGAATGTCGAGATGAGAGCACTGAAAATCGCAGGCGCCGCGATCGGAGCCGTGATCGTCGTCATCGCGCTGCTTGCCGTGATCGGCATCCCCTCCAGCTTCCTGACGTCGGCGATCCAGGACCGGGTCGCGCGCGAGACCGGCTATCGGCTCGCCATCAACGGCGGCGCCAAGATCAGCCTGTGGCCGTCGCTCAACATCACGCTCAACGATATCGCGCTGCAGGATCCGAAGGACCGCGAGATCAACGACCGCCTGACCGCGAGCAGCATCCAGGCTGACGTCACGCTATCGAGTCTGTGGTCGGGTCAGCCGCAAGTCACCGACCTTCTGATCGTGCGGCCGGTGCTGACCATGCCGCTGCAGCGCGTGCGCGAGCCCAATCCGCCTGCAAAGAGCAGCGCCGGTGGCACCGGCGAGACCAAATTCGGCATCGAGCATGTCAGCGTCACCGGCGGCACAATCGTGTTCTCCAATGTGCGCGACCGCGTCGACAGCCGGATCGAGGCCGTCAACGCCGATGCGACCGTTGGCAGCGACCGCAAGATCGTCATCAGCGGTAATGCGCGGGGCGGCGGCCAGCCGCTGAAATTCGAGATCAAGGCGACCGCACCGGCGCAGCCGATCGAGCGTCAGAACATCCCGACGGAAATTGCCTTCGAAGCGCCGGGCCTGTTGCAGGCGCCGCTGTCGGCGCGAACCGAGGTGCGGCTCAACGGCACATTGGTGATGTTCAACGGCGTCAGCGGCACGCTGGGCGACGGCGCGTTCAACGGCTGGGCCTCGGTCGATATCGCCAGCAATAAGCCGCTGGTGAAGCTCGATCTCGACTTCCAGCGGCTCTCGCTGGCGATGGAGCGCGGCCGCGCGGGCACGGCGGCGCAGCCCTGGAGCAATGCCTCGTTCGACCTCATCGGACTGAACTATGTCGACGCGCAGGCGAAAATTTCCGCGGCCGAGCTCAACATCGGCGATGGCCGCTTCGCGCCGGCGGCGATCGAGGCGACGCTGATGAGCGGCGTGCTGAAGGCGCGGCTCGCCAATCTCGGCGCCTATGAGGGCAACGCCAATGGCGATCTCGCCCTCGACGTCTCCACTAGCAATCCGACCTACGCGCTCAGTGCCGATCTCAGCAATGTGCGGGCGCTGCCGTTGCTGCGCAGCCTTGCCGATTTCGACAAGATCGACGGCAGGATGCAGGCGAAGATCGCGGTGCGCTCCTCCGGCAACAGCCAGCGCGCGATCATGGGAAATATGAGCGGCACGGCATTCGTCGTATTGCGAGACGGCGCGATCCGCGGCCTCAACGTGGCGCAGATGATCCGCTCGCTGACGACGAGCCCCCTCTCCGGCTGGCAGGAGGACGATCAACTCGCGACCGATCTGAGCCAGCTCTCGGCCTCCTTCAAGATCGACAAGGGCCAGGCGGTGACCACCGATCTCAACCTGGTCGGACCGCTGGTGAAGATGACGGGCGTCGGCACCATCGATCTCGGCACCAAGATGATCGGCTTCCGCGTCGAGCCGAAGCTGGTGCTGACCACCGAGGGCCAGGGCCGCACTACCGATCCGGTCGGCCTTGGTATCCCCGTGATGATCGAGGGGCCGTGGGATGGCCCGCGCATCTATCCGGAGATGCAGGGCATCCTCGACAATCCCGAGGCCGCCTATGCCAAGCTGCGCGAGATGGGCAAGGGCCTGTTCGGGCCGAACGGCGCGCTCGGTGGACTTCTCGGCGGCAGCCAGAGCGGAACCGACACCCAGGGCGGCAGCACGAACGGCCAGGGCCAGTCCGGCCAAGGTGGCGGGCTGCTCGGCGGCCAGCTTGGCGAGACCATCGGCAACCTGATCCAGCAGGGCCTGAGCGGCGGCATCGGCCAAGGCGGAACCCAGCCGCAGCGCCCGAGCCGCAGTATCCCGCCTGCCCAGCCGCAGCAGCCTGAGCCGCAGCCCCAGTCCGCCCCACCTGCGCCGCCGAGCGACAGCGGCGAGACGCAGGACAGCCAGGCGATGAACGAAGTGTTGCGACAGCTCTTCAATCGCTAGGGCGCCCGACCGCCTCCTCGCGCCACGACCGGCAATCCTTGCGTAATCCGTGCTAGAACGGGGGCCGAACGCGGCCGTGACACCGTTTTGCCGCGGGAAGGATTTGCGCGCACCCGGCAAAGGGGGTGCACGAGGGCTTTGATGAGCGCCGTGAAGGACAAGACCCGGTTCCTGCGCGAGGGCCTGTTCGCCAAATATGTCAGCGCGCTGGTCGGCTTGGTCGTGTTCGTGCTCGCGGTCAACGGCGCGATGGAGACCTGGATCTCCTACCGCGGCATCAAGGTGGCGCTCACGGATGCGATGAGCGAGAAGGCCGACGCCACTGCCCGCCGCATCGAGCAATCGATCACCGAGCTGGAGCGGCAGATCAGCTGGGTCACCCGCGCCTCCACCACCACGACCGAGCAGCGCCGGGCCGACTACGCCCAGCTCTTGGGCCAGGTGCCGCAGGTGATCCAGCTCACCCAGGTCAACGGCTCGGGCCGCGAGACGCTGCGGCTGAACCGCCAGACCGTGACGGTCGCAAGCAACACCGACTTCACTCGCGACGCGCGCTTCACCGACACGCTGACGCGCGGCACCAACTATGCCAGCGCCACTTTCCGCGACGGCCACCCGTCGATGTCGATCGGGCTGGCACATTCCGGCTTCAACGCCGGCGTCACCATCGCCGAGATCGACCTCGGCTTCCTCGCCGGCCTGCTCGGCGACACCCAAGTCGGCAAGTCGACCTTCGCCTATGTCGTCGACCCCAGGGGCCGCGTGCTGGCGGCATCCGCCAACGGGCCCGAGATCGGCAAGGACCTGTCGAAGCTGCCGCAGGTCGCCGCGATCCTCGCTTCCGGCGGCGCCCGGCCCGCGACAGGCAAGGATGTCGACGGCAATACGGTGCTGACCACCTCGCGCGCGGTGCCCGCCCTCGGCTGGTCGGTGTTCTTCGAACAGCCGACCGCGCAAGCCCTGGCGCCGATCCGCGACCAGCTCGCCCGCATCGCGCTCCTGATCGCGCTCGGCCTCGTGGTCGCGATCATTGCCGGCACGGTGCTGGCGCGGCGGATGCTGGTGCCGATCACCGCGCTGCGCGCCGGCGCGCATCGCTTGGGTGCCGGCGATTTCGGCCACCGCATCGACGTCAAGACCGCCGACGAGCTGGAGGAGCTGGCGCAGCAGTTCAACAGCATGGCCGCGCAACTGCAGGAGACCTACACCGACCTCGAAGCCAAGGTGAAGGAACGCACGCGGGACCTCGAAGCCGCGCACTCCATCGTCCGCGAGCAGGCCGACAAGCTCAAGCAGCAGACCGAGCAGCTCAAGGACTGGAATCGCCACCTCGAGGAGCGCGTCGAGACCCAGCTCGGCGAGATCGAGCGCATCCGCCGCCTGGAGCGTTTCCTCGCGCCGCAGGTCGCGCAACTGATCGCCTCCTCCGACGGCCACGACTCTCTTCTGGATAGCCACCGCCGCGAGGTGACCGTGGTGTTCTGCGACCTGCGCGGCTTCACCGCGTTCACCGAGAGCACCGAGCCGGAAGAGGCGATGAACGTGCTGCGCGAATATCACGCCGCGCTTGGCGAACTGATCTTCCGCTACGAGGGCACGCTCGACCGCTATGCCGGCGACGGCGTGATGGTGCTGTTCAACGCGCCGATTCAATTCGCCGACCACACCGCGCGCGCGGTGAGGATGGCGGTCGAGATGCGCGACACCGTGGGCGGCCTCACCGAGCGCTGGCGCAACCGCGGCCACAATCTCGGATTCGGCATCGGCATCGCGCTCGGCTATGCCACGCTCGGCCAGATCGGCTTCGAGCAGCGGCTCGAATATGCCGCGATCGGCAGCGTCACCAACCTCGCCTCCCGCCTCTGCGCCGAGGCCAAGGCCGGCCAGATCGTGGTCAGCCGCCGCGTCTACGGCATGGTGGAGAAGCTGGTCGAGGGAAGGCCGATCGACGACCTGCAGCTGAAGGGATTCAATCACCCGGTGCTGGCCGCGGAGATCTTGCGCTGGAAGGGCGAAGCCGAACAGGCGGCGGCGGAGTAGCTCGCCGCGCAGTAGGCCGCTTGCGCCGC
This sequence comes from Bradyrhizobium sp. Ai1a-2, assembly GCF_000426245.1. Taxonomy (GTDB): domain Bacteria; phylum Pseudomonadota; class Alphaproteobacteria; order Rhizobiales; family Xanthobacteraceae; genus Bradyrhizobium. Next base: position 290 of record NZ_AUEZ01000071.1, on the reverse strand, counting down.
TGCCGGGCTCCCTCTCCCGCTTGCGGGCAGGGCTATCGCATATGGCTGAGGAGCTGCATGAGGAAAGCATCGTCCCAGCCGGCACGTTTGATCTTGAGACGGATGGATTTGCGATCGGGGTGGGTTCGCAGGAGATTGAGGGCGAGCCGACGCAGAATGGCCAAGTTCTCCGGCGCATGATCCTTTCGCGCGCGATTGCCGTCTTCGGCGAAGTGGACGTCGAGCACCCAATGGAGCTGGTTCTCGATGGCCCAGTGGCTGCGCGTAACGTGGAGCAGCCGTTTGGGGGA
>NZ_AUEZ01000070.1 GCF_000426245.1 Bradyrhizobium sp. Ai1a-2 | reverse complement strand
GCTGGAGCTTTTGTTGCACCAAATCCTGGTCAGGCTCATCCTCCGATTTCAGCTCGTCCCAAGCTGAAATCAGACTTCTTCACGGGCGACTAAATCGAGCCTCCGGCAGGGCATTGCCGGAGGCCTTGGAGATTTGACAGAACCGCCTTTGCTGGTAGGTCGTCAGAAATTGCGCTGAACCCGGACGTTCAAGCTGACCGTGTCTTGGTCCTTGAACTCGTAGGCCGCGACCGGCTTCGGAGCGCCAGGACCGAAGACCGAGGTGGCAGCGGCGCCACCTACACCGCCCATCTTCTGGTCGAGGCGCGTCCATATCGCTTCCGCCGAGAACGCCAGGTTTTTGACGGGCGTCCAGCGGGTAACTACACCGAGTTGCGAGACATTGAAGCTCGGATCGCAGGTGTATGTCACGCCCTGACCAGGGTGGTTGAGACCGAAGGCCGCGCAGTAGGCCCCTTTGGCCGTCCTTAGATCACCGACGGTTCCATCATAACGGATGGCCGAATAGCTGCCGAACAAGCTGGTCGACCAGTACGGATCCCAGTTGTGGTTAAACGCGCCACGGACGCCCAAAGCCTTGGTCAGCTTCAGCTGGCCGTCGCCGCCGAGCAAGGGCGGCAGGTAGACTGCGTCCGTCGTGGCGCCGAGGCCGATACTCTGGTAAGCAACGCTGCTGCCGCCGAACATCGCAAAGCTCGGCGACGTGGCAGAAGTAGAGATCACGTTCTTCGTGTCACCCACGGCGTAAGTTGCGTCTAGCTTAATGTCATCGCCTGCGCCGGTCGGGATGTTCTTGATCTGTAATGCTGCCATTACCGAGCCGCCCCACTTGTCTTGGGGGTGACCGGAGATTTCCGACAGCGCAGTCGGCGCCGCAGGCGGCAACCCAACAGCACCGGCCGGCGCCGCTACGGTGTTGAGGATATTGTAGGACCCGCTCACGTTGTGAGCCGCGGCCGAAATCTGAAACAGACCCCAGGCTTGACCGACGCGAATGTTGCCGACAACGTCGGGAGCACGAACGCCGGCATAGGCATTGCCGCTCAGACCAATGCCATTGAGGCCGGTCGACAGGTTGTACACGGCGGTCCGGTTGAAGACGGTCGGGTCGTCGAGACCGATGGTGGCCGACACGCCATCGCCGAACTGCGCGCTGTACTGGATGTTGTTCACCCCGGTAACTGTGTCATGACCACCGAGCAGGAACGACGTGTTGTTGCCAGGGTATCCATGCCACGGCGTGGCGTAGGCCGACGCAGACTTGCCGAAGGTGAAGCCGGCAAACTGGATGAAAGTGTACTCGACGGATACGTAGCCGCCGCCCGGCGTGTAGAGCAAGTTGGCGCTGGCGACCGGCAATGAGCCGTTGATCGCGTTAGGGCTATAGCTGGCATTCCCTAAAGTGTCGAACGTAAAATTGGCCTGACTGAAGGTGCGGACGACCCCGTACTCAGTTGCGGTGCGCGTATCGACGGTAAACGCCATACGCGAACGTCCGACGAAATAGTCACGATAGCGATTGCCCTGACCAGGATCGCCAGCCCACGCGGGCGAGTCCTGCACGGCGAAGCCGTTGAACGTGGTATCGACGCGCAGGTAGCCGCCCAGCTTGATGCAGGTATCGGTGCCCGGAATGTAGAAGAATCCCGCGCCATAGAGCGAACAGATTCGCACATACTCGACCGGCTGTGCTTTCGTCGGAAGATCGGCCGCGTGAGCCATGGCGGTTGCAACCAGGCTCACCGTCGAACTCAAGATCACAGTTCTGCGTATCCTCACGCAAACCTCCAAGATGTTTTCTTGCGAGGAGCGATTCCGATGCGCGCAACGGAAATGCCCTCGCCTCCCCCCATTCACCCTGACTTGACCTTCACTTCCGACTAAGCGGCGGAGCGTCGTGCCAACCAGAGCGGCGCGAGGAAGACCATCCTCGTCACGTTCCCGAGAATGACGAAGGAGGCTTTGGTGAAGAAGGCGAAGCTTTGTACGCAGCGAACCATTCGCGCTCGACAAGCTTCAGGTGTGACGCGAACGCTTCAGGTTTCGTACGCAACGTACGAATCGCGCCAACGCTGGAGAAGCGAACTGGAAACTTTCACTAAGCAGGCACTATTCTTGCGAGACATCAAATAGAGTGCAGCCAAGCTCACGTTCCAACCGGTAAGCTTCAGATATCGTCGCGTGGCACGAGCATGCTCTTTGATCGAGAAGTTGACGATTTCGAACGCGAAGCGCCCCGCGGGCTTTCACAATCGACCCTTCATCTTCAAATCGCCTTAGGGCTTCGGTGACGCTCGCACGCCGTAGCCCCAGCATCGTCGAAAGATAATCATGGGTAACCGGTATATTAGTTCCGCCCGCGACGTCAGACGCATGACAAAGCCAGCCCGCAAGGCGCTGCGTAAGCTGATGATGAATTCCGCACAAGGCGACTTGGGAGCAGTGGATCAGCAGCACTTGAACGCTATGGAGAAAGTGCTCTCGCAACCGCGGCCGCTCTTCCATTAAATTCGACAAATCCTCCACGTAAATGTTGAGCGATACGCCCGAGGTCACCGCAACGCACTGGTGACCAGACTCGCCAGCCCCGAACAGGGCGGAAATCCCTACCACTCCCTGCACGCCTACCAGGGCCAATTCGACGATACTGTCACTCGAAATTCTCCTCAGGGAAACGAGACCCGATTCCACAAAGCCGATGTCCGCGACTCGCCTCTTCTGTTGTTGCAGAACAGAGCGCTCATTGAAAAACGTCTTGCGGAGATAGGGGCGCATGCAAGCAAGATCGGTCGGCGATAGACCGTTCAAGATCCTGTTATTTACCGGTGGGCGCAGCACGAGCATTAAACGTTCCCGCCATCGAATGATCTTGTTGCGATCGCCGCTCCTGCGAGAGTTCACGTCAGGCCCAGCTCAACTGAACCTCTTTCGAACCAGGAACAACCGCACTTCCGTCGATGGATTTGGCGTCTATCGCGGGGAGAGGCGGATCAATCTCGCGATGGCGTCGCTCCCAATCTGCCGTGGGGATAACAAGCTTGTCCCCGCGTCACTGCCCGCATCTTGACTCCTCCCATTGCGATCGTCATTGGACCACAATATGAGGTTATAATGATAGTATGTCAACCGGCTGCCGGCGAAGCGTCGGCAAGGACGGCCCGGCCGGTCGACTCTGCAGCCTTTTTCGAGCGGCGGAGATCACGATGGACGATCTCCTAGAGCGTGATGATTTCTCTTCGAATGACCATCGATGCTGCCATGAACGCATCGTCGACGAACCGCTGGGTTGCGAGTCCGCATCAGTCGGCCGGCACCAATCTCCTTGCCGGCCGCCTCTGCATGGAGCCAAGTGACGAGGGTTCAGCCGCCGCCAACCGTAGGCTCATTGGGTGCCCTCTTCGCAACACCCCTAACGCGTTGCCGCCAGCGCGGCGGCTTGCGCTCCCGTCAAGTATAGATCGCCGTAGCGATCTCCAACACGCTCCCACATCAGACGCGAGAAGAGCAAGGCTGCATCGAGTGGATGGTGATTGATCAAGATTGCGTCCGCTTCACCTGCAGCATTCATGTGAACCCAAACGGCGCACTCGACAGGAACGCCCTGAATCTGCGCGCGATAGGATTCCATGAAAAAGCTCTCACCGACGTCGCCGCGGTAGGTGAAGTTCTGAAACTCGTATAGTGGAATAGCTTCCTTCAGCAGGGCAACGATCGTCTCTCTGCCTTGGACGGGCCGCTTGAGAACCGCGCCTTCAAGCGTGGCATCCTCAGCCAACTTCGCCAGCCACGGCGGGGGCCCAGCGGGCTTCGGAAGCAATGGGGCGGTATCGTTGAACTTCATTTGTGGTCTCCCGATCGTACGTCGTCAGAGGCAGTCGCGGTGGTGCGACTGCAAATGGCAGGGAACGTGAATGTCATCCACCGAACCGGCATCAGAACATCCCGTTGCTGTTCTTTCCGGCTTCCGGAATGGGTTGGATGCGGTCCCAATGCTCGACGATCTTTCCGTCCTCGAGCCGGAATATCTCGCCGATCGCGAGGCCGCGCTCGCCCGGAAACCGAACCATGTGGACATCCATGATGACGTAGTCGCCGTCGGCGAAGATCCGCTTGATTTCACTATGCGAGTCCGGATGGTCGCTGCGAACCCACTCGATAAACCTGCGAAACCCCTCGCGTCCCTCCTCCACCAGCGGATTGTGCTGTCTGTAGGAAGCTCCGACATACCCGAGGGCTCTGTCGGGATTCTTTTCGTTGAGAGCAGCATTGTAAAACGCGACGACCACGCGCTTGTTCTTCTCTTCGCGGGGCGAATCGGAGCTCGTGCCGGGTGTCCGCTGCACTTCCTCGGGGACCTGCCCCAACGCGACGGGCGCTGCCAGCGTTCCCGCCGCGGCTATCGCGGAAGCGCCCAATACGAGTTCGCGTCGTGCAAGCAATATGACATCCTCCTTCTGATGCGGTCAACGCTTGGAATTGAGAGCAAACGTATTCACGCAGCCGCCTCGGCACGGGCGGAGCTTTCGCCGAGCGTCGGGTAGTCTGTGTAGCCGCGCTCGTCGCCGCCATAGAATGTCGAGCGATCATAGGCGTTGAGCGGTGCATCGATCGCCAGGCGACGAGGCAAGTCGGGGTTGGCGATGAATGCCCGACCGAAGGCAACGGCATCGGCGCGGCCGTCGTCGATCGCCGCCTCGGCGCTGTCCTTCGTGAAGCCGCCCGAAGCGATCAAGGGGCCGCTGAAAGATGCACGGAACAACGTCGCCGCAGAATCCGGCAAATGCAGATTCTGCTCGTCCGAGAGTCCTGCATTCGAACGAGGCTCGATCAAATGAAGATACGCGCCCTCGCGGGCCGAAAGTGCCTCGATCACGTAGGTGAACAGTACGACCGGATCCGAATCGCCGATGTCACCGAGCGTGCCGTAGGGAGAAAGCCTGACCCCGACCCTCGACGCGCCGTAAACGCTTTCCACCGCGTCCAGGACCTCGAGCAGGAACCGCGCACGATTGGCGACAGATCCTCCGTACCGATCAGTTCGACGGTTCGTCCGATCCTGCAGGAACTGGTCGATCAGGAACCCATTGGCGGCGTGAACTTCGACCCCATCAAATCCGGCGGGTTTCGCTCGAGTAGCCGCCTGCCTGTATTGTTCCACGACGCCGGAAATCTCATGGAGCTCCAGCGCGCGGGGTATCTCGAAGGGATAGGCCTTGAAGTCGGCGCCATAGGCTTTTCCTGAAGGTCGCACGGCAGAGGGTGCTACGGGCACTGTGCCGTCGGGCCGATGGCTCGAATGGGAGATGCGACCTGTGTGCCAGAGCTGGAGGAAGATGATGCCCCCGTGCGCGTGCACCGCGTCCGTCACCAACTTCCAGCCGGCCGCCTGCTCATCGCTGTGGATACCGGGCGTGCGCGGAAAGCCTTTGCCTTGCAGCGATATCTGCGTAGCTTCCGAGATGATGAGCCCGCCCTTGCTCGCACGCTGACCATAATATTTCGCGTTCAGAGCGGTGGGTACATCTCCAGGCTGAGACGCCCGCATGCGCGTAAGCGGCGCCATCAGCACGCGATGTTCAAGACGGAAAGGGCCGACCCGCAGGGGTGCAAACAGTGATTGGGTCATAGTATATAATCAAGCTGACCGGTCATATTGAATAGGGGTAAAACTATGTTGCCGCCGACATGGCGCTAGGACGAAATGCTCGTGAACACCACCTGGAAGAAGGCCCGGAAAGCACCGTCATCGCGATCCACCTTTGACCGCATCACGGCGCCTTCCCACGAGTTCAGCAAGAAGGCTGCGATAGCCTTCGGCTCAAGATCGCGGCGAAGAGATCCATTTAGTTGCGCTTCCTTCACACATGTTTCGATGGCACGGCTCCATGCCGCCAGGATCACGGCCAGACGCTCCCGCACCAAACGACTTTGATCGGGCATTTCGGCGCCCATGTTTCCGATCATGCAGCCGCGCTCGTAGTCGCAGTCGCGACCGACGCCGCTCAGGCGCTCAAAGTAGCTTTTGAGCCGATCGAGCGGCGGCCTGCTTTCGTCGTTGAGCTCTTGCAAATGACTCAGGACGACCCGCCAGTAGCGCTCCAGCGCTTCCACGGCGAGCGCCTCCTTGCTCTCGAAATGATTGTAGAAGGAGCCCTTCGGCACCTTCGCCGCGTCGGTGATGTCCTGCACGCTGGTCGCGTTGAACCCCTTGCGATGGAGGGTCCCAACGGCGGCATCAATGATAAGCTCTTTCACACTATGTCGTGGCATAGCCTCAAGATGACCGACCATCTTAGATTTGTCAACTCGCGATAATGCGCGTCAATTTGGGCTTGGGCTTGCATGCTCGCTCCTACGCGCCCCCGACCGGCGGCTCAAGCCGACCGGCGCGCAAAGGTTCTCCGATTTTACCGGCGCTTGAGAATGTAGCTGTCCATGATCCAGCCGCGCCGTTCACGCGCAGCTTTGCGGGCGGCGACGATGCGGGGGCCTACCTCAGCCAGTTCGCCGGACATGACGATCTGATCGGACATGCCAAGATAGGCTCCCCACCAGATATGAAGTCCTTTGGGATCAAGAGACTGGAAGGCGGTGCCGCCATCGAGCATCACGACCACGGTTTCCGTACCGGCGGGCCATCCATCTTCACGCAGCCGTCGTCCGGTCGTAACCAGGAAGGGCTCGCCGATGTCGGTCAGCGGCAGCGCGTGCGCTGCGCAGAGTGTCTGGATCGATGTGATGCCGGGGATGACTTCGATTGATGGCAATGGATCGAGCCGTCGCGCAATGCGTAGGCTCGAATCAAACAGCGAGGGATCTCCCCAGACCAGCAGTGCAACGCGCCCGGTGCTGCCGAGGTGGGCTGCGATCGTCTGCGACCAGGTCACGCCGACAGCGTCATGCCAATCGTCGACGCCCTTGCGGTAGTCGGCCTCGCCGCCGTCGCGTACAGGCAGATCAAGCTCCACGATTTGTGTCCTGGCGTTGGTCAGCACATCCGCGCAGATCGTTCGCCGCAATTCAGCGAGGTCAGACTTCGCAGTTCCCTTGCGAGGAATCAGGATGAGATCGGCAGCATTGATCGTGCGGATCGCCGCGAGCGTAACCTGCCCGGGATCGCCGCAGCCGATACCTATGAGGGAGAGCGTCAGCATGCCGTGGATGAGGGGCGGTCGCAGCGACCGCTCAACACGAGTTTTGCGCCCGTCACGATCTCGGGTTCGATATGCATGGCCTTAAGTCCTTCCTGCGGTCATTGATGGCCCCGGTGCCGAAAACTGCCTCCACGCCAAAGCGAAGCAAGCGAAAGCTGATAGCAAGATCACGGCGGATATTGCTCCGCCAGCGCGCCGAACAAAATAACTGTCGTCGGAGTTGCGGCAATCCCTCGTGCAAGCTGCTCGGCGAGCACGGCGATTGTGGTGCGGACGAGCCGCTCATCGGCGCCCCCCAGAGATTCGGCGAACAGCGCAGGCGTGTCGGGCGGAAGGCCATGCTCGACCAGCTTGGCAGCCAAGGATGGAAATGTACGCCGGCCCATGTAGACAACGGTCGTCGCATCCGGATCGGCGAGCGCCGCCCAATTCAAGTTCGCAGGCAATTCACCGCTGACGTCGGCGCCGGTCACGAATTGCACCCGGCGCGAGGTGCGCCGCCGGGTCAATGGAATACCCGCCTGCGCTGCGGCGACGCACGCCGACGTCACGCCCGGAATGATCTCATAACCGATGTCCGCGGCACGCAGCGCCTCGATCTCCTCCTCGAGCCGACCGAAGATGCCTGCGTCTCCCGATTTCAGGCGGACCACACGTGCGCCCGTCGCGGCGTAGTCGACCAGCAGCCGATTGACATGGTCTTGCTTGGTTGAGGGGCGACCCGCGCGCTTGCCGATTGCAACAAGACTGGCGTCCGGATGCGCGAGATCCAGGATCGCGCCCGAGGCCAAATCGTCATAGAGCACCACGTTGGCATGGCGCAGCCGGGCGGCGCCTTTGAGCGTCAGGAGCTCTGGATCGCCAGGTCCGGCCGAAACGAAGGACACGAATCCGCTCACCGGTCCTCTGCAATTAGATGGAAGAAGGTACCTGTTGCTTGACCGCGCCGCGAGCCCGTCTCGGCGACGATCGCGCCGGCGGCGTCGCGCACAATGGCGAGCGGTGCGTCAGGTTGTGCAACGATCGTGGAATAGTGAAACTCATGACCTCGCAGGCGCGCGCTGGCCGGATGCCTCAGCATAGGAGCGGCGAGCTCGGCGATTCGGTAGCCCAGATGCAGGCGACGTTTGGCAAAGCTCGTCTCAAGGCCGAGCAGATTGACCATCTCGTGGCGTGCGCCCTCGGCGTCGGTCAAGGCAGTGCCCAGCACCATATAGCCTCCGCACTCGCCATGCACCGGCCGCGTCTCGGCGAAAGCCCGCAGCGCCGCCCTAAATCGCATGTTCGCCGAGATCCGGCCGGCGTGCAGTTCGGGATACCCGCCGGGCAACCAGCAAATGTCAGCATTCGCGTCCGGTCCTTCGTCGGCAAGCGGTGAAAAAGTCGAAATCTCCGCGCCCGCAGCCCGCCAGGCTTCGAGCATGTGCGGATAGAAGAAGGAGAATGCGGCGTCGCGCGCGAGCGCAATGCGCTGACCGGGTGGTGTGATCTTGAGACTGCAAGGGGTGGATGGCGGCGACCAGGCACTGGCGGATTGTAGCACCGCATCCAGATCGACATGCTCGGTTACGACTCGCGCGGATTCGGCAATCAGACCGCCCACCTCCGCCTGCTCCTCCGCCGGCACCAAGCCGAGATGCCGGCTCGGCAAGCTGATCTGGGCATGGCGCGGCAGTGCACCGAACACGACGATACCGGCGTCCGTCATGGCGCCTCGGACGAGGTCCTTATGCCGCGCGCTTCCTACTCGGTTGAGAACGACGCCGGCGAGCCGCACGCCCTTGCGGAAGTTGCGCAATCCCGTAACGATCGCGGCGGCCGTCTGCGCCTGGCCGGAGACATCAATGACGAGCAGCACTGGCCAGTCCATCATCTCGGCGATGTCGGCCGTCGCGCCGGTCCCCAGGACACCGCGCACGGCAACGCCGTCGAACAGGCCCATCGATCCCTCAGCAAGCACGATATCAGCGTCCGCTCCGCGGCTGACGAGGCGCGCAATCATCTCGCGATCCATCGCCCAGCTATCGATATTGACAGACGCACGCCCTGTGGCGGCTGCGTGAAAACCGGGATCGATATAGTCAGGTCCGCTCTTGAAGCACTGCACGCGCAATCCGCGATCGCGATAGGCACGCGCGAGCGCCAGAGTCAGCGTTGTCTTGCCAGCACCGGAGGCGGGCGCCGAGATGATGAGGCCCGCCGCCATCACGACGCCTCAGGAAAGGGTGATGAGGCTCCGACCGGACGGTAGCGGCGATCATAGTCGGCTGCGTAGAGGCGACTCTCCGCGAACTCGTCCGAGCCCAATGTCCGGCCGACCAAAATGACCGCGGTTCGTTCAAGCGTGGTGCCAACGGCGGTGTCGAGCGTGCCAAGCGTTGCACGGAAGATGCGTTGGTCTGGCCAGCTTGCGCGCCAGACGATCGCGACCGGGCAGTCGGCGCCGTAGTGCGGCGTAAGTTCGGCGATGACCTTATCGAGCTTATGGATCGACAAGTGGATCGCAAGCACCGCACCAGTCGCAGCAAAGGCCGCGAGCTTCTCGCCCTCCGGCATCGCGCTCGCCCGACCTGGCGTGCGTGTCAGCACTACGGATTGCGCAAGCCCGGGCAATGTAAGTTCAGCCTCGAGTGCTGCGGCGGCGGCCGAGAAAGCCGGCACGCCCGGCGTGATCTCATAGGGGATATTGAGTGCGCGCAGGCGGCGCAACTGCTCTCCCATCGCTGACCAGATCGAGAGATCGCCGGAATGCAGGCGCGCAACGTCCTTGCCATCCGCATGCGCGGCGGCCATCTCGGCTATGATCTCATCGAGCGATAGCGGCGCGGTGTTGACGATGCGCGCGCCGGGCTTGCAATGCGCAAGAACACCCTCCGGCACGAGCGAGCCTGCGTAAAGGCAGACGGGACAGGCCGCAATCAGGTCACGCCCGCGCAAGGTGAGCAGATCTGCGGCGCCAGGGCCCGCACCGATGAAGTGCACTGTCATTCACCGTCTCCTTCCGCGATTGCCGCGGTGGCCGTCCGATCCTGCGAAGTTGCCCGCGTCGAAATCAGGCGCGCATTGGGACCGGCGCTCGCGAGTGCCGTTGCTTCGGCGAGTGAACCTGTGCCGAATTTTTCCATGATGCGTTCGGACCGGGTCGACGTCGCAATGCCAGCCAGAATATTGGCCGGAACGGCCCTGATCGGCAGATCCAGCTCACGCGCCAGCAGCTTCAGCGCCTCCTCCTCCGCCTTTTCACTCACGGTCGCAATGACCGCGAGCCCATCGGCGCCGGCAAGTGCTTCACGCAACGAAGCGAGCGTGACATTGCACCTGAAACCAAAGCCGGCGACCTTCATCTGACCGCACTCCACTGTACGACCGGCCGCGCCGCCACCCAGGATCGATACCGTCCCAGTGAGTCCGCGTGAGCGATCTCGACGCGCATCAGTTGGCCGCCGTGTTGCCGATGCAGATCTGCGAACAGCGCCTCGGTCTCCAGTGTCACGGCATGCGCAACCAGCCGTGTGCCCATCTCCAGGCGCGACCAGATGGCATCGAACATTGCAGCGTTGAGGCCACCACCGACGAACACCGCATCTGGCGCCTCGAGCCCCGAGAGGATGTCCGGAGCTGTACCTTGCATGACGGTGATCCGATGCGCCAGACCGAAGGCCGACGCATTGCTGCGGATATTCGTAGCTCGATTTTCCGCGGCCTCGATCGCAATGGCCGTTCCTCCGCACAGGGCCCATTCGACAGAGATCGAACCGGAACCCGCGCCGATATCCCACAATGTTTCGCCAGGTCGTGGAGCAAGCGCCGACAGAGCAAGCGCGCGCACCGGCCGCTTGGTGATCTGACCATCATGTACAAAGAGATCGTCCGACAGGCCCGAGCTGCGCGCGAGCCCGCGCGGCCCCCGCGCCTCCAGCGCAATCGCTACGAGACCGTCGTCGAGTTCTGCCGTGTAGCTATCGACACGATGGTGACTGATACGTTCGCGCGGGCCTCCGAGTGCCGAGAGGCTCCAGATCGATGACCTGCCCCAGCCACGGTCCGTCAACCATTTCGCGAGATCGCCGCTCGCCTGCCCGTCGCGCACGAGGACGATAATTCGTGCCCTGTCCACCAGATGCGGGACCAAACGCTCGACCGGCGCGGCGTGGAGCCCAAGACAGGCGACGGCTTCGAGACGCCAGCCCAGCCGCGACGCTGCAAGCGAGAATGTCGAGGGTGCCGAATGCGCGATCCACTCGCCGGCCTCGAGCTTCTCCGCGAGCGTTCCGCCGACGCCATGCCAGAAAGGATCGCCCGAGGCGAGCACCGCCGTGGGACGGCCGCGACAACTCAACACGCCGGCCATATCGAAAGGCACGGGCCACGGGCGGCCGCGGTCGACAACGCCGGCCAGCGCAAGATGGCGTTCGCCGCCAAAGATCGTTTCGGCTTCGGCCAGCGCTTTTCGGCTTGCCTCGGACAGGCCAGCGAGGCCATCTTCGCCGATGCCGATGATGGTCAACCAGGGACTAGCCATGACGCGCGCGCTCATTCTGGGTGGAACGGCGGACGCCAATCTGCTTGCCAAGGCGATGGCACGCGCAGAGCTTGACGCGATCTATTCTTACGGTGGACGCACCCGAACGCCAGCAAGCCAGCCGCTGCCGACCCGCATCGGCGGCTTCGGTGGACCGACCGGCCTTGCCGACTACATTCGTCGAGAAAAAATCACCCATGTCGTCGACGCGACGCATCCCTTCGCAGCCGAAATAAGCCGCAACGCGGTTGCGGCTTGCGCGGCAACCGAAACGCCGTTGATCGCCCTTGAGCGCGCGCCATGGGCCCAGGTTTCCGGCGATCATTGGATCGAGGTGGCGGATATCGCGTCCGCAGTCGAGGCGTTGCCGGAGACCGGCGCGCACGTGTTGCTCGCAATCGGCCGGCAGCACATCACGCCCTTTGGGGCGCGGCCGCAGCACGCCTATACCCTGCGGTTTGTCGATCCGCCCGAAGGCACATTGCCCTTTGATGCCGACGTCATCGTGTCGCGCGGACCGTTCACGCTGGACAGCGAACTGGAGATGATGCGGGCGCGCGGCATCGAATGGATCGTCGCCCGCAATTCCGGCGGAGATGGCGCGCACGCCAAGATCGAGGCCGCGCGAGTGCTCGGCCTTCCAGTTATCATGCTGTTGCGACCGAAATTGCCCGACCGGTTGCGGGTGGAAAGCGTGGACGAGGTCATACAGCGGCTCGGTCACCGGGCATGCCTCGGTGCATAGACCCAGCGGCCAACCCGCCGCGTTGCCGAATTGCCGACGATCACAAGCGTCCGCATGTCGGCCATTTCCGGCCTCGACTCGCAGAGCCTTACCGTTTCAATCCTCTCATCGGGCGCGCTGACAGCGCGTGCGAAGATCACGATGCGTTCGCCGCAGCCTGCCCGGTTCAGGATATCCAGCGCACGACCGAATGCCTCCGGTCGACTTGACGAGCGCGGATTGTAGATTGCAATCGCAAAGTCGGCTTCAGCGGCGAGCCGCAGGCGCTTCTCGATCAAGGGCCAGGGCTTCAGATTGTCGGAAAGATTGATCGCGCAAAAATCATGGCCGAGCGGGGCACCGGCACGGGCGGCCGCAGCCAGCATCGCTGTCACGCCTGGGAGAACGCGGATATCAAGTTTCGCCCATTGTGGCTGCAGCTCGAGCGCCTCGAACACGGCTGACGCCATCGCAAAGACACCGGGATCCCCCGACGAGACCACCACGACCTGCCGTCCTTCGGATGCAAGCTGCAGGGCTTCGCTTGCTCGCTGCAATTCGACGCGATTGTCCGATGGGTGCAGTGTCAGGCCGTCACGTGGGCGCACACGGGCGACGTAAGCTGCATAGCCCACGATGTCGGTCGCCGCCGCGAGCGCAGCCGACACCTCAGGCGTCACGAGTGCCTCGTCGCCGGGCCCAAGTCCCGCGATGGCCAGCGTTCCCATCACTCGGCGGCCTCCATGCGCCGCCCTCGCCCGTGCACCAGCACTATCGCGAAATATGGACAATCCGACCCATCGACATCGATCAGCCGGGCAAGGCGCTCCCCCGGCATCGTCCCGCGCTCCACCAGCCACGCGTCGTTCAAACGACCGGCAGAGGCGAGCGCGCGGCGCACTTTTTGTAGATTGCGGCCGGTCTTCATGACCACGAGCGCGTCGGAATTTCGCATCCGCCGCTCCAACTCATCCTCTGCCAGCGTGCCCATCAAGATCGTCGTTACGTCGTCACCAAGCGCGATCGGCTGGCCGACCGAATTCCAGCAGCCCGCCATGCCCGGAATCCCGGCGATCACCTCGATTTCGATCCGCTTCTGCAATCGGGCGTGCAGGTGCATGAAAGAGCCGTAGAAGTAAGGATCGCCCTCACAAAGCACGACGACATCGACCGCGCGCGCAATGCGCGCGAGGCGCTCTGCCCATTCGTCGTAAAAGCCCGCGAGCAATCGGATATAATCCGGACTGTCGAACGCGATCTCCGTCGTAACGGGGTATTCCATTGGGTATTCGCAGACGTCCGCCGCCAGCATTCCCTCGACAATGCGGCGTGCCTGGCCCAGACGCCCCTTCTTGCGGAAATAGGCGACGTGTTTCGCCGCGCGCACCTCGCGATCAGCGCGCACGCTCATCAAGTCCGGATTGCCTGGCCCGAGCCCGCAGCAAATGATACGGCCCATCGTTACTCGCTCCGGCTCGCCAGTGCGTTCACGGCGGCGGCGGTGATCGCCGAACCGCCAAGCCGCCCTTCGACTGTCAGCGCCGGCGCGGGCGGATCGGCCATCAATGCAGCCTTGGATTCAGCCGCACCGACGAAGCCGACCGGACAACCGATGATCGCGGCCGGCCTCGGACAGTCGGAGTCCTCCAGCATATTAAGAAGATGAAACAGCGCGGTCGGCGCATTGCCGATTGCAACAATCGCGCCCTCCAGGTGCGGCCACCACAGCTCGACCGCGGCGGCGGAGCGGGTGTTATGCATGGACTGCGCGAGCGCTGGAACGGCGGGGTCACCGAGCGTGCAGATGACGGCATTGCCGGCCGGCAGTCGTGCGCGGGTAATTCCCTCGGACACCATCCTCGCATCGCAGAGAATCGGCGCACCCTTCTGCAATGCGGCACGCGCAGCCGCCACCATGCCGCGCGTAATACGAACATGACCTTCGAGCCCCACCATGCCGGCCGCATGGATCATGCGCACCACCACTGGTTCCTCGTCGGGCGTGAAACGGCGGAGGTCCGCCTCAGAACGGATAGTAGCGAAGGATTGTTGATAGATCGCCGCACCGTCGGTTTGGTAGATGTGCGACATCAGCGCATCCTCGCCAAGACGGAGGGATCTTCGATGATGCTTGCGCCGCTTAGATTGTGGCGGACAGGCATATCCCGCGTCGAGCCGTCACGGATGAGATCAAAACCGTCTCTGGTTGCAACCAGCGTGATCGACGCCGAACCGGAATGGGCGCAGCCCTTGGCGCAACCGGAAACGTGAAGCCGCGCGCCGGGCGCAATGTGCGGCGCGAGTGCTGCCGCAAGCGGGCGCGTCTCGGCATGTGCATCTCGGCATCGCGGCGCGCCGCTGCAAGCAACGATGCGAAGCGCCGGATCGTCGGGCCGTACGACGAGATCCGGCGATTGTGGAATCTCGCGCAGCCCCTCTGCCAGCATCATGCGCCATGGCGTCGTGCGGAACGCCTGCGCGCGACCGGCAAGATCGCGTAGTGTCGAATGAGTCAGTTGCCCGAACACGGCGCCGACCAGCACGCCCTGTGAATATAGACCGGGCAGCGATGCGGCCCTCGCACGTGCAGGTTCGGCATCCCCTCGCAGAGCTTCCGGCAGCCGCACGCCAGAGCGGATATGCGCTGCCATGCGCCCCCGTCCGCTCCCGGCTCCGCCCGACGCGATGAACCATTCGGCAAGCGCGAGCGCGAGCGTCACAGCGTCACTTCGCGCAACGGAACGCCCGAATTCCGCGCCATCAGCGCGCACGATAAGCTCGCCCTCAAGATCGCGCTCAATCCGCACGTCAGCCGAGGCTGTCGCAAGAACGCGCGCCTTCCCGTCATCGATCGCAAAGCCGAATTTGGCCGGGAGGTCGAGGACACTGTCGGTGAGTGCACGCTCGAGCTCAGCGGCAAGCGAGCAGGTGCCGTCGCCAGTACACCAGAACGGCGTCACCAGGACGTTCCGCCGTCCCTCGGTCTCTGGATCGGGGTCGAGGAATCCCGACTGCGCGAGCCCGTCGAGCAATGGCAAATAGCCATCATTACTCACGCCACGGATCTGAATATTGGCGCGGGTGGTCAGATCGATCAGGCCATTACCGTAGCACTCGGCGAGATCAGCAATATCGGCGCCCTGCCTTGCGTCGAGCCTACCGCCATGCGGACGCACACGGACAACGAGCCCATCGCCTGATAACATCGGCCGAAGTGCGCCGGGGCACCAACCTTTGATCGCGACCGCGCTCATGAGACCTGCCGCAGCGCGGGTGCAATCCAATTGCGGCGCGTCCGCCAAAGGCGGTCGTACATATGTGACCTTTGCTCCGGCGCACTCAATGCGACCAAGCAGGCCTGGCTGCACGCAGACGAGCATTCGACGAGATCGACGTTGACGGCTTCCAGCACACTAACGCCGAGAACGGCCACATGCAGGCGCTCGCCGGGCGCAATCTGCTTTTCTGTCGGCGCCTGTCGGGCACGACAGGCAGTGTGAAGTGTGACAGTCATCACCCCATCCAGGATAGACAGAGGGAGGCGATGAGGTGCGAACCAATCCGATGGAAAGCTCGCGTCCCCGTCGCGGAACACCCAGTCCGGCGGTCTCAAACGTTGCGCTGGCAGGTCTCCCGGCTTGCGGAGTAGGACATTGTCCTTCGAATTCCCGCCTTCCCAATCCCATCAGGGATCAGTGGCCTCGGGCATCTCTCCGGTCACGGTCGCGGGGGCGGCTGCTAACCCAAATCTTCCGATTTGAGCCTTATCGCATTCCCTCTTCGCCTGTCGTGGGACAGGAACCAGCACAATCTCACCATTTGCCCAAGGCGACGACTTGTCAAGCCGAAGGACCGGGTCAGATGACGTCTGAACAGGATGCCGCTCTGGATGCAGACACGGTTTGCTGGCGTGGCGGCTCCAGCACTTCCACGGCATCCGACAGCGCCGACGACCATCTCGCCGAATTAGCCCCTGCTTTTGGAGGCCAAAACCGGCAAGGATTACAGAGAAATCGAAAAATCGATAGATAAGTGGGCTGATAGGTTAGCCAAATGGATGCTGTTGAATATGGGAAACGGTGCTGCCGCCAGGATAATTCAATGCAGCTGGATCGGCCCCAGCCTTCAACAACGTGAAGCCATAGCTTGAAAACATGACTGTCCGTCGCTGGGGAACGCAGGACGGAGCAATCGTTTTGGCGGCCCCTGAACGTCGCTGGCTACGATCCGGGTGTCCATTTCCAGACGATATCGGCGACCCTGACCGGTTTCGGGATCAATCCGAGGCGTGCAAAGCGGTCGGCCACAGACTGTTGGATCCTGATGATGTCCTCGTCGACCGGAACAACGGTATAGTTGGATCGCGCGACGAAACGCCTGATGGCTTCGATATCGACGCCGGTCGCCGTCGCCTGCGCCTGCGCGACCTCTTCATGATGTGCGTTGGCCCAGATGCCCTCGGAAGCGAAGACGTCGTTGAGGCGCGTCACAACGGAGGGATATCTGTCGACGAAATCGGCGCGCACGATGACGAAGGCATTGGGTTGGTGGATGTCCTTGGCAAACACGAGCACGCGCGCATCACCCTTCAGCTCCGCCAGAGCAAGATAGGGGTCCCAGATCGCCCAGGCATCGACCGCGCCCTGAGCAAAGGCCGCGGTCGCATCGGCCGGTGCGAGTGGGATCGGCTGGATGTCGCTCCAGGCGATCCCTGCCTTCTCAAGCGTCGCGACCAAAAGATTATGCGCGCTTGACCCCTTGCCGAAGGCTATGCGCTTGCCTTTGAGATCGGACAGCGACTTGATCGGCGACTCCTTGCGTACAACGACCGCCTGTGTGCCGCCTCCCTGCTTCACCGCGGCGGCGTACCGTATCCCGGCGGTCGCAGCCTGCGCGAAGATTGGCGGCGCGTCGCCGACATAACCGAAGTCAACACTGCCGACATTGATCGCCTCCAGCAGCGGCGGGCCAAACTGGAAATCGATCCATTGCACGTCCACGCCGAGTGGCTTGAACGCATCCTCGACTGTATGCCGTTGCTTTACCGCCGGGAAAAAGAACCCCCCTTTCTGTGTGCAGATGCGGATTACCTTCGGATGATCCTCGGCGCGTACTACCGGTGACAGCGCGACGCCCGCAGCGCCCGCCAGCGACAATCTCAAGAACTCTCTGCGTTCCACTATGACCTCCAGCCGAGGAGCAAATGTTGCTTCAACCATCGTATGATCGAAGAGACGATGGCGGTGCAGTCCAAAACGATCTCACCACGTCGCGATGTAGGTGCCCTTGAAGCGCTTCTCGAGAAAGTCCTTCACCGGCTGCGAGTGATAGGCATCAATGAGCTGAGCGACCCAGGGCTTGTCCTTATCCTCTGCGCGGACAGCCAGGATATTGACCCAGGGGCCGCTGGCCGCCTCGCGTGCGATGGCATCGACGGCTGGGTTGAGGCCGGCTTGCACCGCATAGTTGTTGTTGATCGACACCAGATCGACATCCTGCAATGCGCGTGGAAGCTGGGCGGCGTCCAGCTCGACAAATCTCAATTTCTTCGGATTGTCGGTGATATCGGCTATCGTGGACGCGATGTCGTTCGGGTCCTTCAACTTGATCGCGCCGTGCAGGGCCAGGATCATCAAGCCGCGCGCGCCGTTCGAAGGATCATTCGCGATCGCAACCCGCGCGCCTTCCGGAAGTTCGCCGAGCGTCTTGTATTTCAGCGAATAGACGCCCTGGGGCGAAGCGATGGTAGTAGCGACCTTGACGATCTTCCAGCCGGTCTTCGAAATCTGGTTCTTCAGATAAGGCTCGTGCTGAAACGAATTGGCCTCGAGATCGCCAAGCGCGAGTGCCTGGTTTGGAATGACGTAATCTGTGAACTCGACGACCTTGATGTCGAGCCCGCGTTCGGCGGCGCTCTTCCTGACGACGTCCATGATCTCGGCATGCGGACCCGCCGTCACGCCGACCCGAAGGGTCTCGGCGTGGACGGCGCCGACGAGCGTAAGAGCGGCGGCAACGAGTATAGCAAGATGACGCATCATTTCTCCGAGGTCAGAAAAGTGAGGGAGCCCGCAGCATGGCGAGCCGCAACTATCACCATACCGGCACGATGAAGCGGCCGTATTTCTTGGTGATGTAGTCTTTCACGTCGGGCGAGCGATAGATGGAGACGAAGCGCAGCAGCCGCGGATCGTCCTTCCTGTCGGTCCGCGCCACGAACTGCAGCGCGTAACGCGGATCGCCAAACCCGTCGGCGATCAGGAGGCTTTCGGGATCGCCGCCTGAGGCGATCAGATAATTGATGCTGACCTGCGCGAGTTCGACATCGTCGAGCACCCGCGGAAGCTGCGGCGCCTCGATCTCCAGGAACTTCAGGTTCTTGGGGTTTTCGACGATGTCGCGAATGTTGGCCTTTTCGCCTGCTCCCTCGCGCAACTTGATCAGCCCGGCCTTCTCAAACAGCAGCAATCCGCGCGCTTCGTTGACGGGGTCGTTGGCCACCGCAACCCGCGTGCCCGGATGAACCTCGCTGAGCTTGCTGATTTTCTTCGAATAGAGGCCGACCGGAAGCACATAGGTCGGCGCGATCGCCGTGAAGGTATAGCTGCGCGTCGCGATGGCGTTGTTGAGGAAAGGCGTATGCTGGAACAGATTGGCGTCGATATCCCCGCTCTGCAGCGCCTCGTTCGGCGTCACCCAGTCGGAAAACTCGACCACCCTGACGTCGAGGCCCTGCTCCTTCGCACGCGCAGCGGCAAACTGGATGATATCGGCAATCGGACCGCCCGATGTGCCGACTTTGAGCGGCTCGGCGGCCTCGCCCGCTCGAGCGAACCCAAGAGCGAACAGGGCGCTCGCCGCGGCCATCGCAAGCAAGGAGCGCCGATTACGATCGTCGATTCCAATACCGCTCTTCATGAAAGTCTCCCCTCTTCATTTACCCTCAGGAGTTACGCGATAGTTGCAGGCAGTGGCGGCGTCCGTTCGTCGCCGACGTCGATTTCGCGACGATACCGATAGGACGCCCCGATGTGGGTCTCCGGCAAACGCGCTGATCCGCCGAACAGTTTTTGCCGCAGAGTCCCCTCGCGATACGAAGTCTTGTAGACGCCGCGCTCCTGCAGGATCGGTACGACCAGATCGACGAAATCCTCCAATCCTTCCGGCGTCACGACCCGGCTGAGATTGAAACCGTCGATCCCGGTCTCCTCGACCCAGTTCTGCAACTCGTCCGCCACCTCTTCCGCCGACCCCACGAACGGCTTTGTCCGGCTGCCGAGCCCCATCTCGCCGAGCAACTTTCGCAGCGTCCATTGCTCGCTTGAACGCGTGGTCAATGCTTCCAAAATCGACTGCATCGAGTTGGTGTGCTCGTGCCGGAGCGGCGCATCGATATCCTCCTTCGCGTAGTCGATCCCGACGGAACTTGCGAAATGCGCGAGCGCTCCTTCGACGCTGCCGTAAGACTTGTAGTCGGCGAATTTCTCTTCCGCCTCCTTGCGCGTACGCCCGACCACGACCGCACGACTTGCGAAGACGACGATATCTTCAGGGTTGCGGCCGTTCTTGATCGCTTGCGCCCTGACGTCCTTGACGAGCGCGCGCACGTTGTCCTTGGTCGAGGTCGCCAGAAAGATGCACTCTGCGTGCCGGGCCGCGAAAGCCCGGCCACGGGTCGAGACGCCAGCCTGGAACAGGACCGGCGTGCGCTGCGGCGAGGGTTCGCTGAGATGGACGGCATTGATGCGGTGACGCCGCCCGATATGATCGATCGCGTGGACCTTCGCCGGATCCGCATAGATGCGGTTAACGCGGTCCGCGAGAACCGCGTCGTCCTCCCAACTCCCTTCGAGGAGTTTGTAGATGGCTTCCATGTATTCGTCGGCGAGATCATAGCGGTCGTCGTGCTCGAGCTGCCGATCCAGCCCCATCGCCCGCGCGGCACTGTCGAGATAGCCGGTGACGATGTTCCAGCCCGCCCTGCCCTTAGTGAGGTGATCGAGCGTCGACAGGCGGCGGGCGAACAAATAAGGCGTCTCGTAGGTCGCGTTCGACGTCACGCCGAAGCCGATGTTCCGGGTCACCGCCGCCATGACCGGCACGACAAGCAACGGATCATTGATGGGAATTTGCACCGCGCCCCGGATCGAGGCTGCTGGCGAGCCGCCATAGACGTCATAAACGCCGATGATATCCGCAAGGAAGATCGCATCGAACAGGCCGCGCTCGGCCGTCCGCGCCAAATGCTGCCAATATTCGATATCCGTGTAGCGGGGCGATTGATCGCGTGGGTGTGACCACATCCCGTGCTGGATGTGGCCGACGCTGTTCATGTCGAAGGCGTTGAGCCGAATCTCTTTCGGCATGATGGGCTCACCGATGCCGCAGGCGGCGGTTGACCCGGCGCGCCAGATAATCGCCGGCGGTCTGCACCGTCTGCACCAGCGCGATCAAGACGACGACCACCGCCAGCATCATTTCCGGCATGAAGCGCTGATAGCCATAGCGGATGCCGAGATCGCCGAGGCCGCCGCCGCCCACCGCTCCGACCATTGCGGAATAACCGAGCAGGCTCACGACCGCGAGTGTCAACGCCAGCACCAGGCCCGGCAACGCTTCGGGAATGAGGACCTTGAACACAATCTGCAGCGGGCTGGCGCCAAATGAGGATGCCGTCTCGATCAGCCCACCGTCGACTTCGCGAATGGCCGCTTCCACGAGGCGCGCGATGA
Source organism: Bradyrhizobium sp. Ai1a-2 (assembly GCF_000426245.1). Lineage (GTDB taxonomy): Bacteria > Pseudomonadota > Alphaproteobacteria > Rhizobiales > Xanthobacteraceae > Bradyrhizobium. The sequence continues at coordinate 20,710 of NZ_AUEZ01000070.1, read as the reverse complement.
ACGGTGTTGCGGCGATGGTCAGAGGAACGATGGCAGCGCCCGATCCGATCGAGGTGCCCGCAATCAGGCGGGTGAAGGGAATGATGGCAACTACGAGGATTATGAACGGCGTCGATCGGGTGGCATTGACGATTACGCCCAGGACCGTGTTCACGGAAGGTGCCGCGAACAGCTCGCCCTTGCGGCTGGTTGCCAGGAATATGCCGATTGGCAGGCCGAGCAACGTGGCCAGGGATGCCGCGACCGAGACCATGAACAGGCTTTCGCCCGTGGCCTCGAGGATGAGGTTGATGAGATCACGCGACATGGCCGAGACGCTCCGCGAATAACTGATGTTGCGAAAGCCAGGACAGCACCTGCCGGGTCCGGCCATCGTCGCCGGGTATACCGAGCGTCAGCGACCCAACATGCCGTCCACCTATCTCGTCGACGCGCGCCGACAACAGCGCAATGTCAATGCCCAGCTCGCGCGCCAATCGGGCCAGGATGGTATCGCCAGCGCTTGTGCCTCGAAGCTGCACGCGAATGACGGCCTGGCCGCCTTGTATCGGCTGCGGCTCGATTCGACTTGCGAGCGAGACCGGGACGCGGTCACCGAGGACTTCCGCCAGGAAGCTTTGCGTGATCGGATGCTTCGGGTGAGTGAAGATATCGGCCACGTGTCCGCGTTCCACGATATAGCCGGCGTCGATCACCACGACTTCCTTGGCGAGTTGTCGGACCACCGACATTTCGTGGGTGATCAGGACGATGGTGACGCCAAGCTCGCGATTGATGTTGGCAAGGAGGTCGAGGATCGAGCGCGTCGTCTGCGGGTCAAGCGCCGAGGTCGCCTCATCCGAGAGCAGCACGCTCGGTCGCGTTGCAAGTGCGCGGGCGATGCCGACGCGCTGCTTCTGGCCGCCGGACAGCTCGGATGGATAGCGATCGTATTTGTCCGCAATGCCGACGAGCTCGAGCAGCTCGGAAACCCTGCTTGCGATGTCTGCCTTCGACCAACCTGCTATCTCCAGCGGCAGCGCGACATTGTGCGCCGCCGTGCGAGACGACAGGAGATTGAAATGCTGGAAGATCATGCCGATCGAGCGTTGCGCCAGGCGCAGCTTCCGGCCCGAAAGCGCGGATATATCGCGGCCATCGACCACGACACGGCCGGCAGAGGGCTTCTCCAGGCCGTTGATCAAGCGGACCAGGCTGGACTTCCCCGCTCCCGAACGGCCGATCACGCCCGTGATCGATCCTCGCGGAATCGCGAAATCGATCTCTTGCAGTGCTTGTACGCCTGGTTTGTCGCGATAGGCCGGATAGGTCTTTGCAATCTGCTCAAAGCGGACCATGGCCTCCACTGCGGCCTGCTCCGGCGCGATCGATGCGAGCGCAGGGATCGGTTCGGCAACCGTCACGGGTTGATGTACGTTCATTCACAAATCCAGTGTCAATGGCGTGCGGCTGTTCTGCGGCGCAGGCGGTCTTAATGCCCAAACAGAAGATAGCTGCGGTCGACGCCCCGAAGCTCCCGCGTGTCATCGGTCCAGCCGACCGCGCGACGATAGCTGCCGAGCAGCGCGCCTTGCTTCAGGGCGACGACATCCACGCTCTGCGATGCGTCCGCGAATGGCGAGACGAACAACGCGTCTTCCGGGCAGTAGAGCTCGCAAAGAAAGCAGGTCTGACAGTCGGCCTGGCGCGCGATGATCGGGATGCCATCCGTCTTGTCGAAGACGTTGGTGGGGCAGACGTTCACGCATATGTCGCAGGACGTGCAGCGCTCTGCATCGATGACCTCGATCATTCCGCCGCCTCCGCGTAAGCACCATCAGCATGGGTGCGCGGCGCCGTCCAGACCTCGTCCAGGCCGCCGGCCGAGACGTAGTGCCGGAAGCGCTCGTCCTGATTCGGAAAGTCGTCGCGGCGATGCATGCCGCGGCTTTCCTTCCGCGCCAGGCCGCTGCGGTACATCCAGCGCGCGGTCGCCAGCATCGCGGCGGCCTCGCGGGCGCGCAGCACGTCCGCTTCGGTCGCGGCGCCGGCACTGGACGCTTCGGCCCAGAGTGCGTCGAGACGCTCCAACGAACCTTCGAGACGGCCAGCCTCACGGAAATAGTTCAACTCATAGGGAAACACCTCGTCCTGGACCGCGCGCGCCAGTTGCGCCGGCGCGAACGGCCGGTCAGCGCGCTCGCGGAGTGCGACCGTGCCGGCGCGCGCCACTTGCCGGTTCGACGCCGCGCCAGCCAGCCGCGCATAATCCGCCGCGCCCTGCCCTGCCCAGGTGCCCGACGACATGGCCCAGGCCGCGTTGTGGCTGCCGCCGCCGGTGAAGCCGCCGCAGACCAGCTCGCGTGTCGCCGCATCACCGGCGGCATAAAGCCCGGGCACGGTGGTGGCGCAGGTGTCGTCGACAATGCGCAGTCCGCCGGTGCCGCGCACGGTGCCCTCGAGGCGCAATGTTACGGGAAAGCGGTGGGTAAACGGGTCGATGCCCGTGCGGTCGAACGGCAGAAAGAAGTTCGGCTGCGACGCCCGCATCGATCGCCGCACCTCTTCGTCGGCCTTGTCGAGCCGCGCATAGACCGGCCCTTGCATCAGCGCACGAGCAATCGCTGAACGGCCACCCTTGGAGGCTGCACCCGGAACAACACTGCCGTCTTCATAGGTGAACGTCGCCCATCCATAGAACAGCGTCTTGGTCACCGAGCCGAATGCCGCCGAGATCGCATAGGGATTGGAGAACTCCATGCTGGTCAGCTCGGCGCCGGCTTCAGCCCCCATTAGGTAACCATCGCCGGTCAGCACATTCGAGCCCAACGTCTTGCTGAGAAACGCGCAGCCGCCGGTCGCGATCACCACTGCCTTGGCGCGCACCACCCAGCGATCGTCCTTCTGCCGGCGCAGGCCCGCCGCACCGGCGACCGCGCCGCCGTCGTCAACCAGAAGCTCCAGCGCCGGACTATGATCGAGGATGATGACGCCGGCAGCCTTGGTGCGCTTGCGCATCAGGCGCATATATTCCGGGCCCTGCAGCGAGTTGCGCTGGGACTTGCCGCTGTCGTCGACGGGATATGGATAACCCCATTCAGCCAGGCGATTGCTTTGCGCGTAGGTGCAATCGAGCGTGCGTGCCATCCAGCGGCGGGCCTGGAGATAGCCGCCCATCTTCTCACGGCCTGCCATCGCGGCCTCGCGAAGCGCGGGATCGGGATCGATGTACCAGACGCCGGTGCCGGCCGCGGCCGTCGCCCCCGACGTGCCGCAAAATCCCTTGTCCGCCAGCACAACGCGCGCACCATGCTCCGCCGCGCTGATCGCGGCCCACGTTCCCGCCGGCCCCCCGCCGAGGACGAGAACATCCGCATCAGATTCGATAGATCCCGCCGTGGCCGACAGCTTTTCGGCGCGCCCTGTCATGGATCACTCTCCGCAGTCCAATGTCGCGCGGCACAAGTATCGAGGCCGCATTGCACAAGATCGCGTGAGGCCATGCTTCTGGCAATTTCAGATATTTGCGCGGATGTGGACGAAGCTTTCCTTGGCACGCGCGGCGAAAGAAGATTCATGTCGCTGCATACATGCCGTTTTCTTTGATCGCAGAACGCAGCAGCACTCTGTGCATCCATCACGAGATTAGAGCCAAATTTTTCTTTTTCGCTCCACCACCTCGTCGTTTGTTTCTTGTCCCGCTGCCGCACGATATCTCGTTCAGGTCATCCTGCAGCGCAAGGGCCGCCATGTCAGCTCGTCAACTTCATCTGAACGTCAATCTCCTCCACTCCGGCACCTACGCTTCCGCTTGGCGCTTGCCGGACAGCGATCCCTATGCGTGCTTCGATATTGGGCACTATGTGCGGGTCGCGCAAATTGCCGAGCGTGGCAAGCTCGATGCGATCTTCCTCGCGGACACCCCGGCGATCACCGATCGCATCGAGTACCGTTCCTTCATGTCGATGGAGCCAACGATCGTGCTCGCAGCGGTCGCCGCCTCAACCAAGCATATCGGGTTGATCGCAACCGCGTCGACGACCTACAACGAGCCCTACAATATCGCCCGCCGCTTCGCGACGCTTGATCACACGAGCGGCGGCCGCTCGGGCTGGAACGCGGTGACGACGGCGGATTCTGCGTCAAGCCGCAATTTCGGCTTGGCGAGCGCGCTCGAACACAAGGCCCGCTATGAGCGTGCCAAGGAATTCACCGAGGTCGTTCACGCGCTGTGGGATAGCTGGGAGGACGATGCGTTTGTCGGCGACAAGCTCAATGCGCGTTTTGTGGATACGACCAAGGTTCATGCGATCGCCCATCGCGGTGCGCATTATTCTGTTGCCGGCCCGCTGAATGTGCCGCGATCGCCTCAGGGACGGCCTGTCACCGTCCAGGCCGGCGGATCGAGCGACGGCCGCGACTTTGCCGCGAGCCATGCCGAAGCCGTGTTCACGCTCGCCCAGACGGTCGACGAAGGCGTCGCCTATGCGCGCGACCTGCGTGCCCGAGCGACCGCCTACGGCCGGTCCGGCGATTCCATCGTCATTCTGCCCGGCCTCACGACGGTCATCGGCAGCACCGAGGCGGAGGCGAAGCGGCGGCAGGATGAGCTTTGGGAACTCATCCCAATCGAATACAGCCTTGCACGGCTTGCCGGCACTCTGCAGATCGATCCGACGCTGCTCGTGCTTGACCAGCCGCTGCCCGATCCGCTTCCGCTTCCCGCCAACGCCAATCACACCATGTTTCAAGGGACGGTCAACTTAGCGCGACGCGGCAACCTCACCGTTCGTCAGCTCCTGCGCGCGTTGGGCGGCGGCGTCGGGCATCGCATCATCGTCGGAACGCCTGAGCAGATCGCCGATGACATCGAGGCCTGGTTCAGGGCCGGCGCTGCCGACGGCTTCAACCTGATGCCCGATGTGCTGCCGTCGGGCCTCGAAACGTTCATCGATACGATCGTGCCGATCCTGCAACGGCGCAGCCTGTTTCGGACAGAATATAGCGGCTCAACCCTGCGCAACCATTTTGGCCTCGCAAAGCCTCCGAGCCGGTTCGCAAAGGCGGGAAAAGAAAGAGCTTCCGCCTGAAGGCAAGTGCCGGTTGTTAGCTCTGCGCAGCCCGCTCGGCCTGTGCTGACCGCACCCGCGGTATCACCTCCTCGGCAAAACGTCGCATCTCTGCTTCGAATGGCTGGAACTGCAACATAAACAACTCAATGCCGGCAGCATGAAAGATAGAGATACGCGCGGCCACCTCATCGTAGCTGCCGACAAGTCCGGCCGCCGTGCCGCCATTGGTGCCAACGCGTGGCGTTTTCTGCATCGTCTGCATCATCACGACCTTCGGATCGGTGTTCTGCCGCTGGATTGCCTTCATCGGTGCGTCTTTTGCCGCGAGCGCCAATAAGTGCTCGTGCTCGGCCCGAGCCTGCTCGCTCGTCTCGCGTGCAACAACGAAGGCGGAAAGCCCAAAGCGCAGGGGCGCTGCTGTCCGCGGGCGCGCCGCAACATCCGCGATCAAGCTCGCCACGTCGGCTACCGGCTGGCCGTTGATGAACCAGACATCGCCATGGTCGGCGACCAAGGCACGCGCGGGCTCGGACTCGCCCCCAACGTAGATCGTCGGCCGCTTCCGATAAAGGCTCGCTGGTCTGAGGGCGTAGTCGCGCACATCGAAATGCTTGCCTTTGTAGGTCAAGCGTTCGCCTTGGATCAAGCGTGACACCACAGAGATCCACTCGCGGCCATAAGCGTAGCGGTCATCATGCTCTGCGAAGCCGATTCCAGCCTTCTCCAGCTCCGGGCGATTCCATGCATTGACCAGATTAAGCGCAAAGCGGCCACGGCTGATGTTCTCGATCCCGAGCGCCATCTTGGCGAGCACGACGGGATGATAGAGATAAGGCTTGATGGCCGCGATGATCTCGATCCGGTTCGTCAGTGCGGCAATTGCGGCCGCAGCACTCCAGGCCTCGAGTTGATCGAAGTCCTCGATATGCGGGTTGATGGTGTGCTGCGCGATCAATGTCGAGTCATAGCCAAGCTCCTCCGCAGCAAGCACGAGATCACGATTGCGCTCCCATGACGCGTCATAGGGCTCGTCGGGATGTTGGTATGCACCACGTGATCCGTGCACCACCGCCCAGATGCCAAAGCGCGGAGACGTTGCTGTCATGGGAGCCTCTCTTCGTAGAGCTCGTGCCTTATCGCGCGAACGCCGCTCGTTTTGACCAACGAGTGCTTCAAGTTCAAGCACGCCCGCATCAAAAGATATTCTTTGCCGCCGAGGCGGGCGCGGAGAAATCAGAAAACTCCGGAACGAATGACAATTGAAAAACCCCTCTATTTCTGTTCGCCGAAATTCGTGGGACAGTTTTACGCGTGTGACGAATATGGCTGTTGGCGGCAGCGCAGCGAGCGATGGCTCGTGCCTGTTTCCTGCGCAGCATGATGAATCGGCATTTCATGTGCTGCATGACGCGCGACACGATGCAACGGGACCCGAGTCAGCCTTGAGCAATATCGAGCAAACTCTCGCAGCCACCAAATTTGATCAGGCGCAGACGGCAGCCTCCCAGCACACACCCGCTCCGCTAGGAAGGCGTAGCCTGCTGGCGATCTCGTGGCTCGCGCCGGCGGCAATCGTCATCATTTGGGAATTGCTGGCGAGAGCAGGATGGATCTCACCGCAGGTGCTGCCGGCACCGACCAAGGTCGTCGCCACCGCTGTCAAGCTGGCTACGACCGATAACCTTCTGAACGATCTCGGCGTGAGCCTGTTGCGGGCGGCAAGCGGTTTTGTGGTCGGAGCCAGCATCGGCTTTGCACTTGGCACCCTGGTCGGTTTCTCGCGCATCGCGAAGGCCGCGATCGACCGCAGCGTCCAGATGATCCGCGCCATTCCCTTCCTCGCGGTTCTTCCGCTCGTGATCGTCTGGCTCGGGGTGGGTGAAGCCGAGAAGATCTTCCTGGTCGCGCTTGGCGTGACGTTTCCGATCTATATCAACACCACCCTCGGGATCCGGCAGATCGATCCCAAGCTGATCGAACTCGGGCGGGTCCAGGGGCTCAGCCGTCTCGGACTGATCCGGCGCATTATCCTTCCCGGCGCCCTGCCGTCCATCCTCACCGGCGTGCGCTATGCGCTGGCGACCGCTTGGCTCGCGCTGGTCGTGGCCGAGACTATCGGGGCGCAATCCGGCATCGGATTCCTCGCTATGGACGCGCGAGAATTTTTGCGCACCGACGTGATCGTGCTGACGATCGTGATCTACGCCCTGATCGGCGTCGCCGCGGACGCGATCGCACGCTGGCTCGAGCGACGGCTGCTGGCCTGGCATCCGAACTATGGAGGCGGACGATGACCGCGCATGTCGCGCCGCCTGCCTCTTCGGCGACCAATCCGGCTGTGGTGGTGAGCAACCTCCGCCGCGCCTATGGCGCCCGCGTCGTGATCGATCGACTTAATCTGCGCATCGAGCGTGGGGAATTCGTCGCGCTGCTGGGCGAAAGCGGCTGCGGCAAGACCACGCTGCTCAGAGCGCTGGCCGGCCTCGATCCGATCCAAGGTGGACGCATCGCAGCGCCAAGGCGGCCGGCGGTCGTGTTCCAGGAGCATCGTCTGCTGCCATGGGACAGTCTCTGGAGCAACGTCTCCCTCGGCCTTCAACTGCCTGACGCGCGCGAACGCGCCGCGGCCGCGCTTGCCGAGGTCGGGCTCGGCGACCGCCTCGATGACTGGCCACGTAACCTTTCGGGCGGGCAGGCTCAGCGGGTGGCACTCGCCCGCGCCCTGGTACAACAGCCCGAGCTTCTGCTGCTGGATGAGCCGTTCGCTGCGCTCGATGCGCTGACGCGTATCCGCATGCACGACCTTGTCCGCCAGCTCGTCGCCAATCATCGACCCGGCGTCTTGCTTGTTACACACGACGTCGACGAAGCCATCGCATTGGCCGACCGCATCCTGGTGATGCGCGATGGCGCGATCGCCTTTGAGTATCGCGAGGCCGGCGGTTCCGGCTCGATCGAACGAACTGTGCTGCTCGCCGAGCTCGGCGTGCTCGTCTCTCATGCCGCCGCATAAGGTTTTCCGAAAGGATCGTCCCCATGTCTCACTCTCAATCCAGCAATCCATCCCGGCGCAGCTTCCTGGGCACCGCCGCGGCCGGCATCGGCACTCTTGCCGGGTTCGATCTCGGCGAATCCGCGTGGTCGGCGACCGGCCGCTCCACCGATCTGGTCCGCCTGACCTGGGGGCTCAGCGGCCTCAACCTGATCGCCAAGGAACGCGGCGAATTCGAAAAGGTATTGGCGAAGGACGGCATCAAGGTGGAATGGCTCGGGCCATTCCCGAACCACGCGCCGACCTTGCAGGCCGTCACTGGCGGCAGCGCCGACTTCTCCTTTGGCGGCAGCACAACGCCGGCGCTCGCCGCGATCATCGCGGGCTCACCACTTGTCTTCACCCAATTCGTCGTCTACGAGCCGCGTACCACGGCGATCATCGCCAAGGATGATTCCGGCATCAACAAGATCGAGGATCTCGTCGGCAAATCGGTCGCGGTCAACCGTTCGGGTCTTGGTGAATTTCTTCTGGTGGCGGCGCTGGAGAAGCACAAGGTCGACCGATCGGCGGTGAAGTTCGTCTATCTCAATCCGCCCGATGCCGCGCCTGCGTTGGCCTCGGGAAAGGTCGACGCCTGGTCGATGTGGAGCCCGGGCGTCGATATCGCGCGGCTCGAATACAAGGCCCACGATATTTTCCTCGAAGGCCGCGATCTCGAATTCCAGATCGATTACACGTCGTACCTGACCACCCGCAAATTCTCCACCGACAATCCCGCGCTGGTCCGCGCGGTCAACGATGCCTTCCGCGCCGAGGGCAAGTGGATTTCGGAAAACAGCAAGGAAGCTGAATACATCGCGCAGAAAGCCGGCAAATACAGCGATCAGGTCCGCGACCAGTTCATCGCCATGAACCGACAGTACCGCTACTTCCCGGTCAACGATGAAAAGTTCCTGTCCGAATTGCAACGCGCCGCGGACTGGCTTGTCGCACGAAAGGTCCTGCCCGAGCCGATTAAGGTCACCGATCATCTCGCTCAGCTCTGATCGCGGCTGCCTCCAGCAATGACATCCGGACTCTAAAAATGAACAAACCTGCATCCGCTACTAGCCTCGCCCCGTCCGGGCAGATCGCTCTCCGCTCCGCGGAGCTGGATGCCCTGTTCGCCCGGATTGCCGAAGGAGAAAGCAAGCGCGAGCGCGAGCGCATCTTGCCGTTCGACGCGATCGATCTGATCCGCGATGCGAAGCTTGGTGCATTGCGCCTGCCAACCTCCGCCGGCGGCGCCGGCAGCACGATCCGCGAATTGTTCGAAGTCATCATTCGCCTCGGCGAAGCCGACGCGAACGTCGCGCACATCCTGCGCAACCATTTCAGCGTGGTCGAGCGGCTGGTTCGTCAACCCAGGGACGAGCAGGGCCGACAATGGCAGCAGGCAGTCGCCGATGGCGCCATCATCGGGCTTGCCACGACCGAGCTCGACACCCCGCAGGTCGGCGACATCATCCCGAACACGACCTTCACGCCGGATAGCGACGACTACCTGCTGAACGGCACCAAATATTACAGCACCGGCACGCTTTATTCCGACTACGTCCTGGTCCGTGCCGCCGATCCATCAGGCAATGCGGGCGCGACCATCATCCCGGTGAAGCGAGACGGCGTCGAACTGATCGACGATTGGGATGGCCTGGGACAGCGGTTGACGGCGACCGGCACCACGCATTTCCGGAACGTGCGGGTCAGACGCGAGGAGATCGTGTTCGATGCGCCTGACGTCGGATATGGGGTACCCTATTCCAACACGTTCGCCCAACTATTTCTGACTGCTATTGTCGCGGGGATCGCTCGTGCCGCCCTGCGAGATGCAGCGGCCCTCGTCCGTTCGCGCAAGCGCACCTTCTATTACGCGCCGAGCGAGGCGCCGACCGACGATCCGGTGCTGCAACAAACCATCGGGCAGATCGCAAGTGGCGCGTTTGCCGCCGAAACGGTGGTCCTTGCCGCGGCCGAGGCCCTGGATGTAGCGACCGACGCTTTCGACGCCGGCGTCCGAGACGCGAACGAAGTCGCTCACAGAGCGGCGCTGCTGTCAGCCAAGGCCAAGATTGTCGCCGATGATTTTGCCATTCGGGCCGGCAGCCTGTTGTTCGACGTCGGCGGCGCATCCGCCACCAAGAAGGCGACCAATTTCGATCGGCACTGGCGCAACGCTCGCACGCTGTCGTCACACAATCCGACAACCTACAAGGCCCGATCAATCGGACAACACGTGATCAGCGGCACCCCGCTGCCGGCCAAAGGCTTTTTCTGAACCAATCTCGAAGAGGCCTGAAGCAACACGGGGTGCAACGCCAGAGGAGGAGAGCAAATGGCCCGGGCGGACTTCCATCTCGTCAATGAAACTGACGAAATCGAGCAGCAGTTCCGCTCGGTCATGCGCCGCCTCGCCGGCGGTGTGAGCATCATCACCGCCGGCCGGGGCAGTGACATCACGGGGATGACAGTGACCTCGCTGAGCTCGCTCAGCACCGCTCCTCCCCGCCTCCTTGTCAGCATCAATCGGCAAGCATCCTCCTTTCCATTGATCGATCGCTACCGGGTGTTCGGCGTCAATATCCTGGGATCCGACCAGCACGACGTCGCCGGCCGATTCAGCAACGGCCGACTGAAGGGCGGCCAGCGCTTCGAGGGCGTCGCGTGGTCTGCCGGCTCATCGGGCGTGCCTCTGCTCAGCCATTCGTTGGCGACGATTGAATGCCAGGTCGAAGAAATCATTGAACGTCACTCCCACGGGATCGTCGTCGGTAGTTTGTTGAGCTTCGAATTGTCGCCGCGTCTGTCGGGTCTCGTCTATTGGAACGGTCAATATATCGAGATCGATCCCGACAGCGGCCTCGACCTGCTTGCCGAGGTCGGGATTCCCCTCGCCCATGCCCGGTGATGCATGAAACCCGAAATCCCGCCGGACGACAGCGCCCTCGCAACTGATGCAGACGGTCCGGCGCTCAAGCGATGGCAGCTCGATCGCATCGTTGCTGAGCTACGGGTATCGCGCGAGGAGACGCACAGCATCCGCCGCGATGGTGAGGCGCGCCGCGCGCCTTCCCGCGCGGCATTGGAAGACATCCTCAACAGGCTGACCGAAGCATTGTTTCCGCGCCACTATGGGCGCTTCGAGCTCGACGGAGAGAATATCGACTATTTTGTTGGACACACGTTGAGCATTGCCCTTGATCAGCTCTGCGAGCAGATTCATCGCGGCGCGCTGTTCGTCGGCGATGAGCTGTTGCGCGGCTTTCGCCGGCGGGATGCAATCGATCTCACCCGGCAGTTCGCATCCGAGCTGCCGGCCGTGCGCGGCGTCCTCATCAGCGATCTCCGTGCCGCCTTTGTCGGCGATCCCGCCGCCAGAAATTTTCCGGAGATCCTGATCGGCTATCCCGGCATGACGGCGATCATTCACCATCGCCTTGCCCATATCCTGCATCGGCTCGACGCGCGATTGGTGGCGCGCCTGGTCGCCGAGATCGCTCATACCCGAACCGGAATCGACATTCACCCGGGCGCGAGCATTGGATCAGGCTTCTTCATCGATCACGGGACCGGTGTCGTGATCGGCGAGACCGCGATCATCGGCGATAACGTGCGCATCTACCAGGCCGTCACACTCGGCGCCCGTCATTTCCCCACTGACGACGAAGGTAATCTCGTCAAGGGCGATGCCCGCCATCCCATCGTCGAGGATGACGTCGTGATTTACGCCGGCGCCACCATTCTCGGACGGATCACCATCGGCCGCGGCTCGACCATCGGCGGCAATGTCTGGCTCACGCAAAGCGTGCCGCCGAACAGCATCGTGACCCAGGCGACGGCGCGCAACAAGCCCGGCGCCGGCTAAAGCGCTTTCGAGCGAAGTGGACACCGGTTCGCGTGAAGAGAGCGCGTCAGAACAGAAATCTAGAGCTTCGGTTCTGATTCAAACAGAACCGAAAATGCTCTAGACCGCCGCCTTCCACCGCATCAGACGGCGCTCCAGCGCCTCGAGCACGGCATTGAAGGTCAAGCCGATGACGGTGATCCCGAGAATGCCGAAGTACATCTGCGGGATGAGGAAGCTGTACTGGCTATAGATGATGAGATAGCCGAGGCCCGCCTTTGCACCAACCATTTCGGAAGCGACCAGCACCAGCATCGCCGACGCACTCGCGAGGCGAATTCCAACAAAAATCGTGGGCAGCGCCGCCGGCAGGATGACCTTGCGGAAGAGCTGCTGAGGGCTCGCGCCCATCGTCCGGGCCGATTTGACCAGCAGCGGGTCGACCTGCCTGACTGCGGCGATAGTGTTGAGCAGCAGCGGCCAGGCGCAGCTATAAATCACCATGGTGATCTTCGACAGCTCGCCGATCCCCAGCAGCAGGATGAACACAGGCAGCAGTGCGAGCGGCGCCGTGTTGCGGCAGACTTCGATGAACTGATTGAGGAGGTCGCCGAGGCGGGCATACCAGCCGACCGCAAGCCCCAATGGGACTATCAGCACCACCGAGATCAGGAAGCCGCTCAGCGCGCGCAACAGGCTCGCCGCGACATCGTCGTAGAGCTCACCGCTTTGAGCAAGCCGCCAGCCTGCGGCAATCACGTCAGAGAACGGCGGCAGAAACGCCGGGTCGGCCAATCCAAACCGCGGAACGGCTTCCCAAAGCGCCAGCAGCGCAAGCACCAGCAAGGAGCGCTGGCCGAACCCAACCACCCTGCGGATAGCCGGACGCAAAGCCTCCCACCTGTTGAAGGTCCTATCGGGCTCCTGCCCGTGGATGAGTGGACGTCCTTGCGCCAGTTCGAGGAGTGACAGCATTTCGAGGCTAGACATGGGCGAGCTCCTTTTCGGCCTTCTCTGCACGGCGCGCATCCGCCTCACTCGCCGCTTGGCCATGCTGGGCCTTCAGCACCTCTTCCCGTAGCAGCGACCAGACCTCATGCCGGATCTGGCCGAATGCAGGAAGCGACCGCACGTCGTCCGTCTCGCTGTGCAATTCCTCCGGGACATCGATCACCTGCTTGATGCGTCCAGGACGCGACGTCATGACCGCGACCCGTTGGCCCAGCACGACGGCCTCGTCGATGCCGTGGGTGATGAAAACGACGGTCTTCCCGGTCGTCCGCCAGATGCGCAGGAGTTCACCCTGCAGCGTTTCCCGCGTCTGGGCATCGAGCGCTGCAAAGGGCTCGTCCATCAGCAACACTTCGGGATCGTACGCGAGGCTGCGCGCGATCGCGACGCGCTGCTTCATGCCGCCGGACAATTCGTGCGGATAACGGTCGGCGAAGGAGGCAAGCCCAACGAGATCGAGATAGTGCAGCGCGCGCTCGCGGCGCGCCTTCGATTTCATGCCCGCGATATCGAGGCCGAACTCAACGTTCTGCGCCGCGGTGCGCCAGGGAAACAGCGCATATTGCTGGAACACGATGCCGCGATCGCGCGCGGGTCCAATGATCGGCCGGCCGTCGAGCAGGATCCGGCCGCTGGTCGGAACCGCCAATCCGCCTAGCAGATCGAGCAGCGTGGACTTGCCGCAGCCGCTCGGCCCGACCAGCGCGAGGAACTCCCCGGAGCGAACGTCGAGCGTGATATCCTCCAGCGCCGTGAAGTTGCGCGGAGGGCTTCCGCCCTCGCCCCGGACAGTGAACTCTTTCCGAACCTGCTCGAAGCTAATCTTGGTCGCGCTCATTTGGCGTCCGCCTGCTTGCCGGTGCGATAGAAGTTGAACTCGTTCGTATAGGTATCCGCCGCCTTGAGTTGGTTGGGCTTGAGCAGGCCGTCCTTGACCAGCCAGTCGATCCAGATCTGAATTTCGCCGTCGCTGATGACGCCGCCCCTGGTGGCAACGCCGGTGCTCTTCCAGTATTTGATGGGCGAGGCATCCTCGTTCCGCTTGCGATCGGCGATGATCCGCTCGAACCGGGCGCGCACCTCTTCCGCCGGCGTCGCTTGTGCCCAGGCGATGGCGCGCGAAATTCCTTCCACGAGCTTGCGAGACGTGTTGGGATTGTCCCTGATGAATTTATCGCGCAGGACATAGGCGCCACCGGTGAAGTTGCCGAACAGGTCGGTATCGGCGAACAGCCTGCGGATGCCGCCGCGCTCCAGCGCCTTGTCGCGCAAAATTCCATTGAGCGTTGTGACATCGACCGCCCCCTGGCGCAGTGCCTGCTCGCCGGTGACCGGCGGCACCGCGACCAGCGTAACCTGCTTGGCCTCAGCGACGCTGATGCCATTGCGGGCGAGGTATTCTCGGAGCACGAATTCGAGATGCGCCCCCAGCGTGTTGACCGCAACCTTCTTGCCGATCAGATCGCGGGCAGTTTTGATTGGGCTATCTTCCTTGACGTAATAGCCGTTATAGGTGTTGTCATCGGATCCGTAGTAACCGACCACGGCTTTGATCGGCGCCTTGGCCGCGATCAGCTTGATGATCGCGCCATAGAAAGCGCCGCCGATGTCGACATCGCCAGTGACGACGGTCTGGATGTCCTGCGGCCCAGAGATGGTGTTGCCGACCCATTTCAGCTTCAGCGGCGCCAGATAGCCGAGGTCGCCGGCAAGCTCCACAAAGGTCACCTGTCCGGCCCAGCCCTGATAGCGGATTTCGGTCTGCTCTGGCAGTGAATCCGCCATCGCCTGGCTGAACAAGGCGATACTCATCGCAGCTCCCCAAAGGAAGCACCGCGAGGCCTTGGCCAGTCGGCTTAGGGAGATCGTGGCCGACCACTTTCCAGTTCGAGACAAAGTCGTCATCTACCGTTCTCCGATTGCGCGTGGCTGTCAGGCGGCGTTGGCCTGGGGCTTCGCGGCCTTGATCCGCGTGATGCTCTTGCGGCCATCGATGCTGACCGGCACGTCGCCATCGAGAGTGACACGGCGGACAACGCGGTGCTGATCGCCATAGTCGTTCACGGCGTAGTGCTGCGTCGCGCGATTATCCCAGATCGCGACGTCGCCCTGCTTCCAGCTCCAGCGCACTGTGTTTTCGGGAGCTGTGACATGCGACTGGAACAGATCGAAGAGCTTCTGGCTGTCGTATTTCGGAACGCCGACGAAGCGCTGCACGAAATTGCCGAGCACGAGCGTCCGCTCGTCCGTCTCGGGATGGACGCGGACAACCGGATGTTCCGTCTCGTAGACCGTGCCGGTGAAGACCTCGTCGAAATGCTTCCTGTCGGCTTCGCTGGCGCGGTGCTTTACCGCATAGTCATAGGCGTTGCTGTGGACGGCCCAGAGCTCGTCGGCGAGGCGCTGCAACGGCGCCGGCAGGTCGAGATAGGCAGCCGCCGTGTTGGACCAAATCGTGTCGCCGCCGAACGGCGGGATCACGACGCCACGGAGGATCGAGATTTTCGGATACGCATCGACAAAGGTGACATCGGTGTGCCACTGGTCCGCACGCCCTCCGCCCCGGGCAGAATCGAGTTCGAGAATAGAGGCATTTCCCTTTGTCGCGCCGATAGTCGGATGCGGCACGAGCTTTCCGAACCGCAGCGCAAAGCGCTCCTGCTCAGCGTCGTCGAGGTGACCCTGATCACGGAAGAAGATTACCTTGTGCTCGAGCAGCACCTTGTTGATCGCACCGATCACCTGGTCGGGTAGATCGCCCGAGAGCTTGACGTTCCTGATCTCTGCACTAATGCGGGCGGCACGCTTGACGATGTCGGCACGCGGGATGACGTTGTCGATGGCAGTTGTGTCAGTCATGGTCATGGTCCCCAGGGCCGCGATCGCGTTTCAGGACAAAGCTCCGCCATTCGCCGATCGCTTGAAGCGACGGCGGAGCATTCATTTGATTGTCTTGTGATCAGTCCTCTCTGCGGCTCGCCATCGGCCTTCCTCGCCGAGCAGGCGGGATCACTCGGGACCGTTCCGTTCTCAAGCTGCTTCGGTGCAAACTCGATGCATAGTCGTAAGATGCTATCGCAAGCCGCTCGAAAATACGTTCCAAACTTGCGAGCAGGCGGGAAATAGTTGCGCTCACATTTCGATACCGAAGGAAATTCAGTTGAGCTTCCATTCGCGTTACTCCGCGGCAACGTCCGACCGGCAGGCCGAAGCGAAAATCGAGCTGAGGCATGATCTACATCCACGTCCGAGGTGACATATCGATGCATGCAAATCGTAGAAGCGAATGATGCTCAGTCAATGAAATGAAATCATCGTTGTTTTTGAGTGCGCACAACTATCGCATCGTCGACGATCCCCTCGCTGAAACATTTTGGACGAAGTGCTGCGGCCGATGACGGACTGGCATAGTCCGATCGATCGCCGCATCGCTCCAATGCCTCAGCACGTCCTGTGCTCTCATCTACATCAGCGGGATTGCGCATAACGTTCATGCTCACCCTCTCCGCAACAACGTAAATTCATTTCATCGACATTGTTGCAAGCTCCGACATAGACTCTTCTGGTCTCTCGCATACACCGCACGCGGCACGCCGGCGTTCGGCACACCGCGAAAGCAGACATCGGGGAACATCAAATGTCGCAACTCGGCGGCGCTATTAGTCTTGCACAGGACACGCTCGCACTCGCTCAGGCCTACGAGCAGGCGGGCATCCTGCAATTTCATCACGGCAAATTCCTGATCGGCCCGCTTGCACTGAAAGCGGGAGATCATGTGCTCGATATCGGCGCAGGCACGGGCCGGTTGACGGAATTTGCCGCGGGCGTCGTGGGTCCAACCGGGCGCGTCATCGGCCTCGATCCGCTCGAATACCGAATCGCGATCGCTCAACTGCGGCAAACCGAAGCCCTGACCTTCGAGACCGGCCGGGCCGAGGACCTGTCGCGCTTCGACGAGAACACGTTCGACGCAGTCTATCTCAATAGCGTGCTGCACTGGATCGAGGACAAGGCGCTGGCTTTGAACGAGATTCACCGCGTCCTGAAGCCCGGCGGCAGGCTCGGGCTGAACGTTCAGGATCCGGCAAAGCCGCACGAATCCCGAGCCTTGCTGCGCAAAGCCATCCAGCAGATCGGGCTCGGCGGCCGCCATGCCGAATCCCATCCAGTTCTCGGCGTGGGTGATGACGAGCTCAGGCGGCTGTTAAGCGAGGCCGGATTCATCGAATATCGAAGCGAGCTGCGATCGCTCGTCGAAATCCACCGAGACGCGGACTCCCTGCTCAAATGGTCCGAGGCAAGCGCGTTCGGCAATTTTCTCGACGGCTTCTCCGAGGCGGAACGCACAGCCGTCCGCCTCGCCTTCACCGACCTCCTTGAAAGCAAGCGCGTGCCTGAAGGTCTGCGGCTGGAGCGATATCTGCGCTTCGCATTCGCACACAAAGGCGGCGCCGCTCGCACCATCTGATGTTCCTTTCATCTTTCTCAACATCCGCATGAGCGCGTGAACCATGAGTGATCGACGACAACTTGCTCTCAATCTCTTCATCTATCCGGGCGGCCATCACGAGGCAGCGTGGCGCTACAAGGGCTACCCGGCGGATCGTATCCTCGACGTCTCCTTCTATCAGGAGCTTACTCAGCGGGCTGAAACACACAAATTCGATGCCATCTTCTTCGCCGACGGCCCGGCGCTTGCCGACAACGTCCGCTACGCACAGCGCTTTCGGTTCGAGCCGATCACCTGGCTCGCCGCGATCGCCGCGGTCACCAAGCGCATCGGCCTGATCGCAACCGCGTCGACTACCTATACGGAGCCCTATAATCTGGCGCGACTGTTCGCTTCGCTCGATCATTTGAGCCAGGGGCGCGCGGGCTGGAACATCGTCACGACAAGCACGCCGCAGGCTGCGCAGAATTTCGGACTGCCCGAGCATCCGCCGCACCACGAGCGATACGAGCGGGCGCGCGAGTATCTCGACGTGATCACGAAGCTCTGGGATAGCTGGGAGGACGATGCTCTCGTCAATGATCCTGTCTCCGGCGTTTTCGCCGACACCAGCAAGATCCACGCGATCGATCATGTCAGCAAGCAGCTCCGCGTTCGCGGTCCGCTGAATATCTCGCGTTCTCCGCAGGGCCGCCCGGTCTACGTTCAGGCCGGCTCATCCGACGACGGACGGTCCTTCGCCGCTCGCTTTGCGGAAGCGATCTTCACAGCGCATCAGACACTCGACAGCGCCCAGGAGTTCTATGCCGACATCAAGCGGCAAGCTGGCTCCTTCGGCCGCAGCCCCGATCAAATCAAAATTCTCCCGGGCATCAGTCCATTCATCGGCAGCACGCAAGCCGAGGCCGATCGCTTGCAGGAAGAGTTCAACGATCTCATTCAGCCGGAGTATTCGCTGACCCAGCTCCGGCAGATGATCGGGCTTGATCTCTCGGGATTTGATCTTGACGCGCCCTTCCCACGCCACTTGATCGACGCCGGCAGCGCGCGCGGAGTGGCGAGCCGTTTCAAGCTCGTCGTCGACATCGTCGATCGCGAGAAGCCAACGATCCGTCAGCTCGTGCAGCGCCTGGCGGGCGCGCGCGGCCATTGGGTGATCGCCGGGACACCTGGAAGGATCGCAGATAACATCCAGACCTGGTTCGAGAACGGCGCAGCCGACGGCTTCAACGTGATGCCGCCCTGGCTGCCGGGCGGCTTCGATATCTTCGCCGAAGAGGTCGTTCCGATCCTGCGCAAGCGCGGCCTGTTCCGTAACGACTATACCGGCAAGATGCTGCGCGAGCACTACGGGCTGAACAGACCGGCAAGCGTCTTCAGCCATGCGCCTCAGGCGATTGCGTAACGGCCAGGCCCGCACGAAACGAGATAAGTAGAGAGACAAATGACGAGATTCTGGTTGCTGCTGTCCAGCCTTGCTCTTTCCATTTTCATCGCTGGCAATGCATTGGCCCAGCAACCCGCCAAAGCCGAGCTCAAGGTCGGCTTCGTTCCCGGCCCGTACATCGACGAGTTCAAAGCTGGCGTCGAACCGGAGCTCAAGAAGAAGGGCTATACCGTTCGCTATTTCGAGTTCTCGACCGGACTCGAGGCCAACAATGCCGTGTTCAAGGGCGACATCGACGCTAACGTCATGCAGCACACGGTGTTCCTCAACTCCTACAACGAGCGGCAGAAAACCGATCTCGTCGGAATCGTACATGTGCCGACGCCGCCGATGGGACTTTACTCGAAGAAACACGCCTTGGATACGCCCATCAAGGCAGGCTCGACGGTGGCCGTGCCGAACGACCCAGTCAATCTACAGCGCGCGCTATGGGTTCTGCGCGACCTCGGCCTGGTCGAGATCCGGGACAGCAAGCCGGTAGATGTCACCGAACTGGATGTGATCAAGAACCCTGGCGGCATCAAGATCGTGCCGCTGGAGTCCGCCCAGGCGCCGCGCGCGCTCGACGATGTCGACTTCGCCGCGATCCAGGGCAATTTCGCAATCTATAGCGGCCTCAAGCTGACCAACGCTTTCGCGTTGGAGAAAATGACGACGCCTTACGTCAATGTCGTGGCGGTCAAGCGTGACAACGCCGACAGCCCCTGGGCGCAGGACATCGTGTTGGCTTACAAGTCGCCGACGTTCAAGAACGCGATCCTCTCGGACCGATTCTATGACGGCTTCACCCTGCCGGACTATTTGCAATGACGAAACCGCAATGGATACGATCGAGCACGACTGCCGATGATTTGTGATATGGCCACGTTGCAGCCGCGCCGCACGGCTGTGAACATCCTCGAACAAGCTGGCCATGGCGTCCGTCTCTAGGAGTTCGCCGCCTTGGCATCCTTGAGCATCTGTCGCGCTTTTTCGGGGGCTTCGCGCACTGCGAGAAAGGCTCTCGCTCCGAACTCGAGAATCGACTTGGCCTCTTCGTGGTAGACCTCCGGGTCGCTTTCCGAGACCTGCCGAACCCGCTTGACGCTAACGACAAGTTTTAGCTTTGCATCGGGAGTCGTGAAATTCGCCAATGGTACTTTGGCAGCTTGAAATTTGTCCGCCAAGTCACTGACCTTCTCAGCCGAATATATGCGGTCTCCTATCAAGCGGAGCATGGTTGCCCCTTTCCACTCGCTATCAAACGCCTTCCTCAGCCACAGCAGTTCGGTCTCACCTACCTCCTGCACGCCACCTCCGGGCAAATTGACGACAACCATTTCGCTACCTCCACTCGCGCCGCCAAATCGGTCCATAAATACTGCACTATGCAATCTGTCACGGATCGTCTCTCGCGTACGGAGAGCACGTTGCGATCGACCGTGACTCTGTTGTTGCTTCAGAAGCGGAGCAGCTTGTATTTCCGTGCCCGGTGGCTGACATCTCTGGACATATGCAATCGTTCGCCATCGCGCCGGCGGTAAGGAGGAAATACGACACTAGGACAATAAGGCACACCGCAAAGCTGTAGACGGGCCTTTATGGCCGCGCTCTCGTCGTCATGATCGAAGTTCATAGTGCCGCGCGGCAATTAGGGTGGAAGCGTAGCGTCAATCAGGATGAGAGAGCTTCGCCGGGCTCGTGACGCAGGGAGGGCGTAGCCCGACCGGAGTTACGAGCCCGGCGACGGCGCGATCCACAGGGGATCGCGCCGTCTGGTGATCGCGGCCGGCTGGTTATGCAAGTGGTTCTTCCGCCAAGAGGAATCACTCGCTTGCCAGGCCGACACATTACCGATCACCAGATGAGGCTCTACATGAAGTACCGTCAGACCGAT
>NZ_AUEZ01000069.1 GCF_000426245.1 Bradyrhizobium sp. Ai1a-2 | reverse complement strand
GGCGTCAAACCCCGAAAGCTTGCAATCTCAAACCCCCTCACGACCGAAAAATCGACTCCACATCAATGGCTTGGGCGATTCTTCACGGACGACTCCAGCAGCAGCAGCCTGACGGCCAAATAGCAACGTGGCTCGTGCTGCAGCCGCGCGAAAGCCGGGTTCACGCCGCCGAGGTGTCGATCTGGCGGCGGATCACCCGCCGTACGTCCGCATTCGACAGGAACAGATCGTGGTTGATGATGCCCCAGCCCGAGTCGGAAGCATCGACCACGCGCACGCCGAGCTGCTCAATGACGGCCTTCTCGGCCGCGCCGACCCGCTTCATGCCACCGGCGAGCTGCCCCGAGAGGGCGAGCGCGCGGTCGTTCGTTGCGGTGATCACCGTGATCTTGCGGGCCAGCGGCCCGATACGGTTGATCGCCGACGAGAACACGTCCATGTCGATGTCGGGCGAAGCGAACACCACCGCGCCGATCCTGCCGTCAACGGTGTCACCATATCGATCATGGAGCTGGCGCAGGCTTTCGAGCGCCAGCATCGTTCCCATGCTGTGCGCGACGATGTGGACGCGGCCGACGCCGGAGGGCGTCACGATGCCCTGAAGCACGCGCTCGAAATCATCGCGGGACCACATCGCGCTGTCGCGGTCGTAGGAGTAGTCGAACAGTCCCGCTTTTGACGGCCAGGAGAACACCATCGTCTGGCCGCGGAACCGGATGCCGTCGGACAGGTGGGCCGCGTCGAGCGCCGCCGTCTCGAACGTCTGTTTGAAGCCGTGCACATAGATCAGGACGTCTGATCCGCCGCCGCCGGCCTGCCCGAGAAGATCGCTGACGTCTCCCGAAACCGGCTCGACCTGATCAATACGCCAATCGGCGAGTCCTGCTGCCGCGAGAGAGAAACGGCTCTCGTCCGGCGGCACCAGCTTCGCCCGTGCGACCGTCATCGTGGTGGCCCGATCCGGCCCGAACCAAGGCTTCGCGCGCCCGCCCTTTACGGGCTTGCGCGTGGTTGCGACAAGCAGCACGGGGTCCACCGACAGCGATGATGCGTCGTAGCGCGCGCCGGTCGCGCCCAGGCTAGCGCATCCGCCGAGCGCGAGTGCGCCCGCAGAGGATGCGAGCCCGCCCAGCATTGCGCGGCGGGACATCGTCACTTCGTTTTGCAGTAAATGTCGGACGATCACGCGGGACTTCAGAAGCCGCCTCCGTAAGACCCGCCCCTCGGCGAGTTTCCTGAATGATGATGGCGGCGAGAAAAGGGCGACAGCCTCAAGTCAGAGCGTAGCGCAACACTGCAGAACGGCGCAGATTTGCCGATAGCAGCGCGGAGCAGGTTGGAACCCGGCGACGCAAAAGTTCCCTTGTGGCCCGTTGACACCCAGCGGCGACGCGCCACCTATCTGATCGGTGGATACGACCTGCCGCTTGCACCCCTTTTGGGTATGGTGAACGTATCGCAGCGTCCCTCTAACAGCCCCTTTGCCCGAGCAACGGGTCAGCAACGCAAGCACTGGCGCCCGTTTTCGTTCAAGCAAAGGACCAAACCATGCGCGACTTCCGCGACGCTAAAGCTATGGCGCATACGCTTCGCGCCCACCTCGCTGCCAGGGGCTTCAACATCACCGTCAGCCAGAGCCTGGAATTGATCGCCGAGCTGTTCGGCGTGCCCGATTGGAATACGCTCGCTGCCGAAATTCGTCGCGGAGTGCATGCCGCTGGCGCAGACGCGCCTTCTCCACCACGCGCAAGCGCGCGATGGCCCGCGGGATTCACCCGCGAGCTCGAACTGACGCTGCATCGCGCCCAGGCGCACGCGCAGGAACGAGCGCACGAATTCGCAACGTTGGAGCATCTTTTGCTCGCCCTGATCGACGATGCTGACGCTGCCGCGGCGTTAAAGGCCAACTCGATCGATCTTCATGCACTCAGAGAAAGCTTGGCCACTTACATCCAGAAGAAGCTGAGGGCATTGGTGATGACCGGCGGCGAACGCAACTCCAGTCCAACAGTCGCATTCCGGCGTACCGTCTATCGCGCCGCGGCCCGCGCCAAGGGCATGAAGCGCGAAACGTCCGGCGCAAACGTGCTTGCCGCCATGTTCCTCGAAACCGACAGCCCTGCCGTGTGGCTCCTGCGCGAACAAGGACTAACGCAGCAAGGCGTCGAGAGCTTCACGTCCACTGCAACTGTCACAGTGCGCAGTGAGAGCAGCGTCCATTCCGCAGTGACCCAGCGCGAAGGCTAGGTTGGAGGGGCAAGGTGTTCACAGCGGGGAGCACCTTGGCCCGAGGTGTTCATATGGGGGCCACCGTGATTCACCGGAGTCCAAATAGGACCGCGATACCGCTAAGGTTGCTTCGCCGGGGCCATTTCATTCCGAAGCGATTTTGTTAGCCGGCAAGGGCCGCTGAGAAATCAGCGGCCCTTCGCTTTAGGATCAAAGCACATTGCCGCATCGCCCCGCGCCGAGTGCGCTCACGAAATCCAGCGTGCGATTTGGAAAGAACCGAAACAGCCGCTTCGACATGCTGCGCTGACTTTGGAACCAATCTAAACCGCCGGTATTCTCCGCTTTGATCCCTACCGGATGGCAGTCACCTGCAAGACGGAGTCGCTGACGATGCAAGATGGAGCCGCGCAATCGGACGCCAACCCTGCCCCGCTGCCGGAAAAGATGTCGGTGACACTGACCGTCAATGGGACAGAAAGGCGCTTTTCAGTTCTGCCCTGGGTCTCGCTTCTGGATGCGCTCAGGGACCATCTCGATCTCACCGGCACCAAGAAGGGATGCGACCATGGTCAATGCGGCGCATGCACCGTGCTAGTCGATGGACGCCGCATCAATTCATGCCTGACGCTTGCGGTGATGCGCGATGGCGCGCACGTCACCACGATCGAGGGACTGGCCACCAACGGCGCGCTGGACCCGCTGCAGCAGGCTTTCATCGACCATGACGCCTTCCAGTGCGGCTACTGCACGCCCGGACAGATCTGCTCCGGCATCGGGCTGATCGCCGAGGGACGGGCCAAGAGCCCCCACGAGATCAGGGAATTCATGAGCGGCAACATCTGCCGCTGCGGCGCCTATCCCAACATCGTCGCCGCGATCCAGCAGGCGATGGGGACCAAGCCATGATCCCGTTCCAATATACGCGAGCGAATAACGTCGCCGACGCGGTGCGACTGATCGCGGCCAATAGCGGTGCAAAATTCATCGCCGGCGGCACCAACCTGCTCGATCTCATGAAAGACAATGTCGAGCGGCCGACGAAGCTGATCGACATCTCCCGCCTGCCGCTGACCTCGGTCGAAGAGACCGCCTCGGGAGGCTTGCGGATCGGAGCGCTGGTGCCGAACGCCGACCTTGCCTGGCATCCGCTGATCGAAAAGCGCTATCCGCTGGTGGCAAGCGCGATTCTTGCCGGCGCCTCGCAGCAATTGCGCAACATGGCTTCCACCGGCGGCAATTTGGTACAACGGACGCGATGCGCCTATTTCTATGACACTGCCACGCCCTGCAACAAGCGCCAGCCGGGCTCGGGCTGCTCTGCCGTCAACGGCATCAACCGCGGCCACGCGATCCTGGGCGCCAGCACCTCCTGCATTGCGACGCATCCGTCCGACATGTGCGTGGCGCTCGTCGCGCTCGATGCCACGGTGCACGTGACGGGCCCGAACGGCGGGCGCACGATCCCGTTCGCGGACTTCCACCGCCTGCCCGGCGACACCCCGCACATCGACACCAATCTCGGGCCGGACGAGATCATCACCGCGATCGAGGTGCCCGCGAAGGGCTTTGCGACCAACTACTCCTACCTGAAGATCCGCGACCGGTTGTCCTACGCCTTCGCGCTGATCTCGGTCGCGGCCGCACTCGAGCTCAAGGACGGCACGATCCAGGAAGCGCGGCTCGCGCTCGGCGGCGTCGCCCACAAGCCGTGGCGCGATGTGGCGGCCGAGGCGGCGTTGCGCGGACGGCCCGCCGAGGAAGCGAGCTTTGCCGCCGCGGCGGACCTCCTGCTTCGCGACGCCAGGCCGCAGGCCCAGAACGGATTCAAGATCGATCTCGCCAAGCGGGCGATCATCCGCACGCTGACGCAGGCCGCGCGCGGCACGCCGCAATCGCAATCGAACAAGACGATCCAATGAGCATGGTCAACAACACCGCGAAAACCTATACCGGCACCGCCACCTCGCGCGTCGATGGCCGCGCCAAGGTCACTGGCGCCGCCAAATATGCCGGCGATTTCAACGAAGGCGGTCTCGCCTATGGCGCGGTCGTGGAATCCACCATCGCCAGAGGCCGGATCGCGCGGATCGACACCAGCCAGGCGCTCCGCGTGCCGGGCGTGATCGATGTCATCACCCATGAGAACAGGCCGCGGGTCGCCGACACCGATCAGGCCTGGAAGGACGACGTCGCCCCGGAGGAAGGTTCGCCGTTCCGCCCGCTCTATGACGACATGATCAAGTTCAACCAGCAGCCGATCGCGCTGGTCGTCGCGGAAGAATGGGAAATCGCACGCTATGCGGCCTCGCTCGTTCGCGTTGACTATGAGAAGCAGCCATTCGTCACCGACGTGTATCGCAAGCGCGATGATGCCATCGTCGTCGAGAAGCCCGACAAGCTGCGCGGCGATGCTGCGAAGGCATTTGCAGCGGCCGAGGTGCGGCACCAGGCCGACTATTTCATCCCGACCGAGCATCACAATCCGATGGAATTGTTTGCGACCACCGCGATGTGGGACGGCGGCGGCCCGCTGACGGTCTACGACAAGACCCAGGGCGTGCAGAACGTGCAGCAGTACCTCTGCGGCGTGTTCGAGAAGAAGCCGGAGGAGATCCGCGTGATCTCGCCCTATGTCGGCGGCGCCTTCGGTGCTGGCTTGCGGCCCCAATATCAGGTGGTGCTGGCGGTGATGGCCGCGCTGAAGCTGCAGCGCTCGGTGCGGCTGGTGCTGACGCGCCAGCAGATGTATGGGCTGGGCTATCGTCCGGCCACCATCGAGCGGCTTGCGCTTGGCGCACGGCGCGACGGCACGCTCGATGCGATCACGCATGAAGCCGTTGGCGTGACCTCGCAGTTCGAGGAATTCTCGCGCAACGACACCGGTTGGTCGGCCCTGCTCTACACATCGCCGAATGCCCGATATGAACACCGCGTGGCGCCGCTTGACGTGCCGACGTCCTGCGACATGCGTGCGCCGGGCGCTGCGACCGGCGTCTACGCGCTCGAGAGCGCGATGGACGAACTCGCGGTCGCGCTGAAGATGGATCCGGTGGAATTGCGGATGCGCTGCTATTCGGACCGCGACCAGAATGAGGACCTGCCCTATACCAGCAAGTGCCTGCGCGAATGCTATCGCGAAGGCGCCGCGGCCTTTGGCTGGGACAAGCGCAATGCGGAGCCGCGCTCGATGCGCGACGGCAGGAATCTCGTGGGCTGGGGCATGGCCTCCGGCGTCTGGGAGGCGCTGCAGATGCCGGCCGCGGTGCGGATCGTGATGACGGCCAATGGACATGCGGAAGTCTCCTGCGCGGCTTCCGATATCGGCACCGGCACCTATACGATCATGGCGCAGGTCGCGGCTGACAGCCTCGGGCTTCCAATCGAGAACATCACGATCCACCTTGCCGATTCCACACTGCCGAGAGCGCCGGTCGAGGGAGGGTCATGGATGGCGGCCTCCGCCTGCCATGCCGTGGTCGCGACGGCGAGCGAGGTTCGCAAGGAACTGCTGCGGCTGGCAAAGCTGATGAAGGCATCGCCGCTCGCCGACACGGTCGAGGAAGACGTTACCCTTTCGGACGGCAAACTCGTCAGCCGGACACAAGCCGAGCGCGGGGTTTCGATCTCCGACATCATGCGACATGGCGCGATGGAGCGGATCGAGAAGGAAAAGACCAACGAGTTCGCCGAAGACAAGGCGCACGCCAGGAACACGCATTCGGCCGTATTCGCCGAGGTCAAGATCGACGAGGAACTCGGCGTCATCCGGGTCACCCGCGTCGTCAGCGCGGTCGCGGCGGGCCGCGTGCTGAACCTGAAGACCGGACGCAGCCAGGTGATGGGCGCCGTCGTCGGCGGCATCGGCATGGCGCTGCATGAGGAGACGGTTTACGACCACGGCTTCGGCCGGATCGTCAACCATAACATTGCCGAGTACCATGTGCCCGTTAACGCCGACATCCACGACATCCAGGTGATCTTCGTCGACGAGCCGGATGCCCTGGTCAACCCGCTCGGGATCAAGGGGATCGGCGAGATCGGGATCGTGGGAGTCGCCGCGGCGGTCGCCAACGCCGTCTACCATGCGACCGGCGTGCGGGTACGCGACCTGCCCATCACCCTGGACAAGGTGCTGGCGCGCCGGCCGGCGACCTAGAGCAGGTTGAATCGGCTGAGGCTCGGTTACACCTCCCCCGCTTGCGGGGAAGGTCGGATCGCATCGTCAGATGCGATCCGGGTGAGGGATCTCCCCCTGCGGAAAGTCCCATCGCGGAGACACCCCCACGCCGGCCCTCCCCGCACAAGGGAGGGAGCGCAACTTCACCGGGGCTGCGTTTCAAGGTTATAGGATCCCGCTCTGAACCCCCTTGGGCCGCTGGCGCACCGGACGGGCCGCCGGGGCGCCGTCCCGCTGGACAGGAACCCGAAAATCCGTAAAGAACACACGGCCCTGTCGGAGCGGCGTTGCGCCCGCTTGGACGGGCGCACAAGCGCAAGTAAACAACGTTGGGTTTTGGGGCGATTCCAGCGGTCCGGTTCGATCTCTTCGGGCGCCCTCACCGGTCACGCCATTTCGGACAATTGGACATGAGAAAGATCATCCTCGCGCTGGCGCTGCTGTATCCGGCCGCCGCGTTCGCCCAAGGGACGGCCCAGGGGACTGCCCCGTCGGCAGACCCCGCCAATCCGCCCATGATCGGCGACAAGCCGCTGATGCAGGTCGGCACGAAGAAGCAATCGGCAAAGAAAGGCGAGAAGGCCAAGTCGCAATCGGTCGCCCAGAAGCTCCAGGCATGCCAGGAGATCGATGACGGCACCAAGGAGCGGCTCACCTGCTATGACGAGATCTTCGCGCCGCAGCCCAAGCCGAAGCCGGCCGAAGCCAAGGCGGTCAGCGAGTGTCGCTTCGTGAAGGAAGAGGACGAGCGGCTGACCTGTTACAACGGCTTTGCCGACAAGATTCCTAAGCTGCCGCAGTAATTAGGGCCTTTTCGAGCGAAGTGGATACCGGTTCGCGTCAAGAAAAGGCGTCGAAACGAGAATCTAGAGCAATCCGCTTACCAGGTGCCCCAGCCCGGCCCGCCGCCAAAGAAGCCGAAACGCGACTGCTGCGCCACCCGCATCGGCCGCTGGCCCATGAACATCGGCTGCTGACCCATGTACATCGGTTGACCCGCGTACATCGCTTGCGGCTGGTAGCTCCGTGCCCTGGCAACCCTGTGCTTCTTGGGTGGCTGCTCGTGCTTCTTGCCCTCCGCCGGGACGTACTGGGCGAAGGTCTCGCGGGCGCGAGACTGGGTCGACGTTTGGGCAGCCGACGACTCAGCGCCCGGCGCCGGAGGAAGCGGTGCGGCAGCCATCTGGATCGCGGAGGCCGGCGGCACGAGGGTCGGCAGGCTGGTATCGAAAACCACCCGCTCCGGCAGCTTCTGGGCCGAGAGGATGCGGACCGTCGACTTGTCGATGCCCGGCGCGCTATGGCTTGCTGTCGTCGCGTCCTGCGGGACCAGAGCATCGACTGCGTACAGTAGCGCGAGCAACGCCCCGCCGACGTAAAGGAAATAACGCGTCACCAACATCGAAGCTGCTCCCCCGCGCGATGACGCGGTCTACTCGCCTAATAGCGGATATAGGGAGTTAGTTCCTAGCCACACACCGCAGGTTCAACCAACACGTTCACTTTTTCGGGACGCTTTGTTACGCACGGCTGGCCGTGACCACGGAACACTTTGCCTTATTTGCATTGATGTTCACGAACCCGACCAACACGCCCGCATAGGTCTTGCGGCTCTTCATGCTGATGGTGTCGCTGATCACCCGCCGGCGGTCGGTGAGGTGCGTGCCGTCGGCGCGGGCGAAGGCGCAGGCGATCTCGATATCCTTGACCGGATAGTGGTTGGCGTTGCGCAGCGTCAGCGTGACCAGCGCTTTCGAACCGAGGCCGCCGCGGCGCCAGAACTGGCGGGAGATCCTCAGCCCGTCGATTGGCGCCCGCTCGACCGTGACGGGTTCATTGGTGCTGGCGGTTGGCCCCTCATCGTCGGCAGCATCCTCCGCCGGCGCGGTCGCCTGCTCGACCGGCGCGGCCGCCTCCTCGGTGGGCGCGGCCGCTTTCTCCAGCCAGACGACATCCGAAGAAGTCGAGGGCGGCGTCGCCGCGGCGGTCGATTTGTTATTGGCGTCGCTGGGATCGGGAAGCATCAGCCATCCGCCAACTCCGGCGATCAAGAGAATGGCGAGCAAAACCAGCTTGGCGCCAAAGCCCTGAAACGACCACCTGCCGATGCCCATGGCCATGTCCTCCCCCGCGCAACAACGCTTCCTGCCTGCGCGCAAAGCCGCTGCGGCGCATCACCACACGGCTTGAACGGGACGCACCGCTGTACGGAGACCGCCGCCAACCGATTAACCGTCCACCGATGCTACGGTTCCAAGTCTCCCCGGCAAAAATGCGGCGCAGGGCCTGCGACAGGATGGCCTTGTGGATTCCGAGCCAGTAGATTGCCGCCGCAAACGGATCGCGCGGTTAAGCGCATCTCGAGCATGATCCGGAAAAGTGGAAGCCGGTTTTCCGAAAAGACCATGCTCAAACAGAAAGATGAGATCATGATCCGATCCGATCGGATCATGATCGAGAAAGATGGGAGATGAAATGCCGATAGAGGTTACCTGGGACCATATCCACCTGCGCACCCCCGATCCCGAAGCGACCGCCGCGTGGCTGCGAGACGTGCTGGGCGGCGAGATCATCCGCAACCCCGGCCGCATCGACGTGCAACTCGGCGGCGCCAAGGTGTTCATCGCCCCGGTCGCGCCAGGCGACGGTGTCAATGCGCCGCCGGTGACGCCCTATCAGGGTCTCGACCATTTCGGACTCGCGGTGAAAGATATCGACGCCGTCGCTGCCGAGATCAAGGCAAAGGGCGTCGAGTTCACGACGGAGCCGACCACGATCCGCCCGGGCGTGCGCATATGTTTCATCCGCGGCCCGCAGGGCATCTCGATCGAGCTCCTGGAGCGCGACAAGAAATATGCCTGACCACGCGACGCTTCCGCGCCGAATAGTCAGAGCATGATCCGGAAAAGTGGAAACCGGTTTTGCCTCCCGACAAACGCGTAGCGTTTGCGAGAGATCATGCTCAAACGAAGAGATGCGATCATGATCCGATTCCGTCCAGTCGGATCATGATCTAGGTCATGCTGCCGGGCATGAAACAGCGGATCTGCAGTCCGAGATAGCCGCGGATCGGCCACACCATGGTGCGGCCGTAGCGATTTGGCTCCGTGATCACGGCATCATCAGGCACGTCGATCCATTGGCCATCGATGCGCACGCGATAATGTCCGTCCTTGGATTCCCAATCGACGTCGCTCACCGCAGTGCCATCGGCATCAGAGCAGCACGGCCCCTTCCCGCTCTTCAAACTGTCGAACCATTGCTTGAGCGGCGAATTGGCGTAACGGCCGTCAGGATCGCGCGCATGCCCGAGACTTACGGCCGCCACCGACAACAACGCAGCAAGACTCAATGTGAGTGGGATTCTGAGGCGGACCACTCGACGATGGCCCGTGA
Source organism: Bradyrhizobium sp. Ai1a-2 (assembly GCF_000426245.1). Taxonomy (GTDB): domain Bacteria; phylum Pseudomonadota; class Alphaproteobacteria; order Rhizobiales; family Xanthobacteraceae; genus Bradyrhizobium. Next base: position 34,447 of record NZ_AUEZ01000069.1, on the reverse strand, counting down.
TTTCACGGATGGAACCTGTCAGCTTTGCGCGTACGCGCACGAAAATGCGGCCGGAATCGATCCAGTTCGTCACCTGTCTCTCGCTCCTGCACCCACCGGCCGGTGCCAACAAATGTCATGCATTTCGCGGGCCAACTTGATTCGGCGAACCGCCGCCCGACACAACGTCGTCATCGAGACGTCGTTCACCAATGGAATGATTTCGGTTTCGCACGGCCTCGGGTGGCGCATAGTCAACCTGCCGCGCTGCGCCGGGCATGTTGCTTTGGCATAAATTCTGAACCGGCAGGCTTGGGTGAAAGGCAGCCGGGCGCGGGGCACTATGCGAAACGGCCTGTATTCCATTCACGTCACCCTGCTCGACGGACGCGTCGGCAAGGGCAGCGGAGTGATTCTATTCCGCGACGGCCAGATTTTCGGCGGCGACGCCTACCTGTTTTATACCGGCACCTACACCGTGAAGGGCAATACGTTCAAAGGCGAAGTGGTGGTGCAGCGACACACCACGCCGCGTGACAGCGACAACCCGCTGTTCGGCGGACCTGCGCCGGTCGGCATCGGTGTTACCGGAACTTTCACCGACACGCAGGCGACCATGAGCGGAACCGCGCTGGTTGGCAAAGCGAGTCAGATCTTCGGCGCCACGCTGCGCAAGCTCGTGGATATCGATTAGCTGCATGGTGCCCGTAGCCCGGGTGGAGCGGAACGCGTAACCCGGGACGGCTGCGTCCGAGTTTACGAGCGGACCCGGGTTGCGCTGCGCTCCACCCGGGCTACGGCAGCGCTCGTGTGGAGACAGTTACTCCGCCGCCTGCTCCACCGGCGCGACGCGCGGCAGGATCATCTGGATGCGGGTGCCGCCGCCGGGCTCGGAGTCGAGATCGAGACGGCCCCCTAAGCGCGTGGTGACGATGCTGTAGACGATGTGAAGCCCAAGGCCGGTGCCGCCCTGGTCGCGGCGCGTGGTGAAGAACGGATCGAAGGCGCGGCGGCGTACGTCGAGCGACATGCCGCAACCATTGTCCGCAAAGATCACCTCGACATTGTCCCTGCCGGAGGCGCGCACCTGGATGTCGACGATACCGGGCTTGCCCTCGGGAAAGGCATGCGCGACCGAATTGAGGAAGAGATTGGTGAGCACCTGTCCGTAGGGTCCGGGATAGGAATTCATGATCAGGTTCGGCTGGCAATCGACGTTGAGCGTCAGATTGTGCTTGCGCAGACCTGGCCTCAGACTCATCACCACCTGCTCGGTGAGATCGCCGAGATCGAAGGTGCGCTGATCGGAATAGTTGCGGTCGGCGGCAACCTGCTTGAACGACTGGATCAGCTCGGCGGCGCGGTTGAGGTTGGCGACGAGCTGCGAGGACGCGTCGCTCGTCGTGGCAAGGAAATCGTTCAGGCTCGAGCGCCGCAACTCGCCGCGCTCGACCTGCGTGGCAAAGGTCGCCGCCTTGCGCTCGAGGGCGGAGGCGACCGTAAGGCTGATACCGACGGGATTGTTGACCTCGTGGGCGACGCCCGCCACCAGCCGTCCGAGCGCCGCGAGCTTTTCCGCTTCGATCAGCGAATTCTGCGTCTCGCGCAGATTGCGCAGCGCCGCTTCCGCGGCGTCGCGCGCCTTCCGCATCTCATGCTCGCTGCGCTTGCGCTCGCCGATGTCGAGCGCCACCGTCACGATGTTCTCGATCTCGCCATGGCCATCGAGGATCGGCAATTTGTTAACCAGCCATTGCCGCATGTTGCCGGCGACGTCCCTGTACTCCTCCTCGTAGAAGCCGAGTTCCCTTCGCCCCGACAACACCCGCTTGTCGTTCTCGTCGGTCTTCGCCGCGCCGTAGCGGGCCATCAGCTCGGCCGTGGTGTGGCCAAGCGCCTCGTGCGGCTCGATGCCGAATATGCCGGCCATGTAGCGGTTCATCAGCACGTAGCGGAGCTTGCGGTCCTTGACGTTGATGACCGCCGGAACGGTGTCGATGACCATCTGCAGCAGGCGGCGGCCTTCGGCGATCGCGTCTTCCGCGCGCTTCTGGTCGGTGATGTCGCGCACCGTGCCTTCGTAGCGGATCACCTCGCCGTTCTCGTCGCGCACGGCGCTCGCGCTGTCTGACAGCCACAACACCGCGCCGCTGCGGGAACGGACCTGATATTCGTAGTCGCGCACCAAGCCGTCGCGGTCCATCAGCCGCTGGTATTCGGTGCGCGCGGCCCGATCGACATAGACATTGGAGGCGACATCGTCGATGCCGTTGATCAGGTCTTGCGGCATGGCGTAGCCCATCATCCGCGCCAGCGCCGGATTGGCGTTGAGCAGCGCACCACCTGGCGTCGTCACATAAATTCCGTCGATGGACGTTTCGAACAGCTTTCGATAGCTTTCTTCGGCGAGCCGCTGCTCGGCGAGCGCGCGCACCGCCGCCTCGCGCGCGGTATCCGCCTCGACCAGCGTTCGCCGGAACACTTCGGCGGCGCGAGCGATCTCGCCGATCTCGTTGTCGACGTCGGTCGCCGGGATCGACGCGCTCTTCTCGCCGGCCGCGACCGCGCGGATCGACTTTGTGATCAAGGCGAGCGGCCGCACGGTGCGGCGGACCACGAGCAGCGCGGCGAAGATCCCGATCAGCACGCCGGCCGAGCCGAGCACGATGCTCTGCCATTTCGCCTCGGTCAGCGTCCGTGCGAAATCCCGCGACAGCACGTGACCGCGGCGCGAACTGAGTTCGCGCAGCAGCTCGGTCACGCGCTGGATCAGGCGACCCTCGGTGCCAAGCACCTCGCGGTCGATATCGGCGATCTGGCGCTCCCGGATCGATATTGCGACGATCGCGTCGGCATAATCGGTCACGGCCGTGCGCAGCGCCGGGTCGGTAATGGTCATCGACCGCATGCTCTGCGCCGCCTGCTCGGCCGCGGACGGGTTATGGGCAAGCAGTGCGGTGGCGATGCGGCTCTGGGCCTGCAACAGCGTGGAAGCAGCGGCAGAATCGGAACTCTCGGCCAAGGCCTTTTCGAAGGCGTCGCGAAGCGGCGGCAGGCCGATGATCAGCTCGGCACGGCGGTTGATCAGCGCCGAGATGCGCTCGATGCCGCCGCGATAGGTGGAGAGGCGCTCGGTGACGCCGTCGATCATATCCTGCTGCTCGGGGGCGAGCTCGATCCTGGTCTTCTTCAGCGCCTCGCTGAGGGCGCTGGCGGCCTCGCCGACCTGGATCGTCTGTGTGCCGGGATCGGTGACGAAGTCGCGCGCCGCAAGCCGCAGTTCGTTCATGCGGCGGTCGATATCCTCGGCCAGGTCGCCGACGCTCTGCAGCCGCTGCAGTTCCCCGAAGGTGGCGTCGATATGACGGATCGCGATCACGCTCGCGGTCGAGGTGATGATGATCACCGCCAGCACCAGCAGGAAGCTGCCGAAGGTCAGCTGACCGATCGACAGCGCGAACGGTCGCTTCTGGGACGGATTCGGCGGTAATTCGGAGGTCATGCGAGGGGCCGGAGTGAAAATCGCCCCAATATACGACGTAATACGGCTCCGGGGGAACCTACCCGTACGGAGGGCCGAACCTCCGGGGCGAACGTTCCGCCGTCATGGCCGCGCTTGACGATGCGGAGAGATGCGATTCGTCAGCCGGCGGCGCCGACCTCGAAGACCTCGCCATCATAGCCGGCCTCGAGCGGGATGCGGAGCTGGCGGCCGGTGGCGGTCTTGGTCATGACGGGCATTACGGTGACGATGGATTTGCCGCGGCTGTCCTGCAGTGCTTCTCCGACGCTGGCCTGCTTGCCGAGCCTGATCAGGTTCCGGGTGGTCGGGAACGGCAGCTTGAAGCGGCCGCTCTCCCCGCCTTCCAGCGCCTCGCGTGGGGAAACCCAGATCGAATCGGTGGATTCCCTGCCGTCATGGGTGCCGAGTTGTTCCGGTGGCGCCGCGGCGAGGAAGAACCAGGTGTCGAACCGCTTCGGCATGCCCTCCGGCGTGATCCAGTGCGCGTAAGGGACGAGTTCGTCGAGCGCCAGCACCATTCCGGTCTCGGCAATCACGTTGAGGAAGCTGGTCTTGCTTTCGCAGAGCAGGCTCCGATGCGCGAGTTCGATCTCGCGGGCGCGGTGGGCATCCACCAGTTCGGTCGAGCCTTTCGGCCGCGCCAGCAGGATACCGCTCTCCTCGAAGGTCTCTCTGATGGCGCCGATGCGGAAGCTGAGCGCGCTCTCGTCGAGCCCTTCGCCGGCGGAATAGAGCGCGTGGTTGGCGATGATCTCCTTGTCGCCCTTGTCGACGCTGCCGCCCGGGAACACCAGTGCCCCGGACGAGAAATCGATCTGGTAATGGCGGACCATCATGAAGATCTCGATCTCGTTGCGGCTCTTGCCGTCAACCCCGCGCGCGGCGGCGTCCCGCAGCAGCAGGATGGTGGAGGCAGGGCGCGGCGTGACGATCTCGGCCATGGCTAGCCTGCGGCGCTGGACTGCGGCTGCAGGTTGGCGCGGCGGTCGACGCGAGCCACGCGCGACAGCAGGTAATCGACCTCCGCCCTCGCCTGCGGCGTGATGACGGCGCCGGGCTTGCGCTGGGCGCTGGAGGCGATGATGCCGCGCTTCTGCAGCACATATTTGCGTACGGTCAGGCCGACGCCCGGCTGCTGCTCGTAGCGGATCAGCGGCAGATGTGCATCGAACAGATCATGCGCGGCGTCGCGCTTGCCGGCCTTGGAAAGCTTGACCACGTCGATCAGGAGCTCGGGAAATGCGTAGCCCGTCATCGCGCCGTCGGCGCCGCGCTCCATCTCGAAATCGAGGAACAGGCCGCCATTGCCGACCAGGATGGACAGCGGCCGCAGCGAGCCGTCTTTCTGGAAATTGCGCAGCGTGGTGATCTTCTCCAGGCCCGGCCAGTCCTCGTGCTTGAGCATCACGCAGGACGGGCAGTCCATCACGATCTTGCGGATCACCGCCGGCGTGAACACCACAGTGAGCGTCAGCGGATAGTCCTGCAGCACCCAGGGGATGTCGTCGCCGATCGCCTCCTGCGCCTGCTTGAAATAGCCAATGATCTGGTCGTCGGTGCGCAGGTGCGGCGGCGGCGCGATCATGACACCCGCGGCGCCTGCATCCATCGACGCCTTGGCCAGCGAACGCATCGAGGCGAAGCCCGGCGCGGAGACGCCGACGATCACCTGCAGGTCCTTGGCGCGCTTGATGAAGCGAACCGCGACCTGCTCGGCCTCGGCTGCATCCAGCTTTGGAGCCTCGCCCAGGATGCCGAGCACGGTGACGCCGTCGCAGCCGACCTCGGTATAGAAATCGCTGAGCCGGTCGATCGAACGCTCGTCGATGCGGCCGTCGTCATGGAACGGCGTCGGCGCGATTGCGAAGGTGCCGGCGGCCTGGGCGGTGAGCTTTGTCATTCGTGCCTCTATCCTCTTTCGTCATTCCGGGCTCGCGCTTCGCGCGCCCGGAATGCAGTTAGCCTAAAACCGCCGAGCGCCCATCTTGATCTGCTCTTCCGAGAAGAAGATGTCCTTGGCGTGAGTGACGATATCCTCGGCCTTCCAGCCCGTGAACGGCGGCTTCCAGCCTTCCATTTCCATCATTCGCATCTCCCTGACACCGCGCGGGCCGGAGACGCCGAGCACCTTGCCGGTCTGGTCGCCCGACAAATCGCTGACCATGTATAGCACGGCCGGTGCGATGCCGTCCGGGCCGAGCGCGGCGCCGGGGTTTTCTTTATAGCGGGGCAGGTCTGCGGTCATGCGGGTCAAGGCGCCCGGCGCCAGCGTCCAGATCCGGATGTTGTATTTGCGACCTTCGATTGCCAGCACGTTGGAGAAACCCCAGATGCCGCCCTTGGCCGCGCCGTAATTGCTCTGGCCGAAATTGCCGATCAGGCCTGATGTCGATGAGGTGTTGACGATGACACCACCGCCGTTCTCGCGCATCCACCGGAACACCGGCAGCGTGCAGCAAAAGGTACCTTTCAGATGAACCTTGATCACCTTGTCCCAGTCGGCCTCGCTCGACTTGGCGAAGGTCTGGTCGCGCAGGATGCCGGCATTGTTGACGAGGATGTCGGCGCGGCCGAAATTCTTGATGGCCTCGTCGAACACCGACTGGCCGCCTTCCAGGGTCGAGATGTCGGCGCCATTGGCGACCGCGCGCCCACCTTCGGCCTTGACCGCATCCACCACCTGCTGCGCCATCGACTTGTCCGCGCCCGAGCCGTCGCGTGGACCGCCGAGATCGTTGACCACGACCGCCGCGCCCTCGCGCGCGAACAGCTTTGCGTAGGCCTCACCGAGCCCGCCGCCTGCGCCGGTGATGATCGCCACCTTGCCGTCGAGTAATCCCATCGTTTCTTCTCCCTGCTTTTTTGCGGTCGATTAAGCAAGCACCGTCTTGCCGTTGCGGATCACGGTGACGCCGCGTGATTTCACCTTGGCCTCGAACGAGATCACGTTGCCGTCCTTCCAGAGATCCATGGTCACGGTCTCGCCGGGATAGACCGGCGAGGAGAAGCGCGCAACGTGCTGCTTGAAGGCGGACGGATCGTAATCGGCGTAGGTTTGCAGCACGCCGCGGCAGGTGATGCCATAGGTGCACATTCCGTGCAGGATCGGCCGTGGGAAGCCTGCTTTCTTCGCGAACTCCGGATCGGAGTGCAGCGGATTGCGATCGCCGCAGAGGCGGTAGATCAGCGCCTGGTCCGGGCGCGTTGCGATGTCGACGGTCCGGTCGGGCGCGCGCTCCGGCACCTTGTGCGGCTCCGGCTGGCCCTCGGACGTTCCGCCAAAGCCACCATCGCCGCGGGCGAAGCGCGAGGCGACCAGCGTGACCAACTTCTCGCCCTTCTCATCTTTCAGCACGGTCTGGTGGCGGATCACCGCGCCCTTGTCCTTGCCCTTGTCGAAGACGTCGAGCACGGACGAGTCGGCCGTGATGTGCGCGGCTGTCGCCAGCGGCTTGTGGAAGGTGATGTCGCGCTCGCCATCGACCACCAGTACGCGATTGAGGTTCATCTCACCGGGGCCGGCGCCCCAGGCCGCCACCGATGCGAAAGTCGGCACGACCTTCAGCGGACGCGGCGTCAGCGTCGCCTCATTGACGAAAGCGAGCTCGCGCTCGTCCATCGGATCGGCGCCCATGCCGACGCCATAGGCGTAAAGCATCACCTCGCGATCGCCGTAGCTGTATTTCTGGCCGAGATTTTTCAGGGCCATCAGCTGCTCGTAATTGATCGGCATTTTTTTCGTTCCTCCCAGCTTCACTTGCCCGTCATGCCCGCGAAGGCGGGCATCCAGTAATCACCAGCGCCGCGGGTTACTGGATCCCCGCCTTCGCGGGGATGACGATCTGTTTGCTTGGCGCGCGCCGTGCGCCATCTCGTTAGGCCATCGTGAAGAATGGCAGTGGGGCGCCGTCGGTCGGCTTCCACACCACCTTCACCTTCTGGCCGATCCTGATCTTGTCCAGATCGCAGTCGACGATATTGGTCTGCAGCGACGGGCCTTCCTTCAGCGTGACATAGGCGATCGCGTATGGGCCGGTCGGCGACTTCCGCATCAGGCTGTAGGTATAGACCGTCGCCTCGCCCGAACTCTCTTCCCACACCGTCTTGTCGGAGAAGCAGAACGGGCAGATCGAGCGCGGGAAGTAATGCGGTTCGCCGCAGGCGGTGCAGCGCTTGATCAGGAATTTGCCTTGCCTGGCTGCTTCCCAGAACGGCGCGCTTTCCGGGTTGGTCACCGGCGCATTGAATTTCTTCGCTTCCGTCATCACACGCGCTCCAGAATGCAGGTCGAGGCGGCGTGGCGGACGCCGAGCAGGCCACCGGTGCCATGGGCGATCGCGAGATCGCAATTCGGTACCTGCACCTTCGGATGCGCTTCGCCGCGGAGTTGCCTGACAGCCTCGAGGATCTTGGTCATGCCGCCGCGGTTGACCGGATGGTTGCTGCAGAGCCCGCCGCCATCGGTGTTGAACGGCAATTTGCCGACGCCGGAGATCAGGTTGCCATCAGCGACGAACTTGCCGCCCTCGCCTTTCTTGCAGAAGCCGAGATCCTCGAGCTGCATCAGCACGGTGATGGTGAAGCTGTCGTAGATCGAGGCGTACTTGATATCCTTCGGCGTCACGCCCGCTTCCTCGAAGGCGCGCGGGCCAGACCACACGCCGGCGGAATAAGTGAGATCGAGATCCTTGCCGCCGCGCGGACCCTTCATCGCTTCGCCGTGGCCGATCAGGCGCACCAACGGCTTCTTCAGGCTCTTGGCGATCTCCTCCGTCGTGACGATCATCGCGCCGCCGCCATCGGTGACGACGCAGCAATCCATGCGATGCAGCGGATCGGAGATCATCGGCGAGTTCAGCACGTCCTCGACGGTCACGACTTCCTTCAGCATCGCATGCGGGTTGTATTGCGCGTGATGGGAAGCGGCGACCTTGATCCACGCGAGCTGCTCGCTGGTGGTGCCGTAATCGTGCATGTGGCGCATGGCACACATGCCATAGGCGTTATGCGTGGTAGCCCCGTAGGCGGTCTCGAAATCGGCCTCGGCGCCCGCAGCGCGCGGCGGCATCACCCCGGTGCGCGGCTTGCCGGCGAGCGTCACCAGGGCGATCGAGCACTTGCCGGCGGCGATCGCTTCGGCTGCGTGACCGAGATGGATCAGGTAGGAACAGCCGCCGGTCTCGGTGGAATCGACATGGCGCAGCTTTTTGGTGTTGAAGCCGAGATAATCGACCATCGGCCAGAGCCCCCCGGCCGCGTCGCCGGCGCAGAAATAGCCGTCGATATCGTCCTTGGTGAGGCCCGCATCCTCGATCGCGCCCTTGGCGACCTCGGCATGAAGCTGCGCGGTGGATTTGTCGGGAGCGTGCCGGGTGGGATGCTCATAGATGCCGGCAATGTAAGCCTTGCCTTTGATGGTCAACTCGTTCTCCGCTGGCGTTTCTCGTGCAAGCGTTTTTCTGGACCGTCAGGCAGGCCTTGGCAAGCGCGGAAATATTCCGTGCGGCGAGAGGGAAGGAGATACGGTTGTTGGGTGGGCAAAGCGCAGCCCCACCATTCTTGCACCGAACGTGGACGGTGGGCACGCTTCGCTTTGCCCACCCTACGGCAGCGCGTCTACTCCGCTGCCATTTGCCTCGGAGCCGGCGGCGGGTTGGCGAGGTCGGCGGCGAGCTGGGCGTAGCGGGCTTTTGCCTCTTCCACCGCCTTTTCCTTCACGGGGCCGTAGCCGCGGATGCGGTCGGGCAGCGAGAGCAATTCGACCGCGGTATCGACCGTGAGCGGTGACAGCAAATTGAGGACCGTCGCGACGTCCTTCTCGTAGCCTGCGATCAAATTGCGCTCGAGCTTGCGGTCGGCGCTGTAGCCGAAGATGTCGAGCGGCGTGCCACGCAGGAAACGCAGCCTGGCCAGCACGCGGAAGACTTTCAGCATCGACGGGCCGAAGGCGCGCTTCTTCGGCCGGCCCTGCGCGTCAACGCCGCGCGCCAAGATCGGCGGCGCGAGGTTGAAGTTGAACTTGAAATCGCCTTCGAACTGCTCGCGAAGCTGGTGCTCGAACCGGCCATCGGTGAAGAGCCGCGCGACCTCGTACTCGTCCTTGTAGGCGAGCAGCTTGGCGTAGTTGATCGCGACCGCGCGCGGCAGCGCATCGCCATAGCCGCCCTTGGTGGCGACATCGCGCACCTGGTCGACCAGCTTGCGATAGCGTTTTGCCAATCTGCCGTTCTGATAAGCCGTGAGATGCGTGCTGCGATGGGCGATGACCTCGTCCAGCGTCATGGCATCCAGCGTCTTCGGCGCGACCGGCTCGTCCTGGTCCTTCATCATCGCGGCGAGCCGCGCCGGGTCCGCGGCGGCAAGGCGGCCGAGCTGGAAGGCGTCCTTGTTCATCTTGATCGAGACACCGTTGACCTCGATCGCCTGCTCGATCGATGCCGCCGACAACGGCAACAGCCCCTTCTGATAGGCGTAGCCCATCATCATGATGTTGGTGGCGATGCTGTCGCCGAGCAGAGCTTCGGCCGGCCTGGTGAAATCGAAGAACGCAGAGTCCTGACGCAGCGCATTCTCCAGCACCGAGTTGACCTTGCGAACCTGGAAGTTGAAGTCGCGGTTCAGGATGAAATCCGCGGTCGGGATCACATGGCTGTTGATGATGCCGGCGGTGCGGCCGGATTCGCAGAGCGTGATCGTCTCCTTCGACGCCGCAACGACCTCGTCCGCGGCCAGCACGAGATCTGCGGTGCCGGTGACGATGCGCGAACATGTGACGTCGGCCGGATGATCCGACAGCCGGACGTGGCTCAACACCGCGCCGCCCTTCTGCGCGAGGCCCGACATGTCCAGGATCATGCTGGCCTTGCCTTCGATATGAGCGGCCATCCCGAGCAGCGCGCCGATCGTCAGCACGCCGGTGCCGCCGACGCCGCCGACCGCGATGTTATAGGGACGCTCCAGCGACGGCCGCGTGGCCGGCTCAGGCAGGTCGCCGATGGCGCCGAGTTCCGGCGGTGCGCGCCGGCGCAGCTTGCCGCCATCGACCGTGACGAAGGACGGACAGAAGCCCTTCACGCACGAATAGTCCTTGTTGCAGGTCGACTGGTTGATGGTGCGCTTGCGGCCGAATTCGGTCTCCAGCGGCTCGACCGAGATGCAGTTCGACTGCACCGAGCAATCGCCGCAGCCCTCGCAGACGGCAGGGTTGATCAGCACGCGCCGCTGCGGATCCTCCATCAGGCCACGCTTGCGGCGACGGCGCTTCTCGGCGGCGCAGGTCTGCACGAAGACGATCGCGGACGTCCCCTTGAATTCGCGGCACTCCTTCATGACGTTCTCGAGCTCGTCACGATGCGCGAGCTTCACGCCCGGCGCGATCGTACTGCCTGGATAGGCGTCGGGATTTTCGGAGACGAGATAGATCTCGCGGATGCCTTCGGCGTGGAGCTGGAAGGTGATCTGCTGCGGCGACAGGTCGCCGTCGTGACGCTGGCCGCCGGTCATCGCGACCGCGTCGTTGTAGAGGATCTTGTAGGTGATGTTGGCTTTCGAGGCGACCGCCTGCCTGATCGCCAGGAGGCCGGAATGGAAATAGGTGCCATCGCCGAGATTGGCGAAGATATGGTTCTCATTGGTGAACGGCGCGATGCCGACCCACGGCACGCCCTCCCCGCCCATATGGGTGAACGTCTCGGTGTTGCGGTTCATCCACAGCGCCATGAAGTGGCAGCCGATGCCGGCCATGGCGCGGCTGCCTTCCGGCACTTTGGTCGAGGTGTTGTGCGGGCAGCCCGAGCAGAAATACGGGACCCGGGCGATCGGGGATGTGGCCTGCATCTGCGTCGCCTGGCGGCCGTTGAACCAGTCGGCCTTGGCGCGCAGCATCTCGGCGATCTCAGGATTGAGATTGAGGCGAAGCAGGCGCTCGGTCAGCGAGCTTGCGAGCGAGGCGACGCTGAGCTCGGCGGCGAAAGTGAGGAAGCGCTTGTCGTGCTCATCCATCTTGCCGACGATGCGCGGACGGACGTCGTCGCGCCAGTTGAAGAGCTCCTGCTTGACCTGGTTCTCGACGATCTCGCGCCGCTCCTCGACGATGAAGATCTCCTCGAGGCCGACGGCAAAGTTGCGCACGCCTTCCGGCTCCAGCGGCCAGGGCATGCCGATCTTGTAGAGCCGGATGCCGATCTTGGCGGCGATCTCCTCGGTGATACCGAGTTCGCGCAGCGCCTGGCGGATGTCCTCGTAGCTCTTGCCCGACGCCATGATACCGTAGCGCGCGTTCGGCGAATCCATGGTGATGCGGTTGACCTTGTTGGCGCGGGCAAAGGCGATCGCGGCAAAGCCCTTGTAGTCCTGCAGGCGCCGGTCCTGGTCGAAGCGGTCGTCGGGCCAGCGGATGTTCAGCCCGCCCGGCGGCAGCTCGAAATCGGTCGGGATCACGAACGGCGTCATCTCGTCGGTGAGGTCGATCTCGGCCGTGGTCTCGACCGTCTCCGTGATCACCTTCATGCCGACCCAGCAGCCCGAATAGCGCGACATCGCGATGCCGAGCAGGCCCATCTCGATCATCTCGTGGATGCTGGACGGATAGAGATAGGGCATCAGCGCCGAGATGAAGGCGTGGTCCGACTGGTGGGGAACGGTGGAGGACTTGGCGCCGTGGTCGTCCCCGGCGAGACAGAGCACGCCGCCATGTTTGGCGGAGCCTGCCGCATTGCCGTGACGGAACACGTCGCCGCAGCGGTCGACGCCGGGGCCCTTGCCGTACCAGATGCCGACCACGCCGTCGTAGTTGGCGCCGGGCGAAAGGTGGAGCTGCTGCGAGCCCCAGATCGCGGTGGCAGCCAGGTCCTCGTTCACGCCGGGCTGGAACTTGATGTTGTACTGCTCGAGGTGACGCTTGGCCGCAAAGAGCTGTTGGTCGTAGCCGCCAAGCGGCGAGCCGCGATAGCCTGAGATGAAGCCCGCGGTCTTCAGGCCAGCCGCGCGGTCGCGGCGGATCTGCGCCATCGGCAGGCGGACCAAGGCCTGGATGCCGGTCAAAAAGACATGGCCGGTGCCCTGGGTGTACTTTTGGTCGAGACTGATCGGACCCTGATTGATTCCCATCTAAGCCCTCGTATTCCTGGTCGCGACGACTGATTTTAGCTAGTCATCCAGGCGCTTTAGAACCAGTCTATGTCGGTTTTCGAAGGCCGCGCAGCACAATTCTGTGCCCCGGCGCCTCGCTTTCGAAGTTCGCAACTTCGTGCCTGGAAAGATCGGGTTTGTTTTCGGTTCGTGCGTCGGAGGGGCGTCGCGCGAAACGCCGTGTGCGCCCGGCAGCCGGCAGCAGGTCGGTGGATGGGCAGGGGGACGGCGTCAGACCGGCGGCGCGATTCTCGCCTACACGCTTTTGTGCAGTGCATTCTTCTCCGGCAAAGCGCGCGGGATCACGGGAACGTCGGGGAGCGCTGGCGAGTTGTAACTTGTGCTAACGGAGGACACCCAATGGCATACCAACCGAATGACCCTGACCGCAGCAATATGACCGAGGACGAGATCCGCCGTCAGGCGCGTCTCAACAATCTGGACAATGAGTTGCAACCGGATCCGGAGCTTGCCGAGGGCCCGGCCAGCGGAGCGAAGATCGCGATGTTCGCGATTGCGATCGCGGTGGTGCTTGGCGCCGTGTTCTATGGCCTGAACAACACGTCCGTTAACCAGGCCGGCACGACGCCGCCATCGCAGAGCGCGCAGAACCAGCCGGCCAAGCCCGCGGCGCCATCGACCATGCCGAAGGCCAACACCGAACCCGGCACGACGACAGGCGCGGCGACCAACCGCCCGACACCGCCGCAGTCGAATCCGACTGGCCAGGAGGTCGACCATTCGGCCAAGCCGGACAGCAACAAGTAACAGGTAGCGACATTATCGCACGGCGGGCATCGAGGTGCCCGCCGTGTCCTTGTTGAACCGCTACTTGAACATCTTGTTGAGCTCGCCGCCGGAAAAGCCGTGGGCGAGCTCGGTGAAGGTCCCCTGCTCCGCCATCTCGCGTGCGGCTTTCATGAAGCCGGCCCAGGCGGCGCGCGCCAGCGAACCGCCGACGCTGATGCGGCGCACGCCGAGATCGGCGGCTTCCTGCAGCGACAGGCCGGAAGCGTTCAGGAGGTTGACCGGTTTGGGATGCACGGCCTTCACGACCGCCGTGATCTCTTCCTTTGTCTTGATGCCGGGCGCATAGAGGCAATCGGCGCCGGCGGCGGAATAGGCTTGCAGCCGCTCGATCACGAGGTTGAGGTCGTTCCGTCCCCACAAAAAGGCTTCGCAGCGGCCGGTGAGCAGGACGCCGCTGCCATCGGCGTCGATCGCCTTGCGCGCGGCCTTGATGCGCTCGACAGCCAGGTCCAAATCGTAGAGCGGCTTTGCCGCATCTCCGGTGGAGTCCTCGATCGAGAGCCCCGCGACACCCGTCCTGACGCCGCGGGCGACGTTGGTTGCGACCTTGTCGGGCTCAACGGCAAAGCCGCCTTCGAAATCGGCGTTGACGGGCAGATCGACGGCGGCGCAAAGCGCCGTCAAATGGTTGACGACATCATCGACCGTGACGCGGTTGTCGGCCTTGCCGATGGTCCAGGCAAAGCCGGCGCTGGTGGAGGCGAGCGCCTTGAAACCGAGTTGCTGCAGCGCGCGGGCGCTGCCCACGTCAAAGGGATTGGGCAGGATGAAGCAGCCGCTTTCGTGCATCTTCCTGAACACAGCGCGCTTCTCGGCAGTCGTTACCGGCATGTTTCTCTCCTTTCGATGATTTGTGATGCTGGACCGATCACGCGCTATCGCTCGTGCAGGGCCCGGCTGTCCGTTGGCGCCTGCGCGCGATCGTTCATGCCGTAGTCGCGGACCACGCTGGCGATCCTGATACGGTAATCCTCAAAGATGACCGCGCGACCCTTCGCCTGCGACCTGCGATGTTCCACCACATTGCGCCAGGCCTCGACGGCGGCTTCATTGCGGAAGAACGATATCGACAGGAACTTCCCTTTCTCAGTCAGGCTTTCGAAGCGCTCCACGGAAATGAAGCCGTCAATGGTCTCCAGGATCGGCCGCAACTCGGCGGCAAGATCGAAATATTGCTGCCGAAGTTCCGGCTTCGGCCAGACCTCGAAGATCACGGCGATCATTGGGACCTCCCTCGTTGCGCGAAGCGATAGCCTACTACGTAACCGGGCGCAAAAAAGTCCGCTCTTCGGCCAGGATGAACTTCTGTTCCTCGGCGAAATGGAAGTTGGCCACGCCTTCGGCGTCCGCACGCAGCCGCGCGCGATAGGCCTCATAGGCGGCGAGGCTTTCAAACGAGATCAGCGCAAAGGCGATGTTGTTGGTACCTTCATGCGGCATGAAGTAGCCGATCAGATCGCCCCCGCATCTGGGAATGATGGTGAGCCAGCGCCTGGAATATTCCTCGAACTGTGCACGCTTGAAGGGATCGAGCTGGTAGCGAATGAACACGGTGATGGTCATGGGTTGCTCCAATGGCCTGCATCATTGCGCGCGAAGGCGGAAGCAACCATCGGTCCGCGCACGCGGAAAAATGCATTGCCTCGCCGTCGCCGGTGCGACGCCTCGCACCGGAGTGACGTCTCGCGATCAGGTTGTGAGGATAATAACGCCTTGCTGGACGTTGATGCTTCGGCTATGATCGAACTATGAAAGCAGGTCCCGACATTGCCATGGTCGCTTCGCTGGTTGGCGACCCCGCGCGCGCCAACATGCTCACCGCGCTGCTGAGCGGCCGTGCGCTTACCGCGAGCGAGCTTGCGCAGGAAGCGGGCATTACGCCGCAGACCGCGAGCTCGCATCTGTCCAAGCTTGAAACTGGCGGGCTGATCGAGCCGGAAAAGCAGGGCCGCCACCGCTACTACCGCCTCACCGGCACCGACGTCGCAGGCGTGCTGGAGGGGCTTGCGGGGCTCGCCGCGCGCGCCGGCCACATGCGCGTGCGCACCGGGCCGAAGGACCCCGCGCTCCGCCGTGCGCGGATCTGCTACGACCATCTCGCCGGCGACCTCGGCGTTCAGATGCTCGACAGCATGAAGAAGCAGCGGCTGATCCGGCAGAGCAAGGACGCGATGGAGCTGACCGGCGAAGGCAAGCGCTTCATAGCGAAGGCGCTGCAGATCGACGCCGACGCGCTCCTCCATCCCCGCCGTCCCGTGTGCAAGGCCTGCCTCGACTGGAGCGAGCGGCGGCATCATCTGGCGGGCACGCTGGGCGCTGCGATCATGGAGCGCTTCACCGAGCTGAAATGGGCGGCGCGCGATTCGACGCCGGGAAGCCGCGTGGTGAATTTTTCACGGAACGGCGAAAAGCGATTTGCAGCGCTGTTCGGGACCGGCGAATAACGGCACGTTCAAGTCCGCCGTAATGGGCGGCGCAATGCGCGAAGAATTCTGAGCTTTGAACGAAGCGCTCTTTCGTCGCCGCGCTGAACGGTGTCGTCATCGCATCGTCATTTGCGCCGGCAAACGCGAGCCCCGGCGGTGGGTTTCTTCACTCCACGGTAGGACATAACCGCTCCGTTCACATCGCGTTCAGCCCCGGAAACTATGCTTCGCGACAAGTGATGCAGCGTCTGCGACACTGCAGCGCGGCGAATCACTGTCGCATTCGCGTGCGGCGAGAACTCAATGGGAGAAAAAGAATGAAGTATGTTCTGGCGGCGGCTGTCGTTGCGGCTGGCATGGTCGCGAGCTTCAGCTCCGCAAACGCGGCGGGTGGTTGCGGCCCCGGCTTCCACCGTGGTCCTTATGGCGGTTGCCGGCCCAACGGCCGCGTCGTCGTGGTGCGGCCCGCGCCGCGGGTCGTGGTGGCGCCTCGCGTCTGCCCTCGCGGTTTCATTTGGCGGGCTGGCCGTTGCCGGCCTTTCTGAACTTTCGTTAGAGCAGTATCGAATGAAGCTCGGCCAACCGGAGTGGCCGAGCAGAGCGGTTAAGTCATAGTGGCCCTGATGGCCAAACAATAATGGGCAGGGACTGCGGCTCGCGGTCCCTGCCCTTTCTTTCGATCAGTGGTAGCGGCTATTCGGAGAGCGAGAACCTCACCAGCGACGCCAGTGCCGACGGTGCCAGTGACGGCGTCGCCAGCCGCGGTGAGGATGCCAGTGGCGACGATGCCAATGCCGACGACGCCACTGCACCTGCTTCGGCTTGATGTGGTCAACTTCATCGCCGGTGGTGACCGCGGGATGGGCGTCCGGACCAGAAGGCCGCCGCGCGTCCTCGCTCAATGGTACCATCGGCGCGGCCTGCGCGGTCGCAGCAAAGGTCACCGCACCTGCGGCAACGCCCAACGCAATCTTGAAAAAGTCGCGGCGTTCCATGACATCGTCCTTTTCTTGTTAAGCATGTGATGCGGGAACAGTGTTGTCGCCGTCAGATGAATGCGCGCTGAACTGCGTGCGTGTGTAGGGCGCGACAAAAAGCTCCGCGCCTCGGCAGTTCCGGATCGCCATGCTCTGCTTTTTTTGCCGGCACGATGCGACCAAAATGGATGCTCGGCGTTAACGAGGGTTACGTCCAACTCCGCGGGGAGAACATCATGGCGGCAAAGGCACGACCGACTCCGGACGGGTTTCATACCGTGACGCCCTATCTCATCGTCGACGGCGCCGGGAAGATCATCAATTTCCTGGAGGAGGCGCTGGGCGCCCGGAAGCACCACGAGCCGACACTGAGACCGGACGGCACAATCATGCACGCCACACTCAGGATCGGCGATTCCATGGTGATGATCGCCGATGCCTCCCAGCACGCCAAGGCCATGCCCGCCATGCTCTATCTTTATGTGCCCGACGTCGACACCGCCTACCGCAACGCCATCAAGGCCGGCGCGACCTCGATCATGGAACCGGCGGACCAGTTCTACGGCGACCGCACCGGCGGCGTGAAGGATGTCGCGGGCAACAGCTGGTTCTTCGGCACGCACATCGAGGACGTCGCGCCAGACGAATTGAAAAAGCGCGCGGCGGAGATGTTCAAGAATCAGGGCAAGGCGGCGTAAGCACGCAGGAAGTTACGCCGCAACCTCCTCCGCCAACACCAGCACCTCCCGCGTGCGGGTGACATCCGGCCAATCGCGGTTGAAGTCGGCGATCAGCCGCTTCATCTCCTCGCCACTGACCGCGCGCTCGAGCGAAGCCTGATCGACGAATTGATACATCGCCAGATGGTGCGACGGATCTGTCAGGCTCCAATGCCGCCACGCTTTCTGCGCGCGGAACGATTTCAGCGCGTCGGGCAAATGCTCACGCGAATACCAGGCGTCGAACGCGGCGCGTTTCGCGGGGTCGGTGACGGTCGCACGGACGATGAAAATCGCAGTGGGCATGTTGCTTCCTCCGGATGCTCTTGTAGGGGCGGATTAGCGAAGCGTAATCCGCCGCAACAGAACCGCAAGGAGAGATAGCGGGTTACGCTTCGCCAACCCGCCCTACGGCATCCTCACAACGGCAGATTGTCGTGCTTCTTTGCGGGGATCTCGACCTTCTTGTCCTTGAGCATCGCGAGAGCCCGCGCGATCCGCCGCCTTGTCGAATGCGGCATGATGACGTCGTCGATGTAGCCGCGCTCGGCGGCGATGAAGGGGGAGAGGAAGCGGTCTTCGTATTCCTTGGTGCGCGCGGCGATCTTGTCGGGGTCGCCGATGTCGGAGCGGAAGATGATCTCGACCGCACCTTTTGCGCCCATCACCGCGATCTGCGCGGTCGGCCAGGCGTAGTTCATGTCGGCGCCGATCTCCTTCGACGCCATGACGTCGAAGGCGCCGCCATAGGCCTTGCGCGTGATGATGGTGACGAGCGGCACCGTGCATTGCGAATAGGCGAACAACAGTTTCGCGCCGTGCTTGATCAGGCCGCCATATTCCTGCGCAGTGCCGGGCAGGAAGCCGGGCACGTCGACGAAGGTCACGATCGGGATGTTGAAGGCATCGCAGAAGCGGACAAAGCGCGCGGCCTTCCGCGACGCATCGCTGTCGAGCACCCCTGCGAGCACCATCGGCTGGTTGGCGACAAAGCCCACCGTGCGGCCGGCGATGCGGCCGAAGCCGGTGACGATGTTCTTGGCGAAGGTCTCGGAGATCTCGAAGAAGTCGCCCTCGTCCACGACCTTCAGGATCAATTCCTTCATGTCGTAGGGCTTGTTCGGATTATCAGGGATCAGCGTGTCCAGGGACATGTCGACCCGGCCGATATCGTCGAAGCTCGGCCATTCCGGCACGCCGTCGGTGTTGTTCGAGGGCAGGAAGTCGATCAGCCGGCGCATCTGCAACAGTGCGTCGACGTCGTTCTCGAACGCGCCGTCGGCGATCGAGGAGCGCGTCGCATGCACCGAGGCGCCGCCGAGCTCTTCGGCGGTGACCACCTCGTTGGTCACGGTCTTCACCACGTCCGGGCCGGTCACGAACATGTAGCTGGTGTTCTTCACCATGAAGATGAAGTCGGTCATGGCCGGAGAATAGACGTCGCCGCCGGCGCAGGGGCCCATGATGACGGAGATCTGCGGGATCACGCCGGAGGCGATGACGTTGCGGCGGAACACGTAGGAATAGCCCGCCAGCGCGGCGACGCCCTCCTGGATGCGCGCGCCGCCGGCGTCATAGAGGCCGATGATCGGCGCCCTCGCCTTCATCGCCATGTCCTGCAGCTTGGTGATCTTCAGCGCATGCGTCTCCGACAGCGAGCCGCCGAACACCGTGAAATCCTTGGCGAAGACGAAGGTCTTGCGGCCGTTGACAGTGCCCCAGCCAGTGACGACGCCGTCGCCGGGAACCTTGGTCTTCTCCATGCCGAATTCAGTCGAGCGGTGCTCGACGAACATGTCGAATTCCTCGAACGAGCCCTTGTCCAGCAGCAGCTCGATGCGCTCCCGCGCCGTCAGCTTGCCGCGGGCGTGCTGCGCCTCGATGCGCTTGATGCCGCCGCCCAGCTTGGCGCCGGCGCGCCGCTCTTCGAGGGTGTCGAGGATATCTTTCATTTGCTTCCGCCCGCATTTAACTAGTGATTGGCTGCTGGAACCCGCGCGGGGTTCTAACACGGCATTTTCTGAACCGGAAACCACCTTCTTGCCCCGAATCCCGGGCACGGGCGGTCCTTGGATCAGCGCAAATTGGGGAGGAAAACCATGGATAACACCACAGCCGAGGCCGGCACGGTCACCGGCGGCGTGCGCACCTTGCTCAGGCTGGAGGGCCTGACGCTGTTTGCGGGCATGACGCTGCTATACGCCGTCTGGGGCGGCTCGTGGTGGGTCTATGCGATCCTGTTCCTGGCACCCGATCTGAGCTTTGCCGGCTATCTGCTCGGCCCCAAGGAAGGTGCGGTGATCTATAACACTGCCCACAGCTACATGGCGCCGATGAGCCTGATGACCGTCGGCTTTGCGACCGCCGAGCCGCTGGTGCTCTCGATCGCAATGATCTGGCTCGCCCATATCGGCATCGACCGCGCGCTCGGCTACGGACTGAAATATCAGGCAGGATTCGGCTTCACCCATATGGGTCGAATCGGAAAGGCCAAATCGCCTCAGGCTTGATATCGCCTCAGATTTGATCATGCGACGGCCGGGAGAATCCCGGCCGCGCACCGTCTTCGTGCCCGCAGCTCCGTCAGTTCTCCCCCACCTTGAACGGCTCCTCCTTGCCGGGCGGCACGGTCTCCTCCGCCATGGCGAGCATCATCGCGACCATGACATAGTTGCCGGCGACCGCGGTCAAATCCACGATCTGCTGATCGTTGAACACCTTCTTCGTCCGTGCATAGGTTTCGTCGGATACCTTCTTGGTCGTGGTCAGCTCAGTGACGAAATCATAGACCGCGGCCTCGTCCTCGGCCATGTTCGACGGTCGCTTGTTGGCCTTGAGCTCAGCGATGATATCGGCCGAGAGGCCGGCCTTGGCCGCGAGCGGTGCATGCGCGAACCATTCGACCTGCGAACGCCATTGCCGGCCAATGATCAGGATTGCGAATTCGTTGAGCTTGGTCGGGACCGAGGTCTGCCAGCGCAGGTAATAGAACAAATCGAACAGGCGTTGACCGAGCACGGGGCTGCGGATCATCGGATTGTAGGGGCCGCCGATGCCGACGCTCGAGACCTTCATGATCTGCTCGCCGAGCGGTCGCTGCTTTTCGTCGAGCTGGTCCATGGTGAGCTGCGGGAAGCGCGGCTGCTTGCTGGTCGCCGGCGCGGCAAACATCGTGGCCGCGAACCAGCCGCCGGCTGCAGCAAGTGTGAGCGACGAGAGCCAGACTGAAGCAGAATGCATGATGTCCTCCGTACGGTTTTTCATTGTACGGAGATGTTAGTCCGGCATTGATTTGCGCACCAGCCAGCGCGGGCGCGCATCAGCCCATCAATACGCCACGATGTCGGCGAGGCACTGCTGCGTCACCGTCATGCGGGCGGCGATGTGGCTCTCGTTCTTGCAGTCCATGTTCATCGCGAACACGGTAACGGAAGTGCCTTTCTCGACCCAGCCGACCAGCCAGCCGAGCGAGGGCTTGCCGACCTCGGCGCCGAGGAGGCCGCTCTTGGCGCGGATAATGGCATCTCCCACCTTCGTCACCGGCAGGATGTCGCGCGTCAATTCCTGGGCGCGTTTGGAGACCGGCAAGGTGCCGCGCCGCAGCCGGTCCACGAAATCGATCTGCTGCACCGGATCGATGCGCAGGTTTCCCGTCAGCCAGAACTGGTCGATGCCGCCGCCGATGTCGCGATTGCCGTATTCGAGCAGATCGAGATATTTCTTCATCCGCTCTTCGCCGATGCGCCGCGCGATCTCCTGATAGACCGGCACGGCGGAAACCGCGATCGCCGAGCGCAGCGTATGGTCCTTGTTCCAGGCCTCGATGCTGCGCGTCACGCCGTCCCACTTGAACACGTCCTTGTCGGGGTCCTCGACCACGCCGGTGTCGAGCGCAATGACCGAATTCGGGATCTTGAAGGTCGAGGCCGGCAATTTGCCCTCGCTGGACCTGCGCTTGTCGCTGGCGATAATCAGGTAGTCGTCGACCTTGTAGGCGACGAAGGTACCCTCGGTGCCGAGCGCGAAGAAGCGCCGCGCCAAATCGTCGCGAAACTCGTTGCGCTGGTAGGACACGTTGGCGAGGCTGCGGGTCGGCAGAACGGACGCGGCGGTGAGAAGACCGAGCGCTTGGCGGCGATTGATCACGGCAAAACCTGGATGGGTTGAGGAGCAGGCAATGATGGATGCCATCGTGATGAAACGATGGCAAGAACCTTACCGTGCGCGGCCCGACAGGCGGAGCACGAAAACCAGCACTTCCGCCACCGCCTTGTAAAGCTCGACGGGAATCTCGTCGCCAAGTTCGACATTGGAGAGCGCGCCCGCCAGAACCTCGTTCTCCTCGATCGGGATGTCGTGGGCTTTTGCGAGCTCGACGATCCTGGCGCCGAGCGCGCCCCTGCCCTTGGCGACCACGGTCGGCGCGCCGCCGTGGTCGTAGTGCAGGGCGACAGCGAGCTGGCTCTTGGTCTCGACGCTCATAGCGCGCGGTCCAGGAAATGGCCGGCGCGAGCCGGCGTTGACTGCGGCGGTGCGCCGTCCTGGATCACGATATCGCCGGGCAGAAGCTCGGCCCGGCTCAGCGCCTGGCTCAACTGCGGGGCACCGGCGCGAAGCTGCGCGGCGGTCGCCGGGCGTTCCGCCCACATCCGCACCGAAGTCTTGTCGCCGATCAGCGAGATCAGCGCATGGACCGGGCCTGCCGGCTCGACATCGAGCGAGAAACGCGCCCGCCAGACGCGCTTGGCCGCTTCGGCCTCAACACCAGCGCCGCCGTCGCGGGAAATCTCGAACTGCGCCATCGCCGTGCCCTGCTGGGTCGCGAACGGGATTTCGAAATGCCAGCGCGGCGACGAGGTGTCGATCTGCTGATGCGCGGGATCGATGCGGTCCGGCAGGGACGCCACCTGCAACAGCGTCTGCCGCGCGAGCGCCGCGTCGGTGTCGCCGAGCAGATGATGAGCGGCAGCGGCCAGCGGCATATCCGGCGCGACCGATGGCGAGGCGACAGGCTGGGCGGTAGGAACGGAACCACGGAACGGCGGTGGCGGCGTGTTGGTGTTGACGGTCACATCGGTGGCGATGTCAGTTGGACGCAAGGAATCGCCGAGTTCCTGCAGCAGCGTCGCGCCGGCGGAGGGGCCGGCGTTTGACGTAGCCCGGCCGATGCCGCCCGGCGTCACGAGATCATCGGCGACCGGGACACGCGCCTGCGGCAGCAGGATTTCCTCGACCTCGATCTCGGATGGCGCGAGATTTTGACTGAGCGCGGGATGTGCCGCGGCCTGTCCCGTGGCGGTGGAAGCCGGCGGCGCGGCATCCGCCGTGCCGAGCGACGACTGCAGGGTCTGCCGCAGCACGATGAGCGCGGCCTTCAGATCGGGGGCGCCCGCAGCCGATGATGCGGTGCCGGCAGCCAGCGACGCCTCGAAGAACAGGCCGGAGCGCTCGAAGCCATTCTTGATATCGCCGCCGTCAAGGCCCTGGTCGAGCCGGGTCTGCTGCGTCAGCACCTGCGCAATCGCCTGCTGCAGCCTTGGCGGAAGGTTGCCCGCGGCGGCCAGCGCGCCGAGATTGGCAAATAGCGGCGCCAGGCTCTGCTGCACCGTCGCCGCATTTTGCGCGGCGCTGGCGACGGCCGCACGCTCCACCGGCGTGAGCACGTTTTTGGGCTGGGCCGCGGTCGAGGGATTGCCGGCGGCATCCAGCAGCGCGTCGGGCGATAGCGACACCGTATCGGCGGTGGCGGCATCGCCCTGCCCGACCATCGCGAGACGGATCCCGTCCTTGGTCTGGGACACCGCGAGCTGCAGCGCCTGCCCCTCCTTCAGGGGCACTTCCGAGAGCACGTCGATCGACAGGCTTGAGATCGCGATCCGTACCAGGTCGGCGGAGAGCACTTTCAGCACCTGCGCATTGATCACGCTGCCCGGCTGCAGCACGAGATCGGGCGTGACGCTGCCCACCTCCTTGGCGGAAAGCACCGGCAGCACGGGATTGACGGTCAGCGCCATGTCGGAGGTTCTCGGCTTGATGGCTAGAGCATGATCCGGAAAAGTGGAAATCCGGTTTTCCGAGAAGATCATGCTCAAACAAAAAGATGAGATCATGATCCGATTTCGTCCAATCGGATCATGATCTCGAGCCTAGCTCCGCGGCCGTAAACCTCCCGTTAACTTAGCGGTGGCGGTTGCCCCAAACGAATTCAGTTCAGCGTCTTCAGAATGCTGGCGGCCGCATCGAAATCGACCAGCCGCGCCGCCCGGCGGGCGGCGACCTCCTCGTCCACGCCCCATTGTTCGATGTTCCAGTCCTCGTCGACATGGGCGGCGGACCAGATCTGCGCTGCGTCCCGAAAACCGCGGGTCAGGGCCAGCGCAAGCAATGCCGAACCGGTGAGCGTCGTCACCACGTGGAGCGCCGCCACCGACCATGGATCGCGCGGAAACGCCTCGCGCGCGGCTCTGATCGCGCTTTCCGGCTGGGCGACGTGCACGATCCCCTCCGCGAGAATGAAGTGCGCGCCGAGGGTATCCGCGGCCCAGAACAGGATCGGATCCCAATGCTCGGCCTCGCGGGCGACCAGCGCCTCCGGGTGACCGGCGCGATAGAACAACAGATCCGAGCCGAGATACTTTGCCGCATCGTCAGCGACCACGTCGACGCGACCAACCACGCCCTCGATCACGCTGTTGGCAAAGCGAGTCAGCGGCATGGTCAGCGGGTCGATCATCTCTCCTTGCGCGTTCCACTCGGCAGCGACGGCGTCCGCGATCGCGCGCGAGGGCACCGTCACCTTTTTTCCGGATGGCGTACGGATCGGCCGGCCGTCGAGCGTCACGGCAAAGCCGCCGTCGTCTTCGGCGATATCGGCCCCCTTGTAGAACCGCTTGCGCTGCGGCGCGCGCACGTTGCGACGCGCCGCCTCCTGCGGATCGAGCGGGGATTGTCCCGCCGCTTCATCGAACAATTCGCGCATGTCTTCGCAAGCTTCCATTGGGGTTTGTCTGCTCGCAGGATAAGTCAGGCGTCGCGGCAAATAAAGCTGACCGGATCAGGAAGATCATTGTGGGCCCGCAGCCGCTCCGCCGCCCCCGTCATTGCGAGCGAAGCGACGCAATCCATTTCGACATTTGCGGAGACGTGGATTGCTTCGTCGCTTCGCTCCTCGCAATGACGGCTGAGAGACTTGCTCTTCGGTCAGTTCCGCCGTCAGTCACGCGCGGCGCAACTGCGCGAATAGGCGGCGCGCTCGGCGGGATCGAGGCCGGCAGCCGCGCCCTCATCGAGGCAGCTTCTGACACGGTCACTGAACGATCGGCGGGTCGACGCTCGAGGACTTGGCAGCGGCTGCAACTGGGATTCCGGCTCTCCGCGCATCATCGGCGTGGTCGGCGCCACGATCTTCGGTGGTGGCGGGGGCGCAGGAGGAGGCGGAAGAAGGTTCGGGTTGCTTCCGGGCGTTATGAACTGCGCCGATGCAGCGGGCGCTGCGAGCACCAAGGCCAGGATGACGAGCATACGCGCTGAGTGTTTCATGGGTCATATGTCGGGATGGCCCGCCGAAAGCGCAACAAATTATTCTTCAGGGGCGTTCTCGATCGGGTCGAACCGGCTGGTGTCGAGCCCAAGCAGGTTCCAGGATTGCTGCATGTGCGGCGGCAGCGGCGCGCTGACGTCGATCACGCCGCCGCGCGGATGCGGGATCACGATGCGCCGCGCGAGCAGATGCAGCCTGTTCTGCAATCCGCCCGGAAGTTCCCAATTCTCGCGATTGAAATATTTGGGATCGCCCACGATGGCGTGATCGATATGCGCCATATGTGCGCGCAACTGATGGGTGCGCCCCGTGACCGGCTTCAGCGATACCCACGCCAGCTTCTGCGCCGCGGTTTCGACCACGGCGTAATAGGTCACGGCGTGGCTTGCGCCCTCGTCGCCATGGGCGGCGATCCGCATGATCGTGTCGTCCTCGCCCTCCTCTTTCGCTAGATAGGTCGAGATCCGGCCCTGCTTCGGCTTCGGCACGCCGACCACCAGCGCCCAATAGATCTTGCGCGCCGAGCGCGAGCGAAACGCGCCGGTGAGATGGGTCGCGGCAAAGCGGGTCTTTGCGACCAGGAGGCAGCCCGAGGTTTCCTTGTCGATCCGGTGCACCAGGCGCGGCTTCTGTCCCCTGGCGTCGCGCATCACTTCCAGCATCTGGTCGACATGGCGCGTGGTGCCGGAGCCGCCCTGCACGGCAAGCCCGGCGGGCTTGTTCAGCACCAGCACGTCGGCGTCCTCGAACAGCGTCATCTCCTTCAGCGCGGCGAGCGTCTTGCTCTGCGCTTCCGACAGCACGCCCGCGGCTTTCGGCGTGTCCAAGCGCAACGGCGGAATCCGCACGCTCTGCCCTTCCGAGAGCCGATCCTTGCTGTCGGCCCGCTTGCCGTCGACCCGCAGTTCGCCTTTGCGGACGATGCGCTGGATGTGGGAGAACGACAGCCCCGGAAACCGCGCTTCAAGGAAGCGGTCGACGCGCATGTTGTCCTCGTCCGCGGTGACCTTGACCGTCTGGACCTTGGTCGGCAGCGGCAATTCGGCGGCAGCCTCGACCGGCGCTGCCGGCGCCAGCTTCTCCCGCCGTGGCTCGGCAAAACGCGGTGGCTTGCCGTGCGGGCGATGCGCGGGCGGCCGCTCGCTCTGCACGCGGTCCTTGTCCTGCCGGCTGCGATCATGACGTGCGTTCTTTGGACGCTCGGCGCGGGCACCAGATTTTGGCAGCGCTCTTTTGATGCGGCGGCTCATGCGATTTTTCCAAGCTTTCGAGACGTCGGCCGCCCGGCCCGGCGCGGCAATGCTGCGATCTGGGGACCAATCTCGCTTTCGGCGACACGCAACTCGTAGGTTTGCTGCAGGTTCATCCAGAACTCCGGACTGCTCCCAAACCAGTGGCCGAGGCGTAGCGCCGTGTCGGCCGTAATGCCGCGCTGGCCATGAATAATGCCCGTTATCCGGTTCACCGGCACATCGATCTGACGCGACAGCTCCGCGGCGCTGATGCCAAGCTCACGCAATTCTTCCGCAAGATGTTCGCCGGGATGGACAGGAGTACGAGGCACGATATTTCCAACTGAGACGGGCTCGATTCTGGAGCGGCGATAACAGCATTTACGACTTACGTAAACAGTAAACCCGTCGTGATCAGGGCGACCGCAAGCATTCTGTCGGATGCGGCTCGCCGCTCGCAGAAGTTGACAGTGCCTCTGCCCCCATGCATATTTTCCGCGGGTGGATACGACCCGCTGCTTGCAGCCCGAACAGGGTATGGTGAACGTATCGAGCCGCTTCCGGCCTCCTTTGCCCCGGCGAACGAGTCAGCAACGCAAGCACCTGACGATTTCTCGTTCGCTTACAGCAGAGGACCATCCATGCGGGATTTCCGCGATGCCAAGGCCATGGCGCAGACGCTGCGCGATGCGCTCAAAGCCAAATCGATTTCCGTCAGCTACAGCGAGAGCCTTGAACTGGTCGCCAGGACCCTGGGCTTTCACGACTGGAACGTGCTGTCGGCAGCCATCCAGTCAAGCCAGCCGGTTGCTGCGCCGGCCAACAACTTCCCAGCCCCGTCATTCAGCGGCGGCACCGTGATCCCCGTCGCGCCGATGCGGGACATCGTGTTCTTCCCACAGTTGATCACTCCGATTTTCGTCGGCCGCGAGAAGACGCGGCGCGCGATCGACAGCGCGGCCGCCAATGACGGGCGCATCGTCGTGATTACCCAGCGACGAGCCGAAGACGACGACCCGGATTTCGAAGCGCTTTACTCGATCGGCGTCGTCGCCGATATCATGAACCGCGTCGAGTTGCCGAACGGAAACCAGAGGGTAAGGGTTTCCTGCGGCAAGCGCGTCGCCGTGCTCAGGCCGGTGGAGGCCGACTTCCTTGCGGCCGAGGTCGTGCCGATCGAGGAGCTACGTGCGCTCGACACGGAGGCCTTCGCGCTGACGCGCGAAGTCTTCGAGGCGTACCGCAGCTCCACCAACACGGTGCCCCCGCAATCGCTCTATCGCTATGCAGGCGAGCCCGGCGTGCTTGCCGATGTCGTGGTCCAGCTCCTGGAGGTCGGCATCGAAAAAATGCAGCAGGTTCTGGAAATCCAGGACGTGGTCCGAAGGCTCGAAACCATCCTCGGCTGGATGCGTGCCGGCGCGCCTGCCAAGGCGAGCTAGGGATTTGAGAGTTGGGGCGGCCTACGTCTCGCCCCGCTCCTTCCTCAGTCTTGCCCAATAGTCCAGCCGCTTGCGGATTTCGCGCTCGAAGCCTCGGTCGGGCGGATCGTAAAAGGTCTGGCGGCCCAGGGCTTCCGGAAAGTAGTCCTGCCCGGAGAAGGCGTCGGGCGCGTCGTGGTCGTACTGGTAGCCGGAGCCGTAGCCTTCCGACTTCATCAATTTGGTCGGCGAGTTCAGGATATGCTTGGGCGGCAGCAGCGAGCCGCCCTGCTTGGCCACCTGCTTCGCCGCTCCGAACGCGGTGTACACGGCGTTCGATTTCGGTGCGGTGGCGACATAGACCACGGCCTGCGCGATCGCGAGTTCGCCCTCGGGCGAGCCGAGAAAGTCGTAGGCGTCCTTGGCGGCATTGGCGATCACCAGCGCCTGCGGATCGGCAAGGCCGATATCCTCGACCGCCATGCGCACGACGCGCCGCGCCAGAAACAGCGGATCCTCCCCGGCATCGAGCATGCGCGCGAAATAATACAGCGCGGCATCCGGATCGGAGCCGCGCACCGATTTATGCAGCGCCGAGATCAGGTTGTAATGGCCGTCGGCGGACTTGTCGTAGATCGGCGCGCGGCGCTGTAGTATCTCCTGCAACTGGGCGGACGTGAAAACCTCGTCCTTGCGGGCAGAACGCCAGACCTCTTCGGCCAGCGTCAGCGCTGCGCGGCCATCGCCATCGGCCATCCGCACCAGCACGGCGCGCGCATCCGCATCCAGCGGCAGCTTCCTGCCCTCGACCTCTTCGGCATGGGCGTAGAGCTTTTCGATCGCTTCGGCGTCGAGCGAATGGAACACCAGCACGCGCGCCCGCGACAGGAGCGCGGCGTTGAGTTCGAAGGACGGATTCTCGGTAGTGGCGCCGACCAGCACCACCGTGCCGTCTTCCATCACGGGCAGGAAAGAATCCTGCTGCGCGCGGTTGAAGCGATGGACCTCGTCGACGAACAACAGCGTTCCCTTGCCGGTCTCGCGCCGTGCACGCGCCGCGTCGAATGCCTTCTTCAGGTCGGCGACGCCGGAAAACACCGCGGAAATCTGCTCGAAATGCAGCTCGGTCGCGTCGGCCAGAAGCCGCGCCACCGTGGTCTTGCCGGTGCCCGGCGGGCCCCAGAAGACCAGCGAGCCCAGTGTGCGCGTCTCCAGCATGCGCGTCAGCGCGCCGTCGGGACCGAGGATGTGGTCCTGGCCGACGACATCGGAAAGTTTTCGCGGACGCAGCCGGTCGGGGAGCGGATGCGGCGCATCCTGCTCCATCCCTGCCGCGGCAAACAGGTTGGTGGTGGGTTCGTGCTGGCGCTTCGCGCTCATCCGCCGAGCGTCACGTTGATCTGCTGGCCACCGCGCACCAGCGTGATCCGCCATATCCGCGACGCCGCTTTCGAGGCCTTGTCGAGATCGCTGGTGCGCGCGATCTTCTGGTTGTTGACGGCCAGGATGATGTCGCCCTTCTGAAAGCCGACATTAGCGGCCGTACCGTCATCGGTGAGATCGGTGACCACGACGCCTTCGACCCCGGCATCGAGATGCAATTCGTCGGCGAGCGCCGGCGAGATGTTGGCCACCTTGGCGCCCTGGAACGGCGAGCGCGCCGTCAGCACGATCTCGTCACGCCCGGTATCGGGGGCGGTTTCCAGCGGCACCGTGAGCTTGATGGTCTTGCCGCCACGCTGCACATCGATCTGGGCGGTGCCGCCGAGCGGACGGGTCGCAAAACGGTAGTCGAAGGCGTTGGGATCATCGATGGTCTGGCCATCGATCGCAACGATCAGGTCGGACAGTTTCAGCCCCGCATGTGCCGCCGGGCTGTTCGGTGCGACGTTCGCGACCAGCGCGCCGTTTGGCAGCTTCAGTCCGAGCGTCTCGGCGATATCAGGTGTCACCGCTTGCAGCCGCGCGCCAAGCCATGGCCGCTTCACCGCCTTGCCGCCGCTCTTGGCGGACGCCACCACCACGCGCACCATGTTGGCGGGGATCGCAAAGCCGATGCCCTGCGAACCGCCGGAGCGCGAGAAGATCGCGGTATTGATGCCGGCGAGCCGCCCGGTCATGTCGACCAGCGCGCCGCCGGAATTGCCGGGATTGATCGCGGCATCGGTCTGGATGAAGAACTGGTAATCGGTGATGCCGACTTGCGTGCGCGCGAGCGCCGAGATGATGCCATGCGTCACGGTCTGGCCAACGCCGAAGGGATTGCCAATCGCGAGCACGACATCGCCGACCAGGAGTTCGTCGGAATTGGCGAAATCAAGCGTCGGGAATTTCTCTTTCGCGTCCTTCACGCGCAGCACCGCGAGGTCGGTGCGGCTATCCTTGAGCACGATCTCCGCTTCGAACTCGCGCTTGTCGGAGAGCGAGATCTTCACCTGGTCGGCGCCCTCGATGACGTGGTTGTTGGTGACGACGAGGCCGGAGGGATCGACCATCACGCCGGAGCCGAGCGAGCGTTGCATCTGTTCGGGCTGGCCGGGCACGCCGAAGAAGCGGCGGAAGATCGGGTCATCCAGGAACGGGTTACGGACCTGCACCGTCTTGGCAGCGTAGACGTTGACGACCGCGGGCTGCACGCGCTGCACGATCGGCGCGTAGGACATTTTCAGCTCGGCCGGCGAGGACGGCACGCGCCGGTCCTGCGCCAGCGCCGGCATCGCGGCGGCGGCTGAAATCAACAACACGGCGGCTAAGCGAATCAGCGTCATGCAAAAATCCCGGGAATTCGTTGTCTTGATATAGGCGCGAGCCCGCGGCGAGAGAAGCGAGTTGCTCGCTTCAGGCGGCGGTCTGCGCCACTTCGATGGGGTCAGGCAGGGGCGCGCAGGAGAGTTGCGCCCGGTGGGTCTCACCCCACTGCTTCAGGATCTCGATCACCGGCCGCAGGCTCTCGCCGATTTCGGACACGGTGTACTCGACCCGCGGCGGCACCTCGGCATAGACCTTGCGGATAACGAGCTTGTCCTCCTCGAGCGCGCGGAGCTGCTTGGTCAGCATCCGCTGGGTGATGCCGGGCATCCGCCGCCGCAACTCGCCGAAGCGCTGGGTGCCTGACAAGAGATGGAACAGGATCACACCCTTCCATTTGCCATCGATCAGGTCGAGCGTCGCCTCGACCGCGCAGCCTGGCCGATGGCCAAAATTCCGCCGTTTCATAGGGGCTTTTCCCAATAGTATCCAAACAGGGACTAGTTCCCTGAATTTACCGTACTTGCCATCTGGGCGCCAGCGCGACAGTTAACCCGCAATGCCAGACAAGGGAGAAGGCAATGAAGGCCGTCGGATACAAGAAATCCCTGCCGATCGAGGACGCGGAATCGCTGCTCGATTTCGAAGCCGCCAAACCAGAGCCCAAGGGGCGCGACATCAGGGTCGCCGTCAAGGCGATCTCCGCCAATCCCGTCGACTACAAGGTGCGCAAGCGCGCCGCCCCGCCCGAGGGCGAGGTCAAGATCTTGGGCTTCGACGCGGCCGGCGTGGTCGACGCCGTCGGGCCCGACGTCAGCCTGTTCAAGCCCGGCGATGAGGTCTTCTATGCGGGTTCAATCCTGCGCCAGGGCACCAATTCGGAATTCCACCTGGTCGACGAGCGGATCGTCGGCGCGAAGCCGAAGACACTGTCGTTCGCGCAGGCCGCCGCCCTGCCCCTCACCTCGATCACGGCCTGGGAATTGCTGTTCGACCGGCTCGGCGCCGTGCCGGGCAAGAGCCTCGATCCCCGCACGCTCCTGATCGTCGGCGGCGCCGGCGGCGTCGGCTCGATCCTGATCCAGCTCGCGCGGCGGCTGACCGGTTTGACGGTGGTCGCGACCGCGACGCGGCCGGAGTCGCAGAAGTGGTGCCTCGAACTCGGTGCACATGCCGTGATCGATCACAGCAAGCCGATGAAGGAGCAGATCGAGAAATTGAAGCTGCCGCCAGTCGGCCTCGTCGCCAGCCTCACATTCACCGACCAGCACTACAAGGCGATCGCCGACTTCATGGCGCCGCAGGGCAAGTTCGGCCTGATCGACGATCCGCCGGAATTGACCATGAGCGTGTTCAAGGGCAAGGCGATCTCGGTGCACTGGGAGTCGATGTTCACGCGCTCCTCATTCCAGACGCCGGACATGATCGCGCAGCATCACCTGCTGAACGATGTTGCCGACCTCATCGACAAGGGCGTGCTGCGCACCACGGTCGCCGAAACATTCGGCACCATCAACGCGGCCAATCTGAAGCGCGCGCATGCACTGCTCGAGAGCGGCAAGTCGCGCGGCAAGATCGTGCTGGAGGGGTGGTAGCCGCGATCGCGTAGGGTGGGCAAAGCGCAGCGTGCCCACCATCTAACGCCGTGCTCGTAAGGGTGGGCACGCTGCGCTTTGCCCACCCAACAACTTGCACTCGCATCCTCTCCGTCGTCATTGCGAGGAGCGACAGCGACGAAGCAATCCATGCCTCAGCGAGCGGTGCTATGGATTGTTTCGCTTGCGCTCGCAATGACGGAGCGAGAGGCGCCTCAGATGGTGTTGATGATCCCGCCTTCGGCGCGGAGCGCGGCGCCATTGGTGGCGGAAGCCTCTTTCGAAGCAACATAGACCACCATGTTGGCGATCTCGTCGACGCTGGCGAAGCGCTGCAGGAGCGATGTCGGGCGGTGCTGCTTGACGAAGTTCGCGATCGCCTCGTCCTCCGGCTCTCCGTTCTGCCTGGCGAGATCCTTGACGAAGGTCTGCACGCCTTCCGACAGGGTCGGGCCCGGCATCACCGAATTGACGGTGACCGCAGTGCCGCGAGTTAGCTCGGCGAGCCCGCGCGAGATCGAAAGCTGCGCGGTCTTGGTCATGCCGTATTGAATCATTTCCCTCGGAATAACGAGCGCGGACTCGGAGGCGATGAAGACGATGCGGCCCCAGTTGCGCTTCAGCATGCCCTGCATGTAGCCGCGCGACAGCCGCACGCCCGACATCACGTTGATCTCGAAGAAGCGAGTCCAGTCTTCGTCCGGAATCTCGAAGAAGTTCTTCGGCTCGAAGATGCCGGTATTGTTGATGAGGATATCAACATCGGGCTGTGCCGATAGCAGCGCCTTGCATCCACTGGCCGTGGAGACGTCGGCGGCGATGCCGCGCACCTTGGCGCCTGCGACCGCCTTCTGAATCGCCGCGACGGCGGCATCGATCTTCGGCTGGCTGCGGCCGTTGACGATTACCTCCGCGCCGGTCGCTGCAAGGCCGCGGGCAATGGCGAGGCCGATGCCGGCGGTCGAGCCGGTGACGAGTGCGGTTTTTCCGGAAAGATCAATCTTCATGGGTGCCCTCCACAGCAATGATGACAGATATATGGTCCGAAAGAACGCAATCACCACTCACTGATCCGTGAGAATGCGCCAGCAGATATCGCCTGTCCACGCCATTCGCGAGCAAACGGAAATCATCGCGCCGAACATTCATCGTTCCGTCATATGCTCACACGTTTCATTTTGTTCTTCGTCATTTCACAGATTCTCAACTGACGCTCACTAGGTAGCTCGCACGCGGCTCAGGCGATGGTGAAAGCCACTTCCTCCGCGACATGATGCTCTTTGCGTCAGGCGCTCTCGATCTCTACAGGAATGCAGGACCAGAATGTTTTTGACTTCCACAATCCAGAAACTCGGTCCGAAGATCCTGCGACGGCTCCGCCCAAGCCTGAAGACTCAGATCGCGATGCTCGGAATAGGCGGTGTGTTGGTCATCAGTGCAACCTGCCTCGGCGGCCTCTACTACGCGGCGCGGTTGCAGCGTGAGTCGGACGACACCGCGCGGTTCAGGGCCCAGCTCTCTTCTCTCTCGGAAGGGTTTCTCGAATCGCAGCAGATAACCACGCGTTTCCTTCGTACCCGCAATGAAGCGCTGGTCAAACTGCATGCTGACCGCATCCAGCAGGAGCTTGCCGAACTCGACAAGATCGAGGCATTCGCCGCGACCGCGCCGGAAGGCGACCCTATCAGGCAAGCGGGTTCGCTGCGGAGCGGCATCAATCTTTACGCGACCAGGTTCCAGAACATTGTCGGCGCGCAACGCATCCTCGGCTTGAGCGAGAGCGACGGGCTGCAAGGCAAGCTGCGCGGCGCGGTCCAACAGATCGAATCGCGACTGGCACAGCTCGACCAGCCGCAGCTAAGCATCCTGATGCTGACGATGCGTCGCCACGAGAAGGATTTCATCCTTCGTGGAGAAGAGAAGTTCGGCGATCAGCTCAACGAACGCGAGGCCGATTTCGAGACGGCGCTTGCGCAATCCGGACTCGCAGCCGACGCCAAGTGCATGTTTCGCGGGATCGTGAGCACGGATTTCAGAGCATCGTGAGCAGAGATTTCAGACGATCGTGAGCATGGATTTCGCGGGATCGTGAGCAATTTTTGAATGGCTCAGCCCGCTTCGGCCGACAACTCAACCGGCTTAGGAACTGCCTCGTCAGTGAACGAGGAAGGCCGATGCCCACCCAGAGATTGTCGATGCGCCGGATCAAAGAGGTTCTCCGCTTAAAACATGTTCAAGGCTTGCCGGAGCGAGCCATCGCGCGCACCCTGGGCATCAGCAACGGTGCCGTACACAGCTATCTGCGCCGAGCCGGGGCTGCCGGGCTGAACTGGCCGTTGCCGACGGGA
>NZ_AUEZ01000068.1 GCF_000426245.1 Bradyrhizobium sp. Ai1a-2 | reverse complement strand
CGCCGAGCGGCGAGATCTACTGGAAATCCTCGAGGACCGCCATGGCCGTGCCTCCACCATCATAACCAGCCAACTCCCCGTGGACACATGGCACGAAGTTATCGGAGATCCCACGCTCGCCGACGCCATTCTGGATCGCCTCGTCCACAACGCTCACCGCCTCGAGCTTGCCGGCGAAAGCATGCGAAAACGCAACGCCAAAACCATCACCCTTGACGAGCAGCCGAAACGCTGACCCTATCACCGCCTCGGCCGGAGCGAGTTGCTCACGATCGTCTGAATTCAGCGCTCATGATCGCGCGAAATCGCTGCTCATCATCAGTGAAATATGCAACCCTGCGCGTGGCGCAGGCACATCTTGGTCAGCGTCGCCTGCGAGTAGATTTGCTGTGCGACTTTGGGCGGTGCTGGCGACGCCGCAATTGACAGCTTTTGATGGTTGTAGGGATTCGGATAATGATAGAGCGTGCCCTTCGGCGGCTCGGCTTCCGCCCAAACCTCCAGCCTCGTGAGGTTCTCGTAGGCTGGCAGATCATAGCCGCCGCTGGCGACCACCAGCTTCTCAATCGATGACGGCTGCGAAAGATGCACGAGCAGGCTCTTGGCCGCGGCCTTGTTCTTGGAGAATTGCCAGATGGTCCAGAAGAAAGGCACGTAGGGTGCGAAGCGACCTCTTGGTCCGGACGGAAAGCCGTGGGTCCAGCATTGCTGGGCAACTTGCGGAGCGTCGCGCTTGGCGACCGCCCAGGCGCTCGGCGGGTTCATGATCATCGCGCCCCTGCCGGAAATCAGCCATTTGTTGTTGGAGGCGTCGTCCCATGCCGAGACATCCGATGGCAGGAAGGCGATCAGCTTCCTGTAGAAATCGAGCGCCTGCCGAACGGCGTCGGTCCTGACAGTCAGATTGCCCTTGGTGTCGACGAGTTCTGCGCCGAATGACTGGAAGACCGCTCCGGCGGTGTCAGTGCTGTCAGCGGTCTCGCCAAGACCGATGCCGAAGGGGAAGCCGCCCTTCTGGCAGGCTTCTGCAGCCTTGAGAAACGTATCCATGGTCCAGTTATCAGCTTGTGGCGGGCGGCCGGCCGGATACAGCTCCTGCACGTCGATATTGGCGTATTTCTTCATCAGATCGATACGCGAGCAGGGACCTTTGATCTGGCTGCCGACGCAAGACGGAACGCCGA
Source organism: Bradyrhizobium sp. Ai1a-2 (assembly GCF_000426245.1). Classification (GTDB taxonomy): domain Bacteria; phylum Pseudomonadota; class Alphaproteobacteria; order Rhizobiales; family Xanthobacteraceae; genus Bradyrhizobium. Next base: position 43,787 of record NZ_AUEZ01000068.1, on the reverse strand, counting down.
GCCACTTGCCATTGGCCTGGCCGAGATATTCGACTGTGTAATTGATCGCGCCATTCTGCTTGATGATCGGCGCCATGATGTCGTTGACGGGCTCGAGCTGTTCGGCATTCGCGTGCGGCAGCCAAGTCGTCATGACCAGGATGTCGTGGCCGGCTTTGGCTTGCGCTTCGGCGGAAACGGTGAGGAGGATCTTGTTGCCCTGGCTGGTGATGTAGTCGATCTGCGCCTCGATCCTTTCCTTCGCGGCCCATTCATTGACGAGATCGGTCAAGGTCTTGTTCGCGCCAGGCACCCAGTGGTCCCAGAAGCCCATCGACAATTTGCCGGCGGCGTAGGCGCCGCGCACATAGGGCGCAGCGACGAGCGCAGCGGACGAGATGGCAGTCGCACTGACAAATTGCCGTCGCGAAAGCTTCCGTGACATCATTCCCTCCATGCTGGCCAATTGGCGTTTCGTCTTTCGTGTGCTTCGTCGGCATTGCGCGGACAAGCAAGCGCGCAAGCCTGCGGTGACTCGCTTCACGTGGGACTGTGCAGAGCTGATCGATTGAAACACTGCATCGCTAAGGACTCGCGTCAGCAGCGCATTGTCGCGGAATTCAATGCCCAAAGTTGCATGAGCGCAAGCGATGTAATCCGGCAGTCACCCTGTCCCAACGAAATTGGTTCCTGGAGCAGGATCCGGAAAAGTGGGGGCCGGTTTTCCCTCGCGACAAACGCGAAGCGTTTGCGCGGAGATCATGCTCAAACAAAGAGCTAGAGCGCGATGAGATCAGGTCGAATTGCATCCGCGATCGCTGCTGGGCTCCCTCTCCCGCTTGCGGGGGAGGGCTGGGGTGGGGGTCTCCGCGATTCACGCTGTTCGACCGTGTGGAGAGAGCCATCACCCGGCGCTTACGCGCCGACCTCTCCCGCGGGAGAGGTGAAACGCGTGGACGGGCTGATTCAACCAAAACGCATCATGCGCCAGGCTGGCGACAGCACAGAATCGACGCGAATGAAAAATGGCCTCAGAAGTTTCGCTGAACGCGAAGCTCCAGATGGACGGCGTCCTGATCCTTGAACTCGTAGCGCGTGGAGGGCTTCGGAGCTGCGGCCCCGAGGATCGCCGATCCCTGGAACTTCTGGTCGAGGTGGAACCACTGCACTTCCGCCGAGAAAGTCAGGTTCTTGACCGGCGTCCAGCGGGTCACCGTGCCGAGCTGCGAGACGTTGAAGTCGGGATTGCAGACATAGTCGGCGCTGACCGCCTTCGCCGGCGTGGTGTAGTTGGCGCACATGAATGCCTTGGCCGCGCCATCGTAGCGGACCGCCGAATAGCTGCCATAGAGGCTCGTCGACCAGTACGGATCCCAGTTGTGATTGAACGCGCCGCGGACGCCAAAGGCCTCGGTCAGATGCAGCGAGCCGTCGCCGCCGGCTGCGAACGGAAGGTAGACCGCATCGGTGGTGGCGCCGAAGCCGATGCTTTGATAGGCCGCCGGATTGCTGGTGCCGCCGAACAGCGCAAAGCTCGGCGAGGTCGAGTCAGTTCCGATGATGTATTTCGTGGCCCCCTTGGCGTAGCTCGCATCGAGCTTGATGTCGTCGGCGGTGCCGGTCGGCAGGTTCTTGATTTGCAGGGCAGCCATCACCGCGCCACCCCATTTCGTGTCGGGGTGACCGCTGATCTCCGACAGCGCAGTCGGCGCCGCACCCGGCAAGGCGACCGCGCCGGCCGGCGCGCCAGCGGTGTTGAGGACGTTGTAGGAGGCGTTCACCTCGTGCGCCGCGCCGGAAATCTGGAACAGACCCCAGGCCTGATCGATGCGGATATTGCCGACGACGTCGGGCGCATGGACGCCGGCATAGGCGTTGCCCGAGGTCAGCGCGGCGTTCAGCGGCAGCGACAGGTTGAACACGTTGGTGCGGTCCCACACCGTCGGATCGTCGAGGCCGATGCTGCCGGTCACGCCGTTGCCGAAGTCCGCGGTGTACTGGATGTTATTGGTGCCGCTATTGTCGCCGCTTTGGCCGCCCAGCAGGAACGACGAGTTGTTGCCCGGAGTACCCTGCCAGGGCGACGCGTAGGCGGAAGCCGACTTGCCGAAGGTGAAACCCGCGAACTGGACGAAGAGATCATAGATGGCGACATAGCCGCCGCCGGGGGTGTCGAGCAGGTTCGAGTTCGCGACAGGGAGCGAGCCATTGATCGAGTTCGGGTTGAAGGTGCTGCCGCCCAGCGTGGTGAACTGGAATTTGGTCGAAGCGAAGGTGCGGACCACGCCGTATTCGGTGGCGGTGCGGGTATCGACTGTCAGCACCATGCGCGAGCGGCCGACGAAATAATCGAAATAGCGGTTCCGCTGCCCGGCATCGCCATTCCACGCCGGCTGGCCGTGGGCGCCGCCGCCGTCGAAGGTGACGTCGGCGCGCACATAGCCGCCGAGCTTGATGCAGGTATCGGTGCCGGGAATGAAGAAGAAGCCTGCCCCGTAAGCGGAGCAGATCTTCACGTATTCGATCGGCTTGGCCTTGATCGGCAGATCGGCCGCCTGCGCGCCGCCGACGGCCATCAGGCCAGCCATCATTCCGAAAACGAGATTCCGCGCCCTTTCCATTCCGGGGCTCCTTCCCGTGACTCATCCAGGTGAGTCCACCAAGACTGAATCCAAGATGGTCGGCAGGCAATACGTGGCGCTGAACCCTATGCAACTGACTGGCCCGGTGTGATCTTTCTGTCACAAAACCGTCGACCAATCTGGTCGGCGCCGATGGAAAAGCGGCGTCCCACCACTTCCGGTACAGGGGGTCACGCCCCGTTCACTTCACCTGACGCTTTTCCAGCTTTCTTGCCAGCGTCCGGCGATGCATGCCGAGCCGCCTTGCGGCTTCGGAGATGTTGAAATCGGTTTCGATCAGGGTCTGGTGAATGCGCTCCCATTCCAGGGTCTTGATCGAGGTGGGACGCGCGGCCACCTCGATATCGGCGTTGCCCTCTGCCCTGCGGAAGGCGGCCTCGATGTCGTCGGTGTTCGACGGCTTGGCGAGGTAATGGCAGGCGCCAAGCTTGATGGCTTCGACCGCGGTGGCGATGCTGGCAAATCCGGTCAGCACGACGATCAGCATCTCGGGATCGTGCACATGCAGCGCTTCCACGCAGGCCAGCCCCGAGGCGCCGCCCAGCTTGAGGTCGACCACGGCATAGCCGGGCGTTTTCTCTTCAAGCACTTTCCGGGCCTCGTCGAGCGAGGCCGCCACGACGACCTGATAGTCGCGCCGCTCGAACGAACGTTTGAGCGTGCGGGCAAAGCCTTCATCGTCTTCCACGATCAAAAGCAGCCGGTCATCCGTCAAGGCCGCCTCCGATCGCCAGCGTTGCCAGGGGTAGCTCCAGGCGGATGGTTGCGCCGCCTTCTGTGTTGTTTCGCGCCATCACGACCCCGCCGAGCTTGCGCACGACGTTCACGACCAGGAACAGGCCGAGGCCGCTTCCCGGGCGTCCCTTGCTCGACTGATAGGGTTTTCCCAACTGCGCCAGCATTTCCGGCGCAAAGCCCGGTCCGCGATCGGTGACCGACAGCACGAGGCGGTCGTCGGCGCGCTCGGCCGCCAGCTCGATCCAGTCGCGCGATACCTCGGCGGAATTGTCGAGCACGTTGAAGATCGCCTGCTTGAGCGCGACCTCGGAGACAACAGGCAGGTCGGCGCCGAACTCGTTCCGGAAGTACAACGTGGCCGACGGGCGCGTGGTGCGCCACTCCTCGACCAGCGCCGCGAGAAAGGCCGTTACCGTGGTCGGCGACGATCCTTCGCCGCGCGCCTCGCCGGCCGAAACGAGGATGCCGGTGACGATCGATTTGCACCGCTGCAGCGACGTCTCCATCTCGGCGAGATCGTCTGACAGCTCCGGATTCGATGTGAGCGCCGGCATGCGACGCCAGTCGCTCAGGATCACCGACAGCGACGCCAGCGGGGTGCCGAGCTCGTGCGCCGCCCCGGACGCGAGCAGGCCCATGCGGACGATGTGATCCTGCTCGGCGGCATGCTGGCGCAGCGCGGCCAAATGGGCATCGCGTTCTCGCAAGTTGCGGTTAATGCGCGTCACGAACACCACGAGCAGGACGGCATTGAGCGCAAAGCCGATGAACATGCCGGCAACATGGAGGCTGAACGGATCGCTGAAGCCGTGCTGCGGCAGACCGAGCGGGCGATGGGCGACGGTCAGCCCGGCGAAGCTCAAACAGGCCAGCCCGACCAGCGACCAGGTCGAGCGCGCGTCGAGCAGGACTGCGCCGAGGGTGACCTGCAGAAGGTAGAGCGATGTGAACGGATTGGTCGCCCCGCCGCTCAGATAGAGCTGGCCGGTCAGTGCGGCGACGTCGAGCATCAGCGCAAGCAGGAGTTCGCGGTTGTTGATCTCCGCCCGGTACCGTACCCAGGCAAGGCTCAGGAAGTTGAGCGCCACGAGGGCCGCGATCACGCCGGCCATCGGCAGGATCGGCAGCGCAATGCCGAGCCACCGGTCCACGAATGCGATCGTCGCGATCTGGCCGATCACCGCGGTCCAGCGCAGCTGGATCAGCAGCGCCATGTTCTTGCGGTTGGTGGTGTCGTCAGTGGACTTTGGCGCATCCAGCGCGACCGGGGCCGTGCCGGCACCGGCCTTCGCCGGCAGCGTCATGGCCTCGCCCGTCGTTTTCCCGTGGTCATGCCGATCCGATATGCGCTCGAGCATCTGGGCCCGTCTTGCGAGATAAGTTGCGTGCGGCGGCCACCAGGCTGCGCACGGCATCGCGCCGCGCATCGAAGTCGCGGACATGTCCCCTGCCGCGCAAAGCGCGCAGGAGTGCAGCCGCCAGCATAAAGGCCATGGCGAACCATGTCAGCGCGTAAATCAGATGGTTGTTCGGGAACCTGACGACGGTCAATCCGCCGATCGGGTAGCCGCCGGGGTTGGGGGAGGCGTCGGCATCGATGAAGAACGGCGCGACCTGCGACAGTCCGCGCGCTGTGGCGATCGCGGCGACGTCGCGCGAGTACCAGCGGTTTGCCGTCGGGTCGTTCGTGTGCAGGAAGGCGCCCTTTGGCTCGGTGACCCGCAGCAGGCCGGTGACGCTCACCGTTCGGGGCGGATTTCCCTCGCTCCGTGTCGAAGCGTCCCGACGTTCCGGGGGAACAAAACCGCGATTGACCAGGACCGTGGCTCCGTCCGTCGTCTGCAGCGGCGTCAGGACCCAGAAGCCGCGGCCATAGTCGGTCACCGCCGCCACCGGCGTCTCGCGCTCATGCAGGAAATGGCCGGTGACGGTCACGCGCCGGTACTCGTCGCTTGACGCCGTGATCGCGTGCCACGACGAAGGCGCCGGCAGCGGCTGAGGGGCCGCATGCAGACGCTGCTCGACCCGGTCGATCAGCGCCAGCTTCCACGTCCTGCGCTCGAGCTGCCACACGCCGAGCGCAGTCAGCGCGACGACGCCGAGCGCCGCGAGGGCGACGAGCAGCAGCGAGAGGCCAGAGGGGCGCGCCGTCACTTCATCCCGCTCATCTCGTGCCCCGGCATCATGTTGACGTTGAGGTGATGCATGACCCATTCCGATCCGGCCAACCCGATCACCACCATGATGATGGTGAAGATCAGCGCCATCATGGTCCAGCCGCCTTCGGAGCGGGTGTTCATGTGCAGGAAATACACCATGTGGACCACGATCTGGATCGCCGCCAGCACCGTGATGGCAAGCCCGGTGAGCTGCTTGTCTCCGAGCACGCCGCTCATCACCAGCCAGAACGGGATCGCGGTGAGGATGACGGAGAGGCCGAAGCCGATCAGGTAGCTTTCGCGCGAGCCGCCGGCATGGTGCTCGCCATGGCCATGCGCGTCGGGTGCCGGTTGCAGGGCGTGTGTATCGGTTTTCATCGGAGCATTCCCATCAGGTAGACAAAGGTGAACACGCCGATCCAGACCACGTCGAGGAAGTGCCAGAACATGCTGAGGCACGTCAGCCGCCTGCGGTTGGCCTCGATCAGGCCGTAGCGGGCGACCTGCACCATCAGCGTCACCAGCCATACGAGGCCGAAGGTGACGTGCAGGCCGTGGGTGCCGACCAGCGTGAAGAAGGAGGACAGAAAGGCGCTGCGCTGTGGCGTCGCGCCCTCGTGAATCATGTGAGCGAACTCGAACAGTTCAATGCTGATGAACGCCAGGCCGAACAGCCCGGTTATCACGAGCCAGGCCTGCATCGCGCCGACGCGCGACTTCTCCATCGCCAGCATCGCGAAACCGTAGGTGATCGACGACAGCAGCAGCATCGACGTGTTGACCGCCACGAGCGGCAGGTCGAACAGGTCCTTGGGCGCCGGGCCTGCCGCGTAGTTGCCGCCGAGCACGCCAAAGGTGGCGAACAGCATCGCGAAGATGAGGCAGTCGCTCATCAGGTAGATCCAGAAGCCGAGCATGGTGCTCGCGCCTTCGGGATGCTCGTGCTCGTCGACGACGTAGAAGACCGGCTCGGAATTTTGTGGGGGGACGACGGCGAGTGTCATGACTTGGCTCCGGCGGCAAGCAGGTGCGTGCGCGCATCTTCCACCCGGACGACCTCATCGGCCGGGATGTGATAATCGCGGTGATAGTTGAAGGTGTGGCCGATCGCGACCGTGAGCAGGCCGATGAAGCTCACGGCGGCCAGCCACCAGATGTACCAGATCAGGCCGAACCCCATCGCCGTAGCCAGCGCGGCGAGGATGACGCCCGTGCCGGTGTTGCTCGGCATGTGGATCGGCTTGAACCCGGTGAGCGGACGCCGATAGCCGCGGCGCTTCATGTCCCACCAGGCATCGTTGTCGTGGACGACGGGGGTGAATGCGAAGTTGTAGGCCGGCGGCGGCGACGAGGTGGCCCATTCCAGCGTGCGTGCGTTCCAGGGATCGCCGGTCACATCCTTGAGCGCCTCGCGCTTGAGGATGCTCACGGCGATCTGCACCAGCATCGAAAGGATGCCGAGGAAGATCAGGAACGCGCCGATCCCTGCGATGATGAACCAGATCTGCAGGCTCGGGTCGTCGAACACGCGCAGGCGGCGGGTGACGCCCATCAGGCCGAGCACGTAGAGCGGCATGAAGGCGAAGTAGAAGCCGACCACCCAGAACCAGAACGACAGCTTGCCCCAGAACGGATCGAGCCTGAAGCCGAACGCCTTCGGAAACCAGTAGGTGATGCCGGCAAACGCGCCGAACACCACGCCGCCGATGATCACGTTGTGGAAATGAGCGATCAGGAACAGGCTGTTGTGCAGCACGAAGTCGGCCGGCGGCACCGCGAGCAGCACGCCGGTCATGCCGCCGATCACGAAGGTGAACATGAACGCGACGGTCCACATCATCGGCAATTCGAAGCGGATGCGGCCGCGATACATCGTGAACAGCCAGTTGAACATCTTCGCCCCCGTCGGGATCGAGATGATCATGGTGGTGATGCCGAAGAAGGAATTCACGCTGGCGCCCGAGCCCATCGTGAAGAAGTGATGCAGCCATACCAGGTACGACAGGATGGTGATGACGACGGTGGCGTAGACCATCGAGGTGTAGCCGAACAGACGCTTGCCCGAGAAGGTCGAGGTCACCTCGGAGAAGATGCCGAACGCCGGCAGCACCAGGATGTAGACCTCGGGGTGGCCCCAGATCCAGATCAGGTTCACGTACATCATCGGGCTGCCGCCGAAATCGTTCGTGAAGAAGTTGGTGCCGATGTAGCGATCGAGCGACAGCAGGGCCAGCACCGCCGTCAGCACCGGGAAGGAGGCGACGATGAGGACGTTGGTGCACAGCGAGGTCCAGGTGAAGACCGGCATCCTCATCATCGTCATGCCGGGTGCGCGCAGCTTGACGATGGTACAGATGAGGTTGATGCCCGAGAGCGTCGTGCCGACGCCGGCCACCTGCAGCCCCCAGATGTAGTAGTCGACGCCGACATCAGGACTGTAGCCGATATTAGACAGCGGCGGATAGGCGAGCCATCCGGTGCGCGCGAATTCGCCGACGAACAGCGAAATCATCACCAGCACCGCGCCGCCGACCGTCATCCAGAAGCTGAAATTGTTGAGGAAGGGGAACGACACGTCGCGCGCGCCGATCTGTAGCGGGACGACGTAGTTCATCAGCCCGGTCACCAGCGGCATGGCGACGAAGAAGATCATGATCACGCCATGTGCGGTGAAGATCTGATCGTAGTGGTGGGCGTTGAGATAGCCTTCGGAGCCGCCAAAGGCGATCGCCTGCTGCAGGCGCATCATGATGGCGTCGGCAAAGCCGCGCAGCAGCATCACGATGCCGAGGATCATGTACATGATGCCGATGCGCTTGTGGTCGACGGTGGTGAACCATTCGCGCCACAGATAGCCCCACAGCCGGAAATAGGTGACCGCGCCGAGCAGGGTGATGCCACCGAGTGCGACCACGATGAACGTGCCGACCACGATCGGCTCATGCAGCGGCAGCGAGTCCAGTGTCAGGCGGCCGAAAATCGCTTTCGCGAGGAGGGAAGTGTCGAACATGCGGCGCTCTTAGGAGTCTGATTTCGGACGAGATCCGAGAAGAAGGGATGTGGAGGACGGATTGGCGGGCGAGAACGGCGGACGCTTGAGGCCGGCGCCGCGCAGCGGCGTCGTGTCGAACGGGACGGTGCTCTCGGGCTCGGATTGCCCCTTCAATTCGTCGACCGAGCAGATGCCGGCCACATAGGTCGGCTCGGGCCCGAACACCGCGCCGCGGCGGGCATATTTGTCGTAGGTCAGCGGCAGCGTGTTGTTCAGCCCTTCGCGGCCGAGCCCGCCCTTGGCGTCGATCGCCATCATCTCGCTCGTGCACATCTTGCCCGGCTCGACGCACATGTTGACGATCGCCTTGAACAGGTCGCGATCGACCGAGCCGTAGCGGCGAACCGGCTCGTTGGCGCTCGGACGTTCGAGCACGAGGTAGTCGTTGCGGCCGAGCATGTCGCCGCTTGCCTTCGCGCCGGCGATCCATTTGTCGAAGTCGGCCGCCGACAGGCTGTGGAACGCGAAGTGCATCCCGGAGAAGCCGGCGCCGCTGTAGTTGGCGGAGAAGCCCTTGTTGACGCCGGGCTTGTTGGTCACGGCGTGCAGCTTCGTCTCCATGCCCGGCATGGCATAGATCTGGCCCGCCAGCGCCGGAATGTAGAAGGAGTTCATCACGGAGGAGGCCGTGATGCGGAAACGAATCGGGCGGTCGACGGGAGCTGCGAGCTCGTTGACGGTCGCGACGTTATACTCCGGATAGATGAACAGCCATTTCCAGTCGAGCGCGACCACTTCGACATTGAGCGGCTTGTCCTGCGCCTCGATCGGGTGATCGGCGTCAATGCGGCCGAGCGCGCGGTAGGGGTCGAGCAGGTGGGTAGCCATCCACGTCAACGCGCCGAGGCAGACGATGATCAGAAGCGGCGCCGACCAGATGACGAGCTCGAGCTGGGTGGAATGGTCCCATTCGGGCTCATAGCGGGCCGATGTGTTCGATTCCCGGTAGCGCCAGGCGAACAGCGCGGTCAGCGCCATCACCGGCAGGACGATCAAGAGCATCAGAACGGTGGAGACCACGACCAGGTCGCGCTGCTGCACGGCCACGTCGCCGGCCGGGGCAAGTACGACGAAATCGCAACCTGAAAGAGCGGCTGCGAGCGGCAGCAACGCCAGGATCTTCAAGACACGCACGGTGGAACCTTGTTGGAATTTTCTTATGTGGAACAAGGGGTAGCTGCGATGCAACAAGGAGGACATTGGACAATTTGTCCAATGTTGCAGTGCGCAATGGCGGCCCAAACAACGATTTTGAGGCCGCTAGCGGCAAGACCGTCTGGCGGCCGCCTCAATCAAGGACGGCATAAGGCGCGAATGGCGATGACACAGGCCCCTGCAATGGCTCACGGCCACCCGGTGACGAAGGGTCACGAATCGGCACATCCCGGGGAGATCGCCATCGGCGTCATCATCGGCCGCACGTCCGAATTCTTCGACTTCTTTGTCTATGCGATCGCGTCGGTGATCGTGTTTCCGCGCCTGGTGTTCCCATTCGTCAACGAGCTGACGGGGACACTTTATTCTTTCGCCATCTTCGCGCTGGCCTTCGTGGCGCGGCCGCTCGGGACGGTCATCTTCATGACGATCGACCGCCATTACGGCAAGAGCGCGAAGCTGATCATCGCGCTGTTCCTCCTGGGCACAGCGACGGTCGGATTAGCCTTCCTGCCCGGCTACGACACGATCGGCGTGTTCGCGATCTGGCTGCTGGCGCTGGCGCGCGCGGTTCAAGGGTTGGCCTGGGGCGGGGCCTGGGATGGCCTTGCCTCGCTGCTCGCGCTCAATGCGCCACGGCATCACCGCGGCTGGTATGCCATGGTGCCGCAGCTCGGCGCGCCGCTGGGACTGATCGTGGCGAGCGCCCTGTTCGCGTACTTTGCCGGCAACCTGTCCGCGGATGATTTCTTCGACTGGGGCTGGCGCTATCCGTTCTTTGTCGCATTCGCGATCAACGTGGTCGCCCTGTTCGCACGGCTGCGCATGGTGGCGACCCCGGAATATGATTCGCTGTTCGAAAGCCGCGAGCTGCAGCCGGCCCGCATCGCCAGCACGGTTCGTGACGAGGGGCGCAACATCCTGCTCGGCGCCTTCGCGCCGCTGGCGAGCTTTGCGCTGTTCCACATGGTCACGGTGTTTCCGCTGTCGTGGGTCTTCCTGTTCACCCGCGAAAGCCCGGTGCGGTTTCTCGTCATCGAGATGATCGGCGCCGCGTTCGGCGTCGCCGCGATCGTGGCTTCGGGATTGATCGCCGATCGCGTCGGACGAAAGGCACTGCTGACCGGTTCGGCGATCGCGATCGCGGTCTATAGCGGCTTCGCTCCGCAACTGCTCGATGCCGGGGCCGTCGGTGAAACCATCTATATGGTGCTGGGCTTCATTCTGCTGGGCCTGTCTTTCGGTCAGTCCTCGGGAGCGATCGCCTCCAGCTTCGCGCCGATTTACCGATACACCGCGTCGGCGCTGACCTCTGACCTCGCGTGGCTGTTCGGCGCCGGCTTTGCGCCGCTGGCCGCGCTCTTGCTCGCGAGCCATTTCGGCCTGATCTCGGCCGGCGCCTATCTCCTATCCGGCGCGGTGTGGACACTGCTGGCGCTTTGGCTGAGCGGGCTGCGCGAAAACATCATCGAGTAGAGGCGAAGCGGCGGAGGCTAGAGCATGATCCGGAAAAGTGGAAACCGGTTTTCATGCCCAAACAAAGAGATCACTCCACCACGATCTTCACGCGATCGCGGGGTTTGACCTGGGCGTGGGCGTCGAGCCCGTTGAGGACGCGGAAGCGTTCGGCAGGGTGATCGACGCCGCCCATGCGGTGCGACAGTGATTCCACGGTGTCGCCCGGCTGCACATTGATGACCTTGATGCGCAGCGGGCGCGCCGCCTGGATTTCCTCGAGCGTCAGGCGGCGGAACGAATTGACGGTCTCGCGCGCATTGCGCTCGCTCTCGGTGGTTTTCTGCTTGGCCGCGAAGATGAAGCGATAGACGTCGCTGCCGAAGCGTAGCGCATAGACCTTGAACTGCCACTGGTCGCCACGCGCGGTTGCCGACGCCGCCGGGAAGCCATTGACGCTGATATCCTCGGTGGAAGCCTTGTCGACGCCTTCCATCCAGCCGGAGTTGAGATAGTCGCCGAGCGACTGCTCCGCAGGCACCCGCACCACGTCGAATCGCATCGCCTGCGAGCCGCCTTCGCGCACGCCGATCACCGCCTGCGCGGTATTGTCGAGCGTGAAGTTCTCCGGTGCCTGGAAGGTGAAGCCGAGCTTGGGATGCAGGAAGCGGCGGCCGCGGACGAAACCCTCGCTCGGGTCTTCGCCATAGACGATGTTGTCGATCGCGGCGAGATAGGTCTCGCGGTCGCGCTCGGCACCTTCGGGCGCCGTATATTGCCGCGCCGCGGCCTGCGCATTGGCGACGCGCTCGGGCGTTGCCGGATGCGAGGACAGGAAATCCTGCGCGCGCGGATCGAACGAGGTCTTGCCGACCTTCAGCGCCGCATTGCGCTCCATTGCGGTGAGGAAGCGCGAGGCGCCATAGGGGTCGAAATGCGCGCGCGCGGCGATGCCGACGCCGATGCCGTCGGCCTCGAATTCCTGCTGGCGCGAGAAGCTCGCCATCGTGAGCTTGGTCTTGGCCAGGGCGAGTGCAGTGAGTTCGGGATCGTTGCCCATGTCGGTGACGACGCGCGTCACCACCGCCGCCTGCCGCGCCTGGTCTTCGCGGATCGAGGCGTGCTTGGCCAGCACATGGGCCATCTCGTGGCTCAGCACGGAGGACAATTCCGAGGTGTCGCTGGCAAGCGCGATCAGGCCGCGCGTCACATAAAGCTGGCCGGTCGGCAGCGCGAAAGCGTTCACCGCGCCGGAATTGAGGATCGTCACCTTGTAGCCCTGATCGGGACGGTCGGACGCGGCGACCAGCCGATCGACCGTCTTGCTGATCAGGCCCTCGAGCTTCGGGTCGTCATAGGCGCCGCCATAAGTGGCCAGGATCCGCTCATGTTCACGTTCGCTCGCGGGCGTCTGCGCCACCGTGGGCTTCGGCTTTGCCGGTTGGGGCGCCGCGATCGGAGTCGCGGTCTCGACGCGGCCGATGCCGAGATTGCTGCAGGCGCATAGCAGGGTCGCCGCGCACAGCAGGGCCGGCACAGCCGAAAGGCCGCCGCCCGTCCTGTCCCGTCGTCGCACACCCTCTATCACGTCAGCTACTCTCAAGCTGCCGGAAGATATCATGGTCCGACCGGCCGGATCATGACCCCATCCCTGTTTGAAACATGATTTCCCGGAAGAACCAGTTCCCACGTACGGATCATGCTCTCATCCGCTTGCTAGAGCACGATCTTTTCGGAGGACCGGTTCCCCTTTTCGTGCCCCAGAGCGCGATGACTTTTCTTCGAACCGTCGTCCCGCTCTAGCTCTTTGTTTAATCATGATCTTTTCGGAAAACCGGTTTCCACTTTTCCGGATCATGCCCTAGTTTCCGCCGAGCACTTCCAGTTGCCCCACCCGGAGCAATTCAATTCGTGGCCCGTTGCGCGCTTCGACCCAGCCGCGGACCCGAATCCGTCGATTTTCGAGGGACTTAGGCGAAACCCCGGCCGCTTCGAGCGCGGGGATCGTGCGCCTTGAAATAGTCACAGCAAAGTCTCGTGTCCAGTTCCGGCCAAAATTGAGGTAGGTGGTTGCGCCCGCCTGACGGACGGACAGGACCTTCCCCTCGACCACAGCAAAACGCCCGATCCCCGCCAAAATATCGCCCGGACTTTCCGCGTTTTTTATGACCGAGCCGTCAGCCCAGGTTCCCCGTTTGGCCTGCCTTGCCTCGGCCTCGGCGGCGAGCAACAGCGTGGCACAATCCCGGTTCGACACCTCGGGCGACACCATCGCCTGGCCCTGCCTCAACAGCTCACTTTGCACGGGAGTGTCAGATCCCGAGACAAAGGCGAACGCCGTCTGTCGCCCGTAGCGGTCCGGCGAGTCGTCCTGGCCCTGCAGCGAGATGTCGCGCCCTAGGACCTGCGCCGACAGGGCCGCGGTCCCGTTCTGCCGGTCGGCAATCTCGATGCCGGCGAGGCGGACCTCGCGGCCGTCCTCGAGGCGAAAGCTGCGCGCGTCGGTGACAGACACCACCCGGCCCTCGCCCTGGGCTTCGAAAGCGCATCCCGCCGCGTGGGCGGAATCGGTTACCACCGCAAGCATGAGGCAGAACAGCAACATTTGTGCACAAAATTTCCTGTGATGTGCGGTCACGTTGTGGGCCCGTGTCATGACGCCGCTGCTAGCCGACTGAATTAGGACATGATTTTCCGCAACGAGGTCGTTCTCCGTCCGATCTGCGGGATCCACCATCCCGGGGGCATTTTGACTTGAGGCCGATTGCGAGCATAAGTAGCACCCTGTCGGCGGGGGCCTGCAATGAAGCCGGAGCGCTGGGTTTCGCGCAAGCCAGTCTTGCCGCGCCTCCCGGCACAACAGGAAAGAAAAGTGCTGCATGAACTCGTATTTTCGGCGGCAGTTGACCGATTACGTTGAATACCATCGCGACCCCTGGAATTGCGTGATGCATGTGTTCGGCATCGTGTTCCTGTTCCTGGCGGCCATTCTCCCTCTCAGCCTCCTGTCGTTCACGCTGTTCGGAGTCGAGGTCAGCGCGGCCGTCATCGCCGTGCTGCCGGTGCTGTTCTACTGGTTCTTGCTCGATCTCGCGCTTGGTGCGGGAATCTTTTGCGGCGCTGTCGCTCTGCTGTCGACGGCCGCCTGGATCGTCAGCCACGTGACCACCGCCGGCATGTGGTCGCTGACGGCGGTCCTTCTTGTCGCAGGAGTCGCCTCGCAGGTCATCGGGCACCAGGTGTTCGAACGCAGGAAAGCCTCGATGGCCGATCATCCCACCCACCTGCTGCTCGGGCCGATGTTCGTGATGGCGAAATTATTCATTGCGCTGGGCTTTCGGCACGATCTCGCGAGTATTATTGAGGCTCCGCAAGATTCCCTGTCGTATTCCCAGTAGCTCCAGCCCGCACTGCATCCCGCCGCATGACACGAATCCTTGTTACGGGTGGTAACGGCTTCATCGGCAAGCACCTTGTTTCGGCGCTTGTCGCGCAAGGCCGCAATGTGCGCGTGCTTGACCTTCAGCCGCCGTCGCGGGTGTTGCCGAAGGTCGAGTATGTCAAAGGTTCGGTTCTCGACCGCGACCTCGTGCACAGCGCCATCGACGGCGTCGACGAGGTCTATCACCTTGCCGGCCTGCCGGGGATGTGGCTGCGGCGGAAAGCCGATTTCCACGACGTTAACTGTGGCGGCACCGAGGTCGTGATCGGGACCGCGCGCAAGCGCGGTGTGAAGCGACTCCTGCACTGCTCCACCGAATCAATCCTGTTCCGCGCGTCGCGATCGGACGATCGCCTGGCCGACGATGAGCTGTTGCCCGACGACATGCCGGGACCCTATACGCGCTCGAAGATGCTTGCCGAGCGCTACGCGATGCAGGAGGCGGCGTCCGGATATCCCGTGGTCATCGGCTGCCCGACGATGCCGATCGGAACCCACGACCACAATTTCACCCCGCCGACGGAAATGCTCCGGCTTTTCCTGAACCAGCGCGTGCAGCTCTATCTGGATTTCGTCGTGAACATGGTCGATGTGCGCGATGTCGCCGCAGGTCTGATCCTCGCCATGGAGCGCGGGCGGTTCGGGCATCGTTACATCCTGGGCGGCGACAGCATCGCGATGAAGCAGGTGCTTCGGATCATGGCCCATGTCAGCGGCCGGCGCACGCCGCGCGTTGCGATGAATGGCCGCCTTGCCGAGGTCACCGCCGGCATCCTGGAGTTCATTGCCGATCGTGTCACCCGCCGGCCGCCGTCCGGCACGGCCGAAGGCGTCCGGATCGCGCGGCGGGCGGAGGCCCTGTCGATCGAAAAGGCGCAGCGTGAACTCGGCTATGCGCCTGGACCGGTCGAGCCCGTGCTGCGCGAAACCATTGCGCATCTGCTTGGCTCCGGTCAAAATCAGTCGGAATGGGAACCGGTGTCGAGCCCGGGCGCCCAATCGTTCAACACCACGCGCCGGTTTGGCGTCTGATCCAATCGCCTGATACGGTCGCAATATGTCGCAAGACCCTGGTCAATGGTTCGCGTTTGTCTTGAGCGGGTGGACCTCCACCTGGCCCACACAGTTGCTCGCCATCATCTGGATTCTGTGGGTCATCAGCTGGGTCGTGGCGTCGGTCTGGTCCGGCCAGACCAAGAAGCACGTCATGACCTTGGACTCGCTCAAGTACCGCATCCCGATTCTGCTGGGCGCGATCCTGTTCCTGCCATGGACCGGAAGGGTCCTGGGGGAGAAGCCGCTGTGGCAGTTCGGCAGCTTCGGCATCTATGTGATGGCGATCCTGACACTTGCCGGAATCTCCTTCACATGGTGGGCGCGAATCCATCTCGGACGGTTCTGGTCGAACGCGATCACGCACAAGGAAGGTCACCACGTCATTGACACCGGGCCTTATGGCCTCGTGCGTCACCCGATCTATACCGGCCTGATCGCGGGAATGCTGGTCACCGGCATTGCCATCGGCACGGTGACGGCGATCCTCGGGGCCGTGCTGATCTCGCTTGGCATGGCGCAGAAGGCCCGGATGGAGGAGGTCTTCCTCAGCGCCGAACTCGGCGCGGAGGAATATGGCGCGTATCGCCGGCGCGTGCCGATGCTAATCCCGTTCATGCCGGCCGGTTAGCGGTTCCGAATTGGAGCCGTAAGCCCCGGCCACAAGCTCAGCGCCTCACCGTGTTCGCGGAGACGACTTCTCGGCCGGAGCCTCGCCGCGCGAAGAGCGGGCGGAAGGAGTTGCGGGTCGCTTTGCCGGCTCCGTTGCCGTCGCCGTTGTGGCGGGCTGCTGTGCGACCGGCATGAGGTGGCGCGGAATGACGATACGCTGGCCGGCGGTCAGCGTGGCGTTGTCCGGGAGATGATTGGCCTGGGTGAGCGACCACAGCGGGACGTTGTTGGTCGTGGCGATGCTCTGCAAGGTATCGCCTGCGCGTGCGGATAGCGGCATGCCGCTGTCCCACAGCTCAAGCGGCGCATCCGATGGAACGACGTAACGCAGCGGCGCCGTCTCGCCCTTGACCTGCATCGGTGTCGTCCCGAGTTGCACGACCGCATTCACCAACTGGTCGTGGATGGTGTCCATCTTGTCGATGTTGATGTGGGTGACTTCCGAGTGATCCTTCAAGTCGTAGCTTGCGTAATGGCCCGGATAGCCTGGCACCGCGACGACATCGCCGCCCCCCAGCACGCTGTCGGACATGAAGATATTGATGAAGCGCTCGACATTGCGCGGCACCTCCCCTGTTGCGTGCGCCGGATCGATGGCGACGATCAGGTTGACCGGGATGTTTTCCTCCTGAAGCACTTCGGCGAATATCACGGCGCAAAGTCCGCCCATCGAGTGCCCGATCAGGACGATCGGAAGAGGATTCTTTTTGTATTCGCGGATCGCCTTCGCGGCGATGAGCCGGCAGATGGTGAATTCGTAGACGTCGGCCTGGACGCCGACCTCTTCGAGGCGGCTGGTCAGTTGATCCATGCCGCGCGAAAAAATCGGGCCCATCGCGCCACGGAACAGATAGGCGCGCACCCGTGGCGTCGGCGCCGGCTGCTCCGGTGGGGGCGGCGGCGGAGCCGCCACGGCTGCTGCGGTATTGGTCTGCTTTGCGGCCGGAGCCGCGAGCGTGAAATTACAGCCAGCCGACCAGACGCAGGCGACAAGCATCGCCCGGAACACAATGGCCATTACCGGCTTGGGATTGATCATGCGCCTTCTGCCTGTGGTTTCGGCGCGCAGATACGCCGGCGCTCGGTCGCCGGCAGGCCACTTGCCCGCGTTCAGGGTGAACTATCGCGCAGGAATTGGCAGAATTGCGGCGCAACCAGCGCGCCGCAATCCGATAGGCTCGGGTTCAGTTACGAGCTGCAGCTGCGCTGGCCGCCCGTGGTGCGGCGGTGGCGGCGCTTGCCTCACTCGGCTGCCGCCGCTTCGTCGGCGCTGCGGGACTTGGACGGCCGAAGACGACGGCGTCGATTTCGCCGATCACCTTCTGCTGCATGACCTCGTTCTTGTCGATCGTCAGGTGCCCGACGCCCGGCACGCTCTGTACGTTGACGTTCTCCAGCGTGCCCTGGAATCCCCTGCTCCTTTCAACCGCCGTGCCGGCGCCGTTGGCGACGTAGAAGTTGACGTATCGTCCGACGCGTCCGGAAAGGCTGGTGTGGAACACCGAGTCCAGTCCGATTGCGAGCTTCACGGGAACGCCGAGCTGGTCCAGCCTCGCGACCATGTCGGGCAGGGAAGTCGCGCCCGAGGAGTGGCCGACCAGGATGATGGTCTTGGTCTTGCCGCTTCGGTATTCGGCCGCGGCGTCGCTGGCGAGCGACGACCAGAACACGTAATTGCTGATCGTCACCTGGATGCCCTGGGCCTGCAGCCTGGCGGCAATTTGGTCCAGTCCCAGCGAGAAGACGTTCAACACCCCGCGGAGCATATAGACGTGGGCGGTGGAGGCCCGAGCGGCTGCGGTTTCCGGCGCGGCCTGCGCCGGGCTTGCGACGATTGGAAGCAGCAGCAACAGTGCGGTCGCGATGGCGCGCAGCAGCGAAGACAAATGCCGGCCGACCTGTCCGGTGTGGCCGCGATAGGCGTTCATGGCTCCTCCTCGAAGGGCTACCGAATATTGCGGATGACCGTACCCCCAGCCCGCTCGCAACCGCAACAAAAGCAGTACGCACAATGTGGCTTTACTGGTGCGGCGTGTCTCCGGAGCAACACGGATGGCTCGATTCATCAATGTTTGTCGTGAGCTAGGACACGGACGGGAACTTGGCGAGAACATGGCGATCAGCGGAAGGCAACTGAAATCGCCGGCCTGGCACGGCCTTTTGATCGCGGCCTGTTCGGACGCGCCGCCAGCGATTGCAAACAGCTGCCGGGTGCGGTGGTCGATGGTCAAAAGCGTTATCAGTTCGACGACGAGATCCGCATCATGAAAACTTCGACGGACGTCGAGATATCACGTTCGGCTGAGAAACGCTGAAGACCATTCCGCTTAGCGGAAAACCGATGACGGATTCATGCATTGCCGCGGCTTGCTGCGATCAATGCCATGCGGCATGATCGCAACGCAATATCGTAGACCGCAGGCAATGCGGCTGACCAACCGGGAGGCTTCATGAAACGAATTCTATCAGGCGTGGTCGCCTGCATGCTGGCAGTGTCAGCCAGCGCGGCGCTGGCGCAGGGCAAGCCGCCGCCGCTCAAGATCGGCGGCATCCTCGACATGTCGAGCCTTTACGCCGACATCACCGGCCCCGGCAGCGAGACCGCGGCCAAGATGGCGGTGGAGGATTTCGGCGGCGAGGTGCTGGGTCGCAAGGTCGAGGTCGTGGTCGGTGACCATCTCAACAAGGCCGACCTCGCCGCGAACATCGCGCGCGATATGCTCGACAACCAGGGCGTCGAGATGATCTTCGACGTGGCGGCTTCCGCGACCGCGCTCGCCGCGGGGGAGATCGCCAAGGCCCGCAACAAGATCATCATCTTCAACGGCCCCGGCTCGATTCGCCTCTCCAACGAGGCCTGCGGGCCCTATACCGTGCATTATGTGTTCGACACCTTCGCGCAGGCCAATGTGACCGGCCTCGCGGCGGTGAAGTCCGGCCTCGATACCTGGTTCTTCCTGACCGCCGACTACGCCTTCGGGCAGGATCTCGAAAAGGACACGACCAACGTCGTGGTCAAGACCGGCGGCAAGGTGCTCGGCAGCGTGCGCCATCCGCTCAACACCTCGGATTTCTCGTCGTTCCTGCTGCAGGCGCAGGCCTCGAAGGCCAAGGTGATCGGGCTCGCCAATGCCGGCGGCGACACCATCAACGCGATCAAGCAAGCCGCCGAATTCGGCCTGACCAAAAGCGGGCAGAAACTCTCGCCGCTGCTCGCCTTCGTGACCGACATCGACAGCGTCGGGCTCGACACCGCGCAGGGGCTATTGCTCGCCGAAGCCTTCTACTGGGACCTCAACGACGACAGCCGCGCGTTCACCAAGCGCTTCATGGAGCGCACCAAGCGCGTGCCGACCTCGGCGCAGGCCGGCGTCTATTCATCCGTGACGCATTATCTGAAGGCGGTGAAGGCCGCGGGCACCACGGATTCCGCGGCTGTGATGAAGGTGATGAAGGAAACCCCGATCAACGACATGTTCGCCAAGAACGGCAGGATCCGCGAGGACGGCCGCATGGTGCACGACATGTACCTGTTCGAGGTGAAGAAGCCGTCCGAGTCCAAGGGACGCTGGGACGACTATAAGCTGCTCGCGACCGTTCCGGGCAACGAGGCGTTCCAGTCGCTGGAGAACTCGCGCTGTCCGCTGGTGAAGAAGTGACGACGGTGGATGAATCTAACAACAACCAAGAAAGCCAAAGCCATGACTGAGAACAGCATCGTCCTGCAAAACCTGGACAACGGCCTGCTCACCATCACCATGAACCGCCCGGAGCGGCGCAATGCGCTGAACCCGGACATGACGCGCGGCCTGGTCGAGGCGGCGCGGCGGGCGGCCGAGGATCACGAGGTGCGCGCGGTGCTGATCAAGGGCGCCGGCGGCACCTTCTGTGTCGGCGGCGACGTGAAATCGATGGCGGAGGGCCGGGCGCCACTGCCGTTCGAGGCCAAGCTCACCAACCTGCGTCGCGGCATGGAGGTCTCGCGGATCCTGCATCAGATGGCAAAGCCGGTGGTGGCGCAGCTCGACGGCGCGGCGGCCGGTGCCGGGCTCTCGATCGCGCTGTCCTGCGACCTGCGGGTGGCGAGCGAGTCCTGCAAGATCACCACCGCTTTTGCCAAGGTCGGCTTCTCCGGCGATTATGGTGGGACCTATTTCCTGACCCAACTGCTCGGCAGCGCGAAGGCGCGCGAGCTCTATCTGACCTCGCCGGTCCTCACGGCGCAGGAGGCGCATGCGCTCGGCGTCGTGACCAAGGTGGTGCCGGACGCGCAGATTGACGCCGCCGCGCGCGAGCTTGCGATGTCGCTGGCGCAGGGGCCGTCGATCGCGCTCGGCTTTATCAAGCGCAATATCAACAATGCCGAGCATCTGTCGCTCGAGGATTGCTTCGATGGCGAAGCGATCCATCACACCCGCTGCGGCGAGACCGCCGACCACAAGGAAGCCGCCAAGGCGTTCGTCGAGAAGCGCAAGCCCGTCTTCAAGGGCGCGTAGGGATGACCGGCTATCTCAGGCTACGCCAGATCTGCCTGGTGGCCCCACAGCTCGAGCCCGTGATCTCCGACATCGCCGACATCATGGGCCTGAGTGTCTGCTACCGCGACGATAACGTCGCCAAGTACGGGCTGGAGAACGCGCTGCTGCCGGTCGACACCATCCTGCTCGAAGTGGTGTCGCCGTTCCAGCCGGGCACGGCCGCGGGCCGCTTCATCGAGAAGACCGGCGGCCGCGGCGGCTACATGGCGATCTTCTGCTGCGACGATCCCGACGCGCGCGGCGCGCATGCCAATGGCCTGGGTGTACGCACCGCGAACGTCATCACGCATGCGCCCTATCATGGCGTGCAGCTCCACCCGCGCGACTGCCGCGCCGCCTTCATCGAGTTCAACCACACCGATGGCAGCGACGATGTCCTGGGGCCTTATCCGCCGGCCGGGCCGGAGTGGCAGCAGCACATCCGGAAAGATGTGACGCAGGCGCTGACCGAAGTCGAGATGCAGAGCCCGGAGCCGCAGGCGCTGGCGGCGCATTGGGGGCGGATTCTCGAGGTGCCGGTCAGCGGTGCGGAGCTGCGGCTGCAGAATTGCACCTTCCGCTTCGTCGAGGGCGAAAGCGAGATCATGAGCGCGCTGACGTTTGAGGTCGCCGATGTCGCGAAGGTCCGCGATGCCGCGAGCAGGAAGGGGCTCGCGGTGACCGGCGATGCATTCTCGTTGGGCGGTGTTGTGTTTCGCCTGACGAGTTGACGTGTAGGATGGGTAGAGCGCAGCGAAACCCATCATCTCGCGGCTTGCTCGATTGCGATGGGTTTCGCTACGCTCTACCCATCCTGCGACGCTACAGCGGCGCCTTACCGCCCCTTGAAATTGGCGACGCGGCGCTCGGCGGTGGCTTTCACGCCTTCCTTGAAATCCTCGGTGGCGCGCAGCTTGGTCTGCTCGACCAGCTCATGGTTGGTGGCGGCGAGCACGCGGTCGGCGAGGTCGCCGCGCATGGTGGCGCGGGTGGAGACGAGGCCGAGCGGAGAGCATTCCGCGATCTCCTGCGCGAGCTTCATCGCCTCCGACCGAACCTGGTCCTGCGGCACCAGCACGTTGGCGAGCCCCCAGCGATAAGCCTCCTCGCCGGTGACGCGGCGGCTGGTATAGAACATCAATTCCGCGTTGTTCTTGCCGATCAACTCGGGCAGCGTGAACGTCAATCCGAAGCCGGGATGGAAGCCGAGCTTGGTGAAGTTCGCCGAGAAGCGCGCCTCCGGGCAGGTGACACGGAAATCTGCGGAGACAGCCAGCCCGAGTCCGCCGCCGATGGCAGCGCCGTGGACGGCGGCGACGATCGGCTTCTTGTTGCGGAAGATGCGCACCGCTTGCACATAGAGATGGTTGATCGGCAGGTTGGCGGCCGGATCGGACTCCGCGCGCGCTTCCTGCTCCTGCCGGGCCGGATCGCTGAAATTGGCGCCGGCACAGAACGCCTTGCCTTGCGCGGCGAGCACGCTTGCGCGGATCTCGATGTCGCGATCGAATTCCTCCAGCGCGTCCGCGATCTGGTTGATCAGCGTGACGTCGAAGAAGTTCAGCGGCGGACGGCGGATTTCGATCAGGCCGACATGGCCGTGCTTCTCGACGCCGATTTCGGTGTATTTGCTCATGAGCGTTCCCTTATTGATTAGCGCAAACCAAGCCCGCGCGCGATGATGCCGCGGAGCACTTCGGTGGTGCCACCTTGGATCGTTAGTTTCGGCGCCGTCCTGATCGCGAATTCGAGCTGCTTCTCCAGCGTCTCGCGGTTCGAGGCAGTCTCCTCGACAAAGGCGGCGAGGTCGCGCACGCGGTGCGGCAATTGCTGCTCCCACACCGTGCCGATGTCCTTGACGATGGAGGCCTCCACCACCGGCTCCTTGCCGGCCTGCAGCATGCCTGCGACCGAGACCGACATGCGGCGCATGGTGTGAAGCTGCGCCACCAGGCGGCCGATGCCTTCGGCGCTGCGGGTGTCCGGCTTGTCGCCGACCGCGCGGACGAGCTCGGTCAGCACGTAATAGGTCTCGAGGAAGCGCTCGGGGCCGCTGCGCTCATAAGCGAGTTCGCTCGTCGCCTGCTTCCAGGCGCCGTCGATCTCGCCGAGCACGTGATCGTCGGGCACGAAATAGTCGGTGAAGACAACTTCGTTGAATTCGTACTGCCCGGTGATCTGGCCAATCGGGTTCACCTGGATGCCCGGTTGCTTCATCTTGACCAGGAACTGGGTCAGGCCATGGCGACGGTTTTCTTTCGTCGGCGGCGAGGTGCGGAAGATCGCGATCATGTAGTCGGCGATATGCGCCGACGAGGTCCAGATCTTGCTGCCGTTGATGAGATAGCCGCCATCGGTCTTGGTCGCGCGCGTCTTCGCCGCGAACAAATCCGAGCCGGAATTCGGTTCGCTCATGCCGATCGCAAAGCACAGCTCGCCGCGGCAGATGCGCGGCAGGATGTCCATCTTGATATGCTCGGGCGCATATTTCAGCAGCACCGGTCCGCTCTGGCGGTCGGCGACGAAGAAGCGACGCGTCGGCGCATTGGCGACCCGCATCTCCTCGGTCACCACATAGCGCTCCAGGAACGAGCGCTCCTGGCCGCCATATTTCTTTGGCCAGGTCATGCCGAGCCACCCCTTGGCGCCGACGCGGCGCGAGAATTCCGGCGCGTCGGTGTCTTCGCGGTTGGGCTTGTTCGGATCAAAAGTGCCGGCGGCAATCTCTTCGGCGAGGAAGGCGCGCACTTCCTTGCGCAATTGCTCGCATTCCGGCGGCAGGCGGATCGGATCGAAACGAAGGGCTGCAGTCATGGCTCTTTCCGTAAATCAGCGCGAGGCTACCAGCGGCCACAATTCGTCGGCGCCCCTGGCGGCGACGCGCTTACCGAGCTCGACCGCCCAATGGCTTTCCGAGCCGAAATCGTCGCGCCAGGCCAGCGCACGCAGCGAATAGCGGTGCAAAATGTGCTCGATGGTGAAGCCGATCGCGCCATGTACCTGGTGCGCGATGGCGCCGCCTTTCTCGGCTGCTTCGGCGCAGCGGACCTTGGCGGACGCGGCTTCGAGGTACACCGCGTCGTCGAAAGACGTCGCGTTCGCGACGGCGTCGGCAGCCGACGTTGCGGCCGCGAGCGCGGCGGCGGATTCGCCGGCGAGGCGGGCGAGATTGTGCTGCACCGCCTGGAATTTCGAGATCTTCTTCTCGAAGGCGATGCGCTCATTGGAATAGCGCACGGAAATGTCGAGCATCGATTCCAGCGCGCCAGCGATCTGCAGGCTGCGGACCACGCCGCCCATCAGCATCAGCGTTTCCTGGTCAAACCCTTTCGGCGCCGGCTTGATCGTGATTGGCTCGACCTTGTCCAGCGTCACGGTGTCCGAATTGTCGTAGCCGATATTGAGGCCGGCCTCGATCCGGCCTTTGGCGGCATCGACCAATGCGATCGAGATGCCGCCATCATGGCCATGCGCCAGCAGTGCGAAATGCTTTGCCGCTTTGGCAAATGGCACGCCGCGGGCGCGGCCGGACAGGCTGCCATCGGCGTTGAGCGTGATGCGATCCTTCGGGCTCGCGGGAACCACCGTCATCTCGCCATCGGGGGAAGAGATCTTCGCCTGCGCGAGCAGCCAGCCCGCCAGCATGGTCTCGGCGAGCGGCACCGCGATCGCGAACCGGCCGGCGGCGTTGAGCACGCCAAAGCCTTCGGCGAGACTCGCGCCGGAGCCGCCGAGATCGTCCGGCACCCACGCCAGCGGCAGGCCGGCCTCGCTCAGCGCCTGCCACAGCGGCGCTTTCCAGCTGCCTGTCTTGTCACTGTTGATGGTCTGGGCGTCGGCGAGATCGGCAAAGATTTTCTCTGCGGTCTCGACGACGATGTTCTCACTCTCCGCCACGGCGTTCCTCAACTATGGAATTTGGCACGTCCTGGGCGCGCCAAACTGCCGCGCCAAGTGCATTCCGTTCTTGCGCTTTATGATGAGGAAAAGCCATAGCCGTGACAAGCGCTGTCCGCAGGGCCGCTTGCGGCGGCGGCATGCGAGCCATGTCGCGGAGGGAGAAATTCCACGTAACGGAGTTCTGGCTTGTCGCGCTGGCCGCGCGATATGGTATGCCAGCGGCAGAACGTTTTGATCGCAAAAGCTAAAGAGGGAGTGCGAATGTCGAAGGATGGTTTGTATGCAATCGTAACGGGATCGGCGTCCGGCCTTGGGGCCGCGACCGCGCAGATCCTGGCCAAGGGCGGCGGGCGCGTCGTCGTCAATTATTCCAACAGCAAGAAGGAAGCCGAAGAGACCGCCGATCTCTGCCGCAGTGCCGGCGCCGAGGTCGTGGTGGTGCAGGGCGACGTGTCGCGCGACGAGGATTGTCGGAAGATCGCCGCTGCGGCGGCGTCCTGGGGCAGGCTGGATGCGCTGATCAACAATGCCGGCACCACCAAGCATGTGGCGCACGACAATCTCGAGGGGCTCTCGGCGGAAGACTTCCAGCGCATCTACGCGGTGAACACGATCGGGCCGTTCCAGATGGTCCGCGCGACCCGCTCGCTGCTTGAAGCGGCCGCGAACGCGTCGGGGCGCGCCTCGGCGGTGGTAAATGTCTCGTCGGTGGCGGGCATCTCCGGCGTCGGCTCCTCGATCGCCTATGCCGCAAGCAAGGGCGCGCTCAACACCATCACGCTGTCGCTGTCCCGTGCGCTCGCGCCGCTCATTCGCGTCAACACGGTGTGTCCCGGCTATATCGATACGCCGTGGTTCACCAAGGGCCGCGGCGAAGCCGGCGCGAAGCAGGTGCGCGATGCGGTCGTCGCGAGGGTGCCGCTGAAGGTCGCCTCAACGGCGGAAGATATCGCGCAGCTCGTTTGCTTCCTGGCGACGCCGGCCTCGGGAAACATGACCGGCGAGTGCGTGCGCATGGATGCGGGAATGCATCTGATCGCGTAAATCATCGATTGCGAGAGGACCGCGTAGGGTGGACAAAGCGAAGCGTGCCCACCCTCCACGGTCGGTGCAAGAAAGGTGGGCACGCTGCGCTTTGCCCACCCTGCGTGAGCTTGCTACGTGAGCTCGCTCAAAGCGGCGAACGACTACCGCCTGCCGGGATCGGGAATGACGCCGCTCGCCACCAGCCGGTTCCAGATGAACAGCACCACCACCGCGCCGATGGTGGCAGTAATGAAGCCGGCGCCTTGATCGGGGCTGTAATGGCCGATGGCCTGGCCGATCCAGGTCGCGAGAAATGCGCCGGCGATGCCGAGCACCGTCGTCAGGATGAATCCGCTCGGGTTGTTTGGTCCGGGCGAGAGGAAGCGGGCGATGAGGCCTGCGATGAAGCCGACGATAATGATCCAGAGAATGCCGCTCATGGCGGTCGTCCTTTCCTGAAACGAGAAATCAGCCTTCGTCCGCGGCCGCGATCAGACTCGCCGCGACATTTCCTCGTCGTTCGGCAGTCGCCCGTCCGGCGTTAAGTGATTTACCGCGTCGGGCAAAAACTGGCTCAAGCCACGGAGCAGATCGTCGCGCGACAGACCGCTTTGCGCGGAGATGTGCTCGATCTGGTCGGCACCCAGCGCGTTGGCGAGATCGCCCGGCGCGACCTGCTTGTTCGGGCCGTTGCTGACCCAGGAATTGGCCTGGTCGCCGAGGCCGTTGTCCTGGAGTTGCTTGAGGAGATCGCCGAGCCCGCCGCTCAGGACGGTGCCGGCAGCACCACCTGCGAGCAGTCCGCCAAGGCCGCCCTTGAGCAGGTCGCTCAGTCCGCCGCCGGCTGCACCGCCGGGCACGTTTGCCGCGACGACATTGCCTGGCGGAGGAGCAGGTGTTGGTGTCGGGGCTGGCGCCGGCGCCTGCCGTGGGGCCTCGCCGGGCTGGTTGGTGAAATGCTTGACCGCCTTCCAGGCCAGCAGTGCCAGGATGGCCATGGTCATTGGCGACATGCCGCCCTTGTCGGATTCGGCGCTCGGTGTGCTGGGCCCGCGCGGGCCGTTCTGCATGCCGTTGAGTACGTCGAGTAAACCCATCGTTTTCTCCCGCGTATCTGCCCCGCGCCGAAAACATAACGGCCGCCCATGACGGTTACAAGGCATGGCCGCGGCCCGCGGCTCCCGTTCGGTAGGCACAAAATACCAACTCTGCTATCGATTACGTTCGTGGGGTTGAACGGCGGATGAATGCTTTGGATCGACCGATCGGGATCGCCGGCGCCGGGAGCATCGGCTGTTTTGTCGGCGGCATGCTGGCCGCCGCCGGCCGCAAGGTGGCTCTGCTGGCGCGGCCGCGCGTGGTCGATGAAATCAGGGGTAACGGGCTGCGGCTGACCGGCTTCGACGGGTCGGAGCAAAGACTTGCCGCGAACGAGATCACGCTGTCGGACGATCCCTCCATTTTTAACGACGCGAGCGCGGTGCTGGTCACGGTCAAGAGCGCGGATACCGCCGGAATAGCCGACATCATCGCGAGGCATGCGCCCGAAGACGCAGTCATCGTCAGCCTGCAGAACGGCGTCGGCAATGTCGGCCTGTTGCGTCAGCGCTTACCCGGTCGAAAGGTGCTGGGCGGCATGGTGTCGTTCAACGTGGTGGCGCTCGGCCAGGGGAGGTTTCACCGCTCGACATCAGGCGCGATCGTCGTCGAACGGGATGCGGCGGGCACGGCGCAACGATTGTCGGTGCCGGGCCTTGTGATGCGCGCGACCGACAATATTGACGGCGTGCAGTGGGGCAAGCTGATCGTCAATCTCAACAACGCGCTGAATGCGCTGTCCGACATCCCGCTTCGCCAGCAGCTCGCGCAACGCAGCTGGCGAAAGCTGTTCGCCGACCAGATGGCGGAGGGGCTCGCGGTGATCAGGGCCGAGGGCATCAGGCCGGTGTCGCCGACGCCGATTCCGCCTGGCCTGATGCCGCCGCTGTTGCGGGTGCCCGATGCGATCTTCGAGACACTGCTCGGGCGCACCATGAAGATCGATCCCGAGGCGCGCTCCTCGATGTGGGAAGATCTCAGGCGCGGGCGTCGCACCGAGATCGATTATCTGCAGGGCGTCATCACAGCCATCGCTGACCGGCGCGGCCTGAAGGCGCCGCTGTCGCGGCGCGTCGTCGAACTGGTCAAGCAGGCCGAGGCGGCGGGCAAGGGCTCGCCTGGGTTGACGGTCGAGCAGATCCGGGGCTGACGCCTTGAAAAGGCGCCGGTCCCGCACGAATTTCAATGGGGACATGATGGAGAAGGATCGATGAGACACTCTGCGGTAATAGGGTTGGTTACGGCCCTGGCCTTGGGTTCAGTCGCGGCCTCCCGTGCCGCGCCGCCGACGGTCGTCCCTTCCCCGGGCTATGACGCGCGATTGCAGGAGAGCCGCGCGGCATCGCGAGCGCCGACCTTCGATCCGGTTGCGCCTGCGCCCAAGCCGGTCGTGCCGCACCGCGCAAAGCGCACCCATCCCCGCCAGTGATGGTGATTGCGGATTTGATTCCCTGATCGCAGCCTCGTAGCCCTGGTTGCGTTCGCTTCACCCGGGCTGCCATTCCAACAGGATCAGCTGCGCTGCTTGGCCTTGGTGGACGGCGCCGGCGGCTGCGGGGCGAAAATCTTCTTGAACTCGTTCCAGCTCGCGGAGACCCGCGGCCAGTCGCAGGAGAACGAGTCCTTGGCGCATTTGGCGGCTCTGATGCGCTCGGCCCGCTTGACCGGGCTTGCCACCGGCACCGGCACCCGGACCGTATCGGTCCGCAATGTCACCTTCTGGACGTCCGGCGGCAAGGGCGGTTGCATCAGCGGCAATTGCGCTTGCGCTTCCTGCTGCTGCTTCAACGCGAGCGCCGCGGTCATGCTCTCGCGGCGCTGCCTTTCCAGATAGCGGGCATATTCCTGGTCGATCCTCTTCTGCTCCTCCGGCGTCGGGTTGGGACCGGAGATGTCGAATGAGCGGTCCTGCAGGAAGTCATAATAAGTGTAGCCGCCACCTGCCTTGCGGCGTCCGGCGAATTTCACGTTGCAATCGCCGAGCTGCGAGGTCTTGTCTTCCTTCGTCTTCGCCTTCTCGGCGACATCAGCGCATTCCTCGAAATCCCTCGGCGTGCTGCGCCACCACTGCGCATCGACGCGCGCAGGCGCAAGCACGGCTGCACCGGCGACGGCAACGCTGAGCATCAACAAACGCGAGGCGATCACAGAGGCATTCCCGGCCAGATTCGGACCAGCGAGAGAGTTGGGCGGATTGTCGGCATTTTGATGGCGCCCGTCACGACGGAACCCGGGGGGTTCCACAAGGGTAGCCGCCGGCTTCGTAGCGCACGCTGCGCCTCGTTTCGACTAAAATTTTCAAGAAATTTCAATGTGAAAGGAACATGACGGGCGTCCGATCACATGACCGGTGCGGCGACCGGGCCGGCTTTGCAGCCGGTGGAGTGGAAGGAGTTTCCTCAGCCAGTGCGTGTGCGTCGCCTCCCCGCGAGGGGAAATCGTAAGTTCCATGGAAGCGCGTCCATTCTCCAACCGAATCAATCGGTCTGCGGTCGCTCGTCCGCAGCAGGCTCTAATCTGGATGGAACCACAGCGGCGTCCGCTCTGAATGTCCTCAGGCAGCCCTCACGGTCGCCAGGAATTTTGACATTTCATTGCGCAGTCGCTCCGACTGTCGCGACAATTCGCCCGCCGCATCCAGCACGTTCGATGCACTGCCGCCGTTCTCCTCGGCGGCATGCATGACGTCCTCGATATTGTCAGACACGTCCCTGGTGCCGACGGCTGCCTGCTGAATGTTCCGCGAAATCTCGCTGGTGGCGGCGTCCTGCTGTTCGACGGCGGAGGCGATCGCGGTCGACGCTTCGCCCATCGAGCGGATCACGCCGACGATATCGCCGATGGCGCTCGCCGACTCCGTGGTTGATTGCTGCATGTCGCCGATCTGCGCGGCGATGTCCGCGGTCGCCTTGGCGGTCTGCTCGGCAAGCGACTTGACCTCCTGCGCGACCACGGCAAAGCCGCGCCCGGCGTCGCCGGCGCGTGCCGCCTCGATGGTGGCGTTGAGCGCGAGCAGGTTGGTCTGGCCGGCAATGTCGGTGATGAGATGGACGATGGTGCCGATCTGCTCCGCGGCGGCCGAGAGTTTCTGCATCTTGTCGCCGGCGGCATTGATTGCCGCGGTCGCCTCCGTCGCGATCCGGGCCGAATCGGTGACGCGCTCGCCGATCTCGCGGATCGAATTGGTGAGTTGCTCGACCGCGGCGGCGACCGCGTTGACATTCGTGGTCGCCTCGCGCGAGGCGACAGTGACCAGGCCCGACTTCGCCGAGGTGCGATCGGTCGCGCCCTGCAGCGATTGCGCCGCCGCCTGCAGCTCCGTGGATGCTGAGGCGACAATGTCGACGACACCGCCGATCGCGCCCTCGAAATCCGTCGCCAGCCGGTCCAGCAGCTGCCGCCGGTCGCGGCGTTCGGCCTCGGTATAGACGGCAAGCGCAATATCCATGTCGAGCAGCGCCGCGTTGACGATCGCGCACTGCATCGCGGCCTGCTTCACCGCCGAGCCGCGGCTCAGCATGCGCGCCGGCATGCGGATCGCGACCTCGCCGACGAGATCCGACAACAGCGCGTTGTAGCCGCCGATATACCAGGTCGGCTCGAGTCCGAGCTTATTGTGAACCTCGCCGATGCGCCTTACGGACGCTTCATAGTCGGCGTCAAAGCGTCCCTCCAGGATGATGGACCAGTGCTTTATCTGCATCTGCTTGGCATGCATCATGTGCTCGCGGCTGCGGAAGAAGCGCGCGGTCTGCGCGAAGCGGCCGGCGTGGTCGTAGAAGCGATCAAGGATCCTGGGCAGCGCATCGATGATGAGGCTGCGCGCTTCGCGCAACAACGCGGTGGTCTGATGGTCGATGCGATGGAAGGCGAGACGGGTGGCAAAGCTGCCGGCGCTATTCACAGAGTGCTCCGGATGGGGAAGGGGAGAGGTGGAGGACGGGCCGCAGGCGGCCGCTCTTAACCTTCGCCTGATTCGAGGCGGATGACCTTGATCTGGCTCAAGCAAGGCGTGTTGGCCGGTTAACTTGTCGTTCATATCTGGCGCGCTTATTCGCGGAGGCGGCCTTATCGACTAGGTGCGGGCAGCGCACCGGAACTCTGTCGCACCCGGTTCATCACGGGCAGCGCCGACCCGGCACGCAGTCTGGCGATCGGGCTTTCAGTCTGCTATGAGGTGCCGAAACCCGGAAAGAGGGGTTCGCGGTCCCGTAGCTCAGCCGGATAGAGCGGCGGTTTCCTAAACCGTAGGTCGGAAGTTCGAGTCTTCCCGGGATCGCCAGCGTCCGATTGCAAGAAGGCCAATAAATACGGGCGTTTCTCGCCGTACGCGTTCCGTTCGAGCGCCAAATCGGCATCAATATGGGCCATTGCGCCCACTACATTGGATGACAACGGGTTACGCCCGGTACCGTCTGTCGTCAGCCGACGCGCTCGCAAATTCTCCGACAAGGTCGTCCGTGTTGGAGGGGGTGATGTTTTTCACCCCCGTTCGCGCCATTCACTCGCCAGGCATCAGATTTCCGTGAAACGTCGTATAGCCTCGTCCCAAAGCGTTCCTGTGAGCAAGATCAATCGATGGGGACGATAGCCATCGCCTCGACCTCAATCAGATAGTCAGGCTGCGCAAGCGCCTGCACGCCGATCCATGAAGACGCTGGCGGACTGACATCGCCGAATACGTCAACGAGCACTTTGGCGATGATATCTGCATCGGTGCCCGGCACAAAATTGCGGATGTAAAGTCGCAACGTCTGAATATCTTCGGCCTGCCCGCCTGCAGCCTCTACCGCGATGATGACCTGCTTCAGCGTCTGCCGAAACTGTCCTTCCAACCCTTCCGCGTTTGATTTGCCCTCGGCGTTCCAGGCTACCTGCCCCGCTATATTCACAACGTGCCCCGGTTCGCTGATAACAACTTGCGAAAAGCCCCAGGGCCTACTGGCAAACAGTTCCGCTGGCTGCAAGGTCTTTCGTGGCATCTCTGCACTCCTTTGCTTTTTTAGCTTCAGACGAGGCCCAATGCGCGAAACAAGCGCTGCACTAACGCCTCCAATAGCTGGGCCGACCAGGGGACCCAGGCGTAGCTCCAATCCGAGTCACGCTTGCCCGCGATTTCGATTGAGGGTCCTTCGACCTTGCGCGCTGACTTACTCCCCCCAGCCGGAGGTGTCGATCAAGCCTTCTGCCAACGCTGCGTCTTCATCACCTCGGCATACAGGCGGCGAAGCCTTTCAGCGAGCATCGCTTGGTGAAATGAAGAAAATTTCCCGGGGAGATCCAGATGAAAGTACGTATTGGTCAGCTAGAACTTGGCAGAATACTCCGAAAGTCGCGTTTGCAAGCTGACACAATCATGCGCAACCACTCGATCAGCGCCCCTCGTATCGAGGTGCGCGCTTCTCTCGTGTTGCAGCCAGGCCCTCTTCGAAATCCCGGGTCTGATACAGCGCTCGCCGCTGCTCACCTAGAAGTAACAGCGATCTGTCAGCGGCTTCATCGACGGCGAGATGAGCCGACTTCAACGTCGCTCGCACTGATAGTGGTGCGCAAGCCGCTATCTTCGTCGCAAGCAGAATTCCAAGACGTAGTGCCTCTTCGGGGTCGGCCGCGATCTCCTGGAAAAGCCCCATCCGCTTTGCGTCTTCCGCGCCCCAGTGGTCGCCGGTGAGCATGTAGCGCATGGCATTGCCCCAACCGGCGTCCCGCACAAATCGGATCGTAGC
This sequence comes from Bradyrhizobium sp. Ai1a-2, assembly GCF_000426245.1. GTDB lineage: Bacteria > Pseudomonadota > Alphaproteobacteria > Rhizobiales > Xanthobacteraceae > Bradyrhizobium. The sequence goes on along the minus strand of NZ_AUEZ01000068.1, from coordinate 11,173 downwards.
GCCGCTTCCGGGCATACGCGCCTGTGAGGCTTCGGTTTGACCGAAGTTCGCATTCGCGGCGGCCACACGAACATCTGCAGCCAGACACAATTCATGACCTATATTCCAGGTATCGCCGTGGGCGACAGCGACTACCGGCTTTGAGAGACGCTGCGGGGATTTTCCAAACGGGTCTATTCTTTGCTGACCGAGCCCTTGCTCGCCCCCCGAACTGATTGTGGAAGCAAACGCCTCGACGTCGATACCACGCGAAAAATGCTCACCGTGTCCGAACAGGACGGCGACGCGCAACGAATCGTCATGCTCGAATTCAAAGTAAGCCTCTGACAGGAGTTCGTACGCTTCCGGATCGATTCGGTTCGCCTTTCCCGGTCGATTGAGACCAATGAGCGCGACGTGGTCTTTTCGCTCGAGCGTTATGGACTTCGAACCCACAGCCAGGTCCTTTCCGGAAATATTGGGGGAGCCCTCACGGTCAGCGCCGGAGGCAGTTGACTGTCGGCCGAGAACACCGGCGGCGCTCGCGGCAATCCCTACCTTCAAAACGCTGCGCCGAGATCTCATCTTTTCAACGGTGAATCTTGCATGGGGCATACCCTGCTCACTAATAGTCAGTCAACTAGCTTAGTCAATGCTTTTTGCCGTGATCACTGCGTCAACGCGTGGCGCCAGGGGACGATGTAAGAAGCGGCCCTTCGGAAGGTGGCGCTTTTCGCCGCCACGCAGCGACCTGCGGGTTCGCTCAAGCATCGCATCTCTACGCGAGCGGATGCGTCGCACCGGCAGGGGTAGACGGATAATCGCTGGGAGAACACAAAGTCTGAAGCGGCTCACTCAGCGCTGACATTCATCTTCGTGATGACGTCGGCCCATTTCTTGCGACTGTTGTGCAGCCAGACAACGGAATCCCGCGAGGATAGTGCGATGGGAACCGTGTCCGTGCTTTTTAGCTTTTCGCGGACATCAGGCTCCATGACGGCGTGGGTCGCTTCGGTGAATAGCACGTCCGCAATCGATTTCGGCGTGTTTGCCGGGACGAGCATGACGTAGCCGAAAACGGCTTCAAAGTTGGGGTATCCTAGTTCCGCTACGGTTGGCACATCGGGGATCGCCTCGGACCGCGTGCTGTCGGAATAGGCGAGGAGCTTGACTTTGCTTTCCTGAGCAAGTGGAAGCAGCGAGGTGGTAACAACCATCGCCGCTTGGATGTCTCCGTTCAGGAGAGCGAGCAATGCCGGCGGATTGCCCCGGTAGGGGATATGCGTCGCCTTAAGTCCGCTGACGGCTTGCAGATAGGAGAATGCCAGGTGCGCTGGCGATCCCGTGCCCGAAGAGCCATAGCCAAGATCCTTCTTGCGCGATAGCTCGATCAGGTCGGCAAGCGAACTCACCGGCAGAGTAGAGGGAACGCCAAGCGCCTGACCGAACTTGGCGAGCACGGACAAGGGGACGAAATCCTTATCCAGATCGACGGGGTTCTGCTTAAAGAGACTGGGGTTGACGGTGAAGGTCGTATCGATCGAAAACAGGACCGTGTAGCCATCCGGCTCGGCCTGCGCGGCCCCTGCAGCCGCGATGTTTCCGCCGGCTCCGCTGCGGTTTTCGATGACGAACGGCTGGTGCAGCCGCTCTTCCATCTTGTGGGTGACCAGACGCGTGAAAACATCGAGAGGACCGCCGGCCGTGGACGAGACGAACACGCGGATCGGCTTGTTCGGATAGTTTTGCGCCTCGGCAATCTGCGGAACGGCTATGAGTCCCCATGCAATAGCGGCGGAAGTGATCAGCAGTCGCATCGGACGGCATCTCTAGACTGGTATATGGGTGAACGCGTCGAGCACGCGCGTGTCGGAGACAACCCTGTGAAATGCGTAGCGCCAGGCGCCGTCACGCTTGATGAACTGGTCCTCGTAGCTGCCGACGATGTAAAGCGAGGACGTTCCCTCCGGCGTGGTTCTGAACAGAGAGAAAGTCGTGGTCGCCCGGGCGGTCGCATCGTCCGTAAATTCGACAAACGGCATCCCGACCACGTGGCGGCGGCGGGCGGGGTCGCGGACATGCTCACCCACCTCGTCCAACATTTGTTTCAGCGCTGGCCGGTCGGAGAGCTGCCAAGTCATCCAGCGCCGAATCTCGGTGCTGTAAGCGGCCAGTTCGTAGCTGCCCTCGGCATCAAACAGGCTGATCCATTCACTGAATTGCTCGGTATCGAGCAAGGCCGCCGTCCGTTGCACGACGGTCCGGATCGCCTCGAGGTCTTCCTGATGAGAGCTCATGCCAGCGTCGCAGGGGATTTTCCCATCCGCCTTCCCCATTCCCGATAATAGGATCGAATGTTCGCGTCGTCGGTCGGATTGAGCTGCTCCTCGCGCGCGATGATGCTGTAGCGGATGTCTCCCGTGCCCATGGCCCTCGCCTGAGACTCGACTGCCAGGACATCTTCCGGGAGGTTGCGCCCGGTCGGACCCCAAAACAGATTGTGTTGCCTAGTGCGTATTGCGCGCATCCGGGCGTCATCACCTTTGACGGCAAGGCCGCGCCACTCGACCAGGGTTCGATCCGGACCCAGCGGGACCATGCGATCGAGGCGAACGACATTCGAGCGGATGTTGATCATCAGATCGGGGAACAGATTGATGACCCGCATCTCGTCCCCGCGCATGCCCGGCAACGCACCCTCCGCGCCGTCCGAATAGCCGCCCTTGGCGTAATCGACAACGGCTTCGCCGCCATCAGCCCAATAGCCGCTGTGTCCGTGCGCTTCGATCCTAAGCTTCATCGGGCTGGTCTTGCCGAGGACCCAAGGCATCGTCTTGCGATTGGCCACATGCAGCAACGCGTGGTAGCGCTCGCTGTTGTTGTCCTGCCACAACTTCCAGTTCGTCTTCAGCACCGCTTTGTGGAAGTGAAAGACCTCGAGCGGAATGGTCCCGAGTGGCTCTTCAAAGCCTTTGACAATGTCGCCGAGGAATTCACGGAGCGGTTCAACGCCGTCGTCCAGGCAAACGAATACAAGCCCTGCAAAACTCTCGCTGCGGACCGGTACGAGACCCAGCGTGCTCTTGTCGAGATTGACCGCTTCGTACCCTTCGGGCTTCGACACCCCCCTGAGTCTACCGTCGAGCCCATAGGTCCAATGGTGATAGAAGCACGTAAACATCCGCGCTGTTCCGGACTCATCACGGACGATTTCCGCGGCGCGATGGCGGCAGGCGTTGTGAAATCCGCGGATGACGTTGTCGGCCCCGCGGACCATGATGATTGACTTGCCTGCGATCCTGGCGCAGCGGAAATCGCCGGGCTTGTCCACTTCGCTCTCATGGCAAACGAACTGCCAGGTCTTCGTGAAAATTCGTTCCTGCTCTTCGCGGAAGATCGCCTCGTCGGTGAATATTCGGTTGTCGAGGTAATGCGTTTCGGGAAGCTGCGGCTTGTCGTGACCTGTCAGGAGGCGGACCAAGGCGTTCTCCTCGTCGAATGAAGTTTATCCGCTCTTCGGATCGGAGCGCCCCATTAATATTGAACACGCTCTAAAATCAGTCAATCTGATTTTTGAACAAGTTCTAAAAATTTGAGGAGGGGCTTTTCAGCGCGTCAGCTTACGCAGCACCGCAGCCGGTGCGCGCAAAGTCGCGGCGGGTTTGGCCGATAGTCCATTCAGCAGCAACCCGACGGATGTCCATAGGTGTGACAGTCCTTCGTCGAGTTCGCGGTCATTGAGAGCAAGCCAACGGCGGTTTTCGGCTTGAAAGATGCTGAACAGCAACCAAGCAACGTGCGCGGACGAGTGACCGCGGCTGATTTCGCCCTTGTTCGCGGCGCTGACGACCATCGCTTCGATGTTCTTCAACGTACGCATGCGATTGGCGAGCGCATTCCTCGAGTGAATGCCTGAATCGTAGAATAGCAGCTCGCGGAAAACGAGTTTCGACAATTCCGGCTGTACCAGCAACACCTTGTAAAAGACCGCGCAGAACGTCACAAAGTTGAGCTGGAGCCCTCGCGTGGCCTCAAATGACGCCTCGGCGTCGCGGCGAGCCTCGTCGAGCAAATCATTGGAGACCAGAAAGAGAAGGTCGCGCTTGGTGGTCGCATAGGTGAACACAGTCCCCAGCGCGACACCCGCTTTCTTCGCGATCTGCCGGGTCGTGGCCTCGTCGTACCCAACCGACGTAAAAAGTTCGCGTGCCGCTCGCTTCACTCTGTCGAGCTTGTCGGCCTTGTTCGCCTCGCGCTTTCCCATCGGAACCGTCGCGGCTGGCGCTCCTTCGAAGTGGTGTCGACTGCCATTCTTCATTCCGTGTCCCGCGGCGTGCAAAAAAGGAAGGGGGTCTGCGCGAGCCCTGCGCATAGATCGAGGTTCCACCATCGGCGCAAAGAGGAGCAAATTCAACTCATCGGCCCCACGACTGACGAAATTTCGTTTCAAACAGGGCTTTGCGGATGTTGCGTCGACCAGGTGAGACACCTTCCACCACAGCGACGAGATCGAATCCTCTCACGGCTGCATGATCATTTGGTGGACTGTGGGGCCAGGCAAGAACGGAGTCGGATCGCCACGCACCCATGCCTCATGGCCCGCGAGAAAGAACGGGGACAGCGGATGGCCGCTTTGGCCTCCCGGCATGTGGAAAATGCCGGTGTCTTCATGGCCGGGGGCTACCACCATCCGTTCGGAGGCGCCGAACTCCGGCGCTTGTACCAGCGGCATGTTGACATCACCTGGCAAGCCTACGGGAGGCACGGCCAGCCATGTGCGAAGCCATGGCAGCGAGCGCACCAATGGATGTGCTATGCGAGACGTGTTCGTGGTGCCCCAGCGCGCATCCTGAAGCTGTGCTCCGTCGCGCGTGGTCTTTGTTATGACCAGATCGACGCGATTGAGAAGGAACGCTCGCCAGTCGGAAATCTCGGAAGGTATCCAGGCGTGGCGCTCGGCCAGCGTTTCCATCACGGCCTCCGCGCGTCGGTTCGCGACGCGATAGCTGGCTCTCGGATGGACTTGACGGAGTTCGGCATCGAGACCGCCAAACCACGCGTCATACATGGACTGATAGAAGCTGCGGACCAGCGAATAACCCACCGCGTCCGGATCGGCGCGGCCGTTCCACTCCGTCACAAGCTGTTTGAGCTTGGCGCGCTGCGGATGCCCATCCAGCGCGGCGTCATCGAGCGCATCAATCAGCAGGCGCCGCCAGAAATCGATCCAAAGCGCGCGATCGTCACGCTGTATGGCAAGGAACGCGTTCTCGTCGAAGCGATCTCTCATGAACAGGTCATCGCGGATCTGGCTCGCGCGCGCCCCCAGGTCGGCATCTCTGCCTCCGATCTTGTCCTGATCCTTATCGCTCAATTGTCGGCTGTTCGCCGTCCATAGACGGCCATAGGAGGGATCGTACCTTACCGGGTACTCGTCTGGTGCGAGATATTCCGACCAGGTGTGATTGTCGGGTTCGGAGACCGGCAGACCATCGCTCGGCGCCGGATGTTTCGGCAATGGGCCGGCAAGAGTCCAGCCGATGTGGCCGTCCAGGTCGGCGACAATGAGATTCTGAGTGGGTATGCCGCTTGTCTGTCCGATCTTGACCGCGGCCGTGACATTGTCGGCATCTTCCATGCGCAGGAGATGCAGGTTGATCGCGTTCGGGTCGTGGGCTGCCCAGTGAATTGCGTAATTCTTGTTGCCGACTGCCATGACCGGTCCCCAACGTGTCACGACAATGGGCAGATCAACCTGCGCTTCTCCTTTCACCTTGATGCTTTCGATCTGGCGCGCCACCGTCTCAGAGCTGCTGCCGGCTTCCCGAGGTCGGACGCCGTCCACCGTGTTGCCGTCAAGACTGATCAGATCCAGGTAGTGGCCTGAGCTGTTCGTGAATCCCCAGGCCACGCGACCGTTGCTGCCGACGATAACGGCCGGCGTGCCCGGCAGGCTCGCGCCAGTGACGCGACGCATCTTTCCACTGGCGTCGGGGTAAACAAGCGACAGGCGATACCAGATATTTGGCAGTCGCAGGCCGAGATGCATGTCGTTCGCCAGCATGGCCGCACGCTGGCGAGTGTGAGCGCCTATGACAGCCCAGCTGTTGCTGCCGGCAACAGGATTCTCGTCGGGCTGCGGATCCGATCGTGCCAGCGAAAGCGACCAGCTTGGCTTAGCGGTCGGCAGACCGGGCATCGGGACAATCGGGCTCGTCGTCTGATCCAGCGGTGCGTCCCAATGACTGACGTCAGGCAGCAGGAACCTGAACATGTCGTCGGGCGTGTGATCACGTAGCGCAGCACGTGCCAGCACGGATTCCAATTCATCGTATTGCAGCTCGAAGTACATTGAATACGCAACCAGGACGGAATCCTCCGGTCGCCAGGGGACGGGTGCCGCCCGCAGCAGCAGGTATTCGAAAGGCCTGGCGGAAAGGGCGTTCAAGCCGTCATTGACCCCGCGGGTATAGGACTCGATAAGGCGGCGCTCGTCCGGTGAGGCGGCGGCGAGTACGACGAGGGAGCGCATTCGGAATTGATGCAAGCGCTGGCGGCGATCCAGATCGAGCGCGACCGGCCCAAAAAGCTCGGCCAGTTCGCCCGCAGCCGAGCGTCGCAACAAATCCATTTGGAAGAACCGATCCTGAGCGTGCAGGAAGCCCGTTGCGTAAGCCAAATCCGCCCGGTCCGAGCCACTGATCGTGGGCACGCCCAGCGCATCCCGGTCGATCGTGACCTTGGCGGATAGTCCTTCGCCTTGAACGGAGCCATCGAGTATCGGCAAGCTGGCTCTAAGAGCGACCCAACACGTCACGACCATCGCGGTCAGGATCGTTGGAACGGCTGCGATCGACCAGCCAAGCAAAGACCTTCGCTTCACCGTTCCTGCCCATCGGATTGTCTCCTTCGGCGCTATGCCTGCGAACGTCTTTGACGGTCCATACACAACTCGTTGAAGCCACGCCGATCAGTCTCGGCACAAACGATTGATGTTTGCTAACTGCGATCACGTCGCAGCGATATCTGATTTGAAGTGAGGAGGCGTGACGTCGCATCTGCTTCGCCGAGTCCCGCGCCCCGTCGCGTGCGGCTACTGTTGACTGAGAAGCGCCTTCGAACGGGAACTGGCGCTTCTCGCCCTTGCCGATCGGCGCTCAGACCTGCCGTTCCGGCAGGCGCAGCACGAGCTCATCAAGTGCGGGTGTCATCCTGATCTGGCAGGACAGGCGGCTGTTCGGCAGGCGGTCGCAAGCGGTGCCGTCGAGCAGGGCGTCTTCGTCGTCGCTCATCGGGGGGAGGCGCGCGAGCCAATCATCGTCGACATAAACGTGGCAGGTTGCGCACATGGCGTTGCCGCCGCATTCGGCGAGAATGCCATCCAATCCGTGACGGGTGGCGGCCTGCATCGCGCTCTCGCCGTCACTGGTCTCGACCCGATCGCTTCGGCCATTGGGATGAATGAAGGTGATCGCAGCCATCGTCCCTCTTGTCATGCCGGCGTGATGGTAACGGGCAGGCTGTCGAGCCCGCGCAGCGTGTTATTGAAGCGGCGCTTCGGTTCGCCCGTGATCTCGATTTTCGCGACGCGGCGCGCTAACGCCGACAGCATCACCTCGCCTTCGAGGCGCGCCACGAGCTGGCCGACGCACATGTGGATGCCCGAGCCGAAGCCGACATGGCCGCTGGTGCGTCGGTTGATATCGTAGCCATCGGGCTTGTCCCAACGCCTCGGATCGCGATTGGCCGCGCCGAGGAACATCAGCACCTTCTCGCCCTCGCCGACCGGTGCGCCGCCGAGTTCGACCTCCCTCGTCGTGGTGCGGAAGAAAGTCTGAACCGGGCTTTCGAAGCGCACCGCCTCCTCGAAGGCATTGCGCGCCAACGCCGGATTATCGCGCAAGAGCTGCCATTGATCCGGAAAGCGCGCCAGGCAATAGACAGCTGCGCCGAGGCCGTTGACGGTCGTATCGAGGCCGGCCGACAGCAGCGAGCGCACCAGGAGGGGCGCCTCGGCGGCGGTGATCTCGCCTTCATCGACGCGCGCGTGGATGCAGGCGCCAAAGCCACCCGGCGCAAGGTTCTCGCGCTGGCATTGCTCGGCGATATACGCCTGGTGCGGCGCCGAACGTTCGATCGCCTCCTGCCGCAACTGGTTCGGCGGACCGAACGCGTTGAACACCAGGCTGGCATAGGGGAGCAGATGCTCGCGGCCCTCGGTCTTCAGTCCGAGCGCGTTCGGGAAGACCGAGAGCGGGTAGGCTTCCGCGAGATCCTCGATCGCATCGAAGCTGCGCTTGTCCAATAGCGCGTCGACCCGCGCCTCGGCAGCCGCGGTGAAGCCATCGCGCACTTGCTTCATGACGCTCGGCGACAGCACGCGGCTGAGCACGGCGCGCGTGCGGGTATGGGCGGGCGGATCGGCTTCGAGAATCAGGCTCGGCGGCCGCCACGGCTTTTCCTTCTTGAAATCGCTCAAGCCCACGCCGCGGCTGGAGCAGAAGGTCATGGGGTCGTTCAGCATTGCATGGACTTCGGCGTATCGTGCAACGCCGTAGACGTTCCATTTGTCGAGATACACGACCGGCCCCGCTTCCCGCAGGACCTCATGGGTCGGGAAAGGATCGGCGAAGAACTCGATTGCAAAAGGATCGACGTCCAGATGCGGTACCGCGCTGGTTGTGGAAGAGGAGCCGAGTGCAGTCATTCAAGTCCTCCTTCTTACTTGCCCTACCGCATCAGGCGAAATTTCCCACCCTCCACTTTGATGAGAAAGGCGGAACGCTCATCGTAACCGTTGTGGTCGGTCGGACTCATGGTGGAAAGGCCGTTGTTCAGATAGACGTCCTTGCCGCGCTCAAGCTCGTCGCGCAGCGCAGCACGGAATTCCGGCGTACCCGGCTTGGCGGTTTTCAAGGCGTTTGCCGCCGCCCTCTTGAACAGCGCGACAGCATCCCACAAATGCGCGGCGAAGATGTTCGGCTTCTGGCCGTTGGCCTTCTCGTAGGCAGAGACGAGCTCTTCGCGCGCCTGCCGGAACGGATCGTTCGCCGGCAGATCCTCGGCGATGGTGAACGCTTCCCCGGTAAACACGGCGCCCTCGACATTGGCGCCACCGAGCTTGATGAACTCTTCCGTCGCCACGCCGTGGGTCTGAAAAATCTTGCCGGCATAGCCTCGTTCGCGAAGGGCTTGCTGGGGCAATACGGCCGGCGTGCCGGCGGATGCGACGAACACCGCCTCCGGATTGGTCGCCATCACCTTCAAGGCCTGGCCGGTCACGCTGGTGTCGGCGCGTGCGTACACTTCATGCGTCGTCACCGTCAGGCCAAGCGTCGGCGCGAGCCGGCTGACTTCCTTGTAATAGCCTTCGCCATATCCATCCGAAACGCCGATATAGCCGAGAGTCTTGACCCCCGACTTCGCGATATGCTTGAGGATGGCCGCCGCCATCAGGTCATCGTTGGGCACGACCTTGAACGCCCATTTGCGGCGGTCGTCCATCGGCTGGACGATGGCGGTCGCCGCCGCCAGCGAGATGATCGGGGTTTTCGCTTCCATGGCGATGTCGAGCATCGGCATCGTCACGGGCGTCAGCGACGATCCTATCAGGATGTCGACGCCGTCCTGGATCACCAGGCGCCGGGCGTTCTGGACGCCCTTGGTGGTATCAGATTCATCGTCGAGCGGGATGTAGACGACCTTTTCGCCGCCGATCTCCTTCGGCAGCGCCGCGACCGTTCGCATCTGCGGTTGCCCGAGCGCCGAGCCCGGCCCTGACGCGGAGACAACGATCCCCACCTTGATGTCCGCTTTTGCGTCCGAGGCGCAGAGAACCGCGGTCAGCAAGATCCAAAGCCCGGCAAGGCCCAGCCTCATTGTAGTCCCTCCCGAAAGAATTCCTTTTTTTCAGTGCGCGCGGACACGCCGAGGACGTCTAGTACGCCCGCGCTTCTGAATTATCGCCTACCACCCGGGTGGGCGTCTGTCCCCCTGATTGGTGACAGATGCTGCCTCAAGACAGGGCGAGGGGCCGCACGAGACCGCTTCAAAGCTGCGGATGTAGCTGATAGGCTTGAAGAAAAATTCGGAGGAAGCGATGGGGTCAGCGGCGGTGGAACCGGGAGATTCGTCAAGCGTCCTTGCGCCGATGGTGCTTGCCATCGGTCGACCTTCGTTCTCGCAGGTCCTGATGGATACGGTGCGGGCCGTGGCCGGTGTCGGCCATTGCATGGTATTTGCCCTCGAGACGGAGCGAACGGCGCGTTGCGCGCTGGGAATCGGGCACATCGACATCGGGCCGGACCTCGGCGCGGCATATTCCGAGCACTTTCATCTGTCCGATCCGAACCGGGAGGCGATCCTGCGCCAGCGAGCGGCGCCTCGCCCGATCGTCCTGCCGAGCTTCGCCCGTCGCATGTACAGCGACAGCTATCGGAAGATCTTTTTCGAGGACGCCGAGATCGTCGACAAGATCGCTGCCGCGATCTGGGTCGACAGCGCCTGCTTCTACGTGAACTTCTACCGAACCGCCGAGCAAGGCCGGTTTTCGCGCAACGAGGCCGCGCGCCTCTGCAACATGGCGCCCGCCATCACCGCGATCGTGGCGCGTCACTGCCAGGAGGAGGTGGTCGCGGAGGCGCCAACGAAGCTTCACACGCTGTTTTCGACCCGCGAGCCGTTCCTCAAGCTGACCGGCCGGGAGAAGGATGTCTGCCTGCGGATCCTGTCTGGCTATGGGTCCGAGGCGATCGCGGCGGATCTCGGGATCAGCCTGCACTCGACCTTCACCTATCGCAAGCGAGCCTACGAGAAGCTCAACATCTCCTCGCAAAACGAGTTGTTCGCCATCGCATTGCGCCTGATGGCGCTGCCCCGCTCCGCGCATTAGGTCGTGTGGACAATTACCTTAGCCAGAGCAGTGTTGCGGCGATAGCGACGACGGCGAAGTAATTTCGTGCCGTTTTTTCGTAGCGCGTAGCAACGCGCCTGAAACGCTTCAGTTTCGAGAAGCAGCATTCGATCAGATGACGCTCGGCATAGAGGGGTTTGTTGAGCGGATATTTGATTGCCCGTGAGGGATTGTTCGGAATGACGGCTTGAGCGCCTTTTGCGGCGATCGCGGATCGCAACGCATCGGAATCGTAGGCCGCATCGCCCATCACGACCTCCGCTGGGAGCCCCTCGATGAGCG
>NZ_AUEZ01000067.1 GCF_000426245.1 Bradyrhizobium sp. Ai1a-2 | reverse complement strand
GATCTACTGGAAATCCTCGAGGACCGCCATGGCCGTGCCTCCACCATCATAACCAGCCAACTCCCCGTGGACACATGGCACGAAGTTATCGGAGATCCCACGCTCGCCGACGCCATTCTGGATCGCCTCGTCCACAACGCTCACCGCCTCGAGCTTGCCGGCGAAAGCATGCGAAAACGCAACGCCAAAACCATCACCCTTGACGAGCAGCCGAAACGCTGACCCTATCACCGCCTCGGCCGGAGCGAGTTGCTCACGATCGTCTGAATTCAGCGCTCATGATCGCGCGAAATCGCTGCTCATCATCAGTGAAATATGCAGCCAAGTCCGAAATCCTTGCGCTTGTGCGTGCCTACAAATTGGCCTTCGCCGGATTCCTCGTCGCGCGACAGACGCTTGACGATCAAGTGGAAGACCTTGGTCAGATCTACGATCGCACCCGCCCAAGCCTGGTCAAGGCGGCCGATGCCGCCAATGCGCGGTCCGAACTCGCAGAGCGGAGGGCTTCCGACTTCCGTCAGATGCTGACCTGGCTGACGGGGCTTGCCGCATTCACGCTCGCCCTTCTTGCCATCGTGTTCGGACGACGCGTGGCTGGCCTGATCAGCCGGATGAGCGCCGCTATGCGTGAGTTGGCGGCAGGTCGCTTTGATGTCGTTCTGCCCGGCCTCGATCGAGCGGACGAAATCGGTGAGATGGCGCAGGCCATCGAGACATTCAAGCTCAAGGCAAAAGAGAAGGCTCAATTCGAGCTCGAGGCAAAGCTGGAGGAAGATCGCCGCGCGGCCGATCGACACAGGGCTGAGCTCGCGAGGCTCGCCGGCGCATTTGAAGCTGCCGCAGGCAGCGTGATCGATGCGGTTTCATCCGCATCGGAAGAATTGACCGCGTCAGCCCACAGTCTGAGCAACACCGCGCACCAGACAAGGGAATTGTCGGCCAATGCTGCCGCAGCTTCCGAGGAGGCTTCTGCAAATGTGCAACTGGTTGCTGCCGCGACCGAACAGATGATCGCTTCCGCCGCCGAGACTGGGCGCCAGGTGGAGGAATCGGCCGGCATAGCCAGGCACGCCGTGCATCAAGCCAAGCAGACCGACGATCGCATGGCACGATTGGCGTCCGCGGCTGACCGCATCGGCAACGTCGTTCAGCTCATTGCAACGATCGCCCAGCAAACCAATCTGCTCGCGCTCAACGCGACGATTGAAGCCGCCCGAGCCGGACAGGCAGGCGCCGGTTTTGCGGTGGTCGCGCAGGAGGTAAAAACGCTCGCCAAGCAGACCGCTGACGCAACTGACGAAATCCGCGGGCAGATCGCCGGCATTCAGACCGCAACGCGGGAATCCGTCGATTCGATCTGTGAGATCGTCGATATCATCGGTCGCATCTCCCACATCGCATCGACGGTTGCGACCGCGATTGAACAGCAAGGCAGCGCAACCCGCAGCATCGCCCAGAACATCCAGGGCGCCTCCGAGCGCACGTCCCAGGTCGCCATCAGTATCGGCGAGGTGGCGAACGGCGCCTCCAAAACCGGTAGCGCATCCTCCCAGGTCCTGCAGTCGGCAAGACTGCTTTCAGACGGAAACAACCGCCTCAAGCAGGAACTGGACAAATTCCTCGCCACCATCCGCGCTGCCTGAGACGGGCAAGCGGATCATCCGGGCGGAAGTGCGCCCAAAGAAAAAGCGGCGCCCGATGGCGCCGCTTCCATAAACCTTCGAGGTCGAAAAGCGAATTACGCCGCCTCGGCTTCCTTTTCCTGCACCGGGCCGGAGTCCTGGCCCTTGGCGTCGACGTCGCGGTCGACGAACTCGATCACGGCCATCGCGGCATTGTCGCCATAGCGGAAGCCGGCCTTGATGATGCGGGTGTAGCCGCCCTGGCGGTCCTTGTAGCGGGGCGCCAGAGTGTCGAACAGCTTCTTGACCATGTCGACGTCGCGCAGCTCCGAGATCGCCTGGCGGCGTAGCGCCAGCCCGCCCTTCTTGCCGAGCGTGACGAGCTTCTCGACGATCGGACGCAGCTCCTTGGCCTTGGGCAGCGTGGTGACGATCTGCTCGTGCTTGATTAGGGCTGCCGCCATGTTGGCGAACATCGCGCGCCGATGTTCGGCCGTGCGATTGAGCTTCCGATGAACCTTTCCGTGACGCATGATCTATTCCTTTTCGATTGTCACGACGGTTCGTCGGACATGTTTCTCAGGTGGGCTTCCTGCGTTCGCCCAGGATGGCAAGCAGCGAATAGTGAGAGTCTTGTATTCGCTATTCGCCGCTCCCTATTCGCTCAGTAATGATCCCGGATCAGTAATGATCCTCGAAGCGCTTGGCGAGCTCGTCGATGTTCTCCGGCGGCCAGCCCGGCACTTCCATGCCGAGATGCAGCCCCATCTGGGCCAGCACTTCCTTGATCTCGTTCAGCGACTTGCGGCCGAAGTTCGGGGTGCGGAGCATTTCCGCTTCCGACTTCTGCACGAGGTCGCCGATATAGACGATGTTGTCGTTCTTCAGGCAGTTGGCCGAACGCACCGACAGTTCGAGCTCGTCGACCTTCTTGAGGAACGCCGGGTTGAAGGCGAGATCGGGGATGATCTCCTGCGCGACTTCCTTGCGCGGCTCTTCGAAGTTGACGAACACGTTGAGCTGGTCCTGCAGGATGCGTGCCGCATAGGCCACCGCATCCTCCGGCGTGATCGCGCCGTTGGTCTCGATCGTCATGGTCAGCTTGTCGTAGTCGAGGATCTGGCCCTCGCGGGTGTTCTCGACCTTGTAGGAGACCTTGCGGACCGGCGAGAACAGGCTGTCGACCGGGATCAGTCCGATCGGCGCGTCCTCGGGACGGTTGCGCTCGGCGGGCACATAGCCCTTGCCGGTCGAGACCGTGAACTCCATGCGGATCTCGGCGCCGTCGTCCAGCGTGCAGAGCACGAGATCCGGATTGAGCACCACGACGTCGCCGACGGTCTGGATGTCGCCGGCGGTGACGACGCCCGGCCCCTGCTTCTTCACGACCATGCGCTTGGGGCCTTCGCCCTGCATCTTGATCGAGATGTCCTTGATGTTGAGGACGATGTCGGTGACGTCCTCACGGACGCCTGCAATCGAGGAGAACTCGTGCAGCACGCCGTCGATATGCACCGACTGCACCGCCGCGCCTTGCAGCGAGGACAACAGGATGCGGCGCAGCGCGTTGCCGAGCGTCTGGCCGAAGCCGCGCTCCAGCGGCTCGGCCACGATGGTCGCAAAGCGGGTCGCATCGCCGCCCGGCGTCACCTGCAGCTTGTTCGGTCGAATAAGTTCCTGCCAATTTTTCTGGATCGTCACTGTCTCACCCGTGGTGAAGTCGATTTGGGCCAGTCGACATCAACTTACTGGCGTCGCGGATTAGCCCGCGCGGTCAATTCCAAAGACAATCGCGAGACGGCAATGCCGCCCCGCGACCAACCATCAGACGCGCCGCCGCTTGCGCGGACGGCAGCCATTGTGCGGGATCGTCGTCACGTCGCGGATCGAGGTGACGGTGAAGCCCGCAGCCTGCAGCGCGCGGAGCGCCGACTCGCGGCCCGAACCGGGACCGGCGACCTCGACTTCCAGCGTGCGCATGCCATGTTCCTGCGCCTTCTTGGAAACGTCCTCCGCCGCGACCTGCGCAGCATACGGGGTCGACTTGCGTGACCCCTTGAAACCCATCGTACCGGCGGAAGACCAGGCAATGGTGTTGCCCTGCGCGTCGGTGATGGTGATCGTGGTGTTGTTGAACGACGAATTCACATGCGCGATGCCGGAGGCGATGTTCTTGCGTTCGCGGCGGCGTACGCGGGTGGCTTCCTTGCCCATTCCAAACCTTTCCTATGATCTCAACGCCGCCGTAATGCCAGCGGCTACACCGAAAAGCGAATAGTGAGTAGCGAATGGCGAATGGTTGGTCCCTATTCGCTATTCGCCATTCCCTATTCGCCAAATTACTTCTTCTTGCCGGCGATCGCCTTGGCCGGCCCCTTGCGCGTACGCGCATTGGTGTGGGTGCGCTGGCCGCGTACCGGCAGGCCACGGCGATGGCGCAGGCCGCGATAGCAGCCGAGGTCCATCAGCCGCTTGATGTTGATACCGACCTCGCGACGAAGATCGCCTTCGACGACATAGTCGCGGTCGATCACTTCGCGAATCTGCAGCACTTCCTGGTCGCTCAGCTGGCTGACGCGACGCTCCAGCGGGATCTTGACCTTCTCCATGATGTCGGCTGCATTCTTCTGGCCGATGCCATGGATGTACTGAAGCGCGATCAGCACGCGCTTGTTGGTTGGGATATTCACGCCGGCAATACGAGCCACGGCCTTCTCTCCTGTCGCCGATCCCTGGGATCGGTGCTTCCTAGATCTCTGCTATCTCGGGCAGGTGTCCACAAACGCGAACACGACGCCCTGCCCTCGTTCCTTCGGGGCCCGGCATCGTCATAAAACTATCCGACTTGGATGCGGGGCTTATTAAAGGATTCATGTCGGTTTCGTCAACCGCTCCTAACGCTTAGCTCGCTTTTTCGTGAGCTTTTTTGCGGGCCGTTTGGCAGCCTGCCTTACAGTCTTCTTGGCCTTGCCGACGCCCCTCGCCTTTGCGGCCTTGGATACCGTTTTGCGGGCCTTCCGGGCAGAGGTGGTGGCCTCTTTGGTTCCCTTGCTCGTCCCCTTGGCCTTGGCGGCCGCTTTCCTGCCGGGCGCCTTGGTTCCCTTTCGAGCGGTTCCGGATCCAGAGCGCTTCGCAGGGGCAGCCCGCCGTGCCGCCCTGGGTTCCGTCGCGCCGAGCGCCTCCAGGATCCGGTTGATCTCGCGCGTGACGTGTTCGATGGTCATCATGCCATCTACGGTCAGCAGCTTCCGGCGTTCGGAATAGTAGTGGATCAGCGGCTCGGTCTGCGACCGGTAGCTCGCCAGCCGCTTGGTCAGCACTTCCGGCGTATCGTCGGCGCGCACTTCCTCGCCGCGCGCCCGTGTCTCGCCGGCCCGCTTCTCGACCCGATCGAGCAGCGCGCTTTCATTGACGCGAAGCTCGACCACGGCGTCGAGCTTCAGGTGCTTCTTCTTCAGGAGTTCATCCAGCGCCTCGGCCTGCGGGACCGTGCGCGGAAAGCCGTCGAGGATGAACCCCTTCTTGGCGTCGGGCTCGTCGATTCGGTCGGAGATGATACCGACCACGATCTCGTCCGGCACCAGCCCGCCCGCAGCCATGATGTCCTTGGCCTGCAGGCCGACCGGCGTACCCGCGGCGACCGCGGCGCGCAGCATCTCGCCGGTCGAGAGCTGGACAATGCCGTGTTTCTGAACCAGCCGCTGGGCCTGGGTCCCCTTGCCCGAGCCAGGCGGTCCCAAAAGGATCAATCTCATGATTTTTCGCCCCCCGGCTTGGTGAGCGCGATCCGCACACCACTTGGTTTTGACTTTTGCGCCGCCCGAATGCCGCTTGTCAGCGGCGGCGACCCCTGAGCTTGGACTTTCTGATCAGCCCCTCATACTGATGGGCAAGCAGATAGCCCTGAACCTGTGCCACCGTATCCATGGTCACGCTGACCACGATCAGAAGCGAGGTACCGCCAAAGTAGAACGGCACAGAGGCGTAGGAAATCAGAATCTCCGGGATGAGACATACGATCGCAAGATAGATCGCGCCGACTACCGTGATGCGCGACAGCACATAGTCGATATATTCGGCGGTGCGCTCGCCGGGCCTGATGCCCGGGATGAAGCCGCCATGCTTCTTCAGGTTGTCGGCGGTCTCGGTCGGGTTGAACACGATCGCCGTGTAGAAGAAGGCAAAGAACACGATCAGGGCGAGGTAGAGAATCAGGAACAGCGGCCGGCCGTGGCTGAGCTGTGTGGTGATCCATTGCATCCATTCCGGGCCCTTGCCGGCGTTGAAGTTCGCTACCGTGGTCGGCAGCAGCAGCAGCGAGGACGCGAAGATCGGCGGAATCACGCCGGAGGTGTTGAGTTTGAGCGGCAGATGCGAGGACTGGCCCTCGAACATCTTGTTGCCGACCTGGCGCTTCGGATACTGGATCAGGAGCCGGCGCTGCGCCCGCTCCATGAACACGATGAAGGCGATCACGGCGACCGCCATCACGATCACGACCAGGATCAGCCCAGTCGACATCGCGCCCTGGCGGCCGAGTTCGAGCATGTTGGCGAGCGCCGCTGGCAGTTCCGCGACGATGCCGGACAGGATGATCAGCGAGATACCGTTACCGATGCCGCGCGAGGTGATCTGCTCGCCCAGCCACATCAGGAACATGGTCCCGCCAGTCAGCGTGATCGCTGTCGAGAGGCGGAAGAACATGCCGGGGTCGGTGACGACGTTGCCGGCGCCCTCGAGACCCACCGCGATGCCGTAGGACTGGAACGCGGCCAGGATCACGGTGAGATAGCGCGTGTACTGGTTCAGCGTCTTGCGGCCGGCCTCGCCTTCCTTCTTCAGCGCCTCGAGCTGCGGCGAGACGGTGGTCAGGAGCTGGATGATGATCGATGCCGAGATGTACGGCATGATGTTCAGCGCGAAGATCGCCATGCGGTGGATGCCGCCGCCGGCGAACATGTTGAACATGCCGAGGATACCGCCGGCCTGGGAGCGGAACACCTGCTCCCAGATATTGGGGTCGATGCCGGGCAGCGGGATGTAAGTGCCGAGCCGATAAACAAGCAGCGCACCCAGCGTGAACCAGATGCGCTTCTTCAGCTCTTCGGCTTTGCCGAGCGCTGCGAAATTGAGGTTGGCCGCAAGTTGTTCCGCTGCTGAGACCATGTTTCGGCTTTCTCCCGGAGCCCCCGCCGACGTCCCCCTCGGGACCACCGGCGGACACCGGACATTATTTGGTGCTCGGCTTCGATAAGTCCAACGTTCTCTGCCGTCCTCGCCTGCGCGAGCCAGGCAATGACGCAGATGTTACGCCGCCTCGCCTTCTTCCTTCTTGGCGGGCGCCAGGACCTTCACCGTGCCGCCGGCCTTCTCCACCGCGGCGACCGCGGACTTGGAGGCGCCATGCACCTCGATGTTGAGCTTGGCGGTGAGCTCGCCTCGGCCGAGCAGCCGCACACCGTCCTTGGCGCGGCGCAGCACGCCCGCCTTCACCAGCGCTTCCGCGTTCACGACCACACCAGTGTCGAGCTGCTTGGCATCGACCGCCTGCTGCAGGCGATCGAGATTGATTTCCGCAAACTCGAGCCTGAAGATGTTGTTGAACCCGCGCTTGGGCAGGCGGCGATGCAGCGGCATCTGGCCGCCTTCAAAGCCCTTGATGCGCACGCCGGTACGCGCGGTCTGGCCCTTGCCGCCACGCCCGCCGGTCTTGCCCTTGCCTGAACCGATGCCGCGGCCGATGCGCATGCGCTTCTTGCGCGAGCCGGGATTGTCGGCGATCTCGCTGAGCTTCATCGCCCTTCTCCTTGTCTGTCTTAACCCTCGCCGACGATGCGGACGAGGTGTTGAACCTTGGTGATCATGCCGCGAACCTCAGGGGTATCCTGATGCTCGGCAACCCGGCCGATCTTGTTGAGCTTGAGGCCGATCAGCGTCGAACGCTGCGAATGATGGCGGCGAATCGGGCTGCCGATCTGCTCGACCTTGATCGTCTTTGCGGCCTGGGCCATCTCTTAAAACTCCAGATAGCGCGCTGCATTAGCGCGAGTTATTCAGCCACCACTTCGGCATCGCCGCCGACGCGGCGGGCCTGCAGCGTGGACACCTTGATGTTGCGGCGCGCAGCGACCGAGCGCGGCGAATCCTGGTTCTTGAGCGCGTCGAAGGTGGCGCGGACCATGTTGTACGGATTCGACGAACCGATCGACTTCGCCACCACGTCCTGGATGCCGAGCGTCTCGAAAACCGCGCGCATCGGGCCACCGGCGATGATGCCGGTACCGGCCGGCGCTGCACGCAGGTAGACGCGGCCGGCGCCGTGACGGCCGGCGATGTCGTGATGCAGCGTGCGGCCTTCGCGCAGCGCCACGCGGGTCAGGTTACGCTTGGCGGATTCGGTCGCCTTGCGGATCGCTTCCGGCACTTCGCGCGCCTTGCCGTGGCCGAAACCGACCCGACCCTTCTGGTCGCCGATCACGACCAGCGCCGCAAAGCCGAAGCGCTTACCGCCCTTGACGACCTTCGCCACGCGATTGATGTGCACAAGCTTGTCGACGAACTCGCTGTCGCGCTCTTCGCGCTCCCTGCTCCGTTCGCGTCCGCCGCGTTCGCGTTCTGCCATGGTGTTTTCCAATCTCTAGAAAGGCTTATGCCTCAGTCCTAATATCCGCTCGAAACTTGCTCAGAAGCTCAGTCCGCCTTCGCGGGCCGCATCGGCAAGCGCCTTGACGCGCCCGTGATAGAGATAGGCGCCGCGGTCGAACACGACTTCCTTGACGCCCTTCTGCGTGGCGCGCTCGGCGAGCAGCTTGCCGACGGCCTTGGCTGCATCGATATTCGCACCCGTGTTGCCGCCATCGCGCATCGACTTCTCCAGCGACGAGGCCGACGCCAGCGTCTCGCCCTTCTGATCGTCGATCACCTGGGCGTAGATGTGCTTGGACGAGCGGAACACCGACAGACGCGGACGGCCGCCCCCGGAACGGCGCAGCGCCAACCGCACGCGTTGCTTGCGCCGGGCATTGGTAACCTTGAGTGACATGACCGGCTCCGTTACTTCTTCTTGCCTTCCTTGCGGAAGATGAATTCGTTGGCGTACTTCACCCCCTTGCCCTTGTAGGGCTCCGGCGGACGATAGGCGCGGATCTCGGCCGCGACCTGGCCAACGCG
The DNA here is from genome assembly GCF_000426245.1 of Bradyrhizobium sp. Ai1a-2. Lineage (GTDB taxonomy): Bacteria > Pseudomonadota > Alphaproteobacteria > Rhizobiales > Xanthobacteraceae > Bradyrhizobium. Next base: position 36,396 of record NZ_AUEZ01000067.1, on the reverse strand, counting down.
TTGCGGATCGATGCCCGAGACCGTGATTTCGGTCGGCTTCGGCACCGCGATCGAGATACCCTCCGGGATCGCGTAGACGACGTCGTGGCTGTAGCCGAGCGCGAGCTGCAGGTTCTTGCCCTGCATCGCGGCGCGGTAGCCGACGCCGGTGATCTCGAGCTTCTTCTCAAAACCCTTGGTGACGCCTTCAACGAGGTTGGCGACCTGGGCGCGCGCAGTGCCGTACATCGCCTGCGCGCGATTGGTCTTCGCGCGAGGAGCGACCTTGACCTGCCCGTTCTCGAACTTCACTTCGACATCATCATGCACAACGAACTGAAGCTGGCCCTTCGGCCCCTTCACCTTCACCGTCTGCCCGTCGACAGTCGCCGTCACACCCGACGGGATCGCCACAGGCCGCTTGCCAATACGTGACATGGCTCAATCCTTCCTCAGAACACCGTGAAGAGAACTTCGCCGCCGACATTCGCTTCACGCGCGTCGTGGTCGGCCATGATTCCCTTCGGTGTCGACAAGACACAGACGCCGAGACCGTTGTTCACCCGCGGCAGGTTCTTCACCGAGGTGTAGACCCGCCGGCCCGGCTTCGACACGCGCTCGATCTCGCGGATGACCGGCTCGCCGTCGAAATATTTCAATTCGATCTCGAGCTCGCTGCGGCCGGACGAATGCTCGACGCTGGCGTAGCCGCGGATGTAGCCTTCCGCCTTCAGCACCTCGAGCACGTTCTGGCGCATCTTCGAGCCCGGACTCGTGACCTTGGACTTCGAGCGCATCTGCGCGTTGCGGATGCGGGTGATGAGATCGCTGATCGGATCGTGCGTTGACATCTTCCGACCCTCCTTACCAGCTCGACTTCACGAGGCCCGGGATCAGGCCCTTGGAGCCGAGCTCGCGCAGCGCGATACGGGACAGCTTGTTCTTCCGATAGTTCGAGCGCGGACGGCCCGTGAGCTCGCAACGGTTGCGGATCCGGGTCGGCGACGAATTGCGCGGCATTTCCGCAAGCTTCAGGGTCGCCGCGAAACGCTCTTCCATCGGCTTGGTCTTGTCGGCGATGATCGCCTTCAACCGGGCGCGGCCGGCGGCGGCGTTCTTGGCCATCCGCTTGCGCCGGTTGTTCTTCTCGACTGCACTCTTCTTTGCCATGCGTGGCTCCTTACGTTTCCGCGTTTGAGAGGCTGTTCGTCAGCGTCTCACTGCCGGAACGGGAAATTGAAAGCGGTCAACAAGGCGCGAGCCTCGTCGTCGGTCTTGGCCGTGGTACACACGGTAATGTCCATGCCCCGCGCTTCCGAGACCTTGTCGAAGTCGATCTCGGGGAAAATGATGTGCTCCTTGATGCCGAGCGAATAGTTGCCGCGGCCATCGAAGCTCTTCGGGTTCAGCCCGCGGAAGTCGCGCACGCGCGGCAGCGCAACGTTCACCAGGCGATCGATGAACTCGTACATGCGAGCCTTGCGCAGCGTGACCTTGCAGCCGATCGGCTGGTTCTCACGCAGCTTGAAGGTCGCGATCGCAACTCGCGAATAGGTCACGATCGCCTTCTGGCCGGCGATCTGCGACAGCTCGGCGGCAGCGGTCTCGGCCTTCTTGCGGTCGTTGACGGAATCGCCGACGCCCATGTTGAGCACGACCTTGTCCAGCCGCGGCACCTGCATCGCGTTCTCGTAGCCGAACTTCTCGGTCAGCTGGCCGCGAATCTTCCTGTCATATTCCGTGCGCAAACGCGGCACATAAGCGATCTCAGCCATCGATCTCTGCTCCCGAGCTCTTGGCAATGCGAACCTTCTTGCCATCAGCCTGAATCTTGAACCCGACGCGGGTCGGCTTTCCGTCCTTGCCGACATACGCGACGTTGGAGAGGTGGATCGGCGCCTCCTTGGAGATGATGCCGCCCTCCTGGTTCTGGGTCTGCTTCTGGTGACGCTTCACCATGTTGACGCCGCGCACCAGCGCGGTGTGCTCAGCCGGACGCACCTCGAACACTTCGCCGGTACGGCCCTTGTCGCGGCCGGTTAGCACGATGACCCTGTCACCCTTGCGGATCTTGGCAGCCATCACAGCACCTCCGGCGCAAGCGAGATGATCTTCATGTGGTTCTTGGCGCGCAGCTCGCGCGGCACCGGCCCGAAGATACGGGTGCCGACCGGCTCGGACTGGTTGTTGACCAGCACGGCGGCGTTGCGGTCGAAGCGGATGATCGAGCCGTCGGGGCGGCGAATGTCCTTGCGGACCCGCACCACGACTGCCTTCATCACGTCGCCCTTCTTCACCTTGCCACGCGGAATGGCTTCCTTGATCGACACAACGATAATGTCGCCCACGGTGGCATAGCGGCGCTTGGAGCCCCCAAGCACCTTGATGCACATGACACGGCGTGCGCCTGAATTATCGGCCACGTCGAGGTTGGTCTGCATCTGAATCATTGATGCACCTCGTCCTCTTTCTGCGCTTCACTTGCGCTCAAAATTTCCCTGACATCCTCCGGCTTCGAAGCCGGATGCGCGTCAGGCCGTTTGCTTCTGCTCGCCCCGGATCACGATCCAGCGCTTCAACTTCGAGATCGGCTTGCTTTCCTCGATCCACACCGTGTCGCCCGGCTTGAACTGGTCGCTCTCGTCGTGCGCGTGATAGTTCTTCGAGCGGCGGATCGTCTTCTTGTAGATCGGATGGGTGAAGCGGCGATCGACGCGCACCACCACCGTCTTGGCTTGCTTGTCGCTGACGACCACGCCCTGCAGCGTACGTTTCGGCATATCCGGCCTCTTACTTCTTCTTCGCGCGCTGCTGCGCGGCGATGGTCTTGATACGAGCGATGTCGCGGCGCGCTTCCTTCAGCCGCGAGGTGTTCTCGAGCTGGCCGGTGGCGCGCTGGAAACGCAGGTTGAACCGCTCCTTCTTCAGATTGAGGATCGCGTCCTCCCTCTGGTCCTCGCTCATCGCGCGGATATCCTCGATTTTCATCTGGGCCATCTCGGTTACTCCGCGATGCGCGCGACGAAGCGCGTCTTGATCGGCAGCTTGGCGGCGGCCAGGGTGAGCGCCTCGCGCGCGACCTGGTTGGTAACGCCGTCGATCTCGAACAGCACACGACCGGGCTTGACACGGGCCACCCACAATTCCGGCGCGCCCTTGCCCGAGCCCATGCGCACTTCGGCGGGCTTCTTCGACACCGGCACGTCGGGGAAGACGCGAATCCAGACGCGGCCGGCGCGCTTCATGTGGCGGGTCAGCGCGCGACGAGCGGCCTCGATCTGGCGCGCGGTGACGCGTTCCGGCTCGAGTGCCTTCAGGCCGAACTGGCCGAAGGACAACGTCGCGCCCGAAGTCGCAACGCCGTGGATACGGCCCTTATGCGCCTTCCGGAACTTCGTTTTCTTTGGTTGCATCATGGCGTTAAGCCCTCAAACTCTCATATGCCTTTAGGCGGCGTCGCGACGGGACCGCGGGCTATCGCCTTCAGCCATCCGCTTGTCCTGGGCCATCGGATCGTGCTCGAGGATCTCGCCCTTGAAGATCCAGACCTTGACGCCGCAGGTGCCGAAGGTCGTGAACGCGGTGGCAACGCCGTAGTCGACGTCGGCGCGCAGCGTGTGCAGCGGCACCCGGCCCTCGCGGTACCATTCCATGCGCGCGATTTCAGCGCCGCCGAGCCGACCCGAGCAGTTGATGCGGATGCCCTCGGCGCCAAGACGCATCGCCGACTGCACCGCGCGCTTCATGGCGCGGCGGAACGCGACGCGGCGCTCGAGCTGCTGCGCGATCGATTCAGCGACCAGCGTGGCATCGAGCTCCGGCTTGCGGATCTCGACGATGTTGATGACGACGTCGGAAGCCGTGATGTCAGCGACCTTCTTGCGCAGCTTGTCGATGTCGGCGCCCTTCTTGCCGATCACGACGCCCGGACGCGCCGAGTGGATCGTCACCCGGCACTTCTTGTGCGGGCGCTCGATCACGATGCGCGCCACCGCGGCCTGCTTGAGCTCCTTGTGCAGGATCTCGCGAATCTTGACGTCCTCGTGCAGCAGCTTGCCGTATTCGGCCTTGCCAGCGAACCAACGCGAATCCCAGGTTCGGTTGATGCCGAGACGCAGCCCGATCGGATTGATCTTTTGACCCATCTTGTTCTCCCGCGCTCTTTAAGCGCTCGCCTCGGCCTCGACCTCACGAACCACGATCGTGAGATGCGAGAACGGTTTGTAGACACGACCCGAACGGCCACGGCCGCGCGGGGCAAAACGCTTCATGACGAGGCCATTGCCGACATGGGCCTCGGCGACGACGAGATCGTCGACCTCGAGGTCATGGTTGTTTTCGGCATTGGCAATCGCCGATTCCAGGCACTTCTTGACGTCGACCGCGATCCGCTTGCGCGAGAACTGCAGGTCGGCAAGCGCCGCGGAAGCCTTGCGGCCGCGGATCATCTGCGCCACCAGGTTCAGCTTCTGCGGGCTGACGCGCAGCATCCGGGCGACGGCCTTGGCCTCATTGTCCGCGAGGACACGTTCGCGCTTTGGTTTGCTCATCGCTTAATCCTCAAGCCCTCTTGGCTTTCTTGTCGCCAGAGTGGCCGTGGAAGGTACGGGTCGGCGAGAACTCGCCGAACTTGTGACCAACCATTTCCTCGTTCACCGAAACCGGCACGTGCTTCTGACCGTTGTAGACGCCGAAGGTCAGGCCCACGAACTGCGGCAGGATGGTCGAGCGGCGACTCCAGATCTTGATGACGTCGTGACGGCCGGACGCGCGCGCAGCATCTGCCTTCTTGAGCAGCGATGCCTCGACGAACGGGCCTTTCCAGACTGAACGAACCATGTCCGGCGTTCCTTACTTCTTCCGCTTGTGGCGGCTTAGGAGAATGAATTTGTTGGTCGACTTGTTCGACCGTGTCTTCTTGCCCTTGGTCGGCTTCCCCCACGGGGTTACCGGGTGGCGGCCGCCCGAGGTGCGGCCTTCGCCGCCGCCGTGCGGGTGGTCGATCGGGTTCATGACGACGCCGCGGTTGTGCGGGCGCCAGCCGAGCCAGCGGGTGCGGCCCGCCTTGCCGATCGAGATGTTCATGTGATCGGGGTTCGACACCGCGCCGATGGCGCCGCGGCAACGGCCGTGCACCAGGCGCTGCTCGCCCGAGTTCAGGCGGATGATGACGTAGTCCTGGTCGCGGCCGACGATCTGGGCATAGGTGCCGGCGGAGCGCGCAAGCTGGCCGCCCTTGCCGATCTTCAGCTCGATGTTGTGCACGATGGTGCCGACCGGCATGTTGCCGAGCGGCATCACGTTGCCCGGCTTGACGTCGACATAGCTGCCGGCCACGACCGTATCGCCCGCGGCGAGCCGCTGCGGCGCCAGGATGTAGGCCTGCTCGCCGTCCTGATACTTGATCAGCGCGATGAAGGCGGTGCGGTTCGGATCATATTCCAGCCGCTCGACGACCGCCGGCACATCCACCTTGTCGCGGCGGAAGTCGACATTGCGATAGGCCTTCTTGTGGCCGCCGCCGCGGAAGCGCACGGTGATACGGCCGGTGTTGTTGCGGCCACCGTTCGACTGCTTGCCCTCGGTGAGCGCCTTGACCGGCTTGCCCTTGTAGAGCGCCGAACGATCGACCATCACCAGCTGGCGCTGGCCCGGCGTCGTTGGGTTGTAGGTTTTCAATGCCATCGTCGTTACGCCCTTATAGTCCGGTAGTCACGTCGATGCGGTGACCCTCTTCCAGGGTCACGATCGCGCGCTTGGTGTCCGACTGCGAACCGAAATTGCCGCGGAACACCTTGGTCTTGCCCTTGCGCACCAGCGTGTTCACGCTCTTGACCTTGACGTCGAAGAGCTTCTCGACCGCTTCCTTGATCTGCGGCTTCGTCGCCTTGGCGGCAACCTTGAACAGCACCTTGTTGTACTCGGAGGCGAGCGTCGCCTTTTCGGTCACAACCGGCGCGACGATCACGTCGTAGTGGCGCGGATCGATATTCTTCATTTGAAGCGCGCCTCCAGCGCATCGACGGCCGCCTTGGTCAGGACCAGCTTCTGGCGGCGCAGGATGTCGTAGACGTTGATGCCCTGGATCGGCAGCACGTCGATATTCGGAATGTTGCGGGCCGCACTCGCGAATCCGTTGTTTAGCTCGGCGCCATCGATGATCAGCGCATTGGTGAGCCCCAGGCCGGAGAAGTGACCGACCAGCGCCTTGGTCTTGGCTTCCTTGATGTCGGCGCTGTCGAGCACGACCAGGCCGCCGTCCTTGGCCTTGGCCGACAGAGCATGCTTGAGCGCGAGCGCACGCACCTTCTTCGGCAGGTCGGTCGCATGCGAGCGAACCACCGGACCGAAGGCGCGGCCGCCGCCACGGAACTGCGGCACGCGGGCCGAGCCGTGACGGGCACCGCCGGTGCCCTTCTGCTTGTACATCTTCTTGCCGGTGCGCCAGATCTCGGCGCGGCCCTTGGCCTTGTGCGTGCCGGCCTGGCGCTTGTTGAGCTGCCACTGCACGCAGCGCTGAATGATGTCGGCGCGCGGCTCGAGGCCGAAAATGGCGTCGGAAAGCTGGACCGAGCCGGCTTCCTTGCCCTCAAGGGTTGTGACTTTCAGTTCCATCTCACGCCCCTTCCTGCTCGGCCGGCGCCTCGGCAGCCTGCTCGCCCGCGACCTTGAACTTGCCGGGCTTCGGAGCTTCCTTCGGCAGCGGCTTCTTGACGGCGTCGCGCACCCTGATCCAGCCGCCCTTGGAGCCGGGGACGGCGCCTTCGACGAGGATCAGGCCACGCTCGACATCGGTCTGCACGACGCGAAGGTTGAGCGTGGTGATGCGATCGACACCCATGTGGCCGGGCATCTTCTTGTTCTTCCAGGTCTTGCCGGGATCCTGACGGCCACCGGTCGAACCGATCGAACGGTGCGAGATCGACACGCCGTGGGTGGCGCGCAGACCGCCGAAATTCCAGCGCTTCATGCCGCCGGCGAAGCCCTTGCCGATCGAAGTGCCAGTGACGTCGACGAACTGTCCGACCACGAAGTGATCGGCCTGGATCTCCGCGCCGACCGGGATCAGCGCATCCTCGGAGACGCGGAATTCCGCGACCTTGCGCTTTGGCTCGACCTTGGCGACGGCGAACTGCCCGCGCTCGGCCTTCGGCATGTACACGGTCTTGCGCGAGCCCGAGCCGAGCTGCAGCGCGACATAACCGTTCTGTTCGGTGGTGCGGTGGCCCAGCACCTGGCAGTTGCCGAGCTTCAGCACGGTCACGGGGATATGTTCGCCGGCCTCTGTAAAGACCCGCGTCATCCCGACCTTTTGTGCGATCACTCCGGAGCGCATCGGCGTGGTTCCTGTTCTCTTTCGTCCACTCGCGTGGACTTCAATCCAAAACTTAGAGCTTGATCTCGACGTCGACGCCGGCGGCCAGATCGAGCTTCATGAGAGCATCGACGGTCTGCGGGGTCGGATCGACGATGTCGAGAAGGCGCTTGTGGGTGCGCATCTCGAACTGCTCGCGGCTCTTCTTGTCGACGTGCGGCGAACGGTTGACGGTGAACTTCTCGATGCGGGTCGGCAGCGGAATAGGACCGCGAACCTGAGCACCGGTGCGTTTCGCCGTGTTCACGATCTCGCGGGTCGACGTATCGAGAATACGATGGTCGAACGCCTTAAGACGGATGCGGATATTCTGGCCGTTCATTGCCGTACTTTCTTTGGTGAGTGGCGAGTAGCGAGTAGCGAATAGAAATTCCTATCCACCACTCGCCATTCCCTATTCGCTTCTTTACTCGAGGATCGAGGCGACGACGCCGGCGCCGACGGTACGGCCACCCTCGCGGATCGCGAACCGCAGCTTCTCCTCCATCGCGATCGGCACGATCAGGTGCACTTCCATCGCGATGTTGTCACCCGGCATCACCATCTCGGTGCCCTCAGGCAGATGCACGACACCGGTCACGTCGGTGGTGCGGAAGTAGAACTGCGGGCGGTAGTTGGTGAAGAACGGGGTGTGGCGGCCGCCCTCTTCCTTGGTGAGGATGTACGCCTCGGCCTTGAACTTGGTGTGCGGCTTGACCGAACCCGGCTTGCACAGCACCTGGCCACGCTCGACTTCCTCGCGCTTGGTACCGCGAAGCAGCGCACCGATGTTGTCGCCCGCCTGGCCCTGATCGAGCAGCTTGCGGAACATTTCGACGCCGGTGACGGTGGTCTTCTGGGTGTCGCGCAGACCGACGATCTCGATTTCGTCGCCGACCTTCACGATGCCGCGCTCGACACGGCCGGTCACCACGGTGCCGCGACCCGAGATCGAGAACACGTCTTCGACCGGCATCAGGAACGGCTGGTCGATCGGACGCTCCGGCTGCGGAATGTACTCGTCGACATTGCGCATCAGCTCGAGAACCGCGTCATGGCCGAGCTTCTTGTCGCTGTCTTCGAGAGCGGCCAGCGCCGAACCCTTGACGATCGGGATCTTGTCGCCGGGGAAGTCGTACTTCGAGAGCAGCTCACGCACTTCGAGCTCGACGAGCTCGAGCAGCTCCGGATCGTCGACCATGTCGCACTTGTTGAGGAACACGACGAGCGCGGGAACGCCGACCTGGCGGGCGAGCAGGATGTGCTCGCGGGTCTGCGGCATCGGGCCGTCGGCAGCCGACACGACGAGGATCGCACCGTCCATCTGGGCGGCGCCGGTGATCATGTTCTTCACGTAGTCGGCGTGGCCGGGGCAATCGACGTGGGCGTAGTGGCGGTTCTTGGTCTCGTACTCGACGTGAGCGGTCGAGATCGTGATGCCGCGCGCCTTCTCTTCCGGGGCCTTGTCGATCTGGTCGTAGGCGGTGAACGTCGCACCGCCGGTTTCCGCCAGGATCTTGGTGATCGCGGCGGTCAGCGAGGTCTTGCCATGGTCGACGTGACCAATGGTGCCGATGTTGCAGTGCGGTTTGTTACGCTCAAATTTTGCTTTGGCCATTTGACTCTCCGTTCAATCGTTAGCTGCCAACCAACGATAATCAGGCAAACTTCTTCTGGACTTCAGCCGACACGTTCGCCGGCGCTTCGGCGTAGTGATCGAACTGCATGGTGAAGGTCGCGCGACCCTGGCTCATCGAGCGCAGATTGTTCACGTAACCGAACATGTTCATGAGCGGCACCATCGCGTTGATGACGTTGGCGTTGCCGCGCATGTCTTGGCCCTGGATCTGGCCGCGCCGGGAGTTCAGGTCGCCGATGACGGAGCCGGTGTAGTCTTCCGGCGTCACCACCTCGACCTTCATGATCGGCTCGAGCAGAACCGACTTGCCCTTCTGCAACGCTTCGCGGAACGCTGCGCGCGACGCGATCTCGAAGGCGAGCGCCGACGAGTCGACGTCGTGGTACTTGCCGTCGACCAGCGCCACCTTGACGTCCACCACCGGGAAGCCGGCGACCACGCCAGAGCCCAGCACGCTCTCGATGCCCTTCTCGACGCCGGGGATGTATTCCTTCGGCACCGCGCCGCCGACGATCTTCGATTCGAACTCGTAGCCCTTGCCGGGCTCGTTCGGCTCGACCACGAGGCTGACGGCTGCGAACTGACCCGTACCGCCGGTCTGCTTCTTGTGGGTGTAGTCCACATTGGCCGGCTTGGTGATACGCTCACGGAACGCCACCTGCGGCGCGCCGATATTCGCATCGACCTTGTAAGTGCGCTTCAGGATGTCGACCTTGATGTCGAGATGCAGTTCACCCATGCCCTTCAGGATGGTCTGGCCGGACTCGTGATCGGTCGTCACCCGGAACGACGGATCTTCCGCCGCCAGCTTCGCCAGCGCGACGCCGAGCTTCTCCTGGTCGGCCTTCGACTTCGGCTCGATCGCGATCTCGATCACCGGCTCCGGGAATTCCATCTTCTCCAGAATCACCTGATGGTTCGGATCGCACAGTGTGTCACCGGTGCGCGCTTCCTTCAGGCCGGCCAGCGCGACAATGTCGCCCGCATAGGCTTCCTTGATGTCCTCGCGGTTGTTCGCATGCATCAAGAGCATGCGCCCGATCCGCTCCTTCTTCTCGCGGGTCGAGTTCACCACGCCAGTACCGGAGGTCAGGATGCCCGAATAGATGCGGCAGAAGGTGATGGTGCCGACGAAGGGGTCGTCCATGATCTTGAACGCGAGCAGCGCGAGAGGCTCCTTGTCGTCAGCCTTGCGCACGACCTCGTTGCCCTTGTCGTCGGTTCCCTTGATCGCGGGCACATCGAGCGGCGACGGCAGATAGTCGACCACGGCGTCGAGCAGCGGCTGCACGCCCTTGTTCTTGAAGGCCGAGCCACACAGCACCGGATAGAACGCACCCGACAGCACGGCCTTGCGGATCAGCCTCTTCAGCGTCGCCTCATCCGGCTCCTTGCCGTCGAGATAGGCAGCCATGGCATCGTCGTCGAGCTCGACGGCGGCTTCCACCAGCTTCTCGCGGTACTCCTTGGCCTGGTCGGCGAGATCTGCGGGAATATCGATATAGTCGAACTTCGCGCCGAGCGCCTCGTCATTCCAGATGACGCCCTGCATCTTCACGAGGTCGACGAGACCCTTGAAGTTGTTTTCGGCGCCGATCGGGAGCTGGATCGCCACCGGCTTGGCGCCGAGGCGGTCGACGATGTCGGACAGGCACTTGAAGAAGTCGGCGCCGGTCTTGTCCATCTTGTTGGCGAAGACGATGCGCGGAACCTTGTACTTGTCGCCCTGGCGCCAGACGGTCTCGGTCTGCGGCTCAACGCCCTGGTTGGAGTCGAGCACGCAAACGGCGCCGTCGAGCACGCGCAGCGAACGCTCGACTTCGATGGTGAAGTCGACGTGGCCGGGAGTGTCGATGATGTTCAGACGCTTGCCGTTCCAGAACGCGGTGGTGGCGGCGGAGGTGATGGTGATGCCACGCTCCTGCTCCTGCTCCATCCAGTCCATCGTCGCAGCACCTTCGTGCACTTCGCCGATCTTATGGCTCTTGCCGGTGTAATAGAGGATGCGCTCGGTCGTCGTGGTCTTGCCGGCGTCGATATGCGCCATGATACCGAAGTTGCGATAGTCCTCGATGGCATGTTGGCGGGGCATGGGGCTGTTCCTTAAATTCCGTTGTTCGCCTTACCAGCGATAGTGCGAGAAGGCGCGGTTGGCTTCCGCCATCCGGTGCACGTCTTCACGCTTCTTGACGGCGTTCCCCCGGTTGTTCGACGCATCGAGCAGCTCCGCCGAGAGCCGCTCCGTCATGGTCTTCTCGTTACGCTCGCGCGCGGCCGAAATCAGCCAGCGGATGCCGAGCGCCTGCCGGCGCACCGACCGGACTTCCACCGGCACCTGATAGGTCGCACCACCGACGCGGCGGGAACGCACTTCGATCGTCGGCATGACGTTCTCGAGCGCCTGCTCGAACACGCCGAGCGGATTCTGCTTAGTCTTGGCCTCGATCATGGTGAGCGCGCCATAGACGATGTTCTCGGCGACCGACTTCTTGCCGGCGTACATGACCGAGTTCATGAACTTTGTGATGACGATGTTTCCGAACTTCGGGTCCGGAAGCACTTCACGCTTTTCTGCAGAGTGACGACGCGACATCTTACCTGTTCCCGCTTACTTCGGACGCTTGGCGCCGTACTTCGAACGACGCTGCTTACGGTTCTTGACGCCCTGGGTATCCAGCACGCCGCGGAGGATGTGGTAGCGCACGCCCGGCAAGTCTTTGACGCGGCCGCCGCGGATCATGACCACCGAGTGCTCCTGAAGGTTATGACCCTCACCCGGGATGTAGCCGATCACCTCGAACCCATTGGTCAGGCGCACCTTGGCGACCTTGCGAAGCGCCGAGTTCGGCTTCTTCGGGGTCGTCGTGTAGACGCGCGTGCACACGCCGCGCTTCTGCGGCGACTGCTGCAGCGCCGGCACCTTCTTGCGCGACTTCTGCACTTCCCGTGGATTTGCGATCAGCTGGTTGATCGTCGGCATGTCAGCCTTCACCCTTCAAGTTCGCGCGGAACCTCACTGGCCCCGCAAATTCTTCTCGGGAACGAGCCGCCCGTCCGGCCGCCTCACACGAAAACCATTCGCGCAAAACGAAATCGCGCCCACCACTCATTGCTGAGCGGAAGCGCTTGACGCCACAGAGGACCGCGATCCCGACCGATCAGCACTCGCTGTCCGGTTGAAAACCGAGGTCATGCATCCGAGTTTACTCTCAAGAGAACGCGCTCAAGAGAACAAAAATCGTCCTGGCATTGCCTAGCTATCATCGACAGCGTTTGAGCGGCATTCGTCGAGGTTGGTGCCCGCCTCAGTCCAAGTAGGCCTGATAGGGTGTTCCGTTCCGACGCTGGCGTAGCTCACCGCCTGTCGTTAAGTGCGCGCCTTGTATAAGCGGTAGATAGTGAAGTCAAGCAAAACGACAATACGAGAAACGCCTCTGCCGCCAGTAGATTTGGCACTTTCGCGCAGTCAGCGCGAGTGAAAATCGCAAGGCCTGCCGCCCTCCTCTGGACGAGTCGGCCGATTATTTTTACCCGGGCAAAAATATCCTAAAACGGCCTTTGCGCGGCTCGTATCGGGAGAAATCGCGCGAAATAAGCCTTTGTTTGCCATTGCGGGCGCAAAGAACCTGCCTGGAGGCTGCTGATTTCCCCATGCGCTATACCGACATCGCGATCATCGGCGGGGGACTGGCTGGCTCCACGGCAGCCGCCATGCTGGGCCGCGCCGGCATTCCGACCGTCCTGATCGATCCGCACGATGTCTATCCGTTCGATTTTCGTGTCGAGAAGCTGGGCGGCGGTGTGCAGATCGCGCGATTCGCGAGGACCGGATTGGCCGAGGTGGTGCTTCCGGGCGCGACTCACGCGCGCGAAAACTGGATCGCCCGTTTCGGCCGTCTGCTCGACAGGGCGCCGGTCGACCAATACGGCATCATGTACGACGAACTCGTCAACGCGATCCGAGCCGAGATCGCCTCCCCGGCCGAGTTCATTTGCGGCAAGGTCACCAACGTTGCGATAAGCGCCGAGCGGCAGCAGGTGACGCTCGGCGGCGGCGAGACGATCTCGGCCCGGCTGGTTGTGCTTGCCAACGGGCTGAATGTGAGCTTGCGCCGCATGATCGGTATCGAGCGGGAGATCACCAGCCCCTGCCATTCGATCTCGCTCGGCTTCGACCTTGTCCCCGTCGGGCGGCCGGCATTCCCGTTCCCGGCGCTGACCTATTTCTCGGAGCGGCCGAGCGACCGCGTTCCCTATCTGACGCTGTTTCCGGTCGGAGAGCGGCGGATGCGCGCCAACCTGTTCGTCTATCGCCAGGCCGACGACCCCTGGCTGCGCGAGATGCGGGTGAACCCGGTCAGAACGCTCGATGCCGCGCTGCCCAGACTTTCCCGGATCACCGGCGAATTCGCCGTCGCCGGCGACATCAAGGTGCGTCCGGCCGATCTCTCTGTCAGCACCAATTATCGGCGACCGGGCATCGTCCTGGTCGGCGATGCCTTCTCAGTCACCTGCCCGGTCACCGGTACCGGCACCGACAAGGTGTTCACGGACGTCGCCCAGCTCTGCAATGTCCATATCCCGGCGTGGCTTGCCAGCGAAGGCATGGGCGAGGACAAGATCGCCGCGTACTATGATGATCCCGTCAAGACGGCTTGCGACGCGTGGTCAATGGCCAAGGCCTTCGACTTCCGCCGGGTGTCGATGGACACCGGCCTTTACTGGCGCGCGCAGCGCGGCGCCCGTTTCCTGTCGTGGCTTGGCCGAGGTGCGCTGCGGCGCCTCGGTGGCCGACGGCGCCGGACAACCATTCAGGGCGCGCTGCCGCAGACGCCTTAGCGATCACTCCTCGTCGTCGTCCTCATCATCGTCTTCGTCCTCGTCGGCCTGCGCGGAGGCATTGTGCGCGACATGACCCTGATCGTCCCAGAGCTTGCGATAGACTCCGTTCGCCGCGAGCAGCTCGGCATGCGTGCCGCGCTCGATCGCCTTGCCGCCGGAGATCACGATGATCTCGTCCATGTCGACCACCGACGTCAGCCGGTGCGTCGACCAGATCATGGTGCGGCCCGCGGCAACCCTGAACAGCGTACGGTTGATCGCGGCCTCCGTGGTCTGGTCGAGGGCCGAGGTGGCTTCGTCGAGCAGCAGCACGGACGGATTGCGGATGATGGCGCGCGCGATCGCGATACGCTGGCGCTGGCCGCCTGACAGCGTATCGCCGCGTTCGCCGACCACGGTGTCGTATTTCTGCGGCAGGCTCATGATGAAACGATGGATCTCGGCCTTGCGCGCGGCGTCCACGACTTCCTCGTCGCTCGCGCCTTCCTTGCCGAGGCGGATGTTCTCCCGGATCGACATGTTGAACAGCATGTTCTCCTGGAACACGACCGCCATGCTCCGCCTGAGCGATTCGCGCGTCACCTTGCGGATATCGACACCGTCGATGGTGACGCGGCCCTCGTCGGGCACGTAAAGCCGCAGGATCAGGTTGAGCAGCGTGCTCTTGCCGGAGCCGGAGGGGCCGACGATCGCGATGCGCTGGCCGACCTTGAGCTTGAGGCTGAAATTGTCCAGCAGCGGCGCCTGGCTGCCCTCGTACTGGAAGGTCACGCGCTCGAAGGTGATGTCATTGGAGATGCGCGGCAGGTCCGGCGCGCCGGGCCGGTCGGCGCCGCGCGTCGGCTCGTCCAGGAGCTCCTGGATGTGGTGCACCGCCGCCGCCGACTGGATCGATACCGGAATGAAGTGCATGAGGTGCGCGATATTGTAGGACACCTCCCAGAATGCGCTTTCGAAGGTGACGAAGGTGCCGATGGTGATCTGGCCCTTGGTGGCGAGATAGGCGCCGAGCGCGAGCACCACGAGGTGCAACAGCAGCACCGCGATGGTGACGGTGCGCTCGACCATGGTCGACAGGAACATGGCCGAGGCCGCCTTGAGCCGCACATCGTTGTTGCGCATCGTGAACCAGCCGAGCGCGCGGCGCTGCAAATTGAACGCCTTTACCACGGCCTGGGCTGCGACATTCTCCTGCACGGTGCCGAGCAGCGCGGCCTCGTTCAGCTTCTGCTCGTAGTTGGCCTGTACCGCTTTCGGGGTCAGGATCCGTGGTCCGATCAGGGTGATCGGAAACACCAATAGCGCGACTGCGGCGAGCTGCCAGCTCAGGAACAGCATCAGGATGATGCCGGCAATCAGCTCCAGGAACGGCAACGCGGCGCTGTTGGCGAAGCTCTTGACCGAGCCTTCGAAGGCCGAAAGGTCGATCGAGAAGCGCGACAGGATCTCGCCGCGCTTGGTGCGGGCGAAATAGGACGACGGCAGGTTCTGGACGTGCCCGAACAATCCGGTCCGCACGTCGGAAATGATGCAGGCGGCAAGCCGCGCGTCCCAGCGCTCGTACCAGACCGCGATGATGGAGGTGATGATCCCGGCGGCGGCGAGCACGCCGAGGATCTTGTAGAGGGCCTGAAAATCTTCCTCGCCGAGCGCATCGTCGATCAGGAATTTCAGGCTGAGCGGCATGATGACGTTGAACAACGTCTCGACCACGACGCCGAAGCTGACGAAGACCAGCATCCGCTTGTAGTTGACGAGATACGGCTTGACGAAGCCGTAGATCGTGGCGAGCGCGCCGGCGGCTTCCTTCGCGGTGAAGACGACGAGGTCCTCGTCCTCATCATCGTCCTCAAGCTCGACCTCGTTCTCGTCGTCGGCTTCGTCATCATCATCGGCAGGCGGCGTCGACGAAGGCTTCCCGCCGGGTCTGGGCGCAGCGGGATCGGCATTCACCCCGAGCTTCTTTTTCAGCTCGAGTTCATCCGTCGCAACGGGATTGTGACCGTCAGATGATGAGGGCTTCGATGCCATGAAACCAACCGATACTGCACGGTCGGCATGACCGCAAATCGAGAGCGACAGCGCGACAGACGCTATGCCAACGATTCTATGCGATCAGCAAGGATTGGGCAAAGCAATTGAACCGGCCGGTTAGGGCGGTCAATCACCGGATCAATCCTCGTCCTCGACCTTGTCGAAGAACGAATAGCGCAACGCGTCGGAGTCGCCGTACCAGTGGCCGGGCCCCTTGTTGGCGGCGCGCGCCGCGGTCCACAGCGCCTCGGTGCAGTCGTGACGGTGGGCGGCGAGATCAAAACCGTTGCCGAAGAACAGTTCCGACCATTCCCACCAGGTGGCGAGCTTCTTTACGCCGCGCAACAGATCATAGCGGTCGATCAGGCCGGGCGCGAGGTCCGAGGTCACCGAGCCGAACACGAGGCCGGTCCTGACCACGCGATGCATTTCGCGCGCCGCGCGCACCACCTGCTTGCCGCCGAGATGGCAGAGGCTGGTCTCGAACACGAAGTCGAATTCGTTGTCCTTGAACGGCAGGTCGAGGACCGAACCGAGCTTGTTGTACGTCTGCAGCGCCTTCGGCGTCTTGCCGTGGATGAAGCGGTTGTTCTCCACGCCCCAGGCGTCAACCCCGCGCTCGCGGAGCGCGCCGACCAGTTCGCCGCTTGCCGAGCCCGCCACTAGGAGCTTGTAGCCCTTCGCCTCGCCCCAGACGATCTGGATCATCTCCATCAGCAGCGCGGGATCGGTGAAGTGGCGCCACGCTTCGCTGTACGGACCCAGCCCGCGATAATTCTCGAAATAATTGCGGTCGATCTTGTCCGACAGCGGCTGGTCGGCCTGGGCGCGGGCGCGACGCAGGCGGACCATCTCGGTCAGGATGATGTCGGTCGCGGCATCGGAGGAATCGAGCAGACCGTTCAGCGTGGAATCGAACAGGTAGTCGCCGACCACGACGATGCCGGGATGCTCCTTCGGCTCGGGACGATGGTTGGTCAGGACGTCGCGCGCCAGCGGGCCGCCGGGCAGCGCGTTCACCGAGCTCAGCCAGCGGTGGATCTTGCCCTCGAGGAAATGCTCGCGCGCCTTGCCGAAGGAAGCCGGCAGCGACTTCAAGGCGGCGTCGATCAGTTCCTGGTCGCTCAGATTGGCGAAGGCCAGCGCGTCCGAACCCGCGATCAGCCAGTTCAGGACGCCGTGCCTGCCAACGTCGTGGCGCGAGCCTTCGTTATAGACACAGCAGCCGCCGAACGCCTCCGACATGAACCAGGAGCCCGGGATCTTCTCGCCCCAGAACGGCTCGTCGAACAGGATCGAGACGCGCAGATAGTGCGCCGGGCGGTCGAAATAGGCGATGTGCTTGACCATCGACTGGCGCAGCTCCTCGCCATCCCAGCCGAGCGTGGTGAGCCAGGAATGCGGCAGGCAGACCAGCACGAGGTCGAAGTCGCGCGTCTCCGGCCCCTTCCCGTTCATCATGTTGAGGCGGTAGCGGCCGTTGCCGGCCTTGCCGACCTTCAGCACCCGGTGATTGAGCTGGATGTCGGCATCGACCTCCGAGCGCAGGCACTCGATGAGCTGCTCATTGCCGTTCTGGATCGAGTACAGGCCGATATAGCCGTCGATATCCATCACGAAATTCTTCAGCGCGTTGAGCCCGTTGGTGTTGTGGCTCTCGGTCGCGATGTCGGAGCGCGCCATCACCTTGAAGAAGCGCTTGGCGGTCGGGTCGTCGACCTCCTCGTCGAGCAGTTGCTCGCAGGTCTTGTGGGCCCAGGGATGCTCGTTGTCGTGCGCGCCGACGCCCTCATAATATTCGACCGGCGAGATCATCTCGGTGCAGCGCTTGCGGAACGCTTCGATCGCATCGGCAGTCTTCGCACCGTATTTGCGGCGCATGCCCGGCACGTCGTTCAGGAGCTCGCCGTCGAGCTGGACCTGCTCGGCATCCATCGGGATGGTCTGCAGGCCGAAATGCTGGATCAGCTCGCGCAGCGGATCCGGGCCCGTCATCGAATAATCGTAGATCTCGGCGACGCCGGCCTCGTAGGTCGCGGGCGCGGAAGCGAATTTGCGCGTGACGATCTTGCCGCCGAGCCGGTCCGACGCCTCGTAAATGGTGACGCGGCAGAGCTCGCCAAGCTTCCGCTTCAGGTACCAGGCGCTCATCAGGCCGCCGGGGCCGCCGCCAACGATTGCGAGATCAAGCATGGGGATTCCGTTCTTCCGGGCGGGCGAAGCACCCGGCTCAGCCGCTCCTAGCAGAAGCGCTTTTCTGTCTGAAGGAAAGATGAACAAAGCGCATTCCTGCAGCGCAGCACAAGAGGAGAACAGCAAAAAGGCCGGCAAAAAGCCGGCCTTTTCGTGAGTACCGTAGTTTTGCGGAGTGTTACTCCGCGGGCGGCAGCGGCAGCGCCAGCGGCTCCGCTTCGGGCGCGGACGGCACGATCGCCGCCTGCTTCTCGCGCTCGTCGAGGATCAGCTTGTCGCGCTTCATGGCGACTTCGCGGATCCGCGCCATCGAGGCGCCCGTGCCTGCCGGGATCAGCCGGCCGACAATGACGTTCTCCTTGAGGCCTTCCAGCGGGTCCACCTTGCCGTTGACGGCGGCTTCGGTGAGCACGCGGGTGGTCTCCTGGAACGACGCCGCCGAGAAGAACGAGCGTGTCTGCAGGCTCGCCTTGGTGATGCCGAGCAGCACCGGCGTTCCGGTCGCGGGCTTCTTGCCCTCTTCCTTGGCCTTGGTGTTGAGCGCGTCGAACTCGATCTTGTCGACCTGCTCACCCGAGATCATGTCGGTGTCGCCCTGATCGGTGACCTCCACCTTCTGCAGCATCTGACGGACAATCACCTCGATGTGCTTGTCGTTGATGAGCACGCCCTGCAGCCGGTAGACCTCCTGGATTTCGTTGACCAGGTAGGCAGCGAGTTCCTCGATGCCCTTGATCGCCAGGATGTCGTGCGGCGCCGGATTGCCTTCGACGATGAAGTCGCCCTTTTCGACGATATCGCCGTCCTGAAGGTGGATGTGCTTGCCCTTCGGGATCAGGTACTCGCGCGGCTCCTCGGTCTTGTCGGTCGGCTCGATCGAGATGCGGCGCTTGTTCTTGTAGTCGCGGCCGAAGCGGATGGTGCCCGCCACTTCCGCGATGATCGCCGCATCCTTCGGCTTGCGCGCCTCGAACAGTTCGGCCACGCGCGGCAGACCGCCCGTGATGTCGCGGGTCTTGGCGCTCTCGGTGGAGATACGCGCCAGGATGTCGCCCGGCTTGACCTGCGAGCCGACGTCGACCGACAGGATCGCATCGACCGACAGCATGTAGCGGGCATCGCCGCCACGCGCGAGCTTCATCACCTTGCCGTCCTTGCCCTTGACCACGATGGCCGGGCGCAGATCCGCGCCGCCGCGCGACGACCGCCAATCGATGACGACGCGCTTGGCGATACCGGTGGATTCGTCCAGCGTCTCCGAGATCGACTGGCCCTCGACCAGGTCCTCGAACCCGATCGTACCCTCGACTTCGGTCAGCACCGGACGGGTGTACGGATCCCACTCGGCGATGCGCTGGCCGCGCTTGACCATATCGCCCTCGTCGACATGCATGCGCGAGCCGTACTGGATGCGATGGGTCGCACGCTCGGTGCCGTCGGCATCGACGATCGCAACCACCATGTTGCGGACCATCGCGATCAGGTGGCCTTCGCTGTTGCGGGCGATCGCCTTGTTCCTGATCACGATCTTGCCGTCGAAGTTCGACTCCACGAACGACTGCTCGTTGATCTGCGCCGCGCCGCCGATGTGGAACGTGCGCATCGTCAACTGCGTGCCCGGCTCGCCGATCGACTGCGCGGCGATCACGCCGACCGCCTCGCCGTGGTTGACCGGGGTGCCGCGGGCGAGATCGCGCCCGTAGCACTTCGCGCAGATGCCGTTGATGAGCTCGCAGGTCAGCGCCGAACGGATCTTCACCTCCTGGATGCCCGCCTTGTGGATGGCGTCCACATGGGACTCCTCCATCAGCGTTCCGCGCGCGACCAGGACATCGTTGCTCGTGGGATCACGCACGTCATCGCAGGCCACGCGGCCCAGGATGCGCGAGCCGAGCGAGGCGACCACCGTGCCGGCATCGATGATGGCGCGCATCTTGATGCCGAGATGGGTGCCGCAGTCGCTGGACGTGATGATGCAGTCCTGCGCCACGTCGACCAGGCGGCGGGTCAGGTAACCGGAGTTCGCGGTCTTCAACGCGGTGTCCGCGAGGCCCTTGCGGGCGCCGTGGGTCGAGTTGAAGTATTCGAGCACCGAGAGGCCTTCCTTGAAGTTGGAAATGATCGGCGTCTCGATGATCTCGCCCGACGGCTTCGCCATCAGGCCGCGCATGCCCGCGAGCTGACGCATCTGCGCCGGCGAACCGCGCGCACCGGAATGGGCCATCATGTAGATCGAGTTGATGTCGGCATCCGCTCCGGCGGCCGTCTTCTTGGTCGAGGAGATCTCCTTCATCATCGCCTTGGCGACTTCTTCGCCGGCCTTCGACCAGGCGTCGACGACCTTGTTGTACTTCTCGCCATGGGTGATCAGACCGTCATTGTACTGCTGCTCGAAATCCTTCGCCAGCGTACGGGTCTGGTCGACGATCTTCCACTTCGACGCCGGCACGACCATGTCGTCCTTGCCGAACGAGATGCCGGCCTTGAAGGCGTTGTAGAAGCCGAGCGCCATGATGCGGTCGCAGAAGATCACCGTCTCCTTCTGACCGCAGTGCCGGTAGACCTGGTCGATCACGCCGGAGATCTCGCGCTTGGTCATCAGCTTGTTGATGATGTCGTACGAAATCCGCTGGTGCTTCGGCAGCAGATTGCCGAGCATGACGCGGCCCGCGGTGGTTTCGATCCAGCGCTTGCTCTTCTTGCCCTCTTCGTCGGTGCCCTCCCACCGGTACTTGATCTTGGTGTGGAGGTGGATGACCTTCGAGTGCAGGGCATGCTCGAGCTCGGCCATGTCGCCGAACACCTTGCCCTCGCCGGGCAGGCCTTCGCGCATGATCGAGACGTAGTAGAGGCCGAGCACGATGTCCTGCGACGGCACGATGATCGGCTGACCGTTCGCGGGGTGCAGGATGTTGTTGGTCGACATCATCAGGACGCGCGCTTCCAGCTGCGCTTCGAGCGACAGCGGAACGTGCACGGCCATCTGGTCGCCGTCGAAGTCGGCGTTGAACGCGGCGCAGACCAGCGGGTGAAGCTGGATCGCCTTGCCCTCGATCAGCACCGGCTCGAACGCCTGGATGCCCAGACGATGCAGCGTCGGCGCGCGGTTGAGCAGCACCGGATGCTCGCGGATCACCTCGTCCAGGATATCCCAGACCTCGGGCCGCTCCTTCTCGACCAGCTTCTTGGCCTGCTTCACGGTCGTCGACAGGCCCTTGGCGTCAAGCCGCGAATAGATGAACGGCTTGAACAATTCGAGCGCCATCTTCTTCGGCAGGCCGCACTGATGCAGGCGCAGCTCGGGACCGACCACGATCACCGAACGGCCGGAATAGTCGACGCGCTTGCCGAGCAGGTTCTGGCGGAAGCGGCCCTGCTTGCCCTTGAGCATGTCGGCGAGCGACTTCAGCGGGCGCTTGTTGGCGCCCGTGATGACGCGGCCGCGGCGGCCGTTGTCGAACAGCGCGTCGACGGCCTCCTGCAGCATGCGCTTCTCGTTGCGGATGATGATGTCGGGCGCGCGCAGCTCCATCAGCCGCTTCAAGCGATTGTTGCGGTTGATGACGCGGCGGTAGAGGTCGTTGAGGTCCGACGTCGCGAAGCGGCCGCCATCGAGCGGCACCAGCGGGCGCAGGTCCGGCGGGATCACCGGAATGACCGTCATGATCATCCATTCCGGCTTGTTGCCGGAGACGCGGAAGGCCTCGACGATCTTCAGCCGCTTGGCGAGCTTCTTGTGCTTGATGTCGGAGTCGGTCTCCTGCATCTCGGCGCGCAGCGAGAGCTCGAGCTTCTCCAGCTCGAGGCCCTTCAGCAATTCGCGGATCGCCTCTGCGCCGATCATGGCGGTGAAGCTGTCCTGGCCGTATTCGTCCTGCGCCTTCAGATATTCATCTTCCGACAGGAGCTGACGGTCCTTGAGCGCGGTCAGACCCGGCTCGAGCACGACGTAGTACTCGAAGTACAGGATGCGCTCGAGATCCTTCAGCGTCATGTCGAGCAGAAGGCCGATGCGCGACGGCAGCGACTTCAGGAACCAGATGTGGGCAACGGGCGCCGCGAGCTCGATATGGCCCATGCGCTCGCGCCGGACGCGCGACAGCGTCACCTCGACCGAGCACTTTTCGCAGATGATGCCCTTGTACTTCATGCGCTTGTACTTGCCGCACAAGCACTCGTAGTCCTTGATCGGCCCGAAGATGCGGGCGCAGAACAGCCCGTCCCGCTCCGGCTTGAAGGTGCGGTAGTTGATGGTCTCCGGCTTCTTGATCTCGCCGTAGGACCAGGACAGAATCTTCTCCGGGGACGCGATCGAAATCCGGATCTGGTCGAAGACCTGGGCCGGCGTCGTCGGATTGAAAAGATTCATAATCTCTTGGTTCATGGTCTTCTCCTCGCATGCCGGTCCAAAGCCAGCAGCAAATTCCGAAACTCTGCTCACCGAGCGCCCTGCTCGCACGTAGCTGCAGGGCGCGGATGCCCGGTTTGAAACCGGGCATCATGTGTCGTGTTACTCGGCCGCTTCCGACGTCGGCGCCGGTCCCACCTTGGAATTGTGCAGGTCGACGTTGAGGCCGAGCGAGCGCATTTCCTTGACCAGCACGTTGAACGACTCGGGGATACCAGCCTCGAACGTGTCGTCGCCGCGCACGATCGCCTCGTACACCTTGGTACGGCCGGCGACGTCGTCCGACTTCACGGTCAGCATCTCCTGCAGCGTGTAGGCCGCGCCATAGGCTTCAAGCGCCCACACCTCCATTTCGCCGAAGCGCTGGCCGCCGAACTGCGCCTTGCCGCCCAACGGCTGCTGGGTGACCAGCGAGTACGGGCCGATCGAGCGGGCGTGGATCTTGTCGTCCACCAGATGGTGCAGCTTCAGCATGTAGATGTAGCCCACCGTCACCTTGCGATCGAAGGGATCGCCGGTGCGGCCGTCATAGACGGTCGACTGTCCGGAGGCGTCGAAGCCGGCAAGCTTCAGCATCTCCTCGATGTCGGCCTCCTTGGCGCCGTCGAACACCGGGGTTGCGATCGGCACGCCATGGCTCAGATTGCGGCCAAGCTCGATCAGCTCGTTGTCGTTCAGCGAGCGGATCGTTTCATCGTCGCCATAGATCCTCTTCAGGGTCTCGCGCAGCGGCTTGAGATCCTGCCTCTGGTAGTAGGCGTCGATGGTCTGGCCGATGCGCCTGCCGAGGCCGGCGCAGGCCCAGCCGAGATGCGTCTCGAGGATCTGGCCGACGTTCATGCGCGAGGGCACGCCGAGCGGGTTCAGCACGATGTCCGCATGCGTACCATCCTCGAGGAACGGCATGTCCTCGATCGGCACGATCTTGGACACCACGCCCTTGTTGCCGTGGCGGCCGGCCATCTTGTCGCCGGGCTGGATCTTGCGCTTCACCGCGACGAAGACCTTGACCATCTTCATCACGCCCGGCGGCAGTTCGTCGCCGCGCTGCAGCTTTTCGACCTTGTCGAGGAAGCGCTGCTCGAGCCCCTTCTTCGACTCGTCGTACTGCTTACGCATCGCCTCGATCTCGGCCATCAGCTTGTCGTTGGGCGAGGCGAACAGCCACCACTGCGACTTCGGATACTCATCGAGTACCGCGCGGGTGATCTTGGTGTCCTTCTTGAAGCCCTTCGGACCGGAGATGCCCTGGCGGTTCTCCAGGAGCTCGGCGAGACGGTTGTAGACGTTGCGGTCGAGGATCGCCTGCTCGTCGTCGCGGTCCTTGGCAAGACGCTCGATCTCCTCGCGCTCGATCGCCAGCGCACGCTCGTCCTTGTCGACGCCGTGGCGATTGAACACGCGGACTTCCACGATCGTGCCCTGCACGCCCGGGGGCACGCGGAGCGAGGTGTCGCGGACGTCGGAGGCCTTTTCGCCGAAGATGGCGCGGAGCAGCTTCTCTTCCGGCGTCATCGGGCTTTCGCCCTTCGGCGTGATCTTGCCGACCAGGATGTCGCCGGCGCGCACTTCCGCGCCGATATAGACGATGCCGGCTTCGTCGAGGTTCTTCAGCGCTTCTTCCGAAACGTTCGGAATGTCGCGCGTGATTTCCTCCGGACCCAGCTTGGTGTCGCGCGCCATCACCTCGAACTCCTCGATGTGGATCGAGGTGAAGACGTCGTCCTTCACGATCCGCTCGGAGAGCAGGATCGAGTCTTCGAAGTTGTAGCCGTTCCACGGCATGAACGCGACCAGCACGTTGCGGCCGAGCGCAAGCTCGCCGAGATCGGTCGACGGACCGTCAGCGATGATGTCGCCCTTCTTGACGATATCACCCACCTTCACCAGCGGACGCTGATTGATGCAGGTCGACTGGTTGGAGCGCTGGTACTTCATCAAGCGGTAGATATCGACGCCCGACTTGGTCGGATCGAGATCCTCGGTGGCGCGGATGACGACGCGGGTGGCGTCGATCTGGTCGATCACGCCCGAGCGGCGGGCCGCGATCGCAGCGCCCGAGTCACGGGCAACCACGCCTTCCATGCCAGTGCCGACGAACGGCGCCTCGGCGCGAACCAGCGGCACCGCCTGGCGCTGCATGTTCGAGCCCATCAGCGCGCGGTTGGCGTCGTCGTTCTCGAGGAACGGGATCAGCGCCGCGGCCACCGAAACGAGCTGCTTCGGCGACACATCCATGTAGTCGACCTTGTCAGGCGTCACCGGCAACACTTCGCCGGCGTGACGGCAGACCACGAGGTCCTCGGTGAAGCGGCCCTTCGGATCGAGCGGCACGTTGGCCTGCGCGACGCGGTAGCGGCCCTCCTCCATCGCCGACAGGTACACCACCTCGTCGGTGACGCGGCCGTCCTTGATCTTGCGGTAGGGCGTCTCGACGAAGCCGTACTTGTTCACGCGCGCAAACGTCGCGAGCGAGTTGATCAGGCCGATGTTCGGACCTTCCGGCGTCTCGATCGGGCAGATACGGCCGTAATGCGTCGGGTGCACGTCGCGCACCTCGAAGCCGGCGCGCTCGCGGGTCAGACCGCCCGGGCCAAGCGCCGACAGGCGCCGCTTGTGGGTGATCTCCGAGAGCGGGTTGGTCTGGTCCATGAACTGCGAGAGCTGCGAGGAACCGAAGAATTCGCGCACGGCAGCCGCCGCAGGCTTCGCGTTGATCAGGTCCTGCGGCATGACGGTGTCGATATCGACGCTCGACATGCGCTCCTTGATCGCGCGCTCCATGCGGAGCAGACCGATGCGGTACTGGTTCTCCATGAGCTCGCCGACCGAGCGCACGCGGCGGTTGCCGAGATGGTCGATGTCGTCGATCTCGCCCTTGCCGTCGCGCAGGTCGACCAGCGTCTTGATGACGGCCAGGATGTCTTCCTTGCGCAGCGTGCGATGGGTGTCGGGCGCATCGAGTTCGAGGCGCATGTTCATCTTGACGCGGCCGACCGCCGAGAGGTCGTAGCGCTCGGAATCGAAGAACAGCGACTGGAACATGGCCTGCGCCGAATCCAGCGTCGGCGGCTCGCCCGGACGCATCACGCGGTAGATGTCGAACAGCGCGTCCTCGCGCGTCATGTTCTTGTCCGCCGACAGGGTGTTGCGGATATAGGCGCCGACATTGACGTGGTCGATGTCGAGCAGTGGCAGGTCCTTGTAGCCCTGCTCGTTGAGCGACTTCAAAAGCTTCTCGGTGATCTCCTCGCCGGCTTCGGCGTAGATCTCGCCGGTCTTCGGATTGACGAGGTCCTCGGCGAGGTAATTGCCGACCAGTTCCTCATCCGACAGACGCAACGCCTTGAGGCCCTTCTCCTGCAGCAGGCGGGCCTGGCGCACGGTGAGCTTCTTGCCGGCCTCGAGCACGACCTTGCCGGTGTCGGCGTCGATCAGGTCGTTGACCGTCGAATAGCCGCGGAAACGGTTGGCGTCGAACGGGACGCGCCAGCCTTCCTTGGTGCGCTTGTAGCTGATCTTCTTGTAGAAGGTCGAAAGGATCTGTTCGCCGTCCAGACCGAGCGCGTACATCAGCGAGGTCACGGGAAGCTTGCGGCGGCGATCGATGCGCGCGAACACGATGTCCTTGGCGTCGAACTCGATGTCGAGCCAGGAGCCGCGATAGGGGATCACGCGCGCCGCGAACAGGAGCTTGCCCGAGGAATGGGTCTTGCCCTTGTCGTGGTCGAAGAACACGCCCGGCGAGCGGTGCATCTGGGAGACGATCACGCGCTCGGTGCCGTTCACGACGAAGGTGCCGTTCATCGTCATGAGCGGGATATCGCCCATGTAGACGTCCTGCTCCTTGATGTCCTTGACCGACTTGGCGCCGGTCTCCTCGTCGATATCGAACACGATGAGGCGCAGCGTCACCTTGAGCGGCGCAGCGAAGGTCATGCCGCGCTGGCGGCACTCGTCGACGTCATATTTCGGCGGCTCGAACTCATAGCGCACGAACTCCAGCATCGAGGTGCCGGAGAAATCGGAGATCGGGAATACCGAACGGAACACGGCCTGCAGGCCCTCGTCCGGCCGCCCACCCTGGGGCTCATCGACCATCAGAAACTGGTCATAAGATGCCTTTTGAACCTCAATGAGGTTCGGCATCTCCGCCACTTCCTTGATGTGACCGAAGAACTTGCGTACGCGTTTCCGACCGGTGAATGTCTGCTGCGCCATCGGGGCCTCTCATTTTCGCCGCCCTTTTGGGGCGTACCTTCCGGAGCGCAGCTGCCACCGCGCCCGGGTTGAATTTCGATTCGTTTTGAAAGGAACAAGGGCCAAATTCAGGAAATAAATCCTCAATTCGTTCTTGTGACTTTCAAAACGCAAAAGGACGCGCGGGGCGCTTGACGCACCCGCCCGTCAAAAGTCGTCGCTTCACGGACTGAAAAAGCCCGAAATCTGCCTGTCTCCCAACGGTTCTCGTCGGGAACCCTGCCGCCCCCGCCGCCAACCGTGTTTTCCGCTGCCACCCCGATATGGGACGGCGATCATGGAGATTCGAGGGTTAAACCCACGAATCCCCACACTTTTTTGTGTACCACGCGTAGCGCGACAACCCGCCGCACATATTTTGCATGGCCTGCCCCGGATCGTGCTCGGCTGCGCCGCGCCCTGTCCGGGACTGCATCCCGGGCTTGCTGCGCTCGCCCGGGACGTTCGCTCAGTAACTCGCGGTTACTTGAGCTCGACCTTCGCGCCAGCCTTCTCGAGCTGGGCCTTGATCTTGTCGGCTTCTTCCTTGTTGACGCCTTCCTTGACGGGCTTCGGAGCGCCTTCGACGAGGTCCTTGGCTTCCTTCAGGCCCAGGCCGGTGATGGCGCGGACTTCCTTGATGACCTCGATCTTCTTGTCGCCGGCAGCAGCCAGAACGACCGTGAACTCGGTCTTCTCTTCAGCCGGAGCGGCGGCAGCGCCACCGCCACCTGCCGGACCGGCCACCGCCACCGCGGCGGCAGCGGACACGCCCCACTTCTCTTCCAGGAGCTTTGCGAGCTCGGCCGCTTCGAGCACGGTCAGGCTCGAGAGGTCGTCGACGATTTTCTGCAAGTCAGCCATTGATCTGTTTCCTTAAACGTTTGGTTCGAACCAGGGTTTGAGTTTTGCGAAGGGCGTCAGGCCGCTTCGCCCTTTGAGGCATGAGCCTGAATGACGCGCGCGAGCTTGGCCGCGGGCGCATTGGACAGCTGGGCGAGCTTGGTCGCCGGGGCCACGATGAGGCCGACGATCTTGCCGCGCAGTTCGTCCAGCGACGGCAGCGAGGCAAGCGCCTTGACGCCATCGACATTCAGGACGGTTTTACCCATCGAGCCGCCGAGGATGACGAACTTCTCGTTCGCCTTGGCGAAATCGATGGCAACCTTTGGCGCCGCAACCGGATCGTTTGAGGTAGCGATCACGGTCGGCCCCTTCAGAAGGGTGCCGATGGCAGCGACGTCAGTGCCTTCAAGAGCAATTTTGGCGAGACGGTTCTTCGAGACCTTCACCGACGCACCCGCCTGCTTCATCTGCTTGCGCAGCGTCTGCATCTGGGCGACGGTGAGGCCGGAATAGTGAGCAACGATCGCCACGCTCGTGGTCTTGAAGACCTCGTTGAGCTGGTCGACCGCCTCTTTCTTTGCCGCTCGTTCCACAGCAAGCTCTCTCCGGTTGGCGGTCTTTTGCTTGCGCGAGGACCGCCGGGTTGCACCCGTCGTCCCGCCCAAACCTTATTCCTCGGGACCGAAGTCCGAGGGACACGCCGGGCAAGACGACATTCTTTGAAGCCTGCCCTCCCGTCGACCTTCCGGCCGCGGGCTGTCGAGGTTCGAACCAAACCGGCTTCCGCAAGGCCCGCTTAAGGCGTGCGCGAAGCAAATCCGATTTTCACCCGTCTATGCAGGCCATGCGATTAAGCCGTTGAAAAACCGAAGTTTGTCGCGGGCGCCTGCAGTCTCGGACAGGATCGAGGCTGACGACTAAGCCGAAGCCCCTGCCCTCATCCCGACCGGGCCGACGGGTTCGCTTCCTTTCGAGCAATCCAAGTGGATGCCTGGAAGGAAAACTCTCCTATCGAGCCAAGTTTTCGGAATGCGAGCACAAGCGTGCCAGCGATCGCCAGCACGCCCGGAAACGGCTATTTAGCGGCTCGGCCCTCGCTTGCCAAGAGCAAAATTCGGGCCGCGAACAGATCAGGCGAGCCGAACCTGATAAGGCAGCGGTTTGCCGGCGAAAAATGCTTCGAGATTGGCCAGCACGCAGTCCTGCATCGCCACATGCGATTCCAGAGTGTGGCCGCCGATATGTGGCGTCAGCACGACGTTGGGCAACGCGGTAAGCGCATCCGGTGCATGCGGCTCGGTCGCATAGACGTCGAGGCCGGCGCCGGCAATCGTCTGCCCGGACAGCGCCGCAACCAGCGCGCCCTCGTCGATCACGGAACCGCGCGAGATGTTGACGACGAAACCGTCGCTGCCGAGCCGGCGGAGGATATCGGCATTGACGGCGTGGTTGTTGTCCGGGCCGGCCCGCACCGCGATCATCAGGATGCTGCACCAGTCGGCCAGCGCCTCGAGGCTCGAGAAATATTGGTACGGCACCTCGTGCCGGCTGCGGCTGAAATAGCCGACCTCGGTCTCGAAGGCGGCGACGCGCGCGGCGATCTTGCGGCCGATCTCGCCCATGCCGTAGACGCCGACCTTGCGGCCGCGCATGCCCGCCTGCGGCCGCATCATCGGCGACGGTTTTGCTCCCGCCCAGTCGCCGCTCCGCACATAATTGTCCGCGACCGGCAGCCGGCGGACCGCCGCCAGCATCAGCGTCACCGCAATGTCGGCCACTGAGGCCGCATTGGCGCCGGGGCTGTTGCCAACCGCAATGTTACGCTTGGCGGCGGCAGCGAGATCGATGCCGTCATAGCCCGTGCCATAGCAGATGATCGCGCCGAGCTTGGGCATCATGTCCATGGCGTCGCCCGCGAGCCGTCCACTACCGCCGGCGGTGATCAGCGCCCGGATGTCGGCGAGTTCGTTGGCCGAGAACGCCTCGTCCGGCCGCTTGCCGGCCGCGTTGAGCAGCTCATAGCGCTCGCCGAAGCGCTGGAGTTGGGCTTTGGGAAAGCGCGAATAGATCAGGACTTTATCGGGCATTGTTGTTGTTTCCTGCAAGCTGCGCCACGCCTTAAAGCGAAGGGCGGAACCGGCTGCCCGATCCCGCCCTCTTTGATACTTATACGCCCTGCCAGCGGTTAGCCGAGCAGCGTGCCCGGCTCTACCTTCACGCCCGGGCCCATGGTGGACGAAACCGCCACGCGCTGGACGTAGGTGCCCTTGGCGCCGGCCGGCTTGGCCTTCACCACGGCATCCGCGAGCGCCTTGATGTTCTCGACCAGCTTGTCCTCGGAGAACGAGGCCTTGCCGACGCCGGCCTGGATGATACCGGCCTTCTCGACGCGGAACTCGACCGAGCCGCCCTTGGCGCCCTTCACGGCGCCGGTGACGTCCATGGTCACGGTGCCGATCTTCGGGTTCGGCATCATGCCGCGCGGACCGAGCACCTTACCGAGACGGCCGACCAGCGGCATCATGTCGGGGGTGGCGATGCAGCGGTCGAAGTCGATATTTCCGGCCTGCACCTTCTCGACCAGGTCTTCGGCGCCGACGACGTCGGCACCTGCCGCCTTGGCCTCATCCGCCTTGGCGCCGCGGGCGAACACGCCGACGCGGAGCGTGCGGCCGGTGCCGTTCGGCAGGGTCACCACGCCGCGCACCATCTGGTCGGCATGACGCGGGTCGACGCCGAGATTGATCGCGACCTCGATGGTCTCGTCGAATTTCGACTTGGCCCGTTCCTTGACCAGCTTGATGGCGTCCGCGAGCGGATAAAGCTTTTCGCGGTCAATACCTTCGCGGGCCTTTTTCAAACGCTTTCCGATTGTCATGGCGCCTTACCCCGCAACTTCCAGACCCATCGAACGGGCGGAGCCCTCGACCATCTTCATGGCCGCTTCGACGGTGTCGCAATTGAGATCCTTCATCTTCTTCTCGGCGATCTCGCGCACCTGCGCCTTGGTCACCTGGCCGGCCTTGTCGCGGCCCGGCGCCTTCGAGCCGGACTGGATCTTGGCCGCCTGCTTCAAGAAGTAGGACATCGGCGGCGTCTTCATCTCGAAGGTGAAGGAACGGTCCGCGTAGATCGTGATGATCACCGGGATCGGGGTGTTCTTCTCTTCCTTCTGCGTCTGGGCGTTGAACGCCTTGCAGAATTCCATGATGTTGAGACCGCGCTGACCGAGCGCGGGACCGATCGGTGGCGACGGGTTCGCCGCACCGGCCGGGACCTGAAGCTTCAGGTATCCGGTCACTTTCTTTGCCATGTATCACTCCTGTTGTGCCGGGCGCCGCCCGGCGGGTTCAGGTTCCGTGGTTCGGATCAGAGCGGCTGGCGACCGCCCCGTTCCTCCCACGTCCTCTTCAAATCAGACCTTCTCGACCTGACCGAATTCCAGTTCGACCGGGGTAGCGCGGCCGAAGATCGACACCGCCACCTTCAGGCGCGAGCGCGCCTCGTCGATTTCTTCCACCACGCCCGAGAACGAGGCGAACGGCCCGTCGGCCACCCGCACATTCTCGCCGATCTCGAACGACACCGTGGCCTTCGGCCGTTCCACGCCCTCCTGCACCTGCTGCAGGATGTGCATGGCCTCGGCCTCCGAGATCGGCATCGGCTTGTTTTCTGCGCCGAGGAAACCCGTCACCTTCGGGGTGTTCTTGATCAGATGGAAGGCTTCGTCGGTGAGCTTCATCTTCACCAGCACGTAGCCGGGGAAGAACTTGCGCTCGGCATCGATCTTGCGGCCGCGGCGCACCTCGGTGACCTTCTCGGTCGGCACCAGCACCTGCTCGAACAGTTCCTCCAGCCCGCGCTGCTTGGCCTGTTCGCGGATCGATTCAGCCACCTTCTTCTCGAAGTTCGAGTAGGCGTGGACGATGTACCAGCGCTTGTCGGTTGATTGCGTTAGCGTGCTCATCAGTGGATGCCCAGGATGAGGGTAATAAGATAGCGGATGATTTGGTCCGCGGCGAAGAAGAAGATCGACGCCAGCGCGACCATCACGAACACCATGATCGTGGTGATCGTCGTCTCACGACGGGTCGGCCAGGTGACCTTGGCGGTCTCCGAGCGCACTTCCTGCAGGAATTTGAACGGGCTGAAAGCCATTCTTTAAAGTCCGCGTCCGTCGTCAGACGATTCAAGTGTTTCAGGAATCCGAACAGTCCTTGAGCGCCCAGCCCTCTCGCGAAGGATGAGCCGGTAAACAGGCTCGATTGTTCGGGGGATTTAAAGCCGCGCCGGATATCCGCCTTTTAAACGCGGGCCGGCAGCAGGTGGCGGGTATGTACTGCGGGAGCGGTGAAACGTCAAGATATGCGCACGCTGGCAGGAGTGGCAGGGCTCGAACCTGCGACCCCCGGTTTTGGAGACCGGTGCTCTACCAATTGAGCTACACTCCTAAGGAACCGCGGCGTCGCCGCCGGTTCGCGCCGTTTGAAGCACAGGGCATGCCCCGAATGCAAGGGTGAAGCAGTAAACGCCCTGTTCAAGATCACACTTCTCGGCCAGACTTCGCCCCGTCGCCGCGACAACAAGAAGCAACGGGAGAGACCATGACCGCGCAAACCGCCACCAGGCCGACATCCGCCCCGCAAACGCCACCCCTGCCCTCCGCCAAGCCGGAGCAGCTTGGCCTGTCCAGCGTCCGGCTGCAGCGGATGTCCGACACCTTCAAGCGCGAGGTCGACAAGGGAACCATCCCCGGCGCCACCGTGCTGGTGGCCCGCCGCGGCCAGATCGGCTGGTTCGACACCATCGGCCGGCAGGCTCCGGAGGGGGCGCCAATGGCGCATGACACCCTCTTCCGCATCTTCTCGATGACCAAGCCGATCGTCTCGGTCGGCATCATGATGCTGCTGGAGGACGGCCACTTCCTGCTCAGCGATCCCGTCGCGAAATTCATCCCGGAATTCGCCGAGACCAAGGTCGGCGTCGAGCGCGACGGCAAGCTCGAATTGGTGCCGGCCAACCGCCCGATGACGATCCAGGACCTGCTCCGCCACACCTCGGGCCTGACCTACGACCACACCGGCAACGGCCTGGTGCAGCAGCTCTACCAGCAATCGCGGCTGCGCAGCCGCAAGATCACCAACGCCGAGCACGCGACCCTGCTCGCGAGCATGCCGCTGATCTGCCAGCCCGGCGCCGAGTTCAACTACAGCCGCTCCACCGACATCCTCGGTCGCATCATCGAAGTCGTCAGCGGCAAGACGCTCGGCGCCTTCCTGACCGAACGCATCCTGGCGCCGCTGCAGATGACCGAGACCGGCTTCTACACCGGCGAGGAGAATGCTACCCGGCTTGCCGAGGCGTTTCCGACCGATCCGTGGAACGGCGAGAAGGTGCAGCTGTTCAACATGCTGGAGAAGCCGGCGATGGAATCCGGCGGCGGCGGGCTGGTCTCCACCACGATGGACTATGCCCGCTTCTCGCAGATGCTGCTCAATGGCGGCACGCTCGACGGCAACAGGATCATCGGCCGCAAGACGCTGCAGCTGATGGCGTCGAACCATCTCGGCCCCGAGGTCAAGACCCAGGGCACGCTGGTCCCGGCCGGCCATGGCTTCGGCCTCGGCTTTGCGGTGCGCACGCATCAGGGCATCGCGCCATTTCCGGGCTCACTCGGCCAGTTCTTCTGGAGCGGCGTCGCCGGCACCTTTTTCTGGATCGATCCGGTCGAGGAGCTGTTCGCGGTGTTCATGTCGCAGGGCCCGGGCCAGCGCGACTATACGCGCACGCTGGTTCGAAACGGCGTCTACGCCGCGCTGGACTAACGCACCACTCGCGGTCATGCCCCGCGACGGCGGGGCATCCAGTATGCACCGGCGCTCGTCGGAATCGAGACGCCGGTGGTTACTGGATCGCCCGCCTGAGCGGGCGATGACAGGAGAGTATGTCGATCGAGCGCGCATACACCTCAACTGATCGTCGCGCCGCCGTCGATCACCACCGTCTGGCCGGTCATGAAGTCGCCGGCCTTCGATCCCATCAGCACCGCGCAGCCCGCGATCTCGTCGGGGATGCCGATGCGCTGCAGCGGCGAGCGCGCGGTCGAGGCCTTCAGGTTCTCCGGATTGTCCCACAGCGCCTTGGCAAAGTCGGTCTTGATCAGGCCGGGCGCGATGCAATTCACGCGGATATTGTGCTTGCCGTATTCGCAGGCGAGGTTGCGCGCGAGCTGCATGTCGGCCGCCTTCGAGATCGCGTAGGCGCCGAGAATGGTCGAGCCCTTCAGGCCGCCGATCGAGGACACGATGATGATCGAGCCATCTTTGCGCTCGATCATCTGCGGCACCACCATCGAGATCAGCCAGTTGTTGGCGACGATGTTGTTCTCGAGGATCTTGCGGAACTGATCGTCGGAGATGCCGGCCAGCGGACCGTAATAGGGATTCGATGCCGCGTTGCAGACGAGAACATCGATCTTGCCGAAGGCGCGGTTGCTTTCGTCGACGAGGCTCTGAAGGTTTTCCTTGCTCGAGATGTTCGCCGGGATCGCAACAGCAGTGCCCTTCCCGAACTTGTCGTTGATCTCTTTCGCCACCTGGTCGCAGACATCGGCCTTGCGCGATGAGATCACCACCTTGGCGCCATGCTCTGCCATGCGCTCGGCAATGGCGAGGCCGATGCCGCGTGTCGAGCCGGTGATGACGGCCACTTTTCCCTTCATGTCGAACAAGCTCATGTTTCTCTCCCACATATGAGGTCTTGATATTGGTCCCGAGCCAAGCAGCGCTTGCCGCCGTTTGACGGCCGCGTCAGGCGAGCTTGTTCTCCGGCACGACTTCCGGTCCGGCCGGCTGATGCATCGCGGCATGCTTTGCGTCCGCGATCCATGGTTGCTGGTTCACCATCGGCAACCGCCAGAGGCTGGTGTCCACGCTAGCGATATGATCGAGCCGCGTCACCGAACAATTGTCGATGTCGAAGGCAAGTCCCCTCTCCGGCTGGCCGCCGAGCGCCAGTCCGACGGCGGCCTTGATGGTGCCGCCATGGCCGACGGCAATCACGTCCTTGCCGGCTTCTGCGGCATTGATCCGCACGATCGCGCGGCAGACGCGGGTATAGAGGTCCATGAAGCTCTCGCCATCGGGCGCGGGCTCGTTGATGTCGGCGAACCAGTGGCTGCCGACCGGACGGCTGGCGAGGAACGCGGCGCGGTTCATGCCCTGCCACCGGCCGAGATGCTGTTCGGCGAAGGCGGCTTCTTTCGTCATGCCAACCGGCTTCGGAAAGCCGGCTGCCCAGATCGCCTCCGCGGTCTGATGCGTGCGCATCAGGTTGCTTGCGTACCAGACCGCGGTGCGCGGCAGGATCTTCGCGACCGCGTCGAACACTTCGCGATCGCCGGTGTCGCATTCAATGTCCTTCTGGCCGTAGATGTTGCCGCCATCGCTGCGCACCGGCGCATGCCGCACCCACCACCACCGCGTCGTGACCACCTTTGACTTGTCGGCATTGGACATCAGAAGGCTCCCTAGAATAGTGTCGGCGTGTCCTACGTCAGAGCACATAACGGCTCAAGTGACTTGTCTGAAGTGACTCGGGCGTTTGAAATCTTGTTTGAATTCCGCGAAGCGGCAAGCGCCGACAAGCAAAGCTACCAGGGAGAAAGACATGGGCCGCCTCGAAGGCAAATCCGTCATCATTACCGGCGCGGGAAGCGGCATCGGGCGCGCTGCCTCTCTGTTGTTCACCAAGGAAGGCGCAAAGCTGATCGCGGTCGACCGCACCGAGGGCGTGCACGAGACCGCAAAGCTCGTCCGCGATGCCGGCGGCACCGTCGAAGCCGTGATGGCGGATGCGGGCTCCGAAGCCGATGTGAAGGGCTTCATCGACAAGGCCGTGTCGAAACATGGAAAGCTCGACGCGATCTGGGCCAACGCCGGCATCAGCGGCGGCCTGGTGCCGCTCGCCGACCAGACGGTCGAGCACTGGCAGGAGGTGCTGCGCATCAACCTGATCGGACCGTTCCTCGCGATCAAGCATTCGATCCCGCACATGACCAGGCAGGGATATGGCTCGATCATCTGCACCGCGTCGGTCGCGGGTTTGAAGGCCGGCGCCAGCGGACATCCATACGGCGCCAGCAAGGCCGGCGTCATCAGCCTGGTGCAGACCACGGCCTATTCGCTGTCCGGCACCGGCGTGCGCATCAACGCGGTCTGCCCCGGCCTGATCGAGACCGGCATGACCAAGCCGGTGTTCGACCGCGCCAAGGAGCGCGGCACCTCCGACAAGATCGGCCAGCTCAATCCGCTCAAGCGCGCCGGCCAGCCGCACGAGCTCGCCGCGATGGGACTGTTCCTTGCAAGCGATGAGGCGTCTTACGTCAATGGCCAGGCGATCCCTGTCGACGGCGGTCTCACGGCGTCGATGCCGTATGCGGGCAAGCCGATTTAAGTTGCGTAGGTGACGCGCGTTCTTCCCTTCTCCCCTTGTGGGAGAAGGTGGCGCGCATGAAATGCGCGACGGATGAGCGACTATCTGGATTGTCAAGTTGCATTGGCGTATTGGATGCGCGCATCGCGTGCTTTTGCGTTGAGGATGACGAGCAGTTTGCGGGCGAGGGCGATGCGGACCACCATTTTTTCCTTGCCGGCCTTGAGCAGCCTATCGCGGAAGGCTTGCAGCTTCCGATCGTAGCGGGCGGCAATAGCGGCGACCAGGAAGAGGATCGAGCGGACGCCGGCGCGGCCTCCGCGGGTGGGTCGCTTGCCCTTTCGCTTGCCACTGTCATTGGCGGTCGGAGCGAGGCCGACGAGCTTGGCAATGGCTTTGTTGGAGATGACGCCGATCTCCGGCAGCTCG
>NZ_AUEZ01000066.1 GCF_000426245.1 Bradyrhizobium sp. Ai1a-2 | reverse complement strand
CGTCCACCGCATCTCACCGCAACGTTCGTGACGATCGCGAGCCGCCCCTCATCCGCCGTGAGACGCGCGGAGTTAAATCACTGATTTGCCCGACGACGGAAGCGGAATGTTTTTGTGCGAGGGCTGGACAGGCTTTCGTCCTGATTTGCCCGTCGGGTTGATTTGTCGCACCCAAAACAACCACATCGTCATTGCGAGCGAGCGAAGCAATCCATAGCGCAGCGAGCGGAGGCATGGATTGCTTCGCTCGCAATGACGGGGTTGCCAGCAACCCGCCAAAAATAAACGCCACCAAGGCGCAATGAATATTGCTTGGTGGCGTTCGTAGTCACTGGGCCCTGAAATCCCCAGCACTGGATTGGTCAGCATCACGCGTCATCAGGTTCAATCACGGCTCTGGAAAACGTGAGTTTTGCATCATTCTAAATGATGCGCCTCATGCGGCAGAAACGCTGCCCGATCGCGAGGCCGCAACTTCAAGTAAGCTGCAAAACATTGTCACTTCCCGTGCGTGACAAACACACACCTTCACGCCTGCAAAGAAGGTCAACCGCTCTCGCCTACTTCATCACCGCTTCGACCTCGCTCTTGAATGCCTGGCGCGAAGTGTCGCGCGAGTAGAACATGTGGCCGCCGGGATAGACCACGAGCTTGACGCGGTCCGGGCTTGCAAAGGCCGGCAGTTGGTCGAGGGCCAGCTTCGAGCCGAAGTAAGGGGTCGCGAGATCGAACAGGCCATGGCCGATCAGGAGCTTCAGCTTCGGATCGAGCGCGAGGATCTGCCGGAGCTGCGAGACCGACTCGGCTGGATTCGGCCCGCGGCCGAAATCCCAGGAGCCGGCGACCCGGCCGTTGAGCAATTGATAGGATCCGTCCGGCCGCCAGTTCAGCTTGCCTCTGGTGAGCTCGACCGCCGCGCTCGTGAGCGGCGCAATCAGCGGGTCGCCGGAGGGATCGCCGAAGTGGGATACGGTCGAATCCGGATTGGGATCGAAGCCTTGGACCGATGCGTCATAGCGCCCGGTCACCTTGCCATTGCGGCGATCGAATTCCCTGCGGAATTCGGAGACACCGAAACGCCCCGCGAGCCGGCGACTCACGGCCGGATCGATGCCGGTCAGGGCCGCCACCCTGTCGGCGATCCGTGTCGTCGCCTCGCTGTCAGCCTGGCCCCTGGCAAGGTCGACCAGGAAATCGCCGCGCGCATATTGTTCGACATCAGCAAGGTCGCTGCGCGTCACCGGCCCCTTCGTCTGACGCGCCACCGCCGCCATGGTCGGAAGGCTCACGACATACTGCAACAGACTCGTGCCCTGGAATTCCCGGAAATCGAGCAACGGCGACAGCAGGATCAATCCCTTCACGCCGACGCCCTGCTCGGTCTGCAGGTTATTCACGATCTTCGGCCCGCGGATGCCGCCATAGCTTTCGCCCACCACATATTTCGGCGACAGCAGCCGCTCGTGCTTCTCGAGCCAGCGGCGGATCACCAGCGCGATCGCATTGACATCGCCGTCGACGGAGAAGAAGCGCTTGCGCACGTCGTCCCCGGTTGCGACAAAACGGCTATAGCCGGTGCCGACGGGATCGATGAAGACGAGGTCAGTGAAGTCGAGCCAGGTTTCCGCATTCGGTACCAGCTCAGGCGGTGCCGACGACACGACCGCCTCACCACCGCCCAGCGAAATCCGCCACGGCCCGGCGCTGCCGAGTTGCAGCCAGGCCGAGGATGCGCCCGGCCCGCCGTTGAAGAGGAAGGTGACCGGACGGTTCGCTCGATCGACGCCGTCGAGTTGATAGGAGGTATAGGCGATATCGGCCTGCGGCTCGCCCTTCTGGTCGAACAGGCGGATCGAACCCGCGGTCGCCGTGAACTCCAGGGTGCGCCCCGGAAGCGCAAGCGTCTGCTTGGTCGTGGAGTCGGGCGGCAGGCGGTGCTGCTCTGAGGCCGACGGTGGATTGCCTGCCGCGCTACGATCTGCACCACCCTTCCGCCCCTCAGGCGCCTGCGTTGCCGGCGAAGCCGACGGTGCTGACGGTTTGGGGGCGTCGCTGGCGTCCTGCGCCCACGCGCCGCTCACGACGGAAAATGCGAGCAGCGCGACCATCATGCGCGTGCGCGCGCTGCGCTGTGTTCCGATCCAGCTTGTCATGTCCTACTTCCCTGTAGCCCGGGTGCAGCGAAGCGCAACCCGGGACATCTGCGTCAACATTGAGAGCGCCCCCGGGTTACGCTGGCGCTCCACCCGGGCTACGACGCGAATTGCGGCGTCCATCGAGGATGCAGCTACACAACCCGAGGAATTGTGTGGAAATCACAATCGCGCCAGCCGGTTTGCACCGTGATGAATGCGACGGTCCTGCGACAATACGCGCCGAGCAGGTTGTCCGCGGCGACGCTTGAGTGATATCCGTCACATCCACAAGGTTGCCAACCCAACTATCCCGCAGAACCAAAACGGCGCCACGGCGACTAACGAAATTCTACCGTTCGAGGGGTTCCCGAAATGAAACGAGCGATTGCTATTTGTGTCGGCCTGCTGGCGCTGGCTTCGCCAGCCGCGGCCGAGTCACCGGTGGCCGTCGTCGAGGAAGTGCAAGGCAAGGTCAGCGGCGCCGAGTTCATGGACTATGTGGCCCCGAAGACCGTGATCAAGATCGGCGAGGATGGCTCGATCGTTATCAGCTATATGACATCCTGCCGGCGGGAGACGATTTCGGGGATCGGCACGGTGATCGTCGGCACCGAGGAGAGCGTCGTGCATCTCGCCAACCTCAAGAGCGAGAAGACCGATTGCGACTCCAACCAGACGCACGCCACGACGCAGGCGACCAGCGCCGTCGCCGCCACCGTGCTGCGCAGCGTCGATGCCAACAAGACCTCGTTACCGCAGCCGCAGCTTACTCTCTACGGCGCTTCGCCATTCGTGGAGGCCAAAGGACGCGGCACGCTGGTCGTGCGGCGCCTCGACATCCCCGGCGAGCGTCAGCAGGTCGATCTCGGCGGCACCCAGCTCAAGGGAAGGTTCTTCGATTTCGCCCGGGAGAACGGTGCGTTGGTCCCAGGTGGCCTCTACGCCGCTACCTTCAAGTCGTCGCAGATCGTGTTCCGCGTCGACCCGCAAGCCAAGCCCGGCGCCACGCCGATCGTCGGCCGCCTGCTGCGGATGAATTAGGGTGTGATGATTTCAGGTGCATCCGCGACGGATGCTGCGCCCCCTCTCCCGCTTGCGGGAGAGGGCTGGGGTGAGGGTTGTCTCCACAAGAGACGCTCCCCGTGGGGAGAGAGCCCCCACCCGGCGCTTGCGCGCCGACCTCCCCCGCAAGCGGGAGAGGTAAGGTGAACCCGGGGCAACGACCTTGAGCATTGGGCGCACCGCGCGCGAGGTGATGACGGTCGCCGCGATCGCGTTGGTCTGCGCCGCCATTTCCATCTCGCCCGCACTCGAGCCGGTCCGTGGCCTCTCGCTCGACATCCTCACTGCGCTGCGCTGGAAGATCTTCCAGCGCGCGCCCGACCCTGCCGCCTCGCCCGCAGTCGTCGTCGCGATCGACGAGGAAAGCTATCGCGCGGCGCCGTTCAAGGGATCGCCCACGCTGACCTGGACCGGCGAGATCGGCCGCGTGCTCGGCGCTATCATCGATGGCGGTGCCAAGGTCGTCGGCTTCGACATGGTGATCCCGACCTCGATCGAGCTGTCGCAAATTCCGTTCGGCGACGGCGTGCTGGGCGAGAAGGTGCGCGGCTTCGATCGCGACTTCCTGCGCGCGCTCGCCTCAGCCTCCACCTCCGGCAAGGTCGTGCTCGGTGAGATCCTGCGCGGCGACCAGCCGATCCTTCCCTCCCCTGGCCAGCGCGTCGCCGTCCGCCAGCAGCAGAACATCCGCCCGCTCAACGTCCATACCGATAGCGACGACACGGTGCGGCGGTTGCCGCTGACCTTTGTCGTCGGCGAGGCCAGGATTTCCGGCATGGCGCTCGAACTGGCATCGCGGGCGCTTGACGCGAGGCCCGACATCGACGCAGGCGGCAACGTGACGCTCGCCGGTTACCGGATTCCAAGCCCGGTGCCGAACACGATGACGCTGAACTTCGCCGGCGGCGCCGACGATATCCCGACGTTCTCCTTCGCCGACCTGCGCGCCTGTGCGGCCAAGGGAGAGAAGGATTACTTCCGGCGCTGGTTCGACGGCAAGGTGGTCCTGATCGGCACCGTGCTCGACATCGAAGACCGCCAGGCGACATCCAAACGCTTCGCCACCGGAAGCGACCTCAGACGCCCTCTCCCACGCTGCGTACCCGATACCAGTCCGCCGGCCTCGCCGGGCATCGAGCGCAGCACGATCGCAGGCGTCTATATCCACGCCACCGCCGTCAACAACCTGATCAGCCGCAATGCGACGGTCGAGGCCAGCCGGCTGCCGACGTTCCTGATCGCCTTTGTGTTCGCCGCGCTGGCCGCGAGCGCGGCGCGCGTATTCAGGCCGCTCACCGCCGTCCTCTCTTTCGCAGCCGTGAGCGCGCTCGGGCTCGCCGGCGCCACCCTCGCCTTCACCCACGCGCTGGCGCTTCCACTGGTCGAGCCGTTCGCGGCAGGCGCCGCCGCGCTCGCGGCGATGGTCGGCCTTCGCTTCGCCGTCACCGACCGAGACCGCCGCCTCCTGCAGAAGAGCTTTGCGCTCTACCTCGCCCCTGACGTCATCAACCGCATGCTGTCGTCGAAGAAATTGCCGGAGCTCGGCGGCGAGACGCGCGAGGTGACGGTGTTCTTCTCCGACCTCGCGGGATTTTCCGCGATCTCGGAAAACATGCCGCCGGACCGGCTGATGTCGCTGATGAACGAATATCTTTCTGATATGACCGACGTCATCGAGGCCCACGGCGGCTACGTCGACAAATATATCGGCGATTCCATCGTGGCGGTATTCGGCGCGCCCGCCGACGACCCTGATCATGCCGCGAATGCGGCACGCGCGGCGCTCGACTGTTGCACACGCCTCGCCGAACTCAATGCCACCTCGCCGGTCTTCCGCGACCATCCGTTGACGCAGCGCATCGGCATCAATTCCGGCGAGGCGCTGGTCGGCAATTTCGGATCGCGGCGGCGCTTCAATTATTCCGTGATGAGTGATGCGGTGAACCTCGCCTCGCGGCTCGAAGGCGCCAACAAGTTCTACGGCACCACCATCATCGCCTCGGATGCGACGGTGGCGCTCGCAGGCAGCGGTTTCGCCTGGCGCGAGCTGGACGAAGTCCGCGTCAAGGGACGCAACCAGGCGCTGAAGATCTATGAGCTGGTGGCGCGGTCGGACGAGCTGTCGGAAACGCAGCAGGCGCTGATCAGGACGTATGGCGAAGGACTCGCGCATTGGCGCGCCGGCGAATTCCAGCTCGCCACGGAGGCTTTCGGCCGCTCGGCCGCAACCGACAAGCCGGCCGCCCTGTTTCGCGGGCGCGCCGAGCAGATGACACAGCAGCCGCCGGGCGGGGACTGGGAGCCAATCCGCGCGCTGCAGGAGAAGTGAGGCACGTAACCCGGGGACCGCTCGTCAACTTGGATGCAGAGGTCCCGGGTTGCGCTGCGCTCCACCCGGGCTACGAGACCCGACCATTACGGAATTGTGTCGGGCAGCCGGCCGACCCGGCCCTAAAATGCCCGGCTTCTGATCTCGACAAGCGCGGCCAAGCTGTATAGACGGGCGCGGCGCGGAATGGCGCGCAACCAGGGCCGAGCGTGTCGTGCAATGACCAGTCCCGAGCGATATGAGAAGATCGCGTTTGTCGCGAGCAGCAGCGCCGAGGCGCAGGCCGCGCTGGCGCAACTGTCCGCGCTCTACGGCAATTGCGATGCGGCAGACGCTGACGTCGTTGTTGCGCTCGGCGGCGACGGCCTGATGCTGCAGACGCTGCACGCCAACATGCGCTCTGGGAAACCGATCTACGGCATGCATCGCGGCACCGTCGGCTTCCTGATGAACGAATACTCGACCCACCATTTGCGGGAGCGGCTGACGGCCGCGCGGGAATCCCTGATCAGCCCGCTTTTGATGCGTGCCACCGACATCCATGGCGCCGTGCATCTGCATCACGCCATCAACGAAGTCGCGCTGTTCCGCCAGACCTACCAGGCCGCGCGCCTGCGCATCCTGATCGACGAGCACGAGCGGATGCCCGAACTGATCGCCGACGGCATCCTGGTCGCCACCCCCGCCGGCTCCACCGCCTATAACCTCTCGGTGCAGGGACCGATCATCCCGATCAATGCCGCCCTGCTCGCGCTGACCCCGATCAGCGCTTTCCGCCCGCGGCGCTGGCGCGGCGCGCTGTTGCCGAATTCGGCGTTCGTCGTGATCGAGGTGCTCGAGGGCGCCAAGCGCCCGGTGGCCGCGGTCGCCGACCATGACGAGGTGCGCGACGTCAGCCGCGTCGAGGTCTTGACCGACAAGACCATCTCGATGCGGATGCTGTTCGATCCCGGTCACAGCCTGGAAGAGCGCATCCTGCGCGAGCAGTTCGGGTACTGATCCTCCCGCCTCCCTCGCAACCCTTCCTTAACCCGCGGCACGATATGGTTAATGTCGGGTAATGCCGTTTGGGCCGGGCGGGACCATGTATCGCATCGATTTCAACAAGCTGCGGTTTCTGATCTGCGACGACAATCCGCACATGCGCCGTATCCTGCGGACGCTGCTGCATTCGTTCGGCGCGCGCGAAGTCTATGAGGCGGAAGACGGCGCCACCGCGCTCGAAATGTACACCCATTACGTCCCCGACATCGTCATCACCGACTGGTCGATGCCGATCTTCGACGGGCTCGAGCTCGCGCAGATGATCCGGCAGCCCGAATCCAACGCCAATCCCTACGCGCCGATCATCATGCTGACCGCGCATTCGGAGAAGCGCCGCGTGACGGTCGCGCGCGATGCCGGCGTCACCGAATTCCTCGCCAAGCCGATCTCGGCCAAGGGACTTTACCAGCGCATCCTCAATGTCGTTGCCAATCGCCGCCCCTTCATCAAGACCAAGAGCTATTTCGGCCCGGACCGCCGCCGCAACACCAGCAACACCTATATCGGGCCCGAGCGCCGCGTCGGCGGCGAGATGGAAGTGATGCAACAGCCGTCGCTGCTCGATAAAGCGCGTTCCAGTATTTAGGCAGCACCAGGAGGTCGTCATGGCGAAAGAGAAGCCCGGCGAGCTGGAGATCAAGACCTTCGCCACGCATCATGTGATCACGCAGCCCAACCCGCTGCGCAAGGTGCTGCGCCGCATCCCTCCCGACATCGATCACGACGATCCCGTCGCGCGCGCCGAACAGGCGCTTGCGGATCTCTCCGGCGAATTCAAGCAGTGGATGACGATCGAGGCCGACCGGCTGTCGGCCGCGCACGCGGTGGTGCTGCGCCACGGCTTCTCCCACGAGACGCGCGAAGAGCTGTTCCGCGCCGCCCATGACATCAAGGGCGACGCCGCGACCTTCGGCTTTCCTTCCGCCGGCGCCGCCGCCGAAAGCCTGTGCCGCATCATCGAGCACGCCCCCGATCTCGACAAGGTGCCGCCCGAGCTGATCACCCACCACATCAACGCGATCCAGGCGATCGTGCGCGAGCGCACCAAGCTCGACACCTCCGTGATGGCCAACGCGCTCAGCAGGCAGCTCCGCGGCATTGCCGATGAATTCCTGCTCAAGGTCAACCACGACCGCCCCGAGCATCTCGAAGCCATCCTCGCCCCGAGCATCGCACCGGCGGAGT
The DNA here is from genome assembly GCF_000426245.1 of Bradyrhizobium sp. Ai1a-2. Classification (GTDB taxonomy): domain Bacteria; phylum Pseudomonadota; class Alphaproteobacteria; order Rhizobiales; family Xanthobacteraceae; genus Bradyrhizobium. The sequence goes on along the minus strand of NZ_AUEZ01000066.1, from coordinate 39,736 downwards.
GATTTTTTGCTCCGTCATTGCGAGCGGAGCGAAGCAATCCATCTTTCCCCGTGTGGAGATGTGGATTGCTTCGCTCCGCTCGCAATGACGGAGTGAGTGGCAACCGGCTCCCTGAAGAATATGCATTTGTGATTATGGGTCCCTGTTTTCGCAGGGGCGACGTCGAATGCGTGGTCGTAGTGAAGATTAAGCCGCGATCAAATCGTGCTGCAGCGGTGCGATCGCTTCTTCGGCGACCAGTTCTTCGCAGAACAGCCGCGCTTCCTCGCGCGCGGATTCGGTGGCGAAGCGGCGGAGCAGGATCAACAACGGCTCGGCGGCCTGCCGATCGGTTTCGCAATGGGTCAGCACGCGCTCGACCATGCGGCGGCGCAGCCGCACCGCGCCTTCGATGCTGTCGACATAGCCGGCCTCATGGCTTGCCTCGAGCGCGGCGCGGAAGGCGGCAAAGGTGGATTCCGGCAGGCCGGCGCGGATCAGCAGCGCGTCGAGGCTGGCGACGCCGCGGTCATGCAGCAGCGCGGCGATGCGCGCCTGCGGCAGGCCGGAGAGTTCGGCGAGCGCTGCGTGGAACAGTTCGAGATTGCCCGAGAGCAATGCGCGCAGGATCAATCCGGCGGTGAGCTGTCCGGTGGTGCGCAGATGCGCGACGAGGCCGCGCATCTCCTCGCCGTCCGAGCGCGCCGCGATGTGGACGGTCGAGCGCTCGCGCGCTTCGTTGGCAATGCGCCCGGCCCGGTCGGCGGAGAGCCAGTTGCGGGCGACCACGAATTGCGCCAGCGTCTCCGACAGCTTTGCCACCAGCGCCATGCGGGTCGCGGCCGGCAGACCTTCCAGCACCAGCATCGCCTCCCGGATCGCGGCCAAATGGCCGTGCCGCTCGACGATGCGGTCCCAGGAGAATGGCGCGAGCTCCGCATGCGCGTTCTCGATCAATTCGAGCGCAGCGGCGGCGCAGCCGACTTCGGCGATCGCCGCACCGACGGATGCTGGCAGATTGATCCGCCGCGCGATCGCGCATTGCATCTCGTTGTTGCCGGTCGCGACGATGTCGACGAGGTCGGCATCGATCAGGAGCGGCGAATGTTCCAGCACCGGCAGCGCGATTGAAGGCTGGTCGACCGCGAGCGCCTGCACGATGGCGGCCGGCGCCTCGACGCTACGCGCAAACACCTCGGCCATCGCCTGCCGCACCAGCGGCGAGGGATCGTCGAGCAGCATCAGCAACGCGCCCTCGGCGGCGATGCGGTCGTCCTCGGAAAGATCTGAAATCAACCAGGCCCGCGCTAGCGCCCTGGTGGCCTCGGCCCGCTCCCCTGCCGGAGCGGTCCTGATCCAATTAATGAACTGCCGAACGATCATGGTCCTTCCGGCTTACGCAACGAAACGGCACGGTGATGCGGTGCCAATGTAATGAAAGGTAAACTATGACGCTTAACAAAGAGTTCACCATAACTCTTTGGGTTTATTGACGTTTCGTTAATGGAGAAGCGACGGCTCCACGCGCGGCGCCCTCATCCCGACGAGCCTGAGAAGCACATCTGCTCACCACGAGGGGCGAGAGTTGCGCGCTACGGATCGACGCTAGCCGGAGAACGTGCCGTTGCGGTCGCTGAAGAGGTCGAGACGGCCGGGAGGCCGCACTTCGGGAGTCTGGCCGGAAAGCGAGGCGGTCGCGGCTTGTGCGGGGCGGCCCCATAATTCCTGCACGGTTGGCGAGATTGGCTCGGCGCGGTCGCCGGCCTGGAACAGCGAGCGGAACATCGGATCGCCCGGCGCGGACGCCGTTTGCGGGGCGGCCACGGGTGACGTCGCGTTGGAGTTCGGGAAGCTCGAGAGATAGGCGGCGTTGTCGATCGAGGGCGGCGCGGTGGGCGCAGCGCTCGCGATCTCGCCGCCAACAGCGGCGAAAGCAGTGCGGGTGTCGCTGGAGCTGGCCGCGCCGGCATAGCGCGCGCTCAGCACCGAATAGACCTCGGACACGCTGCGGGCTTGTCCCGAACGGTCGTAGAAGATCGAACTGTTGGCGGCCGCCGCCTTCGGAAACATCTGCGCGGCACTGGCGGCCGGATTGTCCTCGGCGATCGAGATCAGTTTTGCCGCGCCGCCGACGCCCATGAAATGCGCCATGTAGAGCTCGGCATCGGTCGGGCGGCGGCCGATGCTGCCCGTGAGCTTGAAGCTGTTGGACTGCGTCAGCACGCCGGCCATTGCGGACGCGGCGTCCGGATCGTCGCGCAATCGCATGATCGCCGCCCGCGCCTGCGGATCGCTGACCCAATAGCTGCCGTCCGAATTCTTCGCGATGGCGTCGGCATATTTGCCGTAGCCGAGCTGGTCCCCCGCCTCCTTCACCGTGCCGAGCCAGGTCTGGTCGATGAACTGAAACAGCCCGCGCGCGGACGAGGTCGACGCGGAAGCCCGCGGGTTGAAGTTGGATTCCATCTTGGCGGTCGTGAGCAGGTATTGAAAGCTCGTGCCGGTGGTCGACGCGGCCTGCTTGATCGAACCCGCGATCTTCGCGCGCGTCGGGTCGACACCTGCCGCAGCCCCGGCGCTGAATGTATCGATCGCCATCGATTAGTGCCCCGCTCCTCGCGAAACGCTCGCGTGGGCTTTCATGAACGCCGGTAACCGGCGCAGCTCCCTCCGATACCCTGCGGCAGTTATGGTTAATGGGAGGTTAAGGCGCAGCTGACAGCTTACGGCTGCGCCTCGTAGTAGCGGGCGACCTGATCGATTTCTTCCGCGGTCATCTGGCGGGCGATGTTGCGCATCTGCTCGCTGATGTCGTTGCGGCGGGTGCCCGCTGCGAAGGCCTGCAACTGCGCCTTGATATAGACGGCGGACTGGCCGCCGAGCCAGGGACTGCCGGCCTTGATGTCGATTTCGCCATGGCAGGAGCCGCAGGGCGGGATGTTGCGCAACGGCGCTCCTGTCACCACGATCGCAGGCGGCGGCAGGCCCGGATTGAGCTGACTGGACGGCACTCGCGGCAGATAGGCGTAATAGAGCGCGACATCGCGCATGTCCTGGTCGGTCATGTTGGCCGCGAACGGGCTCATGACGACGTTGACCCGCGCGCCGGTCTTGAAGTCGTTCAATTCCTTGTACGTCACCGCGGCGTACTGCCCGGCGAGGTTCGGCGAGTTCGCGTCGCTGACACCCTGCGGCCCGTGGCAGATCGCGCAGCGCTGCGCCAGCGTCGCGCCGCGGCCGATCGAGACCTGGTCCTGCCGTGTCAGCATTTCCGGAGTGACCACGACATTCGAGGTCTTGAACGTGGGGGGCACCGCCGCGGCCGGCCTCGGCAGGTTGGGCACGCCGGCTGCGCTGCAGATCGCATCCCAGATGCCGGAAAGCTTCAGATCGGGCTGCAGCAGCGGCAGCCAGATCAATCCCACGATCGCAGACAGCACCGCAATCGCGGCGGTGACGCCGACGCTGATGCTGAACCAGGGATTGCGTGGCGAATAGAGTTCGTCCTCGCTCATCTGCTAGCTCCGACATAGACGGCAGGCACGCTGGTGTTCCTCACCGCCATCAGTTGGCCGATCGGATAGCCGTAATTGACGACCGTCAGCCCGATCATGAGCGCCAGCCACAATCCAAAACTGTTGAGCGCAACCGGAAGGCGCGCAGGCATGTGCAAGGGAATCGCGAATGTATAGGCACCCGCCTCGCCTCTCGGCGCGAACTGGCCGCGGACCAGCACGATCAGGAACAGGATGCCTGACGTCAGCAGGATCAATCCGCCGAACGCCGACATCGTCACCGAGAACGCCTGCGGCGAGATCGCGGGATTGGCATAGTCATAGAACGCCATGCGGCGGGGCATGCCGAGGATGCCGACATAGTGCCAGGGGAACGTGGTGACGATCATGCCGATGAACCACAGCCAGAGCTGGGTGCGCATCAATCCGTAACTATCCAGCGTGCGGCCGGTCAAATGCGGCCACAGGTCATAGGCGATGGCGAAATACATGATGACGATGGCGCCGCCGAAAATCAGGTGGAAGTGGCCGGTGACCCATTGCGTGTTGTGGATGCTGGTATTGAGCTGATAGCTCATGTTGATGAGCCCGCCGGCGCCGCCGAAGCCAAGCATGACCAGCGACAGCGCGGTCGCCACCATGATCGGGTTCTCCCAGGGCAGCGCACGGATCCAGCCAAATGCGCCGCGCCCACCGCGCAGCCGGCTCGCGATCTCGGCCGAAGCGCAGATCGTGAACACCGTCAGCAGCGTCGGCAGCGCGACGAGGCCGGTGAACACCGATTGCATGAACTTGAAGCCGGCGCCGACCTGCGGATCGGCAAACAAATGATGGACGCCGATCGGCATCGCGACCACGACGAACATGATGAAGGCGACCCGCCCCATCGCGTCGCTGTAGAGCCGGCCCCCGATCGCGCGCGGGAAGATCGTGTAATAGGCGATGTAGGTCGGGATCAGCCAGAAATAGACGATGGCGTGCAACGTCCAGGAAAAGAACACCCGCGCCAATCCGGCGTCGATGGTGGTGGTGAGCCCAAGCGCGGTCGGAATGATCTGGAAAATGAGCTCGAGCGCAGCGCCGACCGCGGTCCAGCCCCAGAGATAGGAGCCAGCGACATTGGCGAACATCGCGAGCGGCACCGGTTTGTCCCGGTTGTCACGCTTCCAGACCGCGAGATTGATCGACATCAGCGCGACCCAGATCCATGAGCCGACCACGACCAGGACCACGCCGATGTAATAGAAGACATTGCCGATCATCGGCGGATAGAAGGTGTAGAGCACGGAGGCGAGTCCGAGCGAGACCGGGACCATCGCGACCACGCTGCCGATCGCGACCAGCGCGATACCAGCCCATGCCCAGCGCCGCCCGACCAGCGGCCGCTCCAGCGCCGCTTCGCTGATGGCGTAGCCAAAGCCCATCGCGATCAGGGTCGGGAAGACATAGCCCATGACCGTGCCGTGCGCGGTGACCGAGCGATAATAGAATTCCGGATTGAGGTGCCAGACGTTCAGCGGGCTGCGCTCGAACATCTGCCAGGCGCCGAGCACCAGAGCCGCGCCGAATACGATGAAGGCGAGCCAGAAATGCGCCAGGATCAGCCGCTTGTTAATCAACACAGGTGAGCCTCCGTTTGCTCGCCGCCATGTTGCGGAACGCGGTCTGGTCGACCACCTTGACCTTGCCCCACATGCCCTGATGACCGATGCCGCAGAATTCCTGGCAGGGCATCACGTGCTCGCCCGGCGCGTTGAAGCGGATCGGCAGATCCGAGACATAGCCCGGCACCAGCATGGTGTTGATGTTGGTGCCCTCGATCAGGAAGCCGTGCACGACGTCGGCGCTGGTGGCGCGGATGGTGATCGGCGTTTCCGCCGGTACCACGAGGCATTGCGGGGTGAATGAATATTGCTGCCCGATCGCGCGCACCGTGACGGAGCCGTCGGCCTCCAGCGCGCTGCCGAGGTTGCTTTCGACGAATTCGCCGGAAAGATGCAAGGTCGTGGGATCGGCGGTCTCGACGCGGCCCTGCGGCATCGTCGCATGGTAGATGCCGAAGAAGGCGGCCAGGCCGACGAGCACGCAGATGATCACAACCGACAACGTTGCCCAGCGCCGCTCGATGCGCGCGGCAACCGCCTCGCCGAGGCCATGCTCGTCGTGACTATGATCGGTCTCACTGGTCACGATCAGACGCTCCGCGGCAGGAAGACGAAGAGATAGAAGGCGAACCATAAAGCGACGACGATCGCGGTCGCGATGCCCGCCACCGCAATCGCGCCGCCGGGACCTGCACGCACGATCGCGTCGACCGTCTCGTCATCGGAATGCCGCGCCGGCCCTTGCGAGGATGAATCCGTCATGGCGCGCCCCTATAGCGTGTTGCAATTTGGTTGAATCAGCCGCCAATTCTCTTCACCTCTCCCGCTTGCGGGGGAGGTCGGCGCGTAGCGCCGGGTGGGGGCTCTCTCCACACGAAGGTTCTCGCCCGCGGAGACACCCTCACCCCAACCCTCTCCCGCAAGCGGGAGAGGGAGAAGAGCGTTCATCGTGGTTCGATCCGATTCCGTCATGCTCTATTTCAGCGTAGCCGTGCGCAATTCGTTGGCCTGGCGCGCCGCCACCGGCCCGCCGCGATTGCCCCAGGAGGTCCTGATGTAAGTGACGACGGCGGCGACCTCATCGTCGGAGAGGCGCTGCGCGAAGGGCGGCATGCCATAGGGCATCGGATTGCCCGCGGTGCCCGGCGGATAGCCGCCATTGAGCACCATGCGGATGGCATTCACCGCCGACGACATCTGGATCGACTGGTTGCCGGCGAGCGGCGGATAATGCGGCGGCATGCCGAGCCCGGTCGCACCGTGGCAGCTTGCGCAGTCGCGGTCATAGATCTGCTTGCCGAGCGAGAGCAGAAGGCTGCTCTCGGCCGACGGAATCGCCGGCGGCGGCTTGTCCGGCGAGCTGCCCTGCGCGAGGCCTTTCAGGTAGACCGCCATCGCGCGGATGTCCTCGTCGTTGAGATATTGCAGGCTGTTGTAGACGACCTCCGCCATCGGGCCGTAGACCGCGCCACGTGCGGAGACGCCGGTACGCAGATAGTCGACGATTTCCTGGATGCTCCACTCGCCCAGCCCCGCTTCCTTGTTCGAGGTGAGTGACGGCGCGTACCAGTACTGCATCGGAATCAGGCCGCCCTCGAACGCCTGCGATTCCGAGCTGCCGCCGAGCGCGTTGATCGCGGTGTGGCACATGCCACAATGGCCGAGGCCTTCGACCAGATAAGCGCCCCTGTTCCATTCCGCCGACTTCGTCGGATCGGGCTTGAACTCGCCTTCGTTGAAGAACAGCGTGCGCCAGCCGAGGATCAGCGAGCGGTTGTTGAAGGGAAAGGTCAATTCATGCGGCTTGTTGGCCTGCTTCACCGGCGGGACCGACCGCAAAAAGGCGAAGATCGCATCGGAGTCCTCGCGCGTCACCTTGGTGTAGGAGCCGAACGGCATCGCGGGATAGACGAGGCCGCCATCGGGAAAGCGGCCATCATGCATCATCCGGTAGAACTGGTCCGAGGTCCAGGTGCCGATCCCGGTTTGCGGATCCGGCGTGATGTTGGAGGTGAAGAGCGTTCCGAACGGCGTCTTCATCGGCAGCCCGCCGGCAAAGGTCTTGCCTTCGGGCGCGGTGTGGCAGGCAATGCAGTCGCCGGCGCGCGCGAGATATTCGCCCCTCTTGAGCAGCTCGGCATTGGCGGGCGGGTTCTGCTGCGCACTTGCGGCCGTCATGCCGGCGAAGCACAGCGCCAGAAGAAGGTTCAGCTTGGTTGCGAGGCGTAGCATCGGCGAGCTCCCTTCAACGCGGCTCGCTGCCGCATGCAAGCGGCATCGGCAGGCTGCCTTGCGGGGCGAACGACGGGTCTGCCGGCGCCGGGCGCGATGAGAGATAGGCGGCGACGGCCTTGACGTCGTCCTCGGTGAGAAGGCTTGCGACGATCTGCATGCAGTCTGGCGCGGCCGCGGTGCGCGTGCCGTAGCGCCAGCCGCCGAGCTGGGCGCTGATATAGCTTGCGCGCAAGCCGAGCAGGCCTGGAATCGCAGGCTCCATGCCGCCGAAGCTCGGGCCGTGGCAGCTAGCACAGGGCGGAATGCCGCGCTGCGTATCGCCATGCTTCACGATCGATTCGCCGCGCGCGAGAATCGCATCGCTGACGGTCGGGATCGCAGTCTCCGGGAATGGCGGCCGCAACGATGCGAAATATTCGGCCATCTTCTTCAAGTACTCGTCGGGCAAGAATTCCAGGAGATAGTTCATCGGCGGATATTTGCGCCGGCCATCCCTGAAGGCCACGAGCTGATTATAGAGATAGCCCGCGGGCTTGCCGGCAAGACGCGGGAAATAGACGTCGCTGGTGCCCTCGCCTTGCGCGCCGTGACAGGAAGCGCAGGCCAGGACGCGTGCGGCCATCGTGTCGGGCGCCCGCTCCGGTGCCTGCGCGTGCGCAGGAAGAAATGGCAGCGCGAAAAAGACAATACACGATCGAATTAGAGAAAAACGACGTGTCACTGCTTCGACCCCACTTCGACGACGAGTGGGAATTTTTGCACATCGCGTTGACGGTGGCAACGCGGCTCACGCGCGCTGCGCTCGGTCATTTCGTTGGCGCATGATCTTTTCGGAAAACCGGTTTCGGCTTTTCCGGATCATGCTCTGCACAACGGAAATTGAGTCTATTTCCGATAGACTTTTTCGGGATCGAACAGGCGATCCGCATCGACGAATGACAGTCCCGTGTCACCGTTGCCGTGCGTGACTGCGCGATAGAAGCAGGAGCGGCGTCCGGTGTGGCAGGCCGCGCCGGTCTGCTCGACGCGGATCCAGATCGCGTCCTGGTCACAATCCATACGCATCTCGATCACGCGCTGGGTCTGCCCCGAGCTTTCGCCCTTGCGCCAGAGCGCATTGCGCGAGCGGCTGAAATACCAGGCGTCGCCGGTCTCGATCGTCTTGCGCAGCGCTTCGTCATTCATGTGAGCGACCATCAGCACGTCGCCATTGGCAACGTCCGTCGCGACGCAGGTCACGAGGCCTGACGCGTCAAATTTGGGCTGGAATGCCAGCCCTTCCTCGCGATCGTGATCGTGTGCTGACACGGAATAAGCCTCGCAATGTTGTGCGAGGTTACCGGTTCGGTCCTCGCACCAGGGACAGGAAACGCTGCTGCTCCGCCGGATTGTCGCGGAACATGCCGGTGAAGCGGCTGGTGAAGGTCGAAGCACCGTGCTTGGCGACCCCGCGCACCGACATGCAGGTATGCTCCGCCTCGATCAGGACGGCAACGCCGCGGGGCTTGAGGACCTCGTCGATCGCAGCCGCGATCTGGGCGGTCAGATGCTCCTGCGTCTGCAGCCGGCGGGCAAAGATGTCGGTCAGCCGGGCGAGCTTGGACAGGCCCACCACCCGCTCGACCGGCGTATATGCAATATGTGCCTTGCCGTAGAACGGCATCATGTGGTGCTCGCACTGCGAGGTGAACTCGATGTCGCGGACCAGCACGAAATCGTCGTAGCCGGCGGTCTCGCCGAAGGTGCGGTCGAGCACCTGGGCCGGGCACTGGTGATAGCCCTGGTAAAGCTCGTCAAAGGCCTCGACGACGCGACGCGGCGTGTCCAAGAGGCCCTCGCGGTCCGGATCCTCACCGATATAGCTCAGCAGCGTCAGCACCGCCGCTTCCGCCTCGGCTCGCGACGGGCGCGGCTGGTCGGCGCGGACGGCGGCGGCAAGGAATTCGGCCGGATCAAGCTCGGCCGGTCGGGTTTCGACCACCCGAGTTTCAACCTTTTTGGGTTCATTGTTCTTGGCAGGGCGGATCGATTTGATTGCAGCGTCCATTCGACGTCTCTCCGTTCGACCGGTCCCCTTCTCGGACCGGGTGTGTCACCGGGCAGACGGGGCGGCGTGGTGCCGCCGGACGCCTGGAGTCCCTTCATCCTAACACCGGCGGCACAGCATTGGCTTCTGAACTGGCCCGCGCCGGTAGCATGGCCGGACTGTATTTCGGCCGATACCGACCATATATAGGACCATGAAACCCTGCCGCCAAGGGCGCCCTTGCCCTTGCGCCCACGACCTTTGTTCGCATGCTGAATGACATCTACAACAAGCGGATCATCGAACTGGCCGGGAATATTCCGCGTCTCGGACGCCTTCCCGACCCCGATGCCAGCGCCACCGCGCATTCGAAACTCTGCGGCTCGACCGTGAAGGTCGACCTCAAGATGGACGGCCCCGTCGTCACCGACTTCGCCCATGACGTCAAAGCCTGCGCGCTCGGGCAGGCCTCCTCCTCGATCATGGCAAGACATGTCGTGGGCTCCACCGCCGACGAACTGCGCGAATTGCGCGAGACCGTGCGCAAGATGCTCAAGGAAAACGGCAAGCCGCCGGAAAGCGGCAAATGGGCCGAGATCGCCCTGCTCGAGCCGGTGCGCGACTACAAGGCCCGCCACGCCTCTACCATGCTGACGTTCGATGCGGTGGTGGATGCGATCGGCCAGATCGAGGCCAAGGCCACGCAGCCGGCCTGAGGGCGGTGGGAATGTCGAGGGATTACCTCCCTTCTCCCCCTGTGGGAGAAGGTGGCCCGCATGAAATGCGCGACGGATGAGGGGTTGTCTCACGATCAACGGTGTTCGCGGAGGGATACCCCTCACCCTGGCGAGTTGGTTGCTGAGGCGGGAGTAGCCCTCTCCCACAAGGGGAGAGGGCGCATCAAGCAGCATCGCGAAGTGCGGCGTCTCCGATACTCTGTCGGGACGGCTTTGGGCTTACTGCGCCGGCTGGACCGGGAGCGGCGTCGCGGTGCCGCCGGTGGGAACCAGGGCTTCCGCGGTCTTGGTCGATGTCGACTTCGCGGGCTGCGCCGTCGTCTCGCCGTCAGGCGCGCTCGTGGCAACACGGTCCTGGTTCGCCTTGGTCTTCGCTTCCGCGACCGGCACGGTGGCGGCGTTGTCCTGCGGCGGCAACACGTCGGCGACCTGCTCGGTGGTGACGAGATTGGTCAGCCGCAACTCGTCGCGCGACAGTTCGTGCAGTTCTTCCCAAGGGGGAACGCTCAGCGCCAGCGACAACAGATCGCCGGCGCCGCCCATGTCGAAGGTGTACTTCGCCAGCCGGCCGATGTCGCGCTCAACGATCATCATGTCCTGTGCGCTGTAGCTCGCGGCGCGCGCATCGTCGGCGCGGTCGCCCATCCAGATCTGGTGGACGCGCACATGCGCGGCTTCCGGCACGTAGCGGGCCTTGCCGGACAGCAGCAGGAACACGCACATCGACTCGCAATAGGCTTCCGGCCTGACGCTGGCGCGCTGGCCCTGCGAGGTCTGGTTGATGACGGTCGTGCCGACGGTGGTCAGCGCGCCCAGGCCGCGGAAGCGGCGTCCGAGCGCGATGGCGTCGTTGACCGAGCCGCCGCTCGAATCGAGTACGACGGTGGCGCCGCCAAGCTGGCGGCCGCGGGCGAACTCATCGAAATCGCGCGGGCTGTCGGCGGTGATGATGCCGACGGCCGAGACCCATCCTCGGCAGTTGGGCTCGCAAGCCACCCAGCTGAATCGCATCGGCGTCTTGCGTTCTTCCAGGCTGGCCCCGGCGCGGGCCGAATTGCCCAGCGTCGTGACCGAGCCAGGCAGTGTGATGCAAAAAGCGGCGGCGCCGAGGAGTGCCAGACCGCGAAGACGAAGCGACGTCACGAGCCTCAATTTGGTTCCTTCCCCAAAGCCCCATGGATGAGCGGTGGCAACGGCCCCATCGCAACGTAACGAGATGGTGTCATCGAAGCGTTATCAAAACGGTAACCGTACTGACCTGTGCCGTCCATAGGACCTTCGCTGCAGCGCCGCCTGTGCGGTGCGATAGTTGCGAACTGTGGCGTAAATATCTGCAAGCACTAAGTTCCTTGCTTGGGAACTCCCGCAAGACTACGTAAATTCATGGCATGACGCCCATGCAAGATCGAACGTCACATCAATTGGGATGCACGGACTGTGCCAGCGCAGCCCGGCGGCTGCCGCGCAATCTCGGTCGCGTGCTGATCTGGATCTACCGGCATACGTTGTCGCCGCTGGTCGGTTACAACTGCCGGCATCTGCCGACCTGCTCGGTCTATGGCGACGAGGCGATCGAGCGGTTCGGCCTCTGGGCGGGTGGCTGGATGACGCTCGCCCGGCTATTGCGCTGCCATCCCTTCGGGACGTCGGGCATCGATAACGTGCCGCAAGAAGCGCCGCCCGGCGCGCGCTGGTACCTGCCGTGGCGCTACGGCCGCTGGCGCGGCGTCAACGGGCCGCCGTAGCGGGACGGCCTCTCCGCCGCGGTGCTTTCAAGCCATGCATGCATCGCTGGCGCGCGGGAACTGTGGCGGCAGTGCGGCATTGACTCGGTGCGTCCGCAGGGAGGACACCAACAATGCGCTGGAAAATCAGCCGCCACGGTCATGACCCCCGCCAGATAGATTTGCTGGCGATCATCGCACTGCTCGTTTTGATCGCTTCCGCGTACCTCTATTTCACCCACAAGCCGGCGGCGCCTGACAACACCGCCTTCATCGTGCCAAGCCAGAGCGTGCACTGGTGATGCGGCGTGAATGATTGGAGCGGTTCACGCAGCCTCGAACGCCTTGGCAGCTTCGCCTTCGTCTCCGTACACGGGCGTCGCTATCCCGGACTGCCGGGCCTTGATCTGCAGCGCGAGGACGCGCGAGTAAAACCGCCCCACTCCAACTCCGGCACTGTGAAACCACAACCCTTTCTGTCGCGTGGGCTTCCACATATTCCGCAGTTCCCCCTCCCAAGGGCCAGGATCGTGGCGGGTGCCTGAGCCGAACCCCCACAGCGGGCCGACCCTTTTTGCAGTCTCTGGCGTCAGGATGGAGTCGAACGAGGGGCGTTCGTAGCCGGTTGCGTAGAAGATGATGTCGGCGGGAAGTTCGCTCCCGTCGCTGAGAACAACGCTTTCTTCGCGAAGCGCCGTGATGCCGACACCTCAGCTTTATGCTGCCGTTGGCGATCAGCTCCGACGCACCGACATCGATGTAGTAGCCACCGGGATCGCGCAGGATCTGAGGAAACACGCCGCCCTCGTCCTCACCGAAGGTCAGTCGAAATCCGGCGCTCTCCAATCGCCGGTAGAAGGCCGCGTCTTTTTCCCTCACGTGCTTCACCAGCTTCTGGTGCATGCCCACCAGAATGCGCAAGGGCGTTGCGGCGAACAACAAGTCCGCCAGGTCGATTGTTATCCCCTGCGCCTTTGGCTCGCTGCCGTAGAGACTTGCAAATCCTTCAAGCAACGTCTCCAACTTCATCACGATGGTCGGACTGCGCTGAATCATCGTGACGTCAGCGCCATCAGCCAAAAGATCCGCAGCAATATCGTGCGCCGTGGTGCCTGATCCCACCACGACGCAGCGGCAGTCCCTGTGAAGAGGATTGCTGCGATACAAGCTTGCATATTGCTGCGGCCCCTTGAACCGCTCCTTTCCGGGTATGTCCGGGATCTTCGGAGTCGCGGTCAGTCCGGTAGCGAGTACAAGCTGCTCCGGATTGAGCTCGATCGCGCGGTCGCGGCGTTTGACCTTTAGGCGCCATTTCCCTCGCGCATCATCGTATTTGGCTCCTACGCACTCGGCCCCGGTCATGACGTCAAGCTGCATCATCGACTGGTAAGCATCCAGCCAGTCGGCGAAGCGTTCCTTCGAGGGATACACCGGCCAATTGTCGGGGTAGGAAAAGCCCGGCATCTGATCAAAGTATGAGGGCGAGTGCAGCGTCAACGAATCGTGGCGATTTCGCCATGTGTCGGACGGTCGTTCGCGGCGGTCGATGATCAGCGTCGGCACGCCCAGATTTCGGAGCTGCACGCCCAATGCAAGCCCGCAATGTCCAGCCCCAACGATGACGCAGTAGGGTTGGCTCGTGGCAGAAGCCGCGTCACTGTGCGGCCTTTCCTGATGCGCACTTCCGCTATCGCCGACATGATCGGGGCCTGGAGATGCTTCGAAGCCCTTGAGCTCCGCCGTCGACGTCAGCAACGTCCAGGCCTTGCCGTCTCTCAGCCGAATGACTGCTTTGCAACGAGCGACGTTCGTCTCGAACTCGACGATTCCTTCCACAATGCCATCTTCAAGACGTGCTGGTCTCATTGGCCGCCATGCGGTGGGTGCGGTACGCGCAAGGCACGCATCCAACATCTGTCGGATTTCGCCATGACCTTCGACGGTGCGCACGTTCCAGGTGAATGCCAGCATGTCACGCCAGAATGCGTCCGGATGGAACAGGATCAGCAGTGCATCAATGTCCTTCGCCGCAACAGCGACATTGAAGAAGCCCAGCCATTTGTTGAATCGGTCGTCGACATCGGCAGCGATCATATCGATCCCTCGGAACTTGGGTGACAGATCACGAGCCTGACGAGGCGCGGCTACGGATGGATTACAGGACGCGCACTGGATTCAGCCAGTGAGTTACAATCGCAATACTCACTGGATGTTGAAACGCGAGCGAAGCTCTAGAGTCTTGTTTTGACGCGTTTTCTTCACGCGAACCGGCGTCCACTTCGCTCGAAAAAGCTTCAGCGCCCGAACCAGAAGAAACCGCCGGGCTGCGAACTGAAGAACGGCGCCGGCTGCCGCGGCGCCCTGGGACGCGGCGGCGGCGCCGGTTTGGGAGGTGGTGCATCCTGCGCCACCGCGTCGGCGGTGCCGAAGCCGTCCCCGGGCAATTGCACGGCAAGCAGCAGGTTGGTTTCATGCGTGCGCCAGCGATAGCCGATGCCGAAATCGATCGGCTGCGCACGGTGGAACAGCTCGGTATAGGATTCCTGGTAGCGGCCGGGGAATTTGTCGATCGGCCCGGCGTAGCGGCCGAACGGGAAGAAGCGCCAGCGCTTCTGGTTGAAATAGACGAGCGGAATCCCGGAATCGTCCTGGATGATGGTGGCGCTGTTCTTGAGGATGAAGTCGCGCACGACGGTGAAATTGCCGGCGTGCATGAGATAGGACGCGCTCTTGATCAGGCTGTTGCCGGGCGCAAGCGTCTCGCAGAATTTCAGGAAGCCGCTCGCCTTGACGCCGGAATTGGAGAGATCCGTCGAGAAGTAATAGAGCGTGCGCTCGACGCCATCATTGCCGGCGAAGGTGATGCGCGCGCCGCGCACCGCGCCCTTCCCTGCCCCTTCCGTGCCGACGATGCCGTTCTCGTCGAGCACAACCGGCGTGACGCTCCGGATGGTCTTGCCCGAGCGCGCCAGGAATACATAAAGGATCGGCAAGGTGCCGTTGATCTCGCCCGCATGCAGGTCGACCTTCATCTTCTTGGTAATGAAGAACGAGAAGCTGAGAACCGAGGACAGCGAGCGCTCGACACTGTAGAGCGCGGCACCGACGTCGCCACGCGACAGTCTTGTCAGGTCCGGCACCGAGCCGGTCGGCTCGAGCGCGCTGAGCACATAGGTCGTCGCGTTGGAATAGAAGGCGTCGGCATAGATGAAGTCGGGCCCGGAGAACATGTAGAACATGGTCGGCCGCGGCGCGGCGAGATTGGCCTCCGCCCAGGCGCGGATCTTCGACAATTGGCGCTGCTCGAGCTGCGCAAAGGCGCGGTCGAAGAATCTCGCGTGCTGCTGCCAGGCCGGGTCCCTGGTCAGCGGGATCAGTGGCGAATCCGCCGACGGCATCATGCCGGCAAGGAAGCGCGCGGTGTCGTCGACGGTCGCGGTGTCGGCGGCACGCGCCGGCAGCGCGGCGAGCACGAACGCGAAAGCAAGCACGACAGCTTTCAATGATAAGGACATCCTCATTCGTGACCCGATGCTCCTGACATCGCCGGGCCAGCCGCCCCCTTGCGGAAAACGGCGTAGATCAAAAGGCCGGAAAGCATGATCAAGGTACCAAGCGCCGACTGCAGCGGGCGGTCCGTCAACAGATAGTACATCATGAAGCCGGTCACGAGCAGGAAAACCGCAGGGGTGACCGGGTATCCCCAGGCGCGGTAAGGCCGCGGCAGGTCGGGACCGGTGATGCGCAGCTTGATCACGCCGAGCACCGTGAAGAACGAGCAGAACAGAAGCGCGAACTGGATGAAGTCGAGCACCGCCTCAAAGCTGCGCGTGAACAGCATCAGCGTCGCCACCGCAAGCTGGAACAGGATCGCATAGGCCGGCGCGCCGCTGGTCGAGCGGCGGGCGAAGATCCGCAGCGCCGGGATGTCCTCACCCATGGTCATCATCACCCGCGGACCGATCCACATCATCGCGCTGATCGAGGAGATCAGCCCGACGCAGATCATCGCGCCGACGATGCGGCCGCCGACCTCGCCGAAGATATAGCTGCCGGAGATGCGGGCGACGTCGAGCTGGCCGGCAAGCTTGTCGATCGGCGCGGTGTGCAGGAACACCGCGTTCAGCGCGACGTAGAGCACGAGCACGATCAGCGTGCCGGACAGCATCGCGCGCGGCAAATTGCGCTCCGGCAGGTGTATCTCGCCGATGATGTAGGTCGCCGCGTTCCATCCGGAGAATGAATACATCACGAACACCAGGCTGATCGCGAACGGCGCACTGGCGATATGGGCGAGATCGGCCGAAGTCGGCGCGAACGAGATCGGCTGCGGCGTCGTGATCAAATATCCGGAGACGAGAAACGCGACGATCAGCACTACCTTCAGGATGGTCGAGACCAGCTGGAAGGTCGAGGAGTGCTTGACGCCGGTGAGCTGGACGATCGACACCAGCCACACCACGCCGAGCGCCAGCGCGAGCGGCGGCGCATCCGGCAGGACCGACTTGCCGTATTCGCCGAACGCCATCGCGGCGAGCGCGACCGGCGCGGCGAACCCGACGGTCGCCGACACCCAGCCGGCGACGAATCCGAACGCCGGGTGATAGGCGCGGCTGAGGAAATTGTACTCGCCGCTCGAGCGCGGAAACATCGCGCCGAGTTCGCCGTAGGAAAACACGCCGCACAGCGCGACGATGCCGCCGACGGTCCACAGCAAGAGGATCGAGAAGCCCGACGGGATGTCCTTGACCTGGAAGCCGAGGCTGGTGAAAACGCCGACGCCGACCATGTCGGCGACCACGATGGCCGTGGCCACCAGGACCGAAACGGTCGAGCCGCTGCCGGGGAGCGAGCCGGACCATGCCGCGCTGCCCGTGTGTGATGCCGCCATATCGGACCGTACCTTCAGCGCCACGTGCTTCGACGATTCTCATCGTGCAGGCGGAAAACGGCCAATTCAAGCAACGTTAACAAGCATCTAACTGCCGCCAAGATTTGGGTATCATAATACCCAAATGTTGCCTTCAAAGGGCCAGCCTTTGTGTAAACACGGGAGACGACCCACAATCGCGACACGATTGGATGGTCTTCTTGCTGCTTCCGGATGGGGAAATTTTCCGGAGGCTTAACGTCACCTAAACACCGGTGCGCTCAGATTCGGCGTTTGCCGCGAGTTTCGGGGTAGTGGGTGGGATGATCGGGGCGAAGAACCCAGCGTTCCAGAAGTGTGATCGCGCGGACCGGACAATATCCCCGGCCGTGCGGTCGCGCATGCCGACGTCACCACGGCGCCGGATCGTGACCTGCGCGCTGCTTCTGCCGCTCGCCAGCCTGCTGGCTCAATGCGGCAGAGCGCCCAGCGCCACCGCGTTGGCTGCGAACACCCAGGCCGTCTCGAGCGATACCTTTGTGGATCGCTTCCCGGCGCCATCGTTCAAGGAGCGCTTCCCGACCGCGCAGGAAAGCCTCGTGCAGCGGCAGGCCGCCGCGACGGCGACGGCAGCGGAGCCGCAGCCGCAGCGTCCCGCGCCGGTCCGGGTCCGGGTGGCCTCGCTGACACCCACGCTCAATCTGCCGAAGCCGAGCGAGCGCGACGAGCTGACCACGCTGGTCAGCATGAAATCCTCCGCCTTCCCCTATTTCGGCAACAATCCGCGCTCGGATGCGCCGTTCCTCAATGTCACGAACGGCAGCCGCAAGGGCCATCGCAGCCTTTCGGGCCGCGTCTATTGGCAGGACGAGACCTACAATGACAGCCGCGTGCTGATGCACGTCCCCGAGAATTTCGACGTCGGCAAGCCGGGCGTGATCGTGGTGTTCTTCCACGGCAATGGCGCAACGCTCGAACGCGACGTGCGCGACCGCCAATTGGTGCCGCAGCAGATCTCGGACTCCGGCGTCAACGCGGTGCTGCTGGCGCCGCAGATGGCGGTCGACGCCGCCGATTCCAGCGCCGGAAAATTCTGGCAGCCGGGCGGCTTCAAGCGCTTCCTCGACGAATCCACCTCCCACCTCGCCCGCCTCTCAGGCGACCCCAAATCGGCGGCAGCCTTCGCCAACATGCCGGTCGTGATCGTCGGCTATAGCGGCGGCTTCCTGCCGACCGCCTGGAGCCTCGACGTCGGCGGCGCCACCAGCCGCGTGCGCGGCGTGGTGCTGCTGGATGCGGTCTATGGCGAACTCGACAAGTTCGCCTCCTGGATCGAGAACAACCGCACCGGCTTTTTCGTGAGCTCCTACACCCGCTACACCAAGCGGCATGACCAGGAACTGATGACGATGCTCAGGAACAAGGGCATCCGCGTCCGCGAGAGCATGGACGGTCCACTGCAGCCCGGCAGCGTCGTGTTCGTGCAGACGCCCGACGGCATCACCCACCGCGATTACGTCACGCTGGCCTGGACGCAGCACCCGGTGAAGGAAGTGCTGGCGAAGATGGCGGGACCCGCATCGTTTGCGCGGATCGCAAGCGCCCCTGCATCGGCGAGCCGCTAGTTCACACTGCGCGGCGGGGCCTCGTCAGCACCACGGTCGTCAGCGCCAGCGCCACGAAAGCCGCGCAGACATAGCCTGCGCCGTGCAGCCAGCCGTGCGCGAACAACGCGCCGCCGATCGCGGAGCCGATCGCCTGCCCGATATAGAGCACGGAGGTGTTGAGCGACACCGACGCCGATGCAAGCGCCGGCGCCGCAGCCACCAGCCGCACCTGCTGCATCGAATTGGTGGAGGCAAAGCCGAGTCCCCAGATCGCAACCGAGACGGCCATCAACGCATAGACACCCGCGCTCAGCGCCCATCCGGCAACGCCGGTCAGCATCAGTGAGGTGAACAGCACCGACGTCCGATACGGCCCCCAGGAATCGACGATGCGGGTCGCGATCATGACGCCGATGAAGCCACAGACACCGTAAAGGCCGAAGACGAGCCCGACCCCATTGGGGCCGGCACCCGTCAATCTTGTCAGCAACGGCCCCATGAAGGTGAAGACCACGAACTGGCCCGACATCTGCAGCGTCGTGATGGCCAGCAGCACCAGCACCATCCGGTTGCGACCGAGTTCGGTCCAGGTCTTCAGATCGACCGGCGCCCCGAGCAATCCGCGCGGCAATCGCCACAACAGCAGCGCGCAGCTCACGCAGCCGACCAGCGCGATGCCGGCATAGGCGGCGCGAAAGCCGAAATGACTTGCGATGAAGGTAATCAGCGGCAGCCCAACCGCAGCCGCGAGCGACCAGCCGAGGAAGATATAAGCAATGGTCGAGCCGCGCCGCTCGCCAGGCACGATCAGCGCGCCGGTGCCGGCCGCCTGCGGCGTATAGAGCGCGCCGATCGCCAGCATGACGAGGCGAATGGCCAGAAGGCTCGCGTAATCAGGCGCCAGGGCAGAGGCGAGATTGGTGATCGTGAGCACTGCGAGCGTCACACCGAGCAAGGTGCGGCGATCGATGCGGCTGGTCAGCCATGCCGTCAGCGGCGAGCCGATGCACAAGACCATCGCACCGAAGGTAATCAGGAGCCCCGCGGTGTGAATCGAGACGTCCAGCGCGCTGGACAGTTCCGGAAGCATCCCTGCCGGCGCCAGCACGGAACAGCCGGTGACGATATTTCCAAGCATCAGGGAGGTGGGCGCGAAGCGGCGCGTCACGGATATCATTTTCATGCAGGTGCATGTAAACCAGCCGGGCGAAGAAGAAAAGACACATTTGTAAAACGCGCTCTCGGCGGGCGGAGATCACGATCGGAGATCAGCGCAGCCAGGCCAATTCCCCGCCGATTTCTTGATATTGCCGGATTGCGCCAGCCCAATCGCCTGCTATATCGCTGCTTTCCGCTTACCTGCGTTCGTTCGCAGGAGTGAGCCACAGGAGAATGACATGTCCGACGACCACAAGTCCGAGTCCGGATTCCAGTACAGCATCGCCAATCTCAAGCCCGCCCAGCCGGTCGAGAAAGTCACCCTCACCTTCCCCGACGGAGCGAAACGCGAATTCCCCAGGGATATCACCGGTCTCGACGTCGCCCAGGGCATCTCGCCCTCGCTGGCAAAGCGCACGGTGGCAATGGCGCTGAATGGCGTTCTGTATGACCTCAACGATCCCATCACGGACGACGCCAAGATCGAGCTGGTCTCGCGCGACGACGCGCGCGCGCTGGAACTGATCCGGCATGATTGCGCCCATGTGCTCGCGGAAGCCGTGCAGTCGCTGTGGCCGGGCACCCAGGTCACGATCGGCCCGGTGATCGAGAACGGCTTCTACTACGACTTCTTCCGCAACGAGCCGTTCACCCCGGAAGATTTTGCCGCCATCGAAAAGAAGATGCGCGAGATCATCGCGCGCGACAAACCTTTCACCAAGGAAGTCTGGGATCGCGAGAAGACCAAGCAGGTGTTCCGCGACAAGGGCGAGGCGTTCAAGGTCGAGCTGGTCGACGCCATTCCCGGCGACGAGCCGATCAAGATCTACTTCCAGGGCGACTGGTTCGATCTCTGCCGCGGCCCGCACATGACCTCCACGGGGAAGATCGGCAACGCGTTCAGATTGATGAAGGTCGCGGGCGCCTATTGGCGCGGCGATTCCAACAATCCGATGCTGACCCGCATCTACGGCACGGCCTTCGCGAAACAGGACGAACTCGACGCCTACCTGAAGCAGATCGAGGAAGCCGAGAAGCGCGACCATCGCAAGCTCGGCCGCGAGCTCGACCTGTTCCACTTCCAGGAGGAAGGCCCGGGCGTCGTGTTCTGGCACCCGAAGGGCTGGACCATCTTCCAGCAGTTGATCGCCTATATGCGCCGCCGCCTCGCCGGCGACTACCAGGAGGTCAACGCGCCGCAGATTCTCGACAAGGTACTGTGGGAGACCTCCGGCCATTGGGACTGGTACCGCGAGAACATGTTCGCGGCGCAGTCCGCCGGCGACGAGGCCGAGGACAAGCGCTGGTTCGCGCTGAAGCCGATGAACTGTCCGGGGCATGTGCAGATCTTCAAGCATGGCCTGAAGAGCTATCGCGACCTCCCTTTGCGGCTTGCCGAATTCGGCGTGGTGCATCGCTACGAACCGTCGGGCGCGATGCACGGCCTGATGCGCGTGCGCGGCTTCACGCAGGACGATGCCCATGTGTTCTGCACCGAGGAGCAGCTCGCCGACGAGTGCCTGAAGATCAACGACCTGATCCTGTCGACCTATGCCGATTTCGGCTTCGAGGGCGAACTCACCGTCAAGCTCTCGACGAGGCCGGAAAAGCGCGTCGGCACCGACGCGATGTGGGACCATGCCGAACGTGTGATGGCGACCGTGCTGTCGGAGATCAAGGCCAAGGGCAGCAACCGCATCAAGACCGAGATCAATCCGGGCGAAGGCGCGTTCTACGGGCCGAAGTTCGAATATGTGCTGCGCGATGCCATCGGCCGCGACTGGCAGTGCGGCACGACGCAGGTCGACTTCAACCTGCCGGAGCGGTTCGGCGCGTTCTACATCGACCATGACGGGTCGAAGAAGGCGCCGGTGATGGTGCACCGCGCGATCTGCGGCTCGATGGAGCGCTTCATCGGCATCCTGATCGAGCACTATGCCGGCAATTTCCCGCTGTGGCTGGCGCCGGTGCAGGTGGTCGTCACCACCATCACCTCCGAGGCCGACGAATATGCCAAGCAGGTGGTGGCTGAGGCGCGCCGTGCGGGTCTGCGGGTGGAGATCGACCTGCGCAACGAGAAGATCAACTACAAGGTCCGCGAGCACTCGCTGGCGAAGATTCCGGCGCTGCTCGTGGTCGGCAAGAAGGAAGCCGAGACCCATTCGGTCTCGGTCCGTCGTCTCGGCAGTGAGCGCCAGACCGTGATCCCGACGGCCGAAGCGCTCGCCGCGCTGGTCGACGAGGCGACGCCGCCCGACATCAAGCGGGCGAAGTCGCTATCCTGATGCTTTAATCCATCTAAACTCGCTTCCGGTCGCGGGCATTCGCCCCTATCTCGTGGCAAGAAAGTCCGCGACCGATTTGAGCATTGATCCGTTCCGGAAAACCGGACCCCGACGTTTCCAGGGTCATGCTCCAGTTTAAGGGAAAGCCGCAGTGCCCGACGCCATTGAACTCCTCAAAACCCGCCGCTCGGTGAAGCCGCGCGAGATGACGGGGCCCGGCCCCTCGCCGGCCGAGCTCGAGACCATTTTGACGATCGGCGCGCGGGTGCCGGACCACGGCAAGCTCGCGCCCTGGCGCTTCATCGTGTTCGAAGGCGAGGCGCGCAACCGCGCCGGCGACGTGATCGCGAGCGTGTTCGCCAAGAAGAACCCGGGCGCGCCGGCGGCCGATATCGAGGTGGAGAAACGGCGGCTCACCGATGCGCCGCTGGTGATCGGCGTCGTCAGCTTCACCAAGCCGCATCCGAAGGTGCCGCCGTGGGAGCAGGAACTCTCCGCCGGCGCCAGCGCGATGAATATCCTTACCGCGGCGACTGCGCTGGGCTATGGCGCCTGCTGGCTCACCGGCTGGTTCGCCTTCGACCGCGATGTGCTCGACGGTCTTGGCCTGAAGCCCGACGAGAAGCTCGCAGGGTTTGTCCATATCGGCAAGCCAACCAGGCCGAGCGAAGACCGCCCTCGTCCGGCGCTGTCGGATATCGTGACGCGGTTCTGACGTGACTTCCGACCTCTCCCGCTTGCGGGTGAGGGCTCTCTCCACTCAGGGAGTCCCAATGCGGAGGCACCCTCACCCCAGCCCTCTCCCGCAGGCGGGAGAGGGAGCACAGCATAGATCGTGGATATAGTTCGACCTCACCCAAGCACAGCGCGTCAGAACGACATACGTCTGCAGCCCGCTGGCGGCGGCCGGTTTGCGAAGCGCGCCGCGGTCCATGCCATCAGCGGTTCCTCGAGCGGCGAGCCCGGCTTGACCATGCCGTGGTCGAGACCTGCGAAGGTCCAATATTCGAGCCGCTGGCCGGCGGCGCATCGCTCCTCGACATAGCCGGCGGTCACCGCCGGCGGCACCACGTCGTCCTCGGCGCCCTGCGCGATCACGAGGGGCGCCGGGATCGGATGGTCGGGATCGTTCTGCGCGAGCCTTGCGGAAAGCGCCACGTCGGTGCGTGTGGCCAATGCGGGCCCCTCGAAGGTCGTGGTGAGCACTGCCGCCCGCACCGGCTCCTCCGCCGGGAGGAAGCCGCACAGGCCTGAGATCTCGCGCGCGGCCGCTAGCGCCTCGGGGCGAATCGCCTGCTCGAAGGTAATGTCGGGATAGAAGCGGCTGTAGGCGCGCGCAACATAGGGCCCGAGCCGCTTGTCGATCCCCTGGTTCATGGCAATGATGTTCCGCAAATTCGTAGCCGGCGCGATCGCGGCAACGCCTGCGATCTCGATCTCCGGCGCGTAGCGCGGAGCGGCAATACCGGTCCACAACGCCGAATGGCCGCCCTGCGAATGGCCCCACACCACGGTGCGCGCATCGAGCGTCAGCTCGGGCATCTGCTGTGCGGCGCGTATGGAGTCGAGCGCGGCCCGCGCCTCACCTTCACCGATGAGATAGGGATGCGGGCCGCCCTTCTCGGCGAATGAGTAGTCGGAGGCGACGATCACCCAGCCTGCCCGCACGATCCGATCGAGCGCGGGAATCCCCAGGGTCGGGGCCGATATCAGCGATGGCATGCACCTCTGCTGCAGGCCGGTTGTGCCGTGCTCCCAGGCGATCACCGGACGCGGACCCGCGGGCGGATCGACCGGTGCAAACACGGTCGCCATGGCGGTTGCGCGCGTGGTGTCGTTCACCGTGGTCGTATAGAGGATGCGCCAGCCCCGCATGCCGGCCGGCAGCCTGACATCCCGGAGCGGCTCGCTGCGCAGCAGCACGCCTGGTTTATCCGGCACTTGCGCGGGCGGATCATAGAACGCATCGGGCGCGCGCACCGTGACGCCGGCAAACATCTCTTGCACGGCCGTCGCGTTGTCCGACTGGGCGGCGACCTCGAACGGCGTGCAGACGACG
The DNA here is from genome assembly GCF_000426245.1 of Bradyrhizobium sp. Ai1a-2. Classification (GTDB taxonomy): domain Bacteria; phylum Pseudomonadota; class Alphaproteobacteria; order Rhizobiales; family Xanthobacteraceae; genus Bradyrhizobium. The sequence goes on along the minus strand of NZ_AUEZ01000066.1, from coordinate 15,937 downwards.
CCCGCAAGCAGGTGGAGCAGCACAGCGAGCCGGATCACACGACGTCCTGGAGCGATGGTCATGGCCCGCGCCCAATATCGCCATGAGCCGACATATTTGCGGCAAAGACGGCCGCGCCGCAGACCGCGTCACGCCGCCTTCGAAGCGCGCCCGGCAAAGCCTGCCAACAGCGTTGCGATCTCGTCCGCCGGCCGTGCCGCGCTGAACAGGAATCCCTGCACCTCGTTGCAGCCTTCGGCGCGCAGCCAGTCGAGCTGATCGACCGTCTCGACGCCCTCGGCGGTGGTGGTGATGTTCAGGCTGCGGCCGAGGCCGGAGATCGCGCGCACGATCGCCACGCAATCGCTGCGGCGCGCCAGATCCTTGACGAAGGAACGATCGATCTTGATCTTGTCGAACGGAAAGCTGCGCAGATAGCTGAGGCTGGAATAGCCGGTGCCGAAATCGTCCATGGAGATGCTGACGCCGAGCTCGCGGAGCTGATGCAGGATCGCGAGATTGGCTTCGGTCTCGGCCAGGAACACCGACTCCGTGATCTCGAGTTCGAGCCGCCGCGGCGACAGGCCGGAATGCGCCAGTGCCGAGATCACCGCCTGCACCAGATTGCGGCTGCGGAACTGCACCGGCGACAGGTTGACCGCGACCTTGATCTCCTCGGGCCATTTCATCGCTTCCGAGCATGCTTCGCGAAGCACCCATTCGCCAAGCTGGACGATCAGGCCGATGTCTTCGGCGACCGGCACGAATTCGGCCGGCGAGATCATGCCCTTCTCCGGATGGTGCCAGCGCAGCAGCGATTCGAACCCGCTGATCTTGTCCGAGGCGATGTCGACCAGCGGCTGGTAGTGCAGCTCGAATTCGCCATTGGCGAAAGCGTGGCGCAGGTCGCGCTCGAGGTCGCGGCGCTTCTGCGCCTGGCGGTCCATCTCGTGCTCGAAGAAACGATGCACGCCGCCGCCGTCCGACTTGGCGCGATAGAGCGCCATGTCGGCGTTGCGCATCAGTTCCTCCGAGCTGGTGCCGTCGCCCGGCGACAGCGCGATGCCGACGCTCGCGCCGACCACCACCTCCATGCCGTCGATGTCGTAGCGCGCGCTGAGCGTCCCGATCAGGCGTTCGGCAAAATCGCTCGCCTCGTTCGGCGTGACATCGCAGAGCACGATTGCGAATTCATCGCCGCCGAGCCGCGCGGCCAGATTGTTGCCGGTGATGTCGGCCGTGAGCCGCTCGGCGACCTGCTTCAGCAGCCGGTCGCCCATCGCGTGGCCGAAGGAGTCGTTGACGTGCTTGAACAGGTCGAGGTCGACGCACAGCACCGCAACGCGCTTGCTCCCCGATTTGCTCCGCTGCAGCGCCTCGCGCAGGCGATCCTGGAAGAAATCCCGGTTCGCCAGACTGGTCAGGCCGTCATGATGGGCCATGTAGGCAATGCGCGCCTCGGCCTTGCGCCGCTCGGTGATATCGACCAGCGCCACGAGATAGCCGTCGCGGCCGTCGAAGGAAACGCGGCGGCCAAAGGTCAGCACATGGATTTCGCTGCCATCCGCCTTGATGTGCCGCCAGTCGCGGCTTGAATGATAGACGTCGCCGATTTCCTGCAGCGCCTTGCTGTGGGAGGCCCATTCGTCCTCCGGCCAGAGCTCGCGCAGCTTCATGCTCAGGAATTTCTCGCGCGGATAGCCATAATGCTGGACCGCGGCGTCGTTGACGCCGAGGAATTCCATCGTGGCGGCGTCGAACACCCACATCGGCATCGGGTTGTTCTCGAACAGCAGGCGGAATGAGACCTCGCGACGCTTCAGCGCCGTGACATCGGACAAGGTCAGCGAAAGCAAATCGCCGAAGGCGGTGACGGCGAGCCGCAGGCAGCGGTCCTCGCTCTCGATCTCGAATTGGGTCCCGCTGGTCCGGCGGAGGGTCTCACGCAGGCGCTCGGTCACCTCCGCAGTGCTGAGCAGGCTTTCGCCGGCGCTCAGCCTTTGCCACAGCAGCTCGTGCCCGGGCCGCTTCAAGAGCCTCGCAGCCCCCTGATTGAGATGGACGATCTGGAAATCGAACGGCTCGCCGCGCGGATCGCGGATGGCAGCCAGCGACAACAGGCCTTCATCGGTCGCCGCGAAGATCGTGTCGAGCAGATTATACTGCATGCCGCGCTCGTTGACGTAAGCGCCGATCAGCGTGCCGCCCCAGCGCGAGAAAGTCGGCAGCGCCAGCACGTCATAGGTGCGGACCAGGCCGTCGCGCACGCAATGCGCCGTCGCAAGATAGGGCCGGTGATTGAGCGCCGCATTGGCGGCGGCTTCGCCGAGCGCGGTCGCGCAATCCGGCGAAAGCTCGCTCAGCGCCATGTCCCAGCGGTCGTCATTGAGCCATTGCTGGATGTAGCGGCCGGGTTGCGAAACGGCGAGCGCGCCGCCCCTTTCCTTCAGCAGCACGATGTGATCGGCGAGCCGGCCAAGGCTGCCGAGCATCACGTCCTCATAGCGGGGCAACCGGTCACCCGGACGCAATGCGGCCTGCCATTTGCGCTGGAGAATCGGAACGTCGCCGAACATTTCTATGTTGGATTTTCCCGACGACTTCTTCGCCGCACTCATGACGCGCCCCGAACACCCAAATCATGAGCCGACGAAATTCGGATCACGACCTCATTTCACATTCGAGCATGATCGCGGCGCAAACGCTTCGCGTTTGTCGCGAGGGAAAACCGGCTTCCCCTGTCCGATTTCATGCTCCAATCCCCGCCCGCATCCAAATCAGGCTCGCTTAAAGCAATGTAAAGATTGCGCAGGCGACGGAGCGCCGGCGCCATTATGACAGTTCTAAGTCAGATCTTGGTTAGTGTGCGTTAGAGACTATGACAGTCACTGAAAATTTTACGCGCATTTAGCGCGCGATGACTTCCACCTCGCCGTCGACGCCGTTGACGACGTTGAAGGGGCGCTCGAACACCTTGCCTTCGTTCTTGGCGATCGCGCGGTATTCGCCTTCGGAGAGCACGACGCGGGGGAATGCACCGATCGATTCCTTGATGACGTCGCCGCCCGGCGTGATCACCGACCACGCGGTATTCGCCAGCGCCTCGCCGCCTTTTTCGCTGACGAGCTTCAGCGTGATGACAGCCGCGCGGTGGCTGACAGTAGCGTCGGTGAGCTTGCCGGCCTGGACGCGGATGTCGGAGCGCACCACCGAATTGGCGTCGCCATAGTTCGAGATGATGTGATAGGTCCCCTCCGGCAACAGCGCCACGTCCCCGGCAGCCACGTTCGGGATCATGGCATTGCGGTCCGATCCGTCGAACTGGCTGCCCTTGTAGATCGCAAACGAAATCTGGTTTGGCGGAATCTTGCTGGAGCCGACCCGGCCTTCGATCCGCAGCCCGCCCGCCGGCAGGATGAAGGACTCGCGATCGGTCTCCGACTTCAGGCTCACGGCGCGCACCGCGCTGACCAGGCCGAGCGCCACGTGGACCACATAATTGCCCGGCGGCAACACGAGGTTGGGCGTGGCGCCGCGGTCCTCGCGGACCAGCTTGAAGGTACCGTTGTCATCCGGCTTGTCGGCAAAGACCCGCCATACCAGGCCATTATTGATGACCGGCAGATCCTTGCCGTAGCGGGCGGTCAGCGACAGCACCGCCTGGTTCGCAGTCTGCGCCCCCGGCTGCGGTCCGGCCGGCGGGACCGTGGCGGTCGAGGGCTGCATGATCGTCGGCTGGGTCAACGGCGCCGGCAGGTTCGGCGCCGACCCCGGCCCGGAAGGCGGCGCCAGGTTGATCGCGGGCCCGGGACCGGGAACCGCAGCCGGCGGTACCGGGGGTGGCCTCTCACCAAACCATTGCGCCGAAACGGCGGTCGGAACCGCCAAAACCAGGGCTACGGCGAACGAAATCGCCGGGCGAAGCACCCAGCCCCGCCCGCATCGTCCGATGCGATCGCCCCAAAGAGTCATGGAACGATGCTTTTCAACGAAAACGCGGCAAATTCAAGCCTCCACAGCTATACTGCATTGCAGCTATGGGAATCCGGCTCCGCGCGCCCGCTGTCGCGCTCAAGTCACAATCCCTGCCTAGGCGCTATGCTGCTGGGGCATAAACCATGCATGCGAACGATTCTGGCGGCGCCTCGTCGCGGAGCCTAATCTCGCGCCGGCAGGAGAACTCAGAGTGTTGGACAGCTGGATGGGCCGGAGCAAGAGCGCCGATGGCTCCGACAAGCTAGGCCTTGGCGCCCAGCGGCGGCCCGTGATCGGGCTGGCACTGGGCGGCGGCGCCGCGCGCGGTTTTGCGCATATCGGGATCGTCAAGACGCTGATCGCCCACGGCATCATTCCGAATGTCGTGGTCGGCACGTCGATCGGCGCCGTGGTCGGCGGCGCCTACGCAGCCGGCCATCTCGATACGCTGGAGGCCTGGGCGCGCAGCCTGCAGCCGCGGAACATTTTCAGCTATCTCGATATCCGCCTGAACGGCTCGGGCCTGATCGGCGGCTCCAAGCTTGCCGCCGAACTCGAGTCCGCGATCGGCCAGACCCAGATCGAGGATCTGCTGATAAAGTTTGCTAGCGTCGCGACCGAGGTGCGCACCGGCCATGAGATCTGGCTGACCCATGGCCGCGTCGTCGATGCGATGCGCGCCTCCTACGCGCTGCCCGGCATTTTCGCCCCGGTCCTGGTCGGCGATCGCTGGCTGGTGGACGGCGCACTGGTCAACCCGGTGCCGGTATCGGCGGCGCGCGCGTTCGGCGCGGAGATCGTGATCGCCGCCAACCTTTCCAGCGACGTGTTCAACCACTCCACGACGATCTATGCGCACGGCCAGCCGACCGAGGTCACCGTTGTGCCCGAGGTCGTTCCGGATCCTGTCCCGCCGAAACGCCGCTTCGGCAAGTTCTTCTCGGCCGAGCGCACCATGAAGCGCGAGTTCTTCGGCAGCAGCACGCGGCCGGGTATCTCGACCGTGATGGTCGACGCCTTCAACATCATGCAGGACCGCATCACCCGCGCACGCCTCGCCGGCGATCCGCCGGACCTCTTGATCTCGCCGCGGGTCGGCAAGATCGGCTGGTTTGACTTCCATCGTGCGGATGAACTGATCGCGCATGGCACGCGCGCCGCCGAGCGCGCAATCGAGTCGATCCAGGAAGCGATCGACATCCTGGTGCCGCCGGCAACGACGACGGCTACCGGCGCAGTCCCCGACGAGACCAACGAATAGATCTCAGGCCGTCTTGATGTAGTCGCGCAGCGCTTCCTGCTCGGCTTCGTATTCCTGGACCCGGCGCTTGACGATATCGCCGATCGAGATCAGGCCGACCACGCGACCGTCCTCAAGCACGGGGAGATGACGGAATTTTCCGAGCGTCATCATTTCCATGATTCCGGCGACGGTGTCGGCAGCCCGGCAACTGACCACCTTCCGCGTCATCACCGCGGCGACTGGCTCATCGAGCACACCGGCGCCGCGCTCGCCGAGCACGCGAACGATGTCGCGCTCCGACAAGATGCCTTCGATACGGCCTTCCTTCATGACCAGCACGGCGCCAATCTTGCGCTCGCCGAGCGTCTTGATCGCATCGGTCAAAGTGACCTCCGGCGGGACGCTCGTGATCTGGTGACCCTTGGAATCGAGAATGGAACGTACCGTCATTGCCGCCTCCTGAATCCTTGCCGCGCCCCAACCAGGAGGCGTGACATCGTTCGTGAGTTCTCAATCAACAGTTCCGCGCAGTTTTCGTTTCCGGCGCGGTGGGCAACAAGCGCGGCCATCGTGCAGCGCAAGAGGCGGCAGCTTGCGTCACAACTAACGATCAATGATGGATGAAATTGCCGTAAGCCGCAAGCGGCGATCAGACGCGGTCCGGCCCGCCAGGCGACAACGCATCTGCAGCATGACGGCGTTCCGGCGGCACCGGATCGAACAGCGAGAACAGCACGAGCCCGGCCAGAAACCCGCCGATATGCGCCTGCCAGGCGACGCTGGCGCCATCGGCTCCGATCGCGATCGAGCCAATCCCGAAGATCAGATTGACGCCGAACCAGATCGCGAGAAAGGCGAGCACGCGACTGTCGCGCAGCGCGCGCGACAGCGACAGCGCCGGCACCTTTGCCGCCGCCTCCGCGTCGCCGCGGCTGAAGGAGAGGAAGCTGCCCTTGACGAAGGCAAAGCGGATCGCGGCCGCCATGGTGCCGGACACCGACGCGGATGCGCCGATCATCGGCGCGATCGCATGCTCATGGGTCAAGAGATGCGCGAGCGCGCCGGCGGCTGCCGTGACCGCCATGAACAGATAGAAGCGCAACGCGCCGAACCGCCGCGCCAGCGCGCTGCCGAACGGCAGCAGCCAAAGCACATTGAAGACGATATGGGTGAGATTGGCATGCAGCAGCGAATAGGTGACGAAGGTCCAGACCTTGGCACCCTCGCCGCCGGGAAAGGTGACGTTGAGCAGCGTGGAATCATAGCGCTTCGGAATGAAGCCGAAGACGTCGATGGTCCAGTTTTCCCACTCCGGCGGCAGCAGCACGCGCAAATGGATGACCGCGATCAGCGCGATGTAAGCCGTCAGCGCCGCGGGCAAGGTGAGGATCGGCTCGCGCGGAGGATCCGGCGGTTCATCTTGCGGAGGTTCGAACGGCGATTCCAAGGGATGGGCGACCTTAGCGCGGCGCGGATGGGCGATCAGCCCAGATAGGCGGCTTTGCCCGCATTGTGCAAGTGCACAGGCAGCAAAGAATAAGGGCGGCCCCTGAGAAAGGCCGCCCTCTGCTGCTGTCGGTCTTGTCGCGCCCAAGAGGAACGGGAGGACACCCCCACCCTTCTCCGCGCGATGACCTGATTGTTCGACGCCACCTGTGTACGGACCCGCCGGCCCCTGGAGAACAGCCGGCAAGAACGGGAATGAGCGGACAGTAGAGGGGCATATCGGCGGTGCCAAGCTCACAGTTAATTTAACGTTAACACAGCAAAGCCGCCGGAAAGGTTGCGAAAACGTGGCCGCGGCATGGACGCTGCAAAAGTTCCCCTGCACTACTGAGAATGAATGCGTGTGCGCGAAACCGGGACAGATCTGTCCCGGCATGGCAGACGCGGGGCAAGGTTATTGAATGAAGCATCCGGGAAGCCGCGAATTCTTTGACTATTGGGACAAGACGCGTGGTTATGCGCGTGCGCCCGATCGCAGCGACCTCGATCCCGAGGCCGTCCGCGAGCGGCTCGGCGATATTTTCGTGCTGTCCTACGAGCATGAGGCGGGCTTTCCCTTTCGCGTCGCCGGCACGCGCGTCTGCGCCCTGCTCGGCCGCGACCTCAAGGATACGAGCTTTGCGGCGCTCTTCACCGGTGAGTGCCGCCGCCAGATCGAAGATGTCATCACCTTTGTCGCGGAGGAGATGCTGCCCGCCATCGCCGGCGTCACCGCTTTGAGCCAGGCAGGCACGCCGGCGCATCTCGAATTGCTGCTGCTCCCTTTCAACAACCGCACGCATGTGCCGGTGAGCCTCACCGGCCTGCTCGCACCGATCGAAAGCGTTGCCACCACGCTCTCCGATTTCAAACTGACCTCGTGGCGCTATCTGCATCCGCCGGAAAGATTGGTACCGCGTGCACTGCGAAAGCTCGCGATCGCGCGCGGATTCGTGGTCTATGAGGGACTGCGGCCGGAAGGGTAGAGCGTTCGCGTGACGGTCAGCCGCGATCTGGGCTATCATCCCTTCGGTTCAACGAAACCGGAGGAACGTCATGGACGCTGCGACGCCGCAGGCGCATCAGACTGCCGATACGCATTCCCATCTCGTGCGCCCGCAGGACATGGAGTGGCAAAAGACCCGCTTCCCCGGCTGTGAGGCGAAGACGCTGCTGTTCGACCGCAAAACCGGCTTGATGACGGCCTTGATGCGTTTTGCACCGGGCGCCGTGTTGCCCGACCATGAGCACGTCAATATCGAGCAGACCTATGTCCTCGAAGGCTCGCTCGTCGACAAGGAAGGCCCGGCACAGGGCGTTGCCGCGAAGTCAGGCGAATTCATTTGGCGCGAAGCCGGCAGCCGCCATGTCGCGTGGTGCCCCGAAGGTGGATTGATGCTTGCGATCTTCCAGGTGCCAAACAAGTTCTTCGAAGCCGACGGCCGCGTGGTCGACGCGGCCGGTGCCGATTGGGACGAGGCGTGGGGGCATACGCGTTAGTTGGTCCAGTCTAGGCCGCAGTGGCAGGCCTTCGCTCGGCCGCGCGGCGGTCGTAGTCGTCGGCGAGCGTGTTCAGCGCGCCGCTGCAATCGCCGGCAAAGGAGGGGCCGTGCATCAGAGCGAGCGTGCGCGGCGAGAATCTCGCGAGCGCGCGGATGGTTGCGCCCATATCGGGATTGAGGGAGGAATATCTGAAAAGATCTTCCGCTGCGATCGCCGGGCCGACGACGTCGCCTTCGGTCAACGCGGGACCATTGCCGAGTTGGGTAAAGAGATCGCCGCACATTAGCGTCCCCGTCGATTCCTCGATCATCACACCGGCGTCCCAGCCGTGCGGCGTATGCGGTGTGTCGATATAGCGGACGCGCTTGCCGCCGCCGAGCTCGATTACGTCACCGTCTGCAAGCACCCGCGGCGCGCGATCGGCCATGTCGTTCAGCGACACCAGGCAGCCGGTGCTGCCGTGCGCGACCTCGGCATTCGGCGCAATCGCCAGCCATTCGTTCATTGCCCCGCATTCATCCGCCTCATAATGCCCGAACGCAATCCAGCGCAACTTTGCGGGATCGACGAGCCGGCTCACCGCTGCCAACTTCAGCGGAAACATCTTTCGCAGGCCGGTGTGGAACATCAGCGGCTCGTCAGCCACGACCAGGAACTGGTTGAAGGTGAAGCCGGCCGGCGGGGCAATATCGGGCACGAAGGTCGAGAGGCGATAGATGCCGTCAGCGATTTCATCGATGCGGGTTTCCATGATCTTCTCCGAAAATATAGAGGAAAAGTGCCACTCTACCCGCATTTTGCCGATGGACGCAGCCTGTATCTGGCCTGCTCGGCGCAGGGCCGGCAGACGCTGGTCCGGCGGCGGCGGCCTCAAAATTGCCGCCGCCGTCAAGGTCATGGTGCAGCCGATCGACGGCGGGGCTGATGCATGAATGCGCGAACGGTGGATCGCGCTTTCGCTAGCTCATCTCGCGCGCGGCTCTGACCAATCGATCAGGGTTGCGCAAGATGCCAGGCGCCGTTGAGGAAGCCGTCGCCGGTGATGTCGCCGGGCTTCTGGTCCTTGGCGAAGGTGTAGAGCGGCTTGCCCTTGTAGGCCCACTGCTTGGAGCCATCGTCGCGCGTGATGATGGTGTAGCCCTCGCCCGCCTTGTCGCTCGCCTCAGCCTTCAGGACCGGCCAGTTCGTTGCGCACGGGCCATTGCAGGCCGACTTGCCATCGGAGTCCTTGTCAAAGGTATAGAGGCTCATGCCCTTCGCGTCCGTCAGCACAGCTCCCTTCGTGGTGGTGCCGGTCTTGGTCGGCGGTGCGGCGAGCGCCGTGGAGACCGTCGCCAGCGAAATGGCGGTGGCGAGTGCGAAACCGATCGATGGGTTCTTCATGATAGCTCCTGTAAGGAAATAGCTTGCATGAGTAGGACCTACGGAGGCGCGTTCTATTCCGCTGGAGGAAACGGAGAATTTTTTCGCAATGCTTGCCTGACATGGGGGAATAATTCGGCAATTGGCTTTCGACCCAGGTTCACCGGATCCGCCCTGTCCATTCGTTGCCCCTGTGTCGGTTTTTGCCGGATTTGCGTCATTTCGAAGCGCGGCCTGGACGAGTAAGTTGCGCGGCGGGGGCGAGGCGATGAATTCGTAGAGCGACGCAAGCAATGTACTGGCGGCTTCTCGCGTGGGGCGGTCTTGCCGCTGCCGCGCTTGTCTTGATCATTGGTGGTGGCTGGCTTCTGACGCTGCCCTCGCGACCTGCGTTTGGAAACATGCCGCCGATCGCAAGCCAGGAGGCTGACGCGACCATCGCAGCGTTGAAGCCGCCGAAGCGGCAGCGGCCGCTGATTGCGATCGTCGGCATCAATGAGCAGACCGAGACCACCGATTATCTGATGCCCTATGGCATCCTCAAGCGCGCCGACGTCGCCGACGTGGTGACGCTTGCGACGGGACCCGGACCGGTGACGCTGTATCCGGTCCTGAAGGTCGAGCCGCACGCCACCATCGCGGCGTTCGATGCGCAACATCCTGATGGCGCCGACTATGTCATCGTCCCCGCCATGAGCCGCGAAGACGATCCAGTCGTCGTGCAATGGATCAGGCAGCAGGCGCAAAAGGGCGCGATCGTCGTCGGCGTCTGCGTCGGCACCATGGTGGTCGCCAGCACCGGATTGCTCGACGGCAAGCGGGCAACCACGCATTGGTACTCCGTGAAAGACCTGCGCGAGAAGCATCCGACGATCCAATACATCAGGGATCGCAGGATTGTGGTTGACCAGGGTGTTGCGACCACAACGGGGATCACGGCTTCGATGCCGATGTCGCTCACGCTGATCGAAGCGATCGCCGGCCGCGAGAAGGCGCAAGCCATTGCCCGCAACATCGGCCTGCCCCGTTGGGATGCCCGCCACGACAGCAGCGCGTTCCAGTTCACACGGCCGTTCGCGCTCACGGCGATCCAGAACACGCTCGCCTTCTGGAACCGCGAGCAGCTGGGCATCGCGCTCGCGCCCGGCATCGACGAAGTCTCGCTCGCGCTTGCGGCCGACGCCTGGTCGCGGACCTATCGTTCGCGGGCGGTGACCTTTGCCGCAACCGCGAACGCGCAGCCGAGCCGGAACGGCCTCCGCATCCTGCCCGATCAGGTCGCGGACCAGTGGCCCGCCGAGCGGTTGCTGCAACCGGTCGGGTCGATGCCGCCTGCAAAGGCACTGGACCAGACGCTGCAGCGGATCGAGGCACGCTACGGCGGACCTACGGCCAATTTCGTCGCCGTGCAGCTCGAATATCCGCGGCAAAGCGCACCGGATTGAAGCGGCATCGGTCCGGCGGGCCAACAATTTTCCCCCGCCGGCGCCACCGTCATCTGCCTGTCACGAAATGTGCCGACTCCTCGTTCGGTACATTCCGAGGACACCGATGGACTATTTTCGACGCTTCACCTTCCTGTTCGCGGCGCCCGTGTTCGATCCGGAGGATCTCGAGGGCATCCGCTTCAACCAGATCATCGACGAGATCCAGCGCTCCGGCTTCGAGGTCGTGCGCGCTCGCAAGCTCGAGGATGCCGAGATCGCGGTGCAAACAGACGCGGCGATCGGCTGCATGGTGGTCGACTGGGGCAAGAAGGGGCTGGAAGGCAAGACCGCGTCGCTGATCAACCTGATGCGGCGGCGTGGGCTCGATTTCCCGATCATCCTGTTGATCCGCCGCAAGCGGTTCGAGGACCTGCCGGTCGAGGTGCTCGATTTCATCGACGGTTATGTGTTCCTGTCCGAGGAAACGCCGCCGTTCATTGCCAAGAACCTGATCAGCCGGCTGAAGCAATATGCGGAGACGCTGAAGACGCCGTTCTTCGGGGCACTGGTCGACTATGCCGAAGAGGGCAACCAGCTCTGGACCTGCCCCGGCCACAATGGCGGCGTGTTTTACAGCCGCAGCCCGATCGGACGCGTGTTCGTCGAACATCTCGGCGAAGCCGTGTTCCGCGATGACCTCGACAATTCCGTGCTCGACCTCGGCGACCTCCTCACCCATGAGGGACCGGCGCTGCGGGCGCAGAAGGAAGCTGCGAGGATCTTTGGCGCGGAGAAGACCTATTTCGTACTCAACGGCACCTCAACATCCAACAAGGTCGCGCTCGGCTCGCTGGTCACCGACGGTGACCTCGTGCTGTTCGACCGCAACAACCACAAGGCCGCCCATCACGGCGCGCTGCTGCTCGGCGGTGGCATCCCCATCTATGTGCCCACCGCACGCAACGCCTGGGGCCTGATCGGACCGATGCGCTGGGACCTGCTCGACGAGACGTCCCTGCGCGAGCGCATCCGAAGCCATCCGCTGGTCAAGGACAAGGACGCCTGGAAGAAGCCCCGCCCCTTCCGCGTCGCCGTGGTCGAGCAGTGCACCTATGACGGCACGATCCACAGCGCGGAGATGATCCTCAAACGGATCGGCCATCTCTGCGACTACATCCTGTTCGACGAGGCCTGGGCCGGCTTCATGAAGTTCCATCCGATCTATGCCGGCCGCTTCGCAATGGGCCTTGCCGACCTCGGCCCGGAGGCGCCCGGCATCATCGCCACGCAATCGACCCACAAGCAGCTCGCGAGCTTCTCGCAGGCCTCCCAGATCCACGTCCGCGACCGCCACATCAAGGGCCAGAAGCGCCGGGTCGAGCATCGGCGTTTCAACGAGAGCTTCATGCAGCACGCCTCGACCTCGCCGTTCTATCCGCTGTTCGCCTCGCTGGATGTCGGCGCGCAGATGATGAAGGGCCGCTCCGGCGAGGTGTTATGGGATGACACGATCCGGCTCGGCATCGAGCTGCGCAAGAAAATCCGCGCCACCCGCCGCGAGTTCGAGGAGAACGAGGCGAGGCCCGAGCGGCGCTGGTTCTTCGAGCCGTTCGTGCCGGACCGCGTGATGATCCCGGATGTCGCGCGCGAAGGTGGGGCGCACAACGTCGCCTGGGAAACCATCTCCACCGACCAGCTCGCGACCAATCCCGCATTCTGGCAGCTCAAGCCAGGCGATAGCTGGCATGGCTTCCCCGAGATGACGGCGGGCTTTGCCATGACCGATCCGAACAAGCTGACGCTGCTCACGCCCGGATTCGATCATGCGACCGGCACCTATGCCGAGCACGGCATCCCCGCCCCGGTGGTGGCGCAATATCTGCGGGAGAACCGCATCGTCGCCGAAAAGAATGACCTCAACTCCCTGCTCTTCCTGCTCACGCCCGGCGTCGAGGCGAGCAAGGCGGGGACGCTGATCTCGGGACTCGTCGCCTTCAAGAAATTGCATGACGACAATGCACTGCTCGAAGACGTCATTCCCGAATTCTTCCGCCGCAGGCCTGCCCGCTATGCCGGCGTACGCCTGCGCGACCTCTGCGGCGACATGCACCGCTTCTTCCGCGCCGCCGACGTCAGCGCGCTGCAGCGCAAGCAGTTCCTGCCCGAGCATCTGCCCGAGATCGCGATGTCACCGCGCGAAGCGCAGCGCTTCCTCGTGCGCAACGACGTCGATTATCTCCCGATCGACGAGATTTCCGGCCGCATCGCTGCAACGCCATTCGTGGTCTACCCGCCCGGCATCGCCACCATCGTGCCGGGTGAACGGCTGTCGGAACAGACCCGGCCGATGACCGATTACCTGAAGATGTTCGAGGCGTCGTTCAACGCGTTCCCGGGCTTCGAGGTCGAGATCCAGGGCGTCTACAAGGAGATCGACGAGGCGGGCCGCGTACGCCTGTTCACCTACGTGATTTCCGAGTGACGGCCGATGAACGAGGAGAGGATCATCGTCAGGCCGTCGCGCGAGGCCGACGTCGAGGCCATGCTGTCGATCTACCGCCGCCACATCCGGCGCGGCGTCGACGACAGCGTCGAGGACAGCGGGGTGCCGGAGCCGGATGATTTCCGCGACCGGCGCAAAAACTTCCGCAACCATCGCCTGCCCCACCTGGTTGCAACCCGCAACAGTGAGGTGGTCGGCTATGCTTATGTGGTGCTGTTCCGGAAGCGGCCGGCTTATCGCTATGCGGTAAAGCATTCGATCTATGTCCACCACGCCCATGTCGGCCGCGGCATCGGTCGCCTCCTGCTCGGCGAACTGATCGACGCCTGCGCGGCGGCCGGGTTTCGCCAGATGATCGGCTATATCGACAGCGACAACGCGGCATCGCTGGCGCTGCATGAGCGTTTCGGCTTTGCCCGCGCCGGGCTCTTGCCCGGCGTCGCCTATCGCTTCGGCCGCTGGGCCGACACCGTGATGGTGCAGCGCTCGCTCGGCCCCGGCAACACCGCGCCGCCCCCGCCTGCCCCGCTGTCGCGACGGTAAGCAGCAGCCGGCTATGTCGGCCGCCAGCGCACCGGGAAGCTTCGCGCAACCGCAAGCGCCGCGCGCTCGTTGGCCTCGAGCGCGATCTTCTGCGCCAGCATGACGTCGCCGGCCACCAGCGTGTCCCGAGGCACGAAACACCAGCCGGCATGCAGCCGGCCGACTTCGTCGAGCTCGTAGATGTTCATGCCGGTGCCGTGCCGGATCCGGTAGCGCTTGCCGCTGTGGCAGCCGACAACGTCGAAATAGCCGCTCGCCTCATACTGCGAGAGCTGCTCGGGCGTCAGCCATTCCTTCAGCAGCGCCAAGCCGCGCGACTGGCTGTCATCCAGTACGCAATATTCGACGAACCGTCGCCAAGCCGTGCGCGCCAGCCGCGCGGCTTCGGCGAACGCCCGCGACAACCCGCCGGACATGACGGACCGGCCTATCCGCCGACAAGTCGCGGATAGAAGAGCGTCTCTTCGGCGGTCGGATCGAAGGAACGGACCACGGTCGGCTGCCCCGACACGTCCCGCACCGCAGCGGTGTAGCCGCTCTTCATCAATGCGTCGAAGCGCATTTGCGCTTCGCGCAGGGCCTTCTCGTCGGCGGGATTGAAATTGTGCCGGCTGTCGCCAGTGTGGTCCATCACGATTTGCGTCGCCATCCCCGCACTCCCTTGCTGGATGAGGTTGCAAAACTAATGAGAGATTAGGGCGAAAGTTCCGGCTGCGCCAGCGCAAAGTCGTGAATGCTGACCTGCATCTTTCGCTTTCGCACGTCGGCATGATAGCCTCAATTTTAGCCACCGTCGAACGGTGCGTTGCGCACCGCCTCATAGTGGTGACGGATTTGTGGCTCGATGAACAGCGACACGTCGGGATGCGCCACCCGGACCCGCGCTCCAACGCCTCGACGCAGCGCGCAGGTCCGGCGTCGGCAATTCGTCGGAAAATCCCGGGCGAAATGGCGGTAATGGCCAAAGCGGATCGGAAGCGGCGGTACGATGTCCCTCGAAGAATCCGGCCGGCATGTCGTCGAGTTCGTCAGGGACCACCGCGCCTGGGCGGCGCCGATCGTGTTTTCGCTCGCCTTCGCTGAATCGCTCGCCGTCCTCTCCTTCGTGGTGCCGGCCTGGGCCGTGCTGGTCGCTATCGGCGCGATGATGCGATCCGGCGGCATCGCCTTCCTGCCGATGCTCCTCGCCGGCGCGCTCGGCGCCGCGTTCGGCGACTGGCTGTCCTACTGGATCGGCAGCAAGTTCAAGCATTCGATCGCCAAGATGTGGCCGTTCTCGCGGCATCCCGACCTGCTGGTCCATGGCGAGGCGTTCATCAAGAAATGGGGCGTGCTCGCGATCTTCATCGGCCGCTTCTCCGGCCCCCTGCGCGCCTCAGTGCCGATCGTCGCCGGGATGCTGCGGATGCCGCAGCCTCCGTTCCAGATCGCGAATTTCGTCTCGGCGTTCGTGTGGGTGGCGGTGCTGCTGCAACTCGGCGACGTCGGCGGGATCGTGTGGGCGTGGCTGTGGGAGAATGTGCTGCAGAAGTTTTGGGGGTGAGATTCGGATTCAATTGCCAAACAGCGGACCCATCGGCTTCGGCGCGAGCTGCGCGAATGATGGGTTTCGCTTCGCTCTACCCATCCTACGATTCCGATTCAATTTTCAAATAGCGTGAGGATGTACGTTCGCGTTCTCGCGGCATGATGTGCCCGAGGTTTGCGTCTCGTTTCACCCTCTCGAATACAGAGGGCGCAGGGAAAGCCGGGTGCTGGTTGCACCCGTGGGTCCCGTGCAAAAAACGCACGGGGGTAGGACCACAGGTTCAACCGAAAACACTCCGGCTTTCCCTGCGCGATGGTGTTACGGTTTCCTTCGTGCTCTCCCCGGTGACCGGCTATCTAATGCACACATCTTTGTTGCGAAGATCGGCG
>NZ_AUEZ01000065.1 GCF_000426245.1 Bradyrhizobium sp. Ai1a-2 | reverse complement strand
ATGTGTGAATCGGATAGCCGGTGACCGGGCTTTCTTGCCACCGTCACCTCAAGCGCGAACAAAGTTCGCGCGAAAGGCTTAGCGCCAGCGTCGGGGCGCCAGGACCACACGACTTCGCCGTCCGCCAGTGCCGCGCTCGTCAGTCGCAACACCCGCGTCCACCGCATCTCACCGCAACGTTCGTGACGATCGCGAGCCGCCCCTCATCCGCCGTGAGACGCGCGGAGTTAAATCACTGATTTGCCCGACGGCGGAAGCGGAATGTTTTTCGCGCGAGGGCTGGACAGACTTTTGGGTGATTTGCCCGTCGAGTTGTTTTGTCGCACCCAAAGCAACCACATCGTCATTGCGAGCGCAGCGCCCCCGCACGTTTCGCCCGCTTGGGCGCGCCGCGCTTCAACGTGATGTCGGCGAATGAGAGGGGCCGGCCGCCCTGGGAATGGAGCGCGAGTTTCTTCACCGGCTTGCCTTGCTCGCGGTCGACCATGGTGGTGCCGATCTCTTCCGGATGGTCGTCGAATTCCTCGCTCCATTGCCGGAGCGCCACCAGGATCGGGAAGACCCCAAATCCCTTCGGGGTCAGCACATATTCCTGATAGACGCTGCCGTCGGAGGCGGGGACCAATTCCAGGATGCCCTGGTCGACCAGCGCGCGCAGCCGCACGGTGAGGATGTTCCTCGCGAGCCCCAGGCTCTTCTGGAATTCGCCGAAGCGGCGCCGGCCCATCAGGGCATCACGGATGATCAATAGCGACCACCAGTCGCCCAGCACATCCAGCGAGCGCGCGATCGGGCATTCCGCGCCCTCAAGGCTTGTCCGCTTCACCATCAGGATCTCCGTCGAAACATATCACAGGCTTGTGTAGTTGCATTATAAGACCAGATCGTCTACTTGTCCAACGTAGTTTAATAATGCAACCACGACCGATCACTGGAGGATAGCGTGAGACTGGCGAACAAGACGGCATTGATCACAGGGGGCAACAGCGGCATCGGTCTAGCGACCGCACGTCTGTTTGTTCAGGAAGGCGCCAAGGTTGCGATCACCGGGCGAAACCAGGCGACGCTGGAAGCGGCCGCGCAGGAACTGGGACCGAATGCGGTTGCGATCGTCGCCGATGCCACCGACGTTGCAGCGACAGAGGCCGCGGTCGCGAAGGCCGCACAGAAATTCGGCAAGCTCGACATCCTCTTCGCCAATGCCGGCATTCCCGGCCAGACGCCGCTTGGCGGCACGACGCTCGCGGCCTTCGAGCAGGTGATCCGCACCAATCTGACTGCCGTGTTCTTCACGGTGCAGGCGGCCGTACCGCACCTCAATGACGGCGCTTCGGTCATCCTCAACGGCTCGGTGATCTCGGTGCAGGGAAATCCGGGTTATTCGGCCTATGCCGCGAGCAAGGGCGGCGTGCGCGCGATGGCGCGCGTGATGGCCTCCGAACTCTCGCCGCGCGGCATTCGAGTCAACGTGGTCGCGCCGGGTGCCATCCGCACGCCGATCTGGGGCGCCGCGACCGCAACCCCAGAAGCAGAAAAGGCGTTCGAGGCACGCATCGCCCGGTCGACGCCGCTGCGCGGGCTCGGCGAACCCGACCACATCTCGAAAACGGTGCTGTTCCTGGCTTCCGACGATTCCGCCCACATCCAAGGGCAGGAACTGTTCGTCGATGGCGGCGCCACTGGCTTGCCCGCCGGCGCTCCGATCTATCGGGGGCAGAGCCCGCGGCAATAGAGCATGATCCGGCTGAAGCGTTTTCGAACAAAGCGGACGCCGGTTCAGCCTGCCAGCTATTTCGTCGCACTGGGTGCAAGCTGTTGAACCTTGGTCGTGGCTGCCAAGACAGTTCTGATGGGCAGGGAGTTTCTTTGACCATTGGGCTTGGAGAGCAGCCATGCCAACCACCATCCGAGTCTCCACTTCGGGCCGCGCCCCGCAGAAAACAGACAGCGCGGACTTTGCTTCCGTCGCCCTGTTTGCCGGGATCGGCATGTTGATTTCGGTGGTCGCCGTGATCTTCGCCGAGCAAGGCGGCTGGCATTAGCAGTTACGTCATGGCCGGTGACGAGACCGGCCATGACGTAAATCGATCTGCTCAAGCCGCGTCGAGATTGCCTGCGGCCTGCAGCGCGCCTGAGACGGCTTTTTCCCGATGCTCCGGCCCGACCTGAATTCCGTCGGCGGAGATGATTTCAGGCTTCGTGATTCCGATGAAGCCGAACACCCAGCGCAAATAAGTCTCCAGATGCTCGCCGACGGCGGCTGGCGTGTCTGCGCCGTAGAAGCCGCCACGCGAGACCGCGACGATGACGCGCTTGTTGCCGGCGAGGCCCTCGACGCCGGCGGCGCTGTACTTGAACGTCTTGCCGGCAACCAGGATGCGATCGATCCAGGCCTTGAGCTGGGTCGGGATGGTGAAATTGTACATGGGCGCGCCGAGCACGACGATGTCGGCCGCCAGGAACTCATCCAGGACCTGCTGGCCTGCGGCGATGTCCGCCTGCAGCGAGGCCTCGGGGGTGGCTCCCTGGCTCGCGGCGAGATGGGAACCCGAGAGATGGGCGAGCGGCGTCGTCGTGAGGTCGCGATAGGTGACCTCGATGCCGGGATGGGTCTTGCGCAGCCGGTCGACGATGGCGGCGGAAACCTGACGGCTGACGGAGTGGGGGCCCAGTACGCTGGAGTCGAGATGCAGGAGTTTCATGGTTGGTGTCACCCTTTGGTATAAGTTTGTAACTGGCGCTATATGAGTGACCATGGCAAAACCCCGCAAGAACGCACATTTTTCTAACCGGAGCACATCAGTGAAACCCAAGCACATCCATGTGCCTGTGCTGGAGCCCATCCCGCATACCGGCAGTGACTGCCGTGGCGTGGCCTCGGTGCTGGCGCGGGTCGGCGACAAATGGAGCGTGCTGGTGATCATGCTGCTCGGCGACGGGCCGCGACGCTTCAACGAGCTCAAGCGCACGATCGGCGGCATCTCGCAGCGGATGCTGACCCTGACGCTGCGCGGGCTGGAGCGCGACGGGCTGGTCACGCGCACGGTGTTTCCGACCATCCCGCCGCGCGTCGACTATGAGCTGACCGATCTCGGCCGCGGGCTTGCGCGGCCGGTGCAGGCGCTCGGCCAGTGGGCGTTCGAGCATTTGCCCGAGATCGAGCGCGCGCGAGGCGAGTTCGATACGCGCAACGATCGCGATTGAAGAGATTGGATGCGTAGCCCGGGTGAAGCGGAGCGTAACCCGGGACCGCTCTCACCGTTGACACGGATGCCCCGGGTTGCGCTTCGCTCCACCCGGGCTACGAAAGCTTACGCGAGCGACAACAGTCCGCCGCCGTGGCGTTCGAGACGGCCGGCAAGCTCAAGCTCGAGCAGCACCGTGCGAACGATGGTGGCGGACAGGCCCGACATCCGGATCAGGTCGTCGAGGCTGACCGGGGTCGGGCCGAGCAGCGCCACGATGCGTTCACGCTCGCTCGGATCGGTATCGAAATCGAGCGGCTCGTCATCGCTTTCACGTGCCTCGAGCGCGAACGGCCGCTCCATGATCGGCTGGACCGCGTTGATGATGTCGCTCGCGCAGGTCACGAGCGCCGCGCCCTGCTTGATCAGATCGTTGGTGCCGGCGGCGCGCGGATCGAGCGGGGAGCCGGGCACGGCGAACACTTCGCGGCCCTGTTCGGCGGCCATGCGCGCGGTGATCAGCGAGCCCGAGCGATGCGCGGCTTCGACGATGACGACGCCGAGCGCCGCACCCGAGATCAGGCGATTGCGGCGCGGAAAGTCGCGGGCACGCGGGACATGGCCGAGCGGCATTTCGGAGATCGCAGCGCCACGTTCGAGCAAGGCCGCGAGCAGGTCCTCATGCTCGGGCGGATAGATCCGGTCATGGCCGCCGGCGAGCACCGCGACCGTGCCGGTCTCGACGGTGGCGCGATGCGCAGCCTGGTCGATGCCACGGGCAAGGCCGGAGATCACGATGAAACCGGCATCGCCGAGATCGTGGGCGAGGGTAGCGGCGAATTTCAGCCCGGCACCTGAGGCGTTGCGCGAGCCGACGATCGCGATCATCGGCCGCGCCAGCACGTCGAGCGCGCCGCGTACTGCGAGCAGCGGCGGCGCGTCATCGATCGTGGCAAGCCGCGTCGGATAGGAGGCTTCGCCCGGCGCGACCAGGCTGACGCCGTACCTGTTGCAGGCCGCAAGCTCGGCCTTCGCTTCCTCGACCGTGCAGATGCGTCCCGCACCGCTGCCGCCGCGGCGCGCCATGTCGGGCAGGTGCTCGAGTGCGGTGCGGGCGTCGCCGAAATGCTTGAGCAGCGCGCGGAAAGTGCGCGGGCCGACGTTCTCCGAGCGGATCAGCCGCAGGCGGTCGAGACGTTCGGTATCGGCGAGTTCGTGCCTGGAGGGACGGTCGTGCATGGCGTCAGCATGGATCAACCGCAGCGCGCAGGCAACGGGGCCGGCGATCAGCCATTCGCTGGCGCGCCTTGCCCGATCGCGAGGCGGTCCGTAAAAGCAATCCGACCAACGAAGGGAGGAATTCCCGATGATTTCGGTTGCCGAACTTACCCGTCGCATCGAGCAGGGCGAACTCTCGCCCGCCGCAGCGCTCGCCCAATCGCTCGCTGCGATCGACACGCAGGAGAAGACGACCGGCGCCTTCGCGTCGCGGGCGGAAAATCCGCGCGCGCAAGCGTCGGGGCCGCTGCGTGGTATTGCGGTCGGGATCAAGGACATCATCGACACCGCGGATCTCGCGACCGAGATGGGGGCGTCGATCTACCGCGGAAACCGTCCGCGCGCCGATGCGTCTGTGGTGATGATGCTGAAGCAGGCCGGCGCCACCATCGTCGGCAAGACCACGACGACGGCGTTCGCCGCCAACGATCCGACGGCGACGCTCAACCCGCGCAATCATGGCCACACGCCGGGCGGATCGTCGGCGGGCTCGGCGGCAGCGGTCGCGGCCGGGATGATTCCGCTGGCGCTGGGGACGCAGACGGCAGGCTCGGTGATCCGGCCGGCGTCGTTTTGCGGCGTGGCCGCGATCAAGCCGTCCTACCGGCTGCTGCCGACGGTCGGCGTCAAATGCTTCTCCTGGACGCTCGATACCGTCGGCCTGTTCGCTTCAGGGGTGAGCGACCTCGCGGTAGCGCTGGCGGCGATGACGGGGCGGCCAGCGCTGCGTTTGCCCGACGCGATTGCGACGCCGCGGATCGGCGTCGTCGCGCAGGACTTTGCCGGTGCGCCCGATGTTTCAGGCGCGGAGGCACTGCGGATCGCGGCGCAGGCGGCCGAGCGCGCCGGCGCTTCGGTGCGCGCGCTGTCATTGCCTGAGATCGTTGCGGAAGCCTGGCGCCTTCACCCGGTGGTGCAGGATTTTGAAGCGCACCGGTCGTTCGCCTGGGAATATCGCGAGAAGCATGACGCGATGCCGCCATTGCTACGCGGCCGCCTCGACGCGAGCAGGGATGTCACTGCGGCTCAATATGACGAGGCGATCGAGATCGCCGGCCGCGCGCGGCAGGCCCTCGCCGAAACATTTGGCGATGTCGATGTGCTGCTGACGCTCTCGGCGCCCGGCGCTGCGCCGAAAGGGCTCTCGTCGACCGGAGATCCCCGCTACAACCGGCTTTGGACGCTGATGGGCGTTCCCTGCGTCAACGTGCCGGCCTATGTGGCCGAGGGCAATTTGCCTGTCGGCGTGCAGGTGATCGCGCCGTTCGGCGCCGACGCCAAGGCGCTCGCGGCGGCGCGCTTTGTCGAAATGGCGCTGGCGAAACTATAGGAGCGCAGGCTCGGCGACGCGCGCCTTGCGCGGCGATTCGATCCGCGTCGAGCCGGCGTCTTGCGCCAGGAAACGCTCGGCAGCCTTGCGCCCGCTCCGATGCAGTTGGCGAATGAAGCCGGGTCCCAGATCAGTGGCGCTGCGCTGGGCGAGCCCGTCGATCTCGTCTTCCGCTGCAATCCGGAACAGCCGCAGCGAGGGGGCTGCTGCAGGACGCGCCCATTCCAGCGCGGCGATCTCGGCATTGAGCACGGAATTGGCCGTGATCTGGTCGAGGCGGCGATCGATGGCAGCGGGCGTGATCGGCACATAGCTGTCGCGCGCCGGCGTGACCTGAACGACGAGCACGTTGGAGGTCTCGGATTCCTGGACCAATCGAACGAGCGGAGGATTGGCGCCAAAGCCGCCATCCCAATAAGATTCGCCGTCGATTTCGACCGCGCAATGGATCAGGGGTGGGCAGGTCGAGGCGAGCAGCACGTCGGCGGTGATCTCGGCATTGCCAAACACCTGCTGCCGGCCGTCGCGGACGCGCGTTGCCGCAACCAGAAGTTTCGGGCAGGCGGGACTCTGCAACGCGGTGAAATCGATGTCTCTCGCCAGCGCCTGGCGCAGCGGATCGAGATCGAACGGATCGAACTGGCCGGACCGCAGCGTCGGCCCGAACGCGACCGAGCGTCCCGCCGGCGAGAATCCTCCAACCAGCATCAGCGAGCGGAAGGATGCCTCATGCATGATCCGCATCCAGAACCGGTTGAGTGCGGCGCGCGCGCCTTCGCGACCACCTTCCACCAGACCGCAAGCGAGCAGCGCGGCGTTGACGGCGCCAGCGCTGGCGCCGCTGATGGTGTCGAACGCACAACTCGGTTCTTCCAAAAGCCGCTCGAGCGCGCCCCAGGTGAAGGCGGCAAAGGTGCCACCACCTTGCAGCGCCAGCGATAATTTTCGCGGGGGCCAGACGAGCGATTCGCCTGCATCCGCCTTTTTCGGCTTACTGCCTGGCGAGCGCGCCGGTACGTCGGCCCGCGCCGACTGCATGTTCAGGACGGTATCCGGTGGTGGCGGGGCGGCAGGCCGCTCGGCTTCGGTGCTGGCCTTGGCCGCTGAACTGTCCGCAGCCGGTGTGTGATCGGAGAATGACCAGATATCGGAGGCAGCGAGCAGGGCACTCGCACTGGACATGCTCACCGGCCGCGACGCGACATCGCGCGCGCTCATTCCGCTAATCCTATCCTGTTCGATTTCGTCCATCTGACGCAACCGTATGACGCCGTTTGACTCGCAGGATGACAGTCAACGTCGCCATTTGCCAAGTACCGCCAGAGAATTTCGAACGGATGTGACCGGTCCTCAACAGGTTGATGGCGAATTCTAGGCCTTTTGGCCGATGCGCCCCTCGGTTCCCGCCTGCAGCCGCTTGATGTTCTCGCGGTGGGTGTAGAACATCAAGAGCGTCAGCACCGCGGCGAGCGCGGCGAGTGCAGCGTGGCCGAACCACCACAGGAAGATCGGAGTGACGAAGGCGGCCACCAGCGCCGAGAGCGACGAGTAGCGCGTCGTGAAGGCGGTAGCGAGCCAGACTGCGCCAAAAACCGCGGCAGCCGGCCAGAACAGGCCGATCAGCACGCCGATATAGGTGGCGACGCCCTTGCCGCCCTTGAATTTGAGCCAGACCGGATAGAGATGGCCGAGGAAGGCGCCGAGCCCGGCCACCATCGCCGCATTCGGGCCATCGAGATAGCCCGCCAGCACCACCGCAGCCGTGCCCTTCAGCATGTCGAAGATCAGCGTCGCGGCGGCGAGCCCCTTGCGCCCGGTGCGCAGCACATTGGTGGCGCCGATATTGCCGGACCCGATCGAGCGCAGATCCTGCGTGCCGGCGATCTTTGTCAGCACCAGGCCGAACGGGACCGAGCCGAAGAGATAGCCGATCAGGAATGCGACGATCAGGAAGGCGTCAGAGGGCATGGCCGGCGCTCCCGCCGCGATCTGTTTCGCGGGTATCTCTTTTCTTTGACGCGTTTTCTTGACGCGAACCGGTACCCACTTCGCTTGAAAACGCTTTAGACATGTTCATACACCGTCCGCCCGCCGACAATGGTGCGCACGACGCGGCCGGAGAAGCGGGCCTCGTCGAACGGCGTGTTCTTGCACAGCGATTTGAGGTCGGCCGGATCGAGCACCCAGGGCGTATCCGGATCGATCACGATCACGTCGGCCGGCGAGCCGGCACGCAGCGAGCCGCCGGGCAGGCCCAGCAATTCGGCGGGTCGGGTCGACATCGCGCGGATCAAGGTCTTGAAGTCCATCTCGCCATTATGGATCAAACGCAGGGCCGCCGGCAGCATGGTCTGCAGCCCGACCGCGCCGAAAGCGGCCTCTGCGAACGGCAGGCGCTTGACCTCGACGTCCTGCGGATTGTGGTCGGACATGATGACGTCGATGAGACCGGAGGCCAGCGCCGCGACCAATGCCTGGCGATCGTCCTCGGTGCGCAGTGGCGGCGATAGTTTCAGGAACGTCCGGTAGGGCCCGATATCGTTCTCGTTCAGCGTGACGTGGTTGATCGAGACCGAGGCCGAGACGTCGGCGCCGGCATCGCGGGCGCGTTTGAGGATCTCAAGCGACTCCGCCGTGGTGAGGGAGGCGGCGTGATAGCGCCCGCCGGTCAGCGCCGCGAGCCGCACGTCGCGCTCGAGCATGATCGACTCGGCGGCGTTCGGGATGCCGGCAAGCCCCAGCCTCGTCGCAAACTCGCCCTCGTTCATCACGCCTTCGCCGACGAGGTCGGGATCCTCGGTCTGATGCACGATCAGCGCGTCGAAGTCGCGGGCGTAAGTGAGCGCGCGGCGCATCACCTGCGCGTTGGTGACGCTCTTGTCGCCGTCGGTGAAGGCGACCGCGCCGGCGGCCTTCAAGAGGCCGATCTCGGTCATCTCCTCGCCGCCCAGGCCCTTGGTCAGCGCCGCCATCGGATGGATGTTGACGATCGCGGTGTCGCGCGCGCGGCGCATCACGAAATCGACGGTCGCCGAATTGTCGATCACGGGCGAGGTGTTCGGCTGGCAGATGATGGTGGTGATGCCGCCGGCGGCTGCGGCGAGGCTTGCCGACGCAAAGGTTTCGCGATGGATTGCACCAGGCTCGCCGACAAAGGCGCGCATATCGATCAGGCCGGGAGCCACGATCTTGCCGGCGCAATTGACGATGTCGGTGCCTTCAGGGACGCCGGCAGCGCCGATGCCGCGCTTGGAGTCGCGGATCATGCCGTCGGCGATCAAAACGTCGGCGGGCCCGTCGAGATCGCGGGAGGGATCGACGACGCGGGCATTGGCAAGCAGGATTGGACGACGATCGGTCAGCATTGATCTCACGCGTTCGGCAGGTTGCGGGCGAGCGCTTCGAGCACCGCCATCCGCACTGCCACCCCCATTTCGACCTGTTCGCGGATCACCGACTGTGCGCCGTCGGCGACAGCCGAGTCGATCTCGACGCCGCGGTTCATCGGCCCCGGATGCATCACCAACGCGTCTGGTTTGGCGTAGGACAGCTTCTTCTGGTCGAGGCCGAAATACTGGAAGTATTCGCCCGACGACGGCACGAAGGAGCCGTTCATGCGCTCGCGCTGCAGGCGCAGCATCATCACGATGTCGGCACCGTCAAGCCCCTCGCGCATGTCGCGGGCGACTTCGACCCCCATCCGCTCGATGCCGCGCGGCAGAAGCGTCGACGGCGCGACCACGCGGACGCGGGCGCCCATGGTGTTGAGCAGGAGAATGTTGGAGCGCGCGACGCGGGAATGCATGACGTCGCCGCAAATCGCGACCACAAGCCCCTCGATCCTGCCCTTGTTGCGGCGGATCGTCAGCGCATCGAGCAGCGCCTGGGTCGGATGCTCATGCGCGCCGTCGCCGGCATTGATCACGGAACCGTCAACCTTCCGCGCCAGGAGTTCCACGGCGCCGGAGGCGTAGTGGCGCACCACCAGGATGTCCGGGTGCATCGCGTTCAGCGTCACGGCGGTATCCATCAAGGTCTCGCCCTTGCGCATCGAGGACGAGGACACCGACATGTTCATGACGTCGGCGCCCAGCCTTTTTCCCGCGATCTCGAAGGAGGATTGCGTGCGGGTCGAGGCCTCGAAAAACAGGTTGACCTGGGTGCGACCGCGCAGGGATGCGCGTTTCTTGTCCACCTGGCGGTTGAGCTCGACATATTCCTCGGACAGGTCGAGCAGCCCGGTGATGTCGGCAGCGGAAAGCCCCTCGATGCCCAGCAAATGCCGGTGGCCGAGGACAAAGGTCGATTTCAATGATGGGGTCATTAAAGCGAGAGCTATAGGCGGGGATGGTCGGCGGGGCAAGCGGGAATAGGGGACGGATGAGTTATCCCCGGGTCTGTCGTAGTCTTGCCGTGCCAGGCCGTGATGGGGGAGTTTCGTGAAAATTGTCGTGATCGCGCTGATCGCCGTCACCTTGGTCGTGCCGGCCCGCGCACAGCAGTTGCCGGGTGGTTTCGTGTTCCTGCGCGACATCGATCCCACGATCATCCAGGACATCCGTTATGCCGGCCCGAACAATTTCGTCGGCCGGCCGCTAAGGGGCTACGGCGCGGCCGAATGCGTGGTGAAGCGCCAGGTCGGGCTCAGGCTGAAGGCCGTGCAGCAGGAACTTGCGGCGCAAAAGCTCTCGCTGAAGATGTTCGACTGCTACCGGCCGGCGCGGGCGGTCGCCGACATGGTCGCATGGTCGCGAGATGGCAAGGAGACGGCGGCCGGCAAGCGCTACAATCCGGCGTTCAGGAAGGTCGATCTGTTCCGCCTCGGCTATATCGCTGCACGATCCGGCCATTCGAGCGGGGCCGCGCTCGATTTGACGCTGGTCGATCTTGCCGCTGACAATTCCGGCAAGTTCGATCCCGCACGAGACTATGCCGACTGCACGGCGTCAGTGGAAAAGCGGGCGCCGGAAGGCAGCGTCGATATGGGTACGGGCTATGATTGCTCCGACGTCAAGGCGCATACTGCCGCACGCTCGATCAATCCAGAGCAGCGGCGGTGGCGGAGGGTGCTCGTCGCCGCAATGGCGCGACAGGGCTTTGTCAACTATTCCAAGGAGTGGTGGCATTTTTCGCTGCCCGGCACGGGCGGTCAGGCCTATGATTTCGCGATTCCGCCGCGGCGCTAAAGCGTGATGACTTTCTTCGAATCGTCATCCCGCTTTAGCTCCTTGTTTGAGCATGATCTCCGCGCAAACGCTTCGCGTTTGTCGCGAGGGAAAACCGGTGTGCACTTTTCCGGATCATGCTTTAGTTCCGGCTTTCAGGAAGCGTCATGACCCAATCGAGCTTCTCGACCCACGAGGTCTTCAACCAGTCGCCGCCGTTCGAGGACGTCGATCTGTTCACGCTCGACACGCCACTGCTGGAGGCGGTGGTCGCCAATGGCGGCGGCTCGGCGAAAGGCGAGCTCGCGCAATTCGGCAAGCATTGGGGCTCGTCGGTCATGGCGGAGCGCGGCCGCATCGCCAATGAGAACACGCCGAAACTGCGCGCCTTCGATGCCCGCGGCAACCGGCGCGATGTGGTCGAGTTTCATCCGGCCTATCACGAATTGATGGCGCACAGCGCGCATGCCGGCGTGCACAACTCGACCTGGACCACCAGCGGCAAGCCCGCGGGCGGCGCGGCGGAAGTGGTGCGCGCAGCAAAATTCTATATCGCCGCGCAGGTCGAGACCGGGCATCTCTGCCCGATCACCATGACCCGCGCCGCCGTCGCCGCGCTGGCCTCGCAGCCGGATCTCCTGGCGCGGACGATGCCGGTGATTGCCACACGCTCCTACGATCCGAGCTTCATGCCATGGTGGGAGAAGCGCGGCATGACGCTCGGCATGGGCATGACCGAGAAGCAGGGCGGCACCGACGTGCGCGCCAACATGACGCGCGCGGCGCGCGACGGCGATGCGTATCGCATCACCGGGCACAAATGGTTCATGTCGGCGCCGATGTGCGACGCATTCCTGGTGCTGGCGCAGGCCGAGGAGGGCCTGAGCTGCTTCTTCATGCCGCGCTTTGCGCCGGATGGATCGGTCAATGCCATCCACTTCCAGCGCCTGAAGGACAAGCTCGGCAACCGCTCCAATGCATCGTCGGAGGTGGAATTCCACGGCGCCTATGCGGAGCGGATCGGCGAGGAGGGCAAGGGCATCCGCACCATCATCCAGATGGTGCAACTGACGCGGCAGGATTGCGCGATCGCCTCCGCCGGCCTGATGCGCTCGGGGCTCGCGCATGCGCTGCATCACGCGCGCCATCGCAGCGTGTTCCAGAAGCATCTTGCCGATCAGCCGCTGATGCAGGCGGTGCTGTCGGACATGGCGCTGCATGTCGAGGCAACGATTGCACTGGTGATGCGGCTGTGCCGTGCGTTCGACCGGACGCCCGATGATGCCAAGGAAGCCGCCTATATGAGGCTGCTCACGCCAGCGATCAAATACTGGACCTGCAAGAGCGCGCCCGGCTTCCTCTACGAGGCGATGGAGTGCCTTGGCGGCAACGGCTATGTCGAGGAGGGTATTCTGGCGCGGCATTACCGGGAGTCGCCGGTCAATGCGATCTGGGAAGGCTCGGGCAATGTGATGTGCCTCGACGTGCTGCGTGCGCTGTCACGTGAGGCCGACGCCGCAGCGGCGATCCTGCAGGAGTTGGCCGCGGAGACACAAGGGCTATCAGGCGCAAGCGAGGCGGTGGCCTTCATCGGCAAGGCGTTCCGCAGGTCCGACAGCGAGCGCGTCGCGCGGCTTGCGGTCGAAAAGCTGGCGCTGCTGGCCGCGAGCGCCGCGCTCAATGGCGTGATGCCGCGTCACGCCGAACTGTTCGCAGCGACGCGGCTCGCCACCACGCATGCCGGCATGTACGGCGCGGTGGAGCTTGCCGAGAGCGACATCCGCGCGCTGCTGGAGCGGGCGTTGCCACATTGAATGCCGCACATCCCATCATGCCCGGGCTCGACCCGGGCATCTACCCCTCTCGTGCCACGCAGAGAAGAAGTGGATAGCCTTAGTCCCGAAAATCCGCCGCTGACCATCGCTCCATCGCCGCCGCGGGTGTGGAAATTCTGGGGTACGACGCTCTGGGGATTGTTCGTGTTCGGCGGCTTGTTCCTCGGGCAGCTCGCCGTCGTCATCTATTTCATGTTGAAGCAGGGCGCGCCCGATATCGCGACCGCCGTCCACGTTCTGGGCGGTGGATGGACCATTGCGCTCTCGGTCACCACGGGACTGCCAGGGGTGCTGCTGGCGCTCTGGATCGCGATCCGTCCGACCCGGATTTCCTTTGCCGATTACCTCGCGCTGCGCTGGACCTCCTGGAAGAACTTCGCCATCGGCGTGGCCGCGCTGGCGTTATTGGCTGGCGTGTGGGAGTTGGTCTCGCGCGCGCTCGGCCGCGAAGCCTCGCCGGGCTTCATGGGCGAGGTGTTGAAGGCGGCGCAGGCCGAAGGCGCGCTTTGGCTGCTCGTCGTCGCATTCTGCATTGCCGCGCCGATATCAGAAGAGCTTTTCGCCCGCGGCTTCCTCTATCGCGGCTGGTCGGAAACGGCCCTGCGGCCCGGAGGCGCGATCCTGCTGTCGTCGCTCGTCTGGACCGTGCTGCATCTGCAATACGACTGGTTCTTCCTGAGCGAGGTTTTTTCGATCGGACTCCTGTTCGGGTATCTCCGCTACCGATCTAACTCGACCTGGCTCACGATCGTGCTGCATGGGCTGAACAATCTGGCGGCGACGCTGCAGACGTTGTGGCTGGCGGGGCAGTCGTAGCCGCTTGCTCAGCCGTCATTGCGAGCGGAGCGAAGCAATCCATGCCTACGCGAGTGGCACTATGGATTGCTTCGCTTCGCTCGCAATGACGGGGGTGTGCTACGCGATGAGCGAAATCACAATTGGCATCGTGATCGCCGCCAGTATCGTCTGAAGCGTGATGATCTGGGCGAGCAGCGGTGCGTCGCCGCCCATCTGGCGGGCGAGCACATAGGCCGAGGAGGAAGTGGGTACCGCCGAGCCCACGGCGACGATCACAAGGCTCGGGCCGGAAAGGCCGAACGCGAATCCAAGCGCCACGCCGAGTACCGGCATGGCGATCAGCTTCAGGAACACCGTGACGCTGGCGGCAAGACTCGGACGCAACATGCCTTCGAGGTGCAGGCCGGCGCCGGTGACGAGCAGGCCGATCGCGAGCGAGGAGCGGCCGAGCGCATCGGCGACGTCATGCCAGAGCTTGGGCAGCGGGAAGTGGGTCACGTTCAAGACGAGCCCGACGAGGCAGGCCCAGATCAGCGGGTTTTTCACCACCGTCATGACGATGGTGCCCGCCGATTGCTTTTGCGGCGCGGCGTAGTGCGCGAGCACGGAGACGCTGAACACATTGACCAGCGGGATGATCGCGACCATCGCCACGGAAGCGAGCGCCAGCCCGACATCGCCGTAGAGGCTGCCCGACACCGCGAGCGCGACATAGGTCTGCCAGCGGGTGGCGCCCTGGAACACCGAGGTGAAGGCGGGACCGTCGACGCCGCTGCGCGCGAGCAACGGTCGCAGCGCGAGGCACAGGAGCGACATCGCCAGCGCCGAGAGGAACAGCGCGCCGCCGACGCCGCCGATCGGCACCTTCGTCAGATCGGCCTTCACCAGCGTCTGGATCAAGAGCACCGGAAACAGCACGTAATAGGTCAGCCGTTCCAGGCCCAGCCATTGCATCTCAGGCTTGAGCAGTGTCCGCTTCAGGATGAAGCCGAGCACGATCAAAAGGAATGTCGGCAACAGCGCCGCGATGACGACGGCCATGCTTCAGCGTTCGCCCCGCAATTTTGCCAGCCGATCCAGCGCGCCCTGCAGGATGAAGATCGCGGCGTGTTCGTCGATCACCTCGGCACGCTTGGCGCGGCTGACGTCCATGCCGATCAGTTCGCGCTCGACGGCCGATGTCGAGAGGCGCTCATCCCAGAGCCCGATTGCCAGCGTCGTCAAGTTTGAGAGGTTGCGCGCAAAGGCGCGGGTCGATTGCGCCCGCGGCCCCTCGCTGCCGTCCATATTGATGGGAAGCCCAAGCACGAAGCCGACCACGTTGCGCTCGCCAGCGATCGCGAGCAACCGCGCTGCGTCGGCCTTGAACGCCTTGCGCTGGATGGTCTCGACGCCGGTCGCCAGCCGTCGATCGGGATCGGAGACGGAAACGCCGATGGTCTTGGTTCCGAGATCGAGCCCGATCAACGCGCCGCGCTCGGGCCAGTGCGCGACAGCTTCGATCAGGGGTAGGACAGGGCCGGGCATGACAATGCGCTTAACACGTGGTGCAGTGCGGAGGCAAAGCTCTCTCTTCAGTAGCCCGGGTGGAGCGCAGCGTA
Organism: Bradyrhizobium sp. Ai1a-2; assembly: GCF_000426245.1. Taxonomy (GTDB): domain Bacteria; phylum Pseudomonadota; class Alphaproteobacteria; order Rhizobiales; family Xanthobacteraceae; genus Bradyrhizobium. The sequence goes on along the minus strand of NZ_AUEZ01000065.1, from coordinate 32,209 downwards.
ACCCGGGAGCGCTCGCCAACGCTGACGCAAATGCCCCGGGTTGCGCTGCGCTCCACCCGGGCTACGAGGCTCGCTGGGGGCAGAGGCGCAAGTAGGAGAGAGCTGATCCCCACCCGGTTTGCGCGTTGCACGCGCAAACCGAGTGATCTTCCCCCTGAAAGGGGGAAGGTCGGGATGGGGGGCTGCCGCGAGTCATACTGCCCGAGTGGAGAGACCGTCAGCGGATCGCGATGGGGTTGATCATGCTCTGCACGCCGCCGCGCCAGCGCGGCTGCCCGAGCACGAACAGGAACTCATACCCCTTGTCCTTGGCGAGCTCGGCGGTATCCATGTTCTCCAGGATGTAGGTGCCGTTCTTGGCAAGCAGGATCTGGTGCACCTCGAACACGTTGGGGCTTTCGAACGGGATGGTCTCGACCGCCCAGGTGTCGGCACCGACGGCGACCACGCCCTTGCCGGTGAGATAATTGGCACCCTCGACCCCGAGGCCGGGTTCGCCCGCGGAATAGCGCTTGTCATCCTTGCCGATCAGGCTGAGCCAGCCGGTGTGGAAGATCACGACGTCGCCCTGGCGGATTTCGACGCCCTGCTTCTTCGCAACTTCCTCGATCTCCTTGACGTTGAAAGCGGTGCCTTCCTTGACCACGTCGGTGTTGTAATAGGCGGCCATGTCGAGCAGCACGCCGCGCGCCACCATCGGCGGCACCTTCTCGATGCCGAGCTTCTTCAAGCCGGTGGGATCGGCGAAATCGGCGAGCTTGTTGCCGTTGTAGTAGACATGCTCGATGCCGAGATGGCCGAGGCCGTCGAGCTGGCTGCCGATGCCGACCCAGGTGTCGAGGATGTCGTCATTGTATGTAGCCTTGTTCGGACCGATGCCGGAGCTGCCGGCCTGTCCGGGCTGGACGACGGTGATCTTGAAGGTGCGCGGCGGATAGGCCGGCGTCTTGGTGTCGACGGGAATGCCGAGCGCGTAGGTCTTGCCGGTCTTCACCAATGACGCGGCTTTGACGACGAGCTCGGGTGTCATGTAGTTGGCGGCGCCGATCTCGTCGTTCGGCCCCCATTTCGACTTGGTCCAGTCTTGTGCGCTTGCCGTTCCGACCGTAGCCAACAAAGCAACAGAACAGCACAACACGAATGCGGTGCGCATCGCAGTCCCTCCCAGATGTTGACGTTATGGTTGTTGGTAGAAAGCGCCACATACTAACGTAGCTGCGCGGAACGATCCAAAAATTTTTGATGACGCATGCCGCACCACACGCGCCAAACGTGTGATGGCTCCGTCATAGAAATATGGCTTCGGTATTTCGCGGAGCGGAACGATCAGGCCGCGATGACCCGATCATCCTGGTCAAGGCAAGCGGCGAAACTCTGCAGCGCGCTGTATTGATGGGCGCTGCGGCGCTGGATGAAGATCGTTTCTGCGCGCGCATAGGATGGGTCGAGCGTGTGGATGCTGACGCTGGCATGCAACGCGTTGCGCTCGACGACGACGCGCGGCAACAGCGTCACGCCCATGTCGGCGGCGACGCAGCCGACCATGCCGTCGAGCGTGCCGAGCTCGAAGCGCGCGGCCGAGGGCCAGCCGAAGTCGGTGAAGATCTGCTCGAGCCGCTGGCGATAGGTGCAGCCGGTGCGGAAGACCAGCGCGGTCGGTCCGGATTCCGACGTGCCCGCGCGCAAGGCGGCGAGGTTGGCCCAGCGGCGCGCAGTGACCAGCACCAGCTCTTCGCGGAAGGCGAGGGTGGACGTGAGCTCGGCGTGATCGATCGGACCGGCGACGAAGGCGCCGTCCAGCGTGCCGTCGAGCACGGCGGTCACGAGATCGGTTGTGGTCGCGGTCTTCAGCGTCAGCCGCACGGCCGGAAAGCGGCGATGGAATTCAGCAAGCAGCACCGGCAGGCGGACGGCGGCCGTCGTCTCCATGGAGCCGATCGCGAGCGGTCCCTTCGGCTCGCCATCATCGCGCGCGGCGAGCATCGCTTCGCGCGAAAGCGCGGCCATTCGTTGCGCATAGGGGAGCAGGCGTCGTCCGGCGCCGGTCAGCGTCATGCCGCGGCTGTGCCGTTCGAACAGCGCGGTGCCGATCTCGGCTTCGAGCGCCTTGATCCTCTGGGTGACATTGGACTGCACGGTGTGCAGCTCGTCAGCGGCGCGGGTGATGCCGCCGAGGCGGGCGACGGCTGCGAAGGTCTGAAGGTCGGTCAGTTCCATGGTCGCGGCCTGCGTTTCATATTTGAGATGGTTGCGTTCTCAAGTATTCATTTCGACAGAATGCTACCGCTGCCTAATCTGACTGTCCAGATTACCGGGGGGAAACGATGCCGATCGACACACCATTGACCGCGCTTCTGGGCATCCGTCACCCGATTGTGTTGGCGCCGATGGATCTGGTCGCAGGCGCGCGACTTGCGAAAGCCGTCAGTGATGCCGGCGGCTTTGGCATCCTTGGCGGCGGCTATGGTGACCGTGCTTGGCTGGAGCGCGAGACGGCGAAGCTCGGATCTTGCACCGCGCCGTTCGGAATCGGCTTCATCACCTGGAGCATGGCGAGGCAGCCGGAGCTGTTGGATATCGCGCTTGCCGCAAGTCCGCGCGCGATCATGCTGTCATTCGGCGATCCGAAACCGTTTGCACCAAAGATAAAGGCGGCCGGTGCGCTTCTGATCTGCCAGGTGCAGGACGAGGAGATGGCGCGGCAGGCGCTGGAAGCGGGCGCCGACATCCTTGTCGCGCAGGGAACAGAGGCGGGCGGTCACGGCGCTTCGCGCACCACGCTCGATGTGGTGCCTGCGATCGTCGATCTTGCCAGCGGTCGCGTGCCTGTCGCCGCTGCGGGCGGCATCGCCGATGGCCGCGGGCTGGCGGCGATGTTGACGCTCGGCGCCTCCGGCGTGCTGCTCGGCACCCGCTTCTATGCGAGCGAGGAGGCTGACGGCGCGGAGGAGGCGAAGCGGCGCATCTGTGCGGCCAAGAGCGGCAATACCGTACGCAGCATCATCTTCGATCTCTCGCGCAACAATGTCTGGCCGGCGCCTTTCACCGGGCGCTGTCTCATCAATGATCACGCGCGGCGATGGATGGGGCGCGAAGTCGAACTGATGCAGCACGTGAAGACGGTTGCCGCCGAATATGCCGAGGCCAGAGCCACCGGCAATTTCGACATGGCCGCCGTCATCGCGGGTGAGGCGGTCGGGCTGATCCACGACATTCCGCCGGCGGGCGAAATCGTTGGCAGGATCGTGGGCGAGGCCGAACAGATCCTGCGCGGGCAGCGCAATTCTTTTTCCTCTCCTTTGTAGGAGAAGGCGGCGCGGATCCAAGCCGCGCCGGATGAAGCCTTCTCTCCCCGGGCGCAGGTGGGAGAGGGCCTAGCAGTGAGCAAATGGGGAAATAGCTGAATCATGTGGCCGGACCGCCGAATTGTCGATCTGTTCAAGACCGAATTTCCGATCGTGCTCGCGCCGATGGCCGGCGTGATGGATGCAGACCTCGTGATCGCGGCCGCGCAAGGCGGCGCACTCGGCTCGTTGCCCTGCGCGATGATCTCGGCGGAGAAGGCGCGCGAGCAGGTCAACATCATCCGCCAGCGCATCTCGGCGCCGATCAACATGAACTTCTTCTGCCACCAGCCGGACGATCTGGATCCGCAGCGCGAGGCTGGCTGGAAGGCGCAGCTCGCAGGTTACTACAAGGAGCTTGGGCTTGATCCCGCGGCGCCCGTCAACGCCGCCAACCGTGCGCCGTTCGATGAAGCGATGTGCGAAGTGGTCGAGGAATTGAAGCTGGAAGTCGTCAGTTTCCATTTCGGCTTGCCGGCGGAACGGCTGCTCAGGCGCGTCAAGGACGCCGGCGCGATCGTGATGTCGTCGGCGACCATCGTGAAGGAGGCCGTCTGGCTCGAGGAGCACGGGGCCGATGTCATCATCGCGCAGGGTGCGGAAGCCGGCGGCCATCGCGGCATGTTCCTGACCGAGAATATTGCCGAGCAGCCCGGCATCTTCGCGCTGGTGCCGCAGGTGGTCGATGCGGTGAAGGTGCCGGTGATCGCGGCCGGCGGCATCGCGGACGGGCGCGGGATCGCGGCGGCGTTCGCGCTGGGCGCCTCCGGCGTGCAGATCGGCAGCGCCTATCTGCGCTGCCCGGAGTCCAGGGTGGGCCCGGCGGCGCGTGCCACGCTGGCGCAGGCGAGGGACGATTCCACCGTGATCACCAATGTGATGACGGGGCGGCCGGCGCGCGGGGTCGCCAATCGCGTGATGTCCGAGATCGGGCCGATCTCGCAGGATGCGCCGGCCTTTCCGCATGCTGCAACCGCGCTGGCGCCGCTGAAGGTGGCTGCCGAAAAACTCGGCAGGGTCGATTTCACCAATATGTGGGCCGGGCAGGCGCTGCCATTGGGCCGCGAAATGCCGGCGGCGGAGCTGACCCGGGCATTGGCCAGCGAGGCACTGGCGCGGATGGGCAAATTGGCGGGCTGATCGGGCGCCGGCCGCGGTTGCGGCGCAAAACCGGCGTCTGCTATACGGCGGGCTGATCTTGCTGCCCAAAGGCCCTATATAATGTCAGTCGACGCCATGACCGTCCGCCGCATCGCGCAACTTGCGCGGATCGCGGTCTCCGAAGCTGAAGTTCCCCATCTGCAGGGCGAGCTGAACGCTATACTCGCTTTCGTCGAGCAGCTTTCGGAGGTGAATGTCGAGGGCGTCGAACCGATGACCTCGGTGACACCGATGGAGATGAAGAAGCGCGCTGACGTGGTCAATGACGGCGAGATTCCGGACGATATCGTCCGCAATGCGCCGGCCACCGAGAATCACTTCTTCCTGGTGCCGAAGGTCGTCGAGTAAGTTCCTCTCTCTTGTTTTGCGGGAAGTCCGATGTGTCTGCTCTGCGACGATGAAAAGGCCTATCAGGCCTACATGAACTATCTCGACGCGATGGAGCGGCAGGGCAAGGCCGCCGATCCGAACGCGGTGATGCAAACCGTGCTGGATCAGCTCGAGGCTGCCGACAGGACGCGCGCCAAAAAGGACGATCCCGCCGACGACAAGACCCTGTCTCCGTTCTTCTGCAGCCCGATCAATAAATGACCGATTTGACATCGCTGACGATCGCCGAGGCCCGCGAGGGCCTGGCGAGCAAATCCTTCACCGCGCGCGAGCTCACCGATGCGCATCTTGCCGCGATCGAGGCGGCGCGCGTGCTCAACGCCTATGTGCTGGAGACGCCGGGCCGCGCGCGCGAGATGGCGAAGGCCGCCGACGAGCAGATCGGCAGGGGCGCTGGCGGGCCGCTGGCGGGCATCCCGCTCGGCATCAAGGACCTGTTCGCCACGCGCGACATCCGCACCACCGCGTGCTCGAAGATCCTCGGCAATTTCGTGCCGCCTTATGAATCGACCGTGACCTCGCAGCTCTGGCGCGACGGCGCGATCCTGCTCGGCAAGCTCAATAACGACGAGTTCGCGATGGGCTCGTCGAACGAGACCTCCTGCTTCGGTCCGGTGGTCAATCCGTGGCGGCGCGAGGGCTCCAACACGCATCTGGTGCCGGGCGGCTCCTCGGGCGGCTCGGCATCCGCGGTTGCCGCGCTGCTCTGCATGGGCGCGACCGCGACCGACACCGGCGGCTCGATCCGCCAGCCGGCAGCGTTCACGGCAACCGTCGGCGTGAAGCCGACTTATGGCCGCTGCTCGCGCTGGGGCATTGTCGCATTCGCGTCCTCGCTCGACCAGGCCGGCCCGATCGCGCGCACCGTGCGCGATTCCGCGATCCTGATGCGCTCGATGGCGGGGCACGATCCCAAGGACACCACCTCGGTCGATATCGGCGTGCCCGACTATGAGGCCGCGATCGGCAAGTCGGTGAAGGGGATGAAGATCGGCATCCCCAAGGAATATCGCCTCGATGGCATGCCGGCCGAGATCGAGAAGCTCTGGAGTGAAGGCGCGGCATGGTTGAAGGCCGCCGGCGCCGAGCTGGTCGAGGTGTCGCTGCCGCACACCAAATACGCGCTGCCGGCGTACTACATCGTGGCGCCGGCGGAAGCGTCGTCGAACCTGGCGCGCTACGACGGCGTTCGATACGGCCTGCGTGTGCCCGGCCGCAGTATCGGCGAGATGTATGAGGACACCCGCGCCGAAGGCTTTGGCGACGAGGTGCGGCGCCGCGTCATGATCGGCACCTATGTGCTCTCGGCCGGCTATTACGACGCCTATTACCTGCGCGCGCAGAAGGTGCGGACGCTGATCAAGAAGGATTTCGAGGACTGCTTCGCCAAGGGCGTGAACGCGATCCTCACGCCGGCAACGCCGTCGGCAGCGTTCGGCGTCGGCGAAAAGGGCGGCGCCGATCCGGTCGAGATGTATCTCAACGACATCTTCACGGTGACCGTGAACATGGCAGGCCTGCCCGGCATCGCGGTCCCCGCGGGCAAGGATGCGCAGGGCTTGCCGCTCGGCCTGCAACTGATCGGGCGCGCCTTTGATGAAGAGACGCTGTTCTCGCTCGGCGAAGTGATCGAGCAGGCGGCCGGACGCTTCACGCCGCCGAGGTGGTGGTGAGATGGCGGATTTCCGCGCCAGCCTTAAGGACGCCGCGCCGCAGCCTTCGCTGTCGCCGCCGCTGGCGGCGTTGTGGTGGGCGGCGAAAGGCGATTGGGACAAGGCGCACCATATCGTGCAGGACGAGAGCACTGCGGAGGCCGCCTGGGTGCACGCCTATCTGCACCGGGTCGAAGGCGATCTCGGCAATGCCGGCTATTGGTACCGCCAGGCGGGCCAGCCGGTAGCCAAGGATGGGCTCGACGCCGAATGGGAGCGGATCGTCTCCGCCCTGCTCTAGATTGTTTGCTCGAAAACGCTCTAACCTCCCCAAGTTGTGAAGGTTTTCGTGGTTCATTTTGACGCGGTTTCTTTACTTGACCGCGCTTCAACTCACTCAGATGGACATTGGCTTCGTCTATGCGCGCCACGCGGGCGCCCAGATTGCTCGCGATAGGCTTACTGGACGCGTGGCGGGGGCCTGCGAAAGAGAGTTCGTGTGCGTAGATCGGGCATAGGGGCGTGGCTGTCGACGATGCTGGCAGCCAGTTTTGCGGTGGCGCTCGCTGGATGCGCAACCGTCTACAACCTGCCGAGCAATGTGCCGCTTGCCAACGCGCTCGCCGATAGCAGTGTCGGGCGTGACATCCCAAGCTATAATGACGATGTGCTGGTCGCGCTGTCATTCTCCGGCGGCGGCACCCGCGCGGCGGCCTTTTCGTTCGGCGTGCTCAAGGAGCTCGATCGCTCTCACGGTGGCTCCGGCCAGGGGAAAACGCTGCTCGATCGCGTCGACTTCGTCTCCGGCGTGTCCGGCGGCTCGATCACCGCCGCCTATTTCGGTCTGAAGAGGCGCGCCGCGCTCGACGATTTCCGCGAACGCTTCTTGCTGCGCAATGCGGAGGAGGGGCTGAAGACCAATGTCTCGCTCGGCAACATCGGCCGTGCGCTCGCCGGCGGCGTCAACAACAGCCAGTTCACCGAATGGCTGGACCAGAACGTGTTCGACGGCGCGCGGTTCGATGCGCTGCCCGACGACAGGCGGCCGAAGGTCTGGATCAACGCCTCCGATATCTACAACCGCACGCCGTTCGTGTTCGGCAAGACCGCCTTTGATGCGCTGTGCAGCGATATCCGCTCCTATCGCGTGTCTGAAGCGGTTGCCGCATCGGCCGCGGTGCCGCTGGCGTTCGCGCCGATCGTGCTGGAGACCTATCCCGGCGGCTGCTCGAAGCCGCTGCCGGCCTGGCTCGAGCGCGTGCGGCGCGATCCGAACGCGCAGCCATTGCTGCGCTCGTTTGCGGAAGCCAATGCCCGGTACCGCGACGGCTCCATGCGTTACGTGAAGCTGCTGGACGGCGGGCTCGTCGACAATTTCGGCCTGTCCGGTCTCAGCATCGGACTGTTGGCGGCGGAGCGGCCGTACCAGCCGTTAACGGAGCGGCAGGCGGTGAAGCTCCGGCGGATCCTGTTCATGGTGGTCGATGCCGGGCGCGGCATATCCGGCAATTTCGCGCAGCGCATCGAAGGCCCGAGCGGCGTGGAGCTGGTCGCGGCGGCGGCCGATACCGCCATCGATGCCAGTGTGCGCTCGAGCTACGCGGCATTCTCGGGGCTTGCCACCGATTGGTCCGGCAAGCTGAAGCGCTGGCGGTGCGGACTGTCGGCGGCGGATCGCGCCCGCCTTGGCGTCGGCGGCAACTGGCAATGCGGTGATGTCCAGATCTATGTCGAGCGGCTCGGCTTCGATCAGTTGGGCGAGCAGCGCGCGGGCATCCTGAACGCGATCCCGACGCGGTTCGCATTGCCGCCGGAACAGGTTGACCTCTTGATCGCGGGCGGCGCCGACGCGCTCCGCCTGAGCGCGTCCTACCAGGCGTTTCGACGCGGGCTTTGACCGCTCAAAACCCGTTGTTCGAGCATGATCTTTTCCGGATCATGCGCTCCGGCTTGACTGGCGCGGTCCGTTGCGCGAAGCCCAAAGCCGTCCCAGATATCAATATTGTCCGGAAACCGAGACCAATGAACGCACCTGTCACATCACACAAGCTCATCAAGGGCGCGACCGGCGACTGGGAGACGGTGATCGGCATGGAGATCCATGCCCAGGTCGTCTCCAATTCAAAGCTGTTCTCGGGCGCCTCGACTGCGTTCGGCGGCGAACCGAACAGCCATGTGTCGCTGGTCGACGCGGCGATGCCGGGCATGCTGCCCGTGATCAACGAGGAATGCGTGCGGCAGGCGGTGCGCACCGGGCTCGGGCTGAATGCCAGGATCAACCTGCGCTCGGTGTTCGACCGCAAGAACTATTTCTATCCCGACCTGCCACAGGGCTACCAGATCAGCCAGTACAAGTCGCCGATCGTGGGGGAGGGCGAGGTGGTGGTCGAGCTCGATGGCGGCCGCAGCGTCACTATCGGCATCGAGCGGCTGCATCTTGAGCAGGACGCCGGAAAGTTGCTGCACGACCAGTCGCCGACGATGTCCTATGTCGACCTGAACCGTTCCGGCGTCGCGTTGATGGAGATCGTCTCCAAACCCGACATCCGCGATGCCGAGCAGGCCAAGGCCTACGTCACCAAGCTGCGCTCGATCCTGCGCTATCTCGGCACCTGCGACGGCGACATGGAGAAGGGCAATTTGCGCGCCGACGTCAACGTCTCGGTGCGCCGGCCCGGCGGTCCGCTCGGTACCCGCTGCGAGATCAAGAACATGAACTCGATCAACTTCATCGGCCAGGCGATCGAGTATGAGGCGCGGCGCCAGATCGAGATCCTCGAAGATGGCGGCAGCATCGACCAGGAGACGCGGCTGTTCGATCCCGGCAAGGGCGAAACGCGCTCGATGCGCTCCAAGGAGGAGGCGCACGACTATCGTTATTTCCCCGACCCTGACCTGCTGCCGCTGGAGTTCAGCCAGGCGTTGGTCGACGAGTTGAAGACGGAGCTGCCCGAACTGCCCGACCAGAAGAAGGCGCGCTTCATCGCCGACCTGGCGCTGTCGCCTTACGACGCCGGTGTGCTGGTCGCCGAGCGCGAGAGCGCGGAGTTCTATGAGGCGGTGCTTGCCCGCCTCGCCGACCGTGCACGCGACGGCAAGCTCACGGCCAACTGGGTGATCAACGAGCTGTTCGGTCGCCTCAACAAGGAAGGCCGGGACATTACGGGCTCGCCCGTTTCCTCCGAGCAGCTTGCCGCGATCATCGATCTGATCGGCGAGGGGACGATTTCCGGCAAGATCGCCAAAGATTTGTTCGAGATCGTCTGGCAGGAAGGCGGCGATCCGCGCGCGCTCGTCGAAGCTCGCGGCATGAAGCAGGTCACCGACCTCGGCGCCATCGAGAAGGTGGTCGACGACATCGTCGCAGCCAATCCGGACAAGGTGGCGCAGGCGAAAGCGAAGCCGCAGATGATCGGCTGGTTCGTCGGACAGGTGATGAAGTCGTCGGGCGGCAAGGCCAACCCGCAGGCCGTGAACGATCTCCTGAAGTCGAAGCTCGGCCTCTGAACGCATCGCTCGCGGACGCGAACGGCATCGCAACAGGCACTCTGTGCGATGCGCGAGGGCGTCCGCGGCTCGCTTCTCGCGCCTTCGATCACCGCGTCGGGATCATCGCTCAACCGAATCGGCCGACCGCGATTCGTCCGAAAAGGCCGTTTCGGAGGGCGGAGATGCCGCGGATACGGCTTACCCACGAAATTTTTTTTGCTGCCGGAATTGGCGTCCCGACGCCCGCGCGAGGCGCTCTCAGCCCGCTTGGTAAGTCTCGCCGACTTCTTCGCCACATCGCGCGCGAAGAAACGATGATTCAAGAAACGCCTGTGGCACAGGCACTTTCTGCATCATCGATGAATGTCGATGCTGATCAGTGCTGCATTTCCTGCGTCATCGCATCGGCGCAACGTCGCGCTAGTGCTTGGCGCACACGCACTTTTCGCACCCCGTAACATCAACACTTCCTTAAGCTGGACGCTGTTTTTTTTGATGTGTTGGTGTATTCGGGATGCAGTGCATCTCGATTCCCGAGTGCACGCAGCGAAGTAAAGCCATCTCACGATATTGGAGGGCAACATGGCGAAGAAAGCTAAGAAGGCGAAGAAGGCGAAGAGCGCAGTGAAGAAGACTGCGAAGAAGACCAAGAAGGTCGCGAAGAAGAAGAAGTAAGTCTCGCCCAAGAGAGGATGCCGGCAGCTTGATGCCGGCCCGTCACCCGGACCCTCGGACGATCTGCTTCCTTGAAGCAATCCACTCAGGCGGATCCGGTTGACGAAAGAGGGTGTCGGCGAGACATCAGGTCAAACGGCTGGATCGCCTTAAGGGCTCGCCCTTCGAAGTCGGTCCGGCAGAAGAACAAGGTTTCTTCGTTCGGTGCGGACCTCTATTCGGCTCCGCAATTTCACAGGGCCAAAGCCCATAGTGAGATCTGATCCTGACGTGTTCGCCGACGCCCTCGTTCCAATGGCCGGCCGTTTGGTGCCGGCTTTTTTTATTTCCCGATCTCCCTCACATGACGACCGGTTGGTTTTCCGCCGATATGGCGGGCGGCGGTTCTGCCGCGTCCGGTTGGCGTTTGCGCGCGATGGTTATCGTTCCGCCAACCGCCAGGGTAAACCAGACTTCACCATTGCCCATAAACCATTGTGCTGCAGGCACTTCTCGGATTTTGGGAACCCGCCGCGCCCCGCGCGTTTACACGCCGTTCATCGCGATACTTAAACTGCTTTTCAAATTTGGCCGGCATGATCTCCCCAACAAGCCGGCAAACGGCGTTGGGGAAGCAAGGCGTTGAAGTGGACGGGGGCCGCGCTCGGGGGAGAGGCGGCCAACAATAAAAAGGGGAGCTACGAGAATGTTTCAGGGACATATCGATCTGGAGACGGCCATTCCGGTGGACGCGACCGCGATCTCGGACGTGCTGTTCGAGCGCGGTCTCTACTGGGCCAGCGGCCGCTCCGGCGTCGTCAACCTGGTCGCGGCGCACAAATGGTTCACCTCCGCAACATCCAGCAGCAGACGCTCGACGCTCTGTTGAGGATCGAGGAGCTGCTGAAGCAGAACTTTGAGGTCCGCACCGAGTGGACCGGTGAGGACATTACCGACGTCGTGACGAAGATCACGCCACAACGCACGCCCTTCCTTGAGGCCGGCAGTGGCGCGCTACTTCGCGTCACAAGCGGCCCAGAGGAGACCTCGCGCCCACGAAGGCGGAAGCGCTTATCGGCCGCGTCTCGGTATCGCCTGTAGCTGCCGTATTGCCGTTCACTGCGTGGAAATGCGTGTTGCTGATGCCGGCCGTGCTTCCGATGATCTGATGACCATGGTTGATGTCCGTAGTGTTGGTAACGGAGCCAGGAACAGGTCCTATGCTGAATGCACCACCGCCAGGAATGCCTACGCCGCCGCCAAAGTAGAGCGTATTGCCCTGCTGCACGTGCGAGTGCGGGTTGCTCGCGTTCATTCCCTGGCTGGTGAAGTTCATACCGTGGATGTGGTCCGCGCTCTCGGTGCCGGTGTTGATGGCAACGGAGTGGACATGGGTAGCGAACGCGCTGACCTGACGGGTACGTGAACATTTGGGACGCGCTGTCGCGGCGCTTCCACGGGGCAAGCAAGGCATTCCTGAAGCATGTTGCTTACAAGTCGTCCTACGGCGGCACGACTGACCCTTGGTTGGATCACATGGTTCGCGAGGAAATCGACGACCTGCTTCAAGAGCGCGCGGAGGCGCATCGCTATGGCATACGCTGAAAAGCGGGACGGCCGGCTTACTGGCCGTTGGATTGGAGAGGTGAAGGGGTCGGGCTTTCCCAAGCGCGCCTTCGACACCAAGCGCGCGGCCAAGGGCCACGAGGCCTACATACGCGAGACTGGCGAGGAGCCCCCACGCGCGAGCGGGGAAATCTCGGGCAACACGTTCAAGAGCGTGGCGCAGGAGTTGAAGGACGCGGGCGGCCCTGAGGGTACCTGGGCCAACGGCAAGGACCCGACTGTGCTGAGCCGGCTGCAGTTCCTGATGGACCTGAAGTCGTTCGGCGACCTTCCCATCGAGCACGTCACCTATGGCGAGGCTGAGAAGGTGGTTAAGAACCTCGCCAAGCGCCGAGGCCAAGCCGTGGGCAGCTTGCTGGCCGACAGCACCATCAACCGCTACCTGACGGCGCTGTCCTCGGTGATGACCTACGCCGAGCAGAAGGAATACATCGAGCGCGCCCCGAGCCTGCCCTGGCGCAAGGAGGCCAAGAAGAAACAGGCCACCTACACCAAGACGATGGAACAGGCCGTCATTGGCGTTCTAAAGGCCGAGGGGCACGATGTGGACGCCTTCCTAGTCGAAGTGCTGTCCCAAGGCGGCATGCGCGTGGGCGAGCTTCTCAACGCGCGACCAGAGCAAATTGAAGACGGCTTTGTGTCGCTTGATGATCCTGAGGACATCAAAAATGAGGACCCACGCGAGGTCTATATCGGCGAGGCGAACGCCGACAAACTGCGTGTTCTCATCCGCGAGAACAGACTGCCAACTTATCAACAACTCTACAACCATGTGCGCGCGGCGGTGAAAAAGTGTGGGTACGAGGTGAAGCGTCCGCTCCACGCCGTACGCCATACAACCGCGACGCGCACGGTGAACGAAGAGCAAGACATCCAAATGGCCAAGGAATTACTTGGACATAAGTCAATCCAGACCACGCTGCGCTATCGGCACGTTTCCAAGGACGTTCGCCGTGCGCGTGCGAAAAAACTTCACCCACACCTTGGGAAAGAGGCCGGCACAGACGGCACAGTGCCTGAGGTCGTGAAATTCCCAAAAGCCAGCTAAGTCATTGAAAAGATTGCTGGCGGAGACGGAGGGATTCGAACCCTCGATAGGCCTTTACAAGCCTATAACGGTTTAGCAAACCGCCGCCTTCAGCCACTCGGCCACGTCTCCAGTAGCGCCGATATGCCCGACGCGCGGGCGAGCCGCAAGCGGCAGATTCAGGGGACACCTGACTGTGCGCCGGCATTGGCAGCCCTGCGGCTGATTACGTTGTGGATAACATCTGACCTCTAACACGCGACTCAGCCGAATAATATTGGCGATTCTGAAATAATTCTAGTTATTTCAATTAGTTATGTCGCTGTCCGCTTGGAAAGGGTCGGGCAGGCTATCATGGTCAGCCTCACCAGGGCTGAACCCTAACGTTGGCGCTATCGAGACATAACGCGATGCTTTCCGGGGGGCCGAAACCCCTGGGTTCCCTGTTCCGGGGAATCATATTTCGGGCCCATGGCTCGCGGCCCGCAGCGCGGGCGACCTGACCCTACTTCCTGAGCGCAAATTTGCGCTCCGAACCAGCATCACCTCGGGGAGTTCAAGTCAGGACGAATAGCCCCGGGGCCATGCTCGACGGGGATCGATCAGCCGAACTGACAGGCTGCGCCTCCAGCGAAGAACGGGATTCCAGATGAGGCGTTTTCTGGCGATCTTGGTTGTTGGCCTGGTCGTGCCGGCAGAGGTGTGGGCGAGGTGCGAGTGTCAGTGCATCAACGGACGGATGCAGCCGATCTGCACCAATCCCGGCGAGCTTCTTCCGCCAAATTGCCCAATGACGGTATGTGCGATGACGGGGCCAACGATCGCGCCGATCCAACCTCCACAGCCGCCGCCGCCCGGGACGTCCGTGTGTTCGCAGCAGCAGGGTCGCCGCGTCTGTCGTTGAGCGCGCCGCTTCGGATCGTCGACCCGTGCGACCGCTTCGTTCAATTGATGAATCGAACGGCGAGCATCAGTCTGTCGCCTTGGGTGGGCGGCGTTGCGCGGTGATAGCAGGACGTATCCTGCACGAAGCCGAGGCCTGCAGGCCCTTCAATGACAATTTCGTTCTCGATACCGAATTGCTGCCGCACATCTGCTTCGCTCGCCGTCGCCGAGCCGAGCAGCATGCGAAGCGGCTTGCGATTGTGCGATCGCTTCATCATGCAATGCGCACCAGAATGGCGGTCGGTATCAGTGATGTAGAAGCTCGCATACACGAAGTTGAACCCGCCGACGTCATAATGGTAGTCGATGACGTGATGCCTCATCTTTCGGCGCGCTTCGTCGGAGAAGTCCGACGCGAAGCTCCAATCGAGGATGGTCATCACCCGACGCGGCTCGTGCCCCAGATAGCCCCGCACAATGGCGCGAAGCACGGGATCATTGACGACGGCCTGCACGGCAGGGCATCGCGAGGGCTCGCGAAGACCTCCGACCGGCACCGATCTTCCATCGACGCATTTGCCCCGGACCACGTCGCCATATTGGAATGTGGGACCGGTCGGATCGAAGATGGCGTGAAGCGGTTCAGACCTGGCAAACGCCTCGATCTCGGCGACTATGTCAGGCGGGAGTTGCAAGCCGATAAAGACGGCTTCTTCACGAATGGTCTGCACGACGCGAGAAATGTCGGTGTCGAGAAATAGCGTCGTACGTTCGTCGGCGTCAGAGACGGCCGTGCCTCCAAAACTTTCTGCCAGATGCCGCACGCCGCTGTAGGCGGATCGGACCGTCTTGAACCTTCCGAGCGCATAAGAGAGGTCTCCCCGAGCAATCCGGGTCGCAATGGTCTGGAGGTTCATTCGGCGCTCCATAAACTGTTGCTATAACTGTTGCTATCTAATTTCGGTCTCGCTCGCTTCTCGCTTCGACCAGGCCTCAGTAGAGTTGCAGCATCAGACAGCCTGCCGCCACGGCATCCGCGGCAACATGCAGTCCGACTTCAGCTTTCGATCATTTGGAGGAGCAGCCGTGGACACGGCTCGGTAGTAGATGGCTCCACAATCATCGATAGAAATAAACAGTCGAACCGCTTTACGATGCATGGGAATTTATACTCTGTCATTAATTTATGTAAATCAATTAAGCTGGAATCTGTTAATTTGGGCGGTTTAATTGTTAAAATCGATTTAATTATCCATTGCGCCGAGACCGCATTGAGGGCCTGTTCCCGTTGGGGAACCCGGTGGCAGGAAGCGCGGCCGACGGCAATCGTCGGCCCAAACGGCCTTGATCGCCGACGCGACGCTGCAGTCGGCCGTTGACGAAATCGGCAAGGCCGCGGCAGTCACGGTGTCGGATCGGAGACCGGTTGAACCGGGAGCGCTCGCGCAAGGCGGCGCATACGGGTTCCCGGAGCGGGGGCGAAGGCTGACGTAATCTGCTGATCTAATCTAGAGAGTGCCGCCCGCAGGCTGCGAGACCGAACCTTTGTTAGAGTGATCACTGGGACGCTCGCATTGCGAGCTGCCTGTTTTGATCGAGGAATCAGACGCCCCGAGTCGTTTGATTCGAAGGACATCCGGGCCGAGGCGCAGCAATGGGGTCGGACCCCGCCGCGAAGGCGCTCGAGAGGGTTCAGTGAGGCCGAAAAATAATATCTAGTAATTTCAATGAGTTGTCGCGGCCTTTCGATCACATCTGCGTGTTATTTGTGCAACACCCGTTGGAAAACAGGCGGCGCGGGACGGTTCGGAGTGGTTCCTTTGTTGCTTGTGCAGGTCCCTTCGGTAATTCTGTTGCTGCGACGGAGGGGGGCATCCCAAAGTCGTCCCGTTCTTGGTGGTTCGCTTAAGTCCCTCGCGTTTTCGCGGGAGTCCGAAAGCGCGAAGCGGCTTGACGGGTTTCGGGGGGACTAGGGAACCAGCTTCAGGGTGATCACCCGGCGGATCCGCAGCTCTTCCTTATAGAGCAACTTGGAGGTTTAACATGAAGATGGTTAAGAGCCTTATCCTCGGCTCAGCGGCGGGTCTGCTCGCCATGGGCGGGGCACAGGCGGCCGATCTTCCCGTCAAGGCCAAAGCGGTCGAGTACGTGAGGATCTGTTCGCTCTACGGTGCCGGTTTCTGGTACATCCCAGGCACCGACACCTGCATGAAGATCGGTGGTTACCTGCGCGTCGACACCACCTTCAACGGCGGCATCTACAACTCGCCGGCGTGGAGTGGTGATGCGGGCCAGCACAACCGCTATCAAGACTACTTCTCCGCCCGCTCTCGTATGGCGCTGACGGTCGATACCCGCACCGCAACGGAATATGGCGTCGTCCGCACCTTCGGTCAGGCCGACTTCCAGTTCTCGACGCTGGGCAACAACACGATGAACCCGAACTCGGTCAACGGTTCGCTTCCGGTTGCAAGCTCCAACCTGCTTGACACCCCCGGCGGTGGCTATGTCGCGGTCGAATTCGTGTTCATCCAGTTCGCGGGCTTCACTTTCGGTAAGTCGGCTTCGGCCTTCGCGACGCCGTGGCATGGTTATCCGGGCAACAACTCGTCGTTCCTGCTCGGCGGTCATGACACCGTCACCGGCGTGAACAACATCCAGTACACCGCCCAGTTCGGCAACGGCGTGTCGGGCACCATCGGCCTCGATGATCCGACCGTCTTCGACCGCACCGTCGTGGCCAACCTGACCGTGCCGCTCACGTCACAGGGCGCTGTCGCCAACGCCTATGCCGGCGTGCATGCACCCGACATCGTCGGTAACATCCGCATCGATCAGGCCTGGGGTCTGTTCCAGATTTCGGCTTCGGCGCATGAAGTCAACGCCTCCTACAACGTCCTGAACACGGTCGGCGCTCCCGCCGGTGCCACCGCCCTGCCGGGCGCAGCGCCGACTGGTCTTTCGGAACTCTCCGGCCACCCGGACACCAAGTGGGGCGGCGCGGTGATGGCTGCGTTGCAGATCAAGAACATCCCGACCGGTCCCGGCGACGACATCAAGTTCGATGCCACCTTCGCCAAGGGTAATACCAAGCAGGTGATCTCGACGTCGTCGACGTCGCCGAATCCGTTCTCGCTTTTCGGCAGCCCGGGCTTCGGCTCCTATCAGAGCCTCGGTTTTGGTGCGGTGACTGACGGTGTGTACGCGCCGGCCGGCCTCGCGGGTCCGTTGTTTGGTGCCGATGGGAAAATCCATCTGACGACAGCATGGGGTGTCCGTGGTGCCTTCAACCACAACTGGGATCCCTACTGGTCGAGCAGCTTGTTCGGCAGCTATTCGTCGGTTAGCTACGACAACACGGCGAAATTCTTCATCTGCTCTACCTTTACTGCTGCCCGCGTCGCGGCGCCGAGCCTTGATTATAGCTGCAACCCCGACTTCAACGTCTCGCAGCTCGGTGCAATCACCCGCTGGACTCCGGTCAAGAACCTGACGTTCTCGGCCGAAGTCATGTGGTTCCACCTCGACCAGAAGTTCACTGGTTCCGGCATCATCACGCCGTCGGCTCCCAAGCCGACCGCGCGCTACGACTTCCAGGATCAGGATACGGTCAGCTTGAACGTCCGCGTTCAGCGCAACTTCTGATCTGATCGCCTGACTGCTCTGTAAGGGAAATCCCCGGCGGGAAACCGCCGGGGATTTTTCTTTGCGGGAGTGACGAATGGTGAATGGCGAATAGCGAAGCGAGCAGCGCTGACGCGCTATTCGCCACTCTCAATTCGCTATTCGCTATTTTTATCTATTCGACGCTGGCGCCGCGGTGGAGGTCGGCCTCGATCTGCAGCCGCGTGCCGCCGCCGAAGCGGGCGCGGTAGACCTGCAGGTTCTCCATGATCCGCTGCACATAGTTGCGCGTCTCGGAGAACGGGATCAGCTCGACCCAGTCGACCGCGTCGACCTTGGAATCGCGCGGATCGCCGTAGCGATCGATCCATTTCCTCACGCTGCCGCGGCCGGCATTGTAGGCCGCGAAGGTGAGGATGTAGGAGCCGCGATAGTCATCGAGCAACCCGCCGAGCTCTGCGGCGCCAAGCGCGGCGTTGTAGACCGAGTCGGTCTTCATCCGGTTCAGGTCAAACGCGACGCCGGCGCGCTTGCAGACATAGCGGCCGGCTTCCGGCGTGACCTGCATCAGGCCATAGGCCTGCGCCGGCGAAACCACGGCCGGATTGAATGCGCTCTCCTGCCGCGCGATCGCATAGACGATGCTCCGCTCGATGTCCGGGCCGATCGACCTGAAAGACGGAATCCCGTTGATGGGATAGGCGTAGAAGTCGAACGGCAGGCCGCGGTTGAGCGCAGCCTTGCCCATCAACAGCATGCCGCGCGCATCGCTGTAGCGCGACGTCAGCTCGCCGAGCCCGACCAGCGCCTCGGGATCGCCGTTCTCGCCCATGTCCGCGAGCATGGGAATCGCGAACTCGCGCTCGTCGAGTTCATAGAGCAGCTGCGCCGCCCGCACGATCTCCAGTCGCTCGACGCCGCGGCCGCGTGCGCTCGGGACGCCGTTCAGCTCGATCTGCGGCAGGCCGAGCTTGGCCCGCGCGAGCTGGCCGTAATAGCTGGTCGATTGCTCGGCCGCGCGCAGATAGGCTGCGCGCGCTTCCTGGTTGCGGCCGGCGGCTTCGGCGGCGCGGCCCTGCCAATAGCCGGCACGCGCCAGCGCGGTCGGATTGACGCTGCCAACGCCGATGCGGGCGAAATGCTGCGCAGCGAGCCCGGGATCATTGAGGAAGCGCAGCGCGATCCAGCCGGCCGTGAACTCCTGCTCGGTCTTGTAGATGTCGCGGGCGGGCAGCGCCGCATCGCGCGCGATCAGATAGGCGGTGCGGTTCTCGCCGACGTCGATCATCTTGCGCGCCAGCAGGCGCCGCTCGATCCACCATTCGTCGACATTGAACAGCCTTGCCGGATCCTTCGGCGCACTCAGCATCAACTGCGCCGCTTCCGCGAACTTCTCCTCGCGGCGGAGCAGCTGGATGCGGGCGAAGAGATAGCCGGTATCGCCGTGCAGTTCACGCGGCACCGCTTCCAGCAGCGCCCGCAGGTTGGATGCCTTCTTGTTGGTGGCGATGCGCGCTTTAGCCAGCGCGAGATAACCCGAGCCAAGCCGCTTGGCCGCACGCAGGCCGGCGGCCTCCTGCTCGGTGCCGTAAAGCATCGTGTCCATGCGCGCCTTGTGGTCGCCGGCGGTGAGCAAGGCTCCGAACAGGTCGAGCGCGGTGGTTTCGGTGTCCTCGCTCATGGGGTCGCTGCGCCAGGCTTCGCGCACCAGCCGCTCGGCATTGGCGCGGTCGCCACGCGTCAGCATCGCCTTCGCCAGCGCGAACCGACCCTTGGCTGAGACAGGCGATTCGTTCTCGAACCACGACCAGACCGCGGAATCCTCACGGTGGTCGTCCCACAGTGCGGCTTCAAGGCGGCGGCGCAGGAAGGTTTGCGAGGGCCAGCTCGGATTGGCCGAGATGAAAGCGCGGTAGCGCTCGACCGACGCGCCGTTGTTCTCGCTGCGCAGGATCAGCCACTCGGCGAGCTTTCGGGCGACGGGATCGGAGATCGTCGCCTCGACCTGGGTCGCATCGCCGGGCTTCTGCTTGCGGACCAGCTCGATGACATTCTCGAGCGCGTCCTTGTCGCCCTGCGAGGTCGATGAGGTCGCTGCTACCGCAGCGGGCACTGCCGGCTTGCTCCGGGCCGGCGCCGCATGCTGGCGGGTGGCCGGAGCCAAATGGGGCGGGGGCGGAGCAGGCGTGTTGGACGAGGTAGCCCGGGGAGCGGCGGTAGGTTTCGCAGTATCCTTGGCAGCATTCTTGGCGGCTGCAGTCGCGGGCGTGGTGGTCGCGGGTGTGGTTTTGGGCGCCGCGCTGCGCGCGACTGGTCGTGATTTGGGCAACGGAACGTTTGGATCGGCCACGGCTTCTGCCATCGCGACCAGTCCAAAAGCCAGCACCAGCGACGTCGCCAAGGCGGTCGATCGCAATGCGGCAGCGCGGGGGGAAGGGGTCACGGCTTTCCTCTGCGGCGGCGAATCATCTGATCGCTGAGGCCTTAGCTGTATTTGATTGAATATGTGGACAAAATGCTAAAAGTGTCGCGGAAACGATATCTGCGCCATGACAGCGGCAAAATCGCGGCTGGGAATGGGACGGGGAGACTACGGCCCTTTCGCCTGGCCGCCGGACCCGATATGAGTTGGCCTTTCTGACCCGCGCGCCGCAACCTTATAAGTGGAGGAAGTCCATGGCAGCCAAGACAAAATTCCGCGGCTCTTTCACCGCTTTGGTGACTCCGTTCAAGAACGGCTCCGTGGACGAGGCCGCTTTCCGTGGGCTTGTGAACTGGCAGATCACCGAGGGCACCAATGGCCTGGTGCCGGTCGGCACCACCGGCGAGAGCCCGACGCTGAGCCATGACGAGCACAAGCGGGTGGTCGAATGGTGCGTCAGTGAGGCCAAGGGCAGGGTGCCGGTCATCGCAGGCGCCGGTTCCAATTCGACCAAGGAGGCGATCGAACTGTCCGAGCATGCGGAGCAGGCCGGCGCCGACGCCGTGTTGGTCGTCACCCCCTATTACAACAAGCCGACCCAGGAGGGGCTCTACCAGCACTTCAAGGCAATCAACGATGCGATTGGAATCCCGATCATTATCTACAATATCCCGCCGCGCTCCGTGATCGACATGTCGGTCGATACGATGAAGCGGCTGTGGGAACTGAAGAACATCGCCGGCGTCAAGGACGCCACCGCGAGCATGGTGCGGGTGTCGCAGCAGCGCGCGGCGATGGGTGAGGATTTCAACCAGCTCTCGGGCGAGGATGCGACCGTGCTCGGCTACATGGCCCATGGCGGCCATGGCTGCATCTCCGTGACATCGAATGTGGCGCCGCGGCTGTGCGCCGAGTTCCATGCCGCCTGGAAGAAGGGCGATGTCGCGACCGCGCTGAAGCTGCACGACAAGTTGATGCCGCTGCACAACAACCTGTTCATCGAGAGCAATCCCGGGCCGGTGAAATACGCGATGTCGCTGCTCGGCAAGCTGGAGGAGCGGCTGCGGTTGCCGATGGTGCCGGTGTCGGAATCCACGCGCGTGGCGGTGCGCAGCGCCATGGTTCACGCCGGCCTGATCAACTAGAGCCCATAGAGTAGAGTTGCGCCAATGGCTGGTCCGGTCGGCCAGGTCGAGGAGAAGGGGCTGCGCATGCTCAAGGAGTTCCAAGAGTTCGCCATGAAGGGCAATGTCGTCGACCTCGCGGTCGGCGTCATCATCGGCGCGGCCTTTGGCGCGATCGTGAACTCGCTGGTCGGTGACGTCATCATGCCGATCATCGGCGCGATCACCGGCGGGCTTGACTTCTCCAACTACTTTACGCCGTTGGCGAAGTCGGTCACCGCCAACAACCTTGCCGACGCCAAGAAGCAAGGCGCCGTATTGGCTTGGGGCAGTTTCCTGACGCTGACCCTGAATTTCCTGATCGTCGCCTTCGTGCTGTTCATCGTGATCCGGCTGATGAACCAGTTGAAGCGGAAGCAAGAGGCAGCGCCCGCGCCGCCGAAATTGACCCGGCAGGAAGAATTGCTGACCGAGATTCGCGATCTGCTCAAGAAATCCTGAAGTGGCTGAGAAGAACGAACGTCCGATCAAAGTCGTCGCCGAGAACCGCAAGGCGCGTTTCAACTATGCGATCGAGGACACGATCGAGGCAGGCATTGCGCTGACCGGCACCGAGGTGAAGTCGATCCGCGGCGGCAAGACCACGATCGCGGAATCCTATGCCGATGCGCGGAACGGCGAGATCTGGCTGATCAACGCCAACATCCCCGAATATCTGCAGGCCAATCGCTTCAACCACGAGCCGAAGCGTCCGCGTAAGCTCCTGCTGCACAGGAAGCAGATCAACAAATTGATCGGCGCTGTCGACCGCGAGGGCATGACGCTGATCCCGCTGAAGCTCTATTTCAATGAACGCGGACGCGCCAAGCTGCAGCTCGCGGTCGCCAAGGGCAAGAAGCTGCACGACAAGCGCGAAACCGTGAAGAAGCGTGACTGGGGCCGTGAGAAGGGCCGCCTGATGCGCGCGCGGGGATAGGAATTGTAGGATGGGTAGAGCGCAGCGAAACCCATCATTGCGCCAGCCTGCAGCGAAGTTGATGGGTTTCGCTGCGCTCTACCCATCCTACGAAGGATGCAACGATGAACCAGAAGAACCTGCTCGAAGTCGACTGGAGCAAGATCCCCGCGCCGACCGATGATGGCGGCGCCGCGCATCTGACGGGCATGGCGATCCCGCCGGTCAGCCTGGTGGCGACCGATGATACGTCAGTGTCACTGTCGTCGCTGAAGGGACGCACCGTGGTGTTCGCCTATCCGCGCACCGGCGAGCCCGGCAAGATCGCGCTCGTCGACGACTGGGACTTGATCCCGGGCGCGCGCGGCTGCACGCCCCAGACCTGCGCCTTCCGCGACCTGTTCGCCGAGCTCAAGGCCGCAGGCGCCAGCCAGGTGTTCGGCCTGTCGACGCAGAGCAACGAATACCAGACCGAGATGGCGTCGCGCCTGCACCTGCCGTTCCCGGTGCTCTCGGACGAGACGCTTGAGCTGACGCGCGCACTCAATCTGCCGACCATGGAGGTGGCGGGGCTGACGCTGATCAAGCGGCTGGCGCTGATCATCGATGACGGGCGGATCACCCACGTCTTCTATCCGGTGTTCCCGCCCGACCGGAACGCCGGCGATGTGCTGGAATGGCTTCGGGAAAATCCGGCAAGTTGTTGATTTGTAAGGTCGGCAAAGCGTCGCGTGCCCACCGTCCCGAGCAGAGTGTTGATGGTGGGCACGGCGCAAGCGCGCCTTTGCCCATGCTGCAAATCCTAACCCAGATCCTTCCGCACCTGCGCGAAGACATCGCGGAACATTTTTGGCGTCAGAACGCCGGTATTCGTGTTGTAGCGTGAGCAGTGATAGCTGTCGTAGAGGCGGAAATTGCCGGCCTTGTGCACGGCACCGTGCGCAAAGGGCGCGGCCGCGCCGCGCAGGCTGAGCGCCTTCACCGTGGATTCATGCGCGATGCGGCCAAGCAGGACGATGGCGCGCAGCCTCGGCATGGTCGCGATCGTCGCCGCCAGGAACTTTCGGCAAGTGTTGATCTCGATCGGCAGCGGCTTGTTCTGCGGCGGCACGCAGCGCACGGCGTTGCTGATCCGGCAATCGACCAGCCGCAGGCCGTCGTCCGGCCGCGCCTCATAGACGCCCTCGGCAAAGCCGAATTCCAGGAGCGTGGTGTAGAGGAGGTCGCCGGCATAGTCGCCGGTAAAGGGGCGCCCCGTGCGGTTGGCGCCCTGAAGCCCCGGCGCCAGCCCGACAATCAGCAGCCGCGCCTCCGCATCGCCGAAGGACGCCACCGGCGAATTGAACCAGCCCGGCTGCTTCGCACGCGCCTCCGCGCGAAACTCGGCGAGCCGTGGACAGAGCGGGCAGTTGCGATCGGGTTCGATGGAAGCCGGAACGAGGCTAGTCGTCGAAATCGTCGTCATCGGCCCGGGGCGCCATGGTGGTGGCGCGCTGCAGGAATTGCGGCGCGTGGTGGCGCGACTCGCCGCGCTCCCGCGGGGCCGGGCGCTCGGACGGGTCGCGGCCGAGCTTGGATTGCAGTTCCACCAGGTCGGTGAAGACATCGGCCTGGCGGCGCAACTCGTCGGCGATCATCGGCGGCTGGCTTGCGATGGTCGAGACCACGGTCACCCGGACGCCGCGCCGCTGCACCGCCTCGACGAGCGAGCGGAAATCGCCATCGCCGGAGAACAGCACCATCTGGTCGATATGTTCGGCGAGTTCCATCGCATCGACCGCGAGCTCGATATCCATGTTGCCTTTGAGCTTGCGGCGGCCGGAGGTGTCGATGAACTCCTTGGTCGCCTTGGTCACAACAGTGTAGCCATTATAACCCAGCCAGTCGACTAGGGGTCGGATAGACGAATATTCCTGATCCTCGATAATCGCCGTGTAGTAGAACGCGCGGAGCAGCGTGCCGCGGCTCTGGAATTCCTTCAGGAGCCGCTTGTAGTCGATGTCGAACCCGAGCGTCTTGGCGGTTGCATACAGATTGGCTCCATCGATAAAGAGCGCGATCTTGTTGGAAACGGGTGACGACATAAAAGTTTCTCGCCTTTTGTTAGCTTCTTAGCGCAGCGGCAACGAGCCGCGCACCTTATTCCGCGTTGCAGCCTAAAGTCCGGTGAATCTTCCCCATCGACAGTCACCATCGCAATTATGGTGAGGCGAGGGCGAAATACCTACACTTTTGACGATGCAATGAAGAGAGTTACTTGTCCACAACGGCGCTTCGCCGCACTACGGACGCTCCGGCCTTCTGGCCCCCTCACGGGTTAGCAGAGGTTGGGGCGAAGGCAAATCACAAATTTAATGTTGCGAAACCCCGCCTCGCCCTATAACTAACGCACAATAATCGACAAATTCCTGTCCCACTTAACGGAGCGACAGCATATGGCGCGCGTCACCGTCGAAGATTGCATTGATAAGGTCGACAACCGGTTCGACCTGGTCCTGCTGGCTGCCCATCGCGCTAGGATGATCTCGTCAGGATCACAACTCACGGTTGATCGGGACAATGACAAGAACCCGGTCGTCTCGCTGCGCGAGATCGCGGACCAGACGATTTCCCCGGAAGACCTGCGCGAGGAACTGGTGCACTCGCTGCAGAAGTTCGTCGAGGTCGACGAGCCGGAGCCCGACACCGTTCCGCTGATCGGTTCGGCCGGCGCCAGCGTCGATGCCGACGATACCGAAGTGGCCATGGAGCGGATGACCGAGGAAGAGTTGCTGAAGGGCCTCGAGGGCCTCGCGCCCCCCGAGGAGCAGCCCGAAGAGGACGAATAGGTCCTCGCGGCGGTCTCCCAATACGGTTGAGCTGGCTGAAGGCCTGGGCACTGCCCGGGCCTTTGCTTTTGTTGACATTCCGACCGCGGGATGCGTCCCTAAAGCCTTGACGGAAATTGAACGATTTTCGGTTCGAACAGGCTAAAGCTTGGTTCGAAATCGCACTAGATTAGGGGCGCGCGAGCCCAGTCCGTTCACTAGTTGAGGCAGTCATTCCATGGCGTATTGGCGCCGCACACCCCGCCAGATGCAGGCCGCGACCGACGCGGTCGCCGTGGCGCCTGACTCTGCGGTGGTGCAGAAGCCGCCCAAGCCGCGCGCCCGTATGATGCGGCAGTACGACCTGGTCGAGCGCGTTCGCTCCTACAATCCCGATACCAACGAAGATCTTTTGAACCGGGCCTATGTTTACGCCATGAAGGCGCATGGCACCCAGACCCGGGCGTCGGGCGATCCCTATTTCTCGCACCCGCTTGAGGTGGCGGCGATCCTGACCGGCCTCAAGCTCGACGACGCCACCATCGTGGCGGCGCTGCTGCACGACACCATCGAGGATACCGAGGCGACGCGGGCCGAGATCGACCAGGTGTTCGGCCACGAGATCGGCGCGCTGGTGGAGGGGCTGACCAAGCTGAAGCGGCTCGAGCTCGTCTCGCGCGAGGCCAAGCAGGCGGAGAACCTGCGCAAGCTTCTGCTGGCGATCGCCGACGACGTCCGCGTGCTCCTGATCAAGCTTGCCGACCGCCTGCACAACATGCGCACGCTGGAGTTCGTGCCGCCGGCCTCGCGCCGCCGTATCGCCGAGGAGACGCTGGATATCTACGCACCGCTCGCCGGCCGCATGGGTATGCAGGAGATGCGCGAGGAACTCGAGGACCTGTCGTTCCACGTGCTCGATCCGGAAGCCTATGCGGTGGTCAAGCATCGGCTGGACGCGCTCGCCGAGCGCAACCGCAATCTGATCGGCGAGATCGAGAGCCAGCTTTCGAAGAACCTGCAGAAGAACGGCCTGACCGCACGCGTCTACGGCCGGCGCAAGCAGCCGTTTTCGATCTGGACCAAGATGGAACGCAAGTCGGTCGGCTTCGAGCAATTGTCCGATATCTACGGCTTCCGGATCGTGCTTGGCGATGTCGAGGCCTGCTACCGTGCCCTCGGCGTCGTGCACACGACCTGGCCGGTCGTGCCCGGGCGTTTCAAGGACTACATCTCGACGCCCAAGCAGAACGACTACCGCTCGATTCACACCACCGTGATCGGTCCCGGAAAGCAGCGCGTCGAGCTGCAGATCCGCACCGAGGAGATGAACCAGATCGCCGAATTCGGCATCGCGGCGCATGCGTTCTACAAGGAAGGTGGGGGCTCGCCGACCGAACGGCTGAAGCACGAGTCCAACGCCTTCGCCTGGCTGCGCCACACCATCGGCATTCTCTCCGAGAGCGCCAATCCGGAAGAGTTCCTGGAGCACACCAAGCTGGAGCTGTTTCACGACCAGGTGTTCTGCTTCACGCCGAAGGGCAAGCTGATCGCGCTGCCGCGCAACGCGAATGTGATCGACTTCGCCTATGCCGTGCACACCGACGTCGGCAACAGCGCGGTCGGCTGCAAGATCAACGGCAAGTTCGCGCCGCTGTCCTCCGAGTTGCAGAACGGCGACGAGGTCGAGGTCCTGACCTCGAAGGCGCAGTCGGCGCCGCCGTCGGCCTGGGAAGCGCTCGCGGTCACCGGCAAGGCGCGCGCCGCGATCCGGCGCGCCACCCGTGCCGCCGTGCGTGACCAATATGCCGGGCTCGGCCGTCGCATCATCGACCGCCTGTTTGCCCGCGCCAAGATCGAATACGCCGACGACAAGCTGAAAGGCGCATTGCCGCGGCTGGCGCGCACCTCGATCGAGGACGTCCTGGTTTCCGTCGGCCGTGGCGAACTGAAAGCCTCCGACGTCGCGCGCGCGATGTATCCGGACTACAAGGAAGAGCGGCTGGTGCGCTACGGCACCAAGAAGGCGCTTGCCGCCAAGGTGCAGACGCCGCCGCATCCGGCGCGCGCGGCTTCGGTGATCCCGGTGCGCGGCATCAATTCCGAATTGCCGGTCAAGTTCGCGCCGAACGGCGGTGCGGTGCCGGGCGACCGCATCGTCGGCATCGTGACGCCGGGCGAGGGGATCACGATCTATCCGATCCAGTCGCCGGCACTGAAGGATTACGAGGACGAGCCCGAGCGCTGGCTCGACGTGCGCTGGGACATCGACGAGACCATGCCGCAGCGCTTCCCCGCGCGCATCCTGGTTCACAACGTCAACGAGCCCGGCAGCCTCGCCCAGATCGCGACCGTGATCGCAGAGCATGACGGCAATATCGACAACATCCACATGTCGCGCCGCTCGCCTGATTTCACCGAGCTGACCATCGACCTCGAGGTCTATGACCTCAAGCATTTGAGCGCTATTCTGGCCCAGTTGCGCGCGAAGGCCGTGGTCGCACGGGTCGAGCGCGTCAACGGGTAGTTCATCGTCATTGCCGGGCTTGACCCGGCAATCCATCTTTTCAAGAAGATGGATGCGCGGGTCGAGCCCGCGCATGACAATCTAGGTTTTCTCGCAGCGAGCTACATCATGCCCGTTCCTCCGCTCCGCCTTGGAGTCAATGTCGATCACGTCGCGACGCTTCGTAATGCGCGGGGCGGGGCGCGGCCCGATCCGGTGCGCGCGGCGCTGCTGGCCATCGAGGCCGGCGCCGACGGGATCACGGCGCATCTGCGCGAGGACCGCCGCCACATCCGCGATGAGGACATGGCGCGCCTGAAGGCGGAAATCTCGAAGCCCCTGAATTTCGAGATGGCAGCGACCGACGAGATGCTGCGGATTTCGCTGGCCACCAGGCCACATGCCGTGTGCCTGGTGCCGGAACGGCGGCAGGAGCTTACTACCGAGGGTGGATTGGACGTGGTCGGCCAGCACAATGCCCTGGCCCCGTTCATCGCGCGGCTGAACGACGCCGGCATCCGGGTGTCGCTGTTCATCGCCGCCGACCCCCGGCAGATCGAGATGGCGGCGAAATTGAAGGCGCCGGTGATCGAGATCCACACCGGCGGCTGGTGCGATGCCGTGGTCGACGGCCATAGGGAAAAAGCCGAAGCCGAGTGGCAGCGCATCGTCGAAGGCGCCAGGCTGGCACAGGCCGCCGGGCTCGAGGTCCATGCCGGCCACGGGCTCGACTACGACACCGCCGAGACGATTTCGGCGCTGCCCGAGATCAGGGAACTCAACATCGGCTACTTCATGATCGGGGAGGCGATCCTGGTCGGCCTCAAGGAGACGGTCCGCGCCATGCGCGCGGCGATGGACCGCGGCCGCAAGGCGACCGAAGGTGCGGGCGCGGCATGATCATCGGCATCGGCTCCGACCTGATCGACATCACCCGGATCGCCAAGGTGATCGAGCGCCACGGCGACCGCTTCCTCGACCGCATCTTCACCGACGTCGAGCGCGCCAAGGCGCTGCGCCGGGCCAATAGCGAGAAGATGGTGGTCGCAACCTACGCCAAGCGCTTCGCCGCCAAGGAGGCCTGCGCCAAGGCGCTCGGCACCGGCATCATGCGCGGCGTCTGGTGGCGTGACATGGGGGTGGTGAACCTCCCCGGGGGACGGCCGACCATGAGGCTCACCGGCGGAGCGCTGGAGCGCCTCAGGCAAATCACCCCGGAGGGCCTCCAGGCGCAGATCGACCTTTCGATCACCGACGACTGGCCGCTCGCGCAAGCCTTCGTCATAATTTCGGCGGTCGCGCCGCCCAAATCTTGAGTCGGTTGACGGTGCGGCGGTCCGGATTCGGGTAAAACTAAAAATCGTTGATTTTTCAATCGATTATCAAGTTTTAACGTGGCCCTTGATTGCGCGCTCCGTAACAACCGTCTAAAACGCGGCAGGGTAACCGAGCCAGGGCAAATTCGGGTTCGCGCCGGGACTTGCTCTCTACATCAGACGTAGGAACATCTTCGTGACGCGAGCGCGGAAAGCGCGATTCGCGTGAGGAGCGCGTTCTGCCACCGCGCAGTTAAGGCAGTTGCGGGAATTGGGAAAGCGATGAGCGTGACCACAGGGACGAAATCCGAAAGCGGCCTAGGCGAGACAGTCCGGGTCGTCATCCACGCGCTGATCATCGCACTCGTGATCCGCACCTTCCTGTTCCAGCCCTTCAACATCCCGTCCGGTTCGATGAAGGCCACGCTGCTGGTCGGCGACTACCTGTTCGTGTCGAAATATTCCTACGGCTACAGCCATTACTCGATCCCGCTGTCGCCGCCCTTGTTCTCAGGCCGCATCTTCGGCTCGGAGCCGAACCGGGGCGACATCGTCGTCTTCCGCCTGCCGAAGGACGACTCGACCGACTACATCAAGCGCGTGATCGGGCTGCCCGGCGACCGCATCCAGATGAAGGAGGGGCTACTCCACATCAACGACGTCCCGGTCAAGCGCGAGCGGCTCAGCGATTTCATCGGCGAGGACCCCTGCGGATCCGAGGCGACCGCGCGCGTCAAGCGCTGGAAGGAGACGCTGCCCAACGGCGTCAGCTATGAGACGCTGGATTGCGTCGACAACGGCTTCTACGACAACACCAGTGTCTACACCGTGCCGGCCGGCCATTTCTTCATGATGGGAGACAATCGCGACAATTCGACCGACAGCCGGGTGCTGTCGGCGGTGGGCTACGTGCCGTTCGAGAACATCGTCGGGAGGGCGCAGATGATCTTCTTCTCGATCGCCGAGGGCGAGCACGCCTGGATGTTCTGGCGCTGGCCGACCGCGGTGCGCTGGAATCGCCTATTCACCATCGTGCGATGAACGACGATACGCCTGTCATCCAGGGTCTTCCGACTGCCGGCGAGCCGAGCGAGCAGCCCGACGCGGCAGCTGCCGCTGCGCCGAAGAAGAAGCGCAGCAAGGCCAGCAAGGCGGCCGCCGAGAAGGAGGCGATCGCTGCAACCGAGGCGCGCGTCGGCCACAAGTTCTCCGATCCGGCGCTGTTGATGACGGCATTCACGCACGTCTCCGCCCTGAAGCCAGCAACGCGCCACCGCGCCGACAGCTACCAGCGGCTTGAGTTCCTGGGCGACCACGTGCTCGGATTGATCATCTCCGACATGCTCTATCGCGCCCATCCGCGCGCGGACGAGGGCGAATTGTCGAAGCGTCTCGCCGACCTCGTGCGCAAGGAAAGCTGCGCCGACGTTGCCGAGCAGCTCGGCCTGCTCGACGACATCAAGCTCGGCATGGTCAAGGCGGTCGAGGGGGCGCGGTTGCGCAAATCCGTGCTGGGCGACGTCTGCGAGGCCGTGATCGGGGCGATCTTCCTCGACGGCGGCTATGAGGCCGCCGCGAAATTCGTGGAGCGGAACTGGATCGACCGGATGCGCAAGCTCCGCCGGCCGCTGCGCGACCCCAAGACCATGCTGCAGGAATGGGCGCAGAGCAGGGGCCTGCCGACGCCGGTCTACCGCGAGGTCGAACGCACCGGGCCGCATCACGATCCGCAATTCCGGGTCGCCGTCGACCTGCCGGGCCTGGCGCCCGCCGAAGGTGTCGGCCCCAACAAGCGCGCGGCGGAGAAGGCGGCCGCGTCCGCAATGATCGCCCGAGAAGGCGCCGGCAGCCATGACGGCTGAGGCGAGGGCGGAAGCCGATCCGGCCGGGACGCGTTGCGGCTTCGTCGCCCTGATCGGGGCGCCGAACGTCGGCAAGTCGACGCTCGTCAACGCGCTGGTCGGATCAAAGGTCACCATCGTCTCGCGCAAGGTGCAGACGACGCGCGCGCTGATCCGCGGCATCGTGATCGAGGACAACGCGCAAATCATCCTGGTCGACACGCCCGGCATCTTCGCGCCGAAGCGGCGGCTGGACCGCGCCATGGTGTCGACCGCCTGGAGCGGGGCACACGACGCCGACCTCGTCTGCGTGCTGCTCGACGCCAAGGACGGCATCGATGCGGAAGCGGAGGCGATCTTCGCCAGGCTCGATAGCGTGGCCCATCCGAAGATCCTGGTGCTGAACAAGATCGACCTGGTGCCGCGCGAAAAGCTGCTGGCGCTGGCGAAGGCCGCCAATGACCGCCTGCGGTTCGAGAACACTTTCATGATCTCGGCGTTGTCAGGCGATGGTGTCGACGACCTGCGCAGGGCGCTCGCAGCCATGGTGCCCCCCGGGCCGTTCCTCTATCCCGAGGACCAGATGTCGGACGCGCCGATGCGGCATTTGGCGGCCGAGATCACGCGGGAGAAGATCTATCAAAAGCTCCACCAGGAGCTGCCGTACCAATCGACGGTGGAGACCGATAGCTGGACCGAGCGCAACGACAACTCGATCCGCATCGAGCAGACGATCTTTGTCGAGCGCGAGAGCCAGCGCAAGATCGTGCTCGGCAAGGGCGGCGCCACGATCAAGTCGATCGGCGCGGAGGCGCGCAAGGAGATCGCCGAGATCATGGGCGTTCCGGTGCACCTGTTCCTGTTCGTCAAGGTGCGTGAGAACTGGGGCGACGATCCTGACCGCTACCGGGAAATGGGACTGGAGTTTCCCAAGGAATGATCGGGCTCTTCCGATGAAAGTACCCAGAAACGTTCTTCTATTCGAGGTGCTTCTGTACATGTCGCTGACGCTGGACGCGCTGTCGGTGGCGTTCCAGGACCGCACCCCGAGCGGCGAGATGACGGAGCAGATGATCACGGTCGTCACCTTGATGCAGGCCGGCCTGATCATGCTCCTGGTCTATTTCGTCTACCTGGCGGCGCAGCACCGCAAGAACTGGCCACGCTGGGTGCTGGCGGCGGTGCTGCTGCTGTCGGTGATCTCGCTGTTGCAGGTGATCGCCAGCACGGGCATCCAGCTCGACAGCGGCGTCGAGGTGATCTCCTGCGCACTGACGGCGGCCGGACTGTATTTCTCCTTCACCGGCGACGCCCACGGCTGGTTCAACGCGTAAGGATGCGTAGGGCGGATTAGCGAAGCGTAATCCGCCGCAACGCGCGAGGTTGTGA
>NZ_AUEZ01000064.1 GCF_000426245.1 Bradyrhizobium sp. Ai1a-2 | reverse complement strand
GCTCTCGACAAAGTTGCGTTTGAGCAATTGCGGCTGGTTCAACACTTGCGGACCGGTCAGCACGCAGCCGGCGGGAACGCCAGCCGCATTCAACTGCGCCTCCCATTCTTCCGTGGGCTTATGACTCAACGCCTCGTTCAATTCCGTGTTCAGTGACGCGCGATTTAACGTGCGCGCCTCGCGTTTTGCGAAACGCGGATCCGTCTTCAGATCCGTCCGTCCGATCAGGTCGCAAAGAGTCTGGTACTGCTTCCGCTCGTTGGCGGCAATGTTCAGCGGTCCAGTCGCGGTTCGGAACGTTCCGGAGGGCGCTGCGGCAATATTCTCATTCCCCATCGGCTGCGGCTCAATGCCAGCGTTCAGGTGGTTGGAGACCACCCATCCCATCGCCGCGATGGTCGCCTCGAGCAGCGACACGTCGATGAAGCGGCCGCGCCCTGTCTGCTGCTGCTGGACAAGTGCTGCGGCGATGGCAAAGGCGGCTGTCAGGCCGGCGATGGTATCTGAGATGGGAAAGCCGGTCCGAAGAGGAGCTGAGGAGGTATCACCCGCGACGCTCATGGCGCCCGAAAGACCCTGAACGATCTGGTCATAGGCGGGCCGAGCGGACCAGGGGCCGCTCTGCCCAAAGCCGGAGATCGCACAATAGATGAGGCGCGGGTTACGCTTACTTAAGACTTCGAAACCGAGACCAAGTCGCTCCATGACCTTGGGCCGGAAGTTTTCCAGAACGACATCGGCCTCGGACACGAGCCGGAGAAACACCTCCCTACCCGCTTGCGATTTCAGGTCCAGCGCGATCGACTGCTTGCAGACGTTGACGGCGACGAAGGAGAGACCCAGCAGACGCTCTGCCCTTTGCGGATCGGCGCCGAGGCGACGCGCAAGATCGCCGCCACTTGGATTGAGGCGGTCCATGATTCAAGCTTCTGATGTGGTCAGCAGCGAATCGGGCCGGGATGGCCGCCGGTGTTGAGGGTACCTCAAGCGTCCGTTGTTAGACTCGGCGACATCTGGAGATTGGAAACATGGCGCTCAAGCGGATGGACAACGTAGGAATCGTCGTCGAAGATCTCGGAGGGACAATTGATTTCTTTCGCGAACTCGGCCTCGAACTCGAAGGGCAGGCCACGATCGAAGGAGAATGGGCCGGACGCGTCACTGGACTGGGCGATCAGCGTGTCGAGATTGCCATGATGCGCACACCGGACGGCCACAGCCGGCTCGAGCTCTCCCGCTTCGTCACGCCGCCTGTCGTCGCAGATCACCGGAACGCCCCGGTCAACGCCCTGGGCTACCTCCGCGTCATGTTCGCCGTGGACGACATCGACGAGACGCTTGAAAGGCTCCGCACGCGCGGCGCGCAGCTCGTAGGCGAAGTAGTCCAGTATAAAGACGCGTATCGGCTCTGCTACATACGTGGGCCTGAAGGGCTTCTCATTGGGCTCGCCGAAGAACTCAGCTGAACGCAATACGAAGACAAATGGCGAAAAGTGACCAATGTCAGCGAGCGCGTCCGAGGCCGACCCGCATGTTCGAGGTCCATCCCTCCACGGTCGGCCGCGTTCTCGCTAAGCACGACTAAGTGGTCAACCCCAGGGCCGGATAGCCCGCGAAAGCCGCCATCAGCAGCCTTAAGCGTAAAGCGGCGCGGCTGAGCTCTTGCGCTTTGCCGCGACCACCTTCTTGCCGGCAGGCTTGGGGCGGCCAGAGCCATTCAGATACTTGCCATTGGCCTTGCCGTTCTTCTTTTTCGCCTTTTCTTTGGCCTTCTCTTGGTCCTTGGCTTTCTCCTGGGCGAGCTTCTCGGCCTTGCGTTTCGCCTTGCGCTCGGCTTTCTCCTTCAGCCTAAGCCGTTCCGCCCGCGCCTCGGCGCGCTTCTTCGTGCGCTTCTTCTCGCAGGAATCGCACTTGCAGCCGATCGGCTTCAAATAGGCTTTGAAATAATCGGTGCCGTAGTCGTAGCTGATCTCCTCGCCCGGCTCGATGTTCTTGATGGCGCGGATATAGATCTTGCGCTTGCGCGGCTTGACGTCGGATTCCGAGTTCGGCCTGCAGGAATGGTTGATATACCGGGCGACGTTCTCGCGGATCGAGCCGTCGACGGTCCAGCGGTTCGTGAGCTCGAACAGATACTTGTTCTCGATCTCGTCCTCTTCCTTCTTCTTGGAATCCAGGAGCGGTCCGAAATAGCGGATGATCCTGGCACCCTTCTTGATCGGCTTGGTGGCGAAGAGACCGAGCCCGGTGCGGGAACGGCCGATGCGATAGGGTTTGTTCGGCGATATCGAGGGCATGGTAATGTTGAATGACGGAAGCTCCGCACAAGCGACGGCTCTGCGGAGCCGCTCTTCTAGGACAATTCAGCGCCGCTGTCAGGTGTTTCGCGCGTCCCGTTGAACCTTGCCCACAATGAACGCGTCTGAGTAAGGCGTGATTCGATGGCGTGGAAAGCAGCTTTCCGAAAAGATCATGCTCAAACAAGGAGATGAGATCATCATCTCATCTCGGTTCCTCTGTGAAGGCCTGCACGATGAAGCCTGTCATAAACGCATGCGTATTTGCCGTCCTGTTCACGGGCAGTATTGACAATTCAAACGCCCAAACATTCGGCAGCAGCTACACGTCAACGGCGCCAAAGGACTGCCGCGTAGTCGGTAAGCCGGGCGAGTCCGGCGGCACCACGCAGGTTTGCCCCGGGAAATCCGGGCTCGTGGTGCTGATCACCGAAGACGATCTGCGTGAGACCGTCTCCGTCGGCCGCGATCGCGCCGCTGCAGCGAAGGAACCGGCTGCAGAAGCCTGGTTTGCGCCCTTCAATTCAACCGAGCCCACGGTCGAGTGGCGAACAGCCAACGGCAAGCCATTCGCCATCATTCAGCGCTGGCATATCGCCGACGGCAGCGACCCCGACAAGGACGGACGCCCCAACACCAAGGCGATGCTGACGGTCACGCGGCTGCCGCCGGGCGCGGTGTGCCATGTCGCCTATGTCGATGCGAAGGCCAATCCCGACGCCAATCAATTGGCCCGCAAGGCCGCCGACGAATCGGCCCGCGACTTCCAATGCGGCAAGGACCAGGTGAAGATCGTAGGCCAAAGCGGCCGCGCGGTGGAGCTGGTGCGGCGCTGACTAGGGTACGTTGAGATTCATCAGTTGGCCGGCGGCCGGAACGCCGAACTGCGCAGCATCGCATCCAGCAGCGTCTCGGCCGACGTGCCCTCGGGCAGTCGTTTCAGGACGTCGGAGAGGCGGCCATCGAGCAGCAGCGTGGTGAAGCCGTGCACCAGCGACCAGGCACGCACGATCGCAGCGGCCTGGTCGAGCGACAGCTTCTGTTCCTCGATACGCTCGTGGCGGCTTTCGCCGATCGCACCGGCGAGGCCGGCGAACGCGGTGCTTGCGGCCTCATGCAGCGAGGGCCTGGACATGTCGAGCCGCTCGGTGCGGAACATCAAGCCGTACATGCCCGGATGCGCCTGCGCATAGCCGATATAGGCCTTTGCGCGCGCCAGCCCCTTCTCCGCTATAGTCGCGCCGCCTGCGACGGCGGTGCGCATCGCATCGTTGAACTGGCGGAAGCCGATGGCGGCGAGTTCGCTGAGCAGGCCGGTCAGGTCGCCGAAATGATGCGTCGGCGCGGCGTGCGAAACGCCGGCCTCGCGCGCCACTGCGCGCAGGGTCAGCCCCGCCAGCCCGTCGCGCTCGAGCACGCGCTCGGCCGCCGTTAACAGCGCTTCGTGCAGCGCGCCATGATGATAGGGCGCTTCGCCCGAGCGGCGCTGTCGGCGCGCCGGTCTCTGTACCGCTTGCTTCGCTGCCTTCCGCGTTCTCGACGGCGAGGCGTTCGCCTTGTTTTCTCTGGACAATCTCGTCATGCGAATCCTTATAGGTCGCAATTTTTACATCGTAAAGATTTTGCTTGACGATTTGCATGGTCGCCTGTATCCATATCTTTACATTGTAAAGATAACCTGGAGGGAGTGACGATGCTTGATCAACTGATCGCTGAGACACGACGGACCAACCTGGCGCCGATCCCCTTTGAAGCGGACGCGCCGTTCCTGAAGATATCGGGTGAGCTGCCGCGCGAGCTTAACGGCACGCTCTATCGCAACGGACCCAATCCGCAATTCGAGGGCCCCGGTGCGCACTGGTTCGTCGGCGACGGCATGCTGCACGCCTTCCATATCGAGAACGGCCGCGCCAGCTATCGCAACCGCTGGGTCCGCACGCCGAAATGGCAGGCCGAGCACGACGCCGGCCGCGCCTTGTTCGGCGGCTTCGGCCGCAAGCTGCCGGATGCGCCGCCCGCGACCACCACTGACGGCGGCGTCGCCAACACCAACATCATCCGCCACGCCGGCCGCCTGCTCGCGCTCGAGGAAGGTCATCTGCCGACCGAGATCGAGCCCGGCACGCTGAACCGGCTCGGTTACTGCGATTATAACGGCGCGATCCAGGGGCCTTTCACCGCGCATCCCAAGGTCGATCCGAAGACCGGCGAGCTCGTGTTCTTCGGCTACAACGCCGCAGGCCCCCTGACCCCTACCCTTTCCTTCGGCTCGGTCAATTCGTCCGGCGTCGTGACGCGCTTCGAACGCTTCGAGTCACCCTATGCCAGCATGGTGCACGACTTCATCGTCACCGAAAACCATCTGCTGTTTCCGATCCTCCCGGTCACCGGCAGCATGGAGCGTGCGATGCAGGGGAAGGCGCCGTATGCCTGGGAGCCGGACAAGGGCGCCTATGTCGGCGTGATGAAGCGCAGCGGCTCCGCGCAAGACATCACCTGGTTCCGGGCCGAGAGCTGCTACGTCTTCCACGTCGTGAACGCCTGGGAGGAAGGCAGCCGCATCATTGCCGACGTCATGCAGTTCGAGGAAGCGCCGCTGTTCAACCATCCGGACGGCTCGCCGACGGATCCGAAGAAAAACCGCGCGCGCTATTGCCGCTGGACCTTCGATCTCGCCGGCAATACCGACCGCTTCACGCAAGTCTATCTCGACGACCTCACCGGCGAATTCCCGCGCATCGACGATCGCCGCGCCGGCTATGCTTTCGCCCATGGCTGGTACGCCTGCGCCAATCCTGAGCTCCCGATGTTCGGTGCGCTTTCCGGCATCGTGCATGTCGACGGCACCGGCAAGCGTGTCGGCCACTATCTGCTGCCTGCCGGCGACACGATCTCTGAGCCGGTGTTCGTCGAGCGCGGCAGCGATGCCGCCGAGGGCGACGGCTGGCTGCTCGCGGTGGTCTGGCGCGCCCGGGAAAACCGCAGCGACCTCGCGGTGTTCAACGCGCGCGACGTCGAGGCCGGCCCGATCGCGCTGGTCCATCTCGGCCACCGCGTGCCCGACGGCTTCCACGGCAATTGGATTGGCGCGAATTGAGATCGGGCCATGCCCCGGTCATTCCGGGGCATCGCGCATCGATGAACCCGGAATCTGGAGCTTGTGGGCTCGAGATTCCGGGTTCGCGCCAACGCACACCCCGGAATAACATCACCATAAGCAACTGAAATTATTACGATTTATCCGATATTGCCGTTATTTTGACACTGTAAAGATTTCGCTTGACGGCTCCTCACGGCACCTCTAGTTTATCTTTACATTGTCAAGATGAGCCCGGAGAGGCGGCCATGACGATCTTTCTCATCCTCGCCCCCTATGGTGCCTTCGCAGCCTTGCTGCTGATGACGTCAGCGACGATCAGCCTGTTTGCCGCCGCCGCGATTTGCCTCGCAGTCATCGCATTCGACGTGATGCGCGGCCTCTCGGTCAAGATCCTCGGCGTCGGCTCGGTGATCACTTTCGCCGCGGTCGGCCTCTATGTCGTCTTCCTCGATCAGCACCTCGGCACCGCATCGGTGAGGTTCGCCGTCGACACCGGCATTTTCATGGTTTCGCTTGGTTCGATCCTGGCCGGCCGTCCCTTCACGGCGCAATATGCGCGCGAAGTGGTCGACGCCAAGACGATGCAGCAACCCGGCTTCCTGCGCGTCAATTACATCATCACCTGGGCCTGGACGATCGCAGCCCTGTTGATGATGGTCGGCAACATCGCCATCCTCTATGTGCCGAGCATGCCGCTGTGGACCGGGCTTCTGATTGCGTTCGCCGCGCGCAACAGCGCGGTCTTCTTCACGAAGTGGTATCCGCACTACCGCATGACGAAGTACGGCACGCATCCGGTCAACGCGCTGCCCACCGCCAACTGAGTATCGCAGGGGAACATCAGGATGAAGGACGTCTTCGCAAAGCTCGCCAGCGACTTCTTCTCGACCATCGTGTTCCTGGCGGTCTATTTCGCCACCGACAACGTTCTGCTCGCGACCGGCATCGCGATTGCCGGCGCGATCGCGCAGGTGGTGTATTCCCGCATCAAGGGCGAGACGCTCGGCTTCATGACCTGGGCGAGCCTTGCGCTGGTGATCGTGCTCGGCAGCGCCACCCTGCTCACCAACGATCCACGCTTCGTGCTGGCAAAGCCGGCGATCGCGCATTTCGCGATCGGCGCCATCATGCTCAAGCGCGGCTGGATGCTGCGCTACATGCCGCCGATCGTGGTGCAGACCATTCCGGAATATGTGACTCTCGCCGGCTATGCCTGGGCCTTACTGATGTTTGCGATCGGCGCCGGCACCATCGCGGTGGCCGCGACCGGCGACATCAAGCTGTGGGCGACCTATGTGACGGCGGTGGCCATCGGCCTGAAGATCGCCGCCTTCGCGATCCAATACGTCCTCTTCCGCATCATCGTGACGACCCGGCTGCGCGCAGCCGCCCGCGCTTAATTATCGCAGGGCTAGAGCTTCGGTTCTGATGGAATCAGAACCGAAGCTCTAGATTCTTGTTTTGACGCGTTTTCTACGCAGATAAGTCTACGCAATCTGCGTAAACTTGATTGCTATGCGAACCGGTGTCCACTTCGCTCGAAAACGCTCTAAAATAGATCGTTGGGATTGCACGGCGAGATAGGCTATACCCGCCGCCCAAGCTTCACCATAAACCTCGGGGAGACAGGCATGGCGGTGGACGGAAACTGGAATCTCACCATGAGCACGCCGATGGGCGAGCGTCAGGCGACGCTGTCGCTGAAAAACTCGGGCGGCACGCTCACGGGCACGCAGGGCGCCGAAGGCAATTCGACCGAGATCTTCGACGGTACCGCCAATGGCGACGACGTCGCCTGGAAGGTTTCCATCACCAACCCGATGCCGCTCACGCTCGAATTCAGCGGCAAGGTGTCGGGCGACAGCATCGCCGGCGAAATGGGCATCGGCCCGATGGGCAGCTTCCCGTTCACGGGAACGCGGGCGTAAGCGTCCCCTTCGTCGTCCCGGCGAAAGCCGGGACCCATACGCCGCCGCAGAAATGACTTGCCGCGGCGCTAGATGATTTTCTCTCAATGACCGCTGGTGGTTATGGGTCCCGGCTCAAGGCCGGGACGACGAATAACGTCAGCCCAGATTCAACTCCTTGAAGAAGTCGTTGCCCTTGTCATCGATGATGATGAAGGCCGGGAAATCCACGACCTCGATGCGCCAGATCGCTTCCATGCCGAGCTCGGGATATTCGACCACCTCGACCTTCTTGATGCAGTGCTCCGCGAGGTTCGCTGCGGCGCCCCCGATCGAGCCGAGATAGAAGCCGCCGTGCTTCTTGCAGGCTTCGCGCACCGCCGGCGTGCGGTTGCCTTTCGCCACCATCACCATCGAGCCGCCGGCGGCCTGGAACTGGTCGACGAAGGAATCCATGCGCCCGGCCGTGGTCGGGCCGAACGCGCCGGACGCGTAGCCGTCCGGCGTCTTGGCGGGACCGGCATAGTAGACCGGATGGTTCTTGAAGTAGTCCGGCAGCGGCTCGCCGCGGTCCAGCCGCTCGCGCAGCTTGGCATGCGCCGCATCGCGCGCCACGATCATGGTGCCGGTCAGCGACAGGCGCGTCTTGATCGGGTTTTTTGACAGCGTCGCCAGGATGTCCTTCATCGGCTGGTTGAGATCGATCTTGACGACCTCGCCGCCAAGCGACTGCTCGACCTGCGGCAAATATTGCGCCGGATTGTGCTCGAGCTCCTCCAGATAGACGCCGTCCTTGGTGATCTTGCCGAGCACCTGGCGGTCCGCCGAGCAGGAGACGCCAAGCCCAATCGGCAGCGAGGCGCCATGGCGCGGCAGCCGGATCACGCGTACGTCGTGGCAGAAATACTTGCCGCCGAACTGCGCGCCGACGCCGAGCGATTGCGTCATCTTGTGGATTTCCTGCTCCATCTCCAGATCGCGGAACGCGTTGCCGTCGGCCGAGCCGTGCGTCGGCAGCGCATCGAGATAGCGGGCGGACGCGAGCTTCACCGTCTTCATGCAGAGTTCGGCCGAGGTGCCGCCGATCACGATCGCCAGGTGATAAGGCGGGCACGCCGCGGTGCCGAGCGTGAGGATCTTCTCCTTCAGGAACGCCAGCAGCCGATCCCTGGTCAGGACCGACGGCGTCGCCTGGAACAGGAAGCTCTTGTTGGCAGAGCCGCCGCCCTTGGCCATGAACATGAACTTGTAGGCGTCGTCACCCTCGGCGTAGATCTCGCACTGCGCCGGCATGTTGTTGGCGGTGTTCTTCTCCTCATACATCGACAGCGGCGCCACCTGCGAATAACGCAGGTTGCGGCGCAGATAGGCGTCGCGCGCGCCCTCCGACAGCGCCGCCTCGTCATCGCCGTCGGTGATGACGTTGCAGCCCTTCTTGCCCATGATGATCGCGGTGCCCGTGTCCTGGCACATCGGCAGCACGCCGCCGGCGGCGATATTGGCGTTCTTGAGGAAATCGAAGGCGACGAACTTGTCGTTGTCGCTGGCTTCCTTGTCGTCGAGGATGTTGCGCAGCTGCTTCAGGTGCCCCGGGCGCAGGTAGTGGTTGATGTCGCCGAAGGCGGCTTCCGAGAGCGCCCGCAGCGCCTCGCGCGACACCACCAGCATGTCCCGTCCCAGCACCTTCTCGACCCGAACGCCCTCGGCCGTGACCTTCTTGTACGGCGTCGTGTCCTGCCCCAGCGGGAACAGCGGCGTGTGCTTGTAGGGCGGAACGGGCTTGGACTGGTCGGGGAAAGCGGTGGGAGCGTTCATGGGCAAGATCTCGGGTTGGGACCGGGAACGTCCGCCCGGCATCTAGAGCCGTTCTAAGCATTTTTGCCGCAAAGGAAAGGGAGGCTGGCCTGCCCTTTACCCCCGCTCAGGCCGTCACATCCGCCTCTAGGCGCGGGGTGGGAACAACAGGAGGCCAAGAAATGCCAGCCGTTCCGTCTGGCTTGCATTGTCGAAACGGCGCAGCGCTGTCTGGGCCGTAGAAATCGCGAGTGCTGCATCCGACCTGTTCATGCGGATCATGACATCATAATCCGCAGAATGCCGCTTGTCCTGCAGGTCTTCGACAGCGGCTGCAAACGCCGCGATACTCGCACCGAATCCGGCTGTCGGAGCGTAGCGTTTGAACCTGCTGGACAGGGTCGGCTTCTGCACCTCCTGGCACAGCTTCCGAAGCCATATGTGATCCACGCTGCGATAAACCAATCCGTACCGGCTTTCGTCACGATTGGTTACACCGATAAACTGATCGGTCGCTGCACCAATCGCCGCGTGAAAGATGGCATAATATGCCGCCGAGATCGCGCGCCTGATATCGACTTGGCGCGGGCGCCCCCTGGCGAGGTTATGAGCTTCTGTGCCTGCTCAATCAGGTGATCTGGATCAAGAATCGCCACCCGCTTCGAACTCTTCCGTGGTCGCGTACTCGACGATTGCCACTCGCTCCTCGCCCTCGCGGCGCAAGCGACTCTTTATGCCGACAAGCGTGTCAAGCGCCGCATTACCGGTGATCTTCGACTCGGCGCCAGGATATATCACGATCATGATTCGAAGTGCGTCATGCCCTTGCGAGTCGATCGCCGGGCTACTCGAAACGAAAGAGACGTTGGCACTCTCAAGGTTCGCAATGGCGACCTCTTCTGCAATCTCTTGTATCCGTTTTTCATCCAACATGGAGTTTCATTTCAAGTAGCTTTGTCATGGCGCCAATCTAGCACAACAAGCCCCGTAAATCACCCTGGTCAGGCCGCCAGCGACGCCCGGACGCCCATGCTCAACGTATTGACGTAATCCGGCAGACCTTGCATGAACCCCGACGGTACAGTTGTGTGCCGCGGGGGGGTATTTCATGACGAGAACACTCGTATCAAACGTTCATGCCGCAGCGCTCGCCGCCGTGGTGGGGCTTTTTTCAGCCCTCGCCGCCTCGCCGGCACGGGCCGACCAGTGCGACGACATCGCCAAGCAGCTTGCCAGCCAGATCGACGGTCTCAAGGTCAATTTCAAGGCCGCCAACATCGTCTACCTGACCCATCCCGCGACCAGGGAGTTATCGCTCGGCTGCCGCGGCAAGAGCTACTCCATCGAGCTCTATGCCAAGGGCGACCGGCGGCCGAAGCCGGAATTCTATCAACTGGTCAGCTCGGCGGCGGCGATCATCTTCACCGTGCCGAAGGACGACACGACGACTGGCGCCAGCCGCTGCCTGAAGCGCATGGGCCTGTTGCGCGGCGACAAGATC
Organism: Bradyrhizobium sp. Ai1a-2; assembly: GCF_000426245.1. GTDB lineage: Bacteria > Pseudomonadota > Alphaproteobacteria > Rhizobiales > Xanthobacteraceae > Bradyrhizobium. The sequence goes on along the minus strand of NZ_AUEZ01000064.1, from coordinate 37,330 downwards.
AGCATGCGCTTCCGCCGCCTCAACCTGGAATGCACGCGCACCAAGACCGACGCGTCGATTGCGATCACCCGCAGCAGGGACGAATAGCGCACCGCTTCCGAGGCCCGGGACCTGCTGACTGCGCCTCGCCCCTGCGCTATCGTCGCCTGCCCGGAATTTGGTGAGGAAGAACCATGCCCGACAGCAAAACCTATACCGGCGGGTGCCATTGCGGACAGGTGCGCTTCGAATGCACCAGCGATCTTGCCATGGTGACCAATTGCAACTGCTCGATCTGCACCAAGAAGGGCCTGCATTTCGCCTTCCTGCCGCCGAGGAGCTTTCAGCTCCGCGCCGGCGAGGAGAACTTGAAGCAATACCTCTTCAACAAGCACGCCATCCGCCATCAATTCTGCATCGATTGCGGCGCCGAGGTGTTTGCCTACGGCAAGAAGCCCGACGGCGCCGATGTGGTGGCGCTGAACGTGAGCTGCATCGACGGCATCGACCTGTCGAAGGTGGCGATGACGCCGTTCGACGGGAAGAATCTATAGGGCAGCGCCGTAGGATGGGTAGAGCGCAGCGAAACCCATCATCTATCGACACGGCGGTAAGCGATTTGATGGGTTTCGCTGCGCTCTACCCATCCTACGATTGCTATGATCGGCGCTAGCTATCCAGTTCCTTATAGAAGCGGAAGATGCCCTGGTCGTTGAACGGAATCCGCCGTTCGCTCGCCAGATAGGTCTTGATGTTCGGCCGCTCGGCGACGCGATCGCGCAATTCGATCAGGCGGGGAACGTCCTCTTGGAACGCCTGCATGTGCTTCGGAAAGGCGTAGCGCAGGCCCTCTACGATCTGGAACAGCGACAGATCGACATAGGTCACGCGGCGGCCGGTGACGTAAGCGCCGCCATTCGCCTCCACGATGTCTTCGAAATAGCCGAGATATTTCGGCACGCGCTCCTTCCAGAATTCCGCGGTGCGCTTCTTCGCCGGCGCCTTCTGGTCCTCGTAGTAGAGGCTCGGCCCGAGCGGATGATGGGTGTCGTGAACTTCCAGCACGAGATCGGCGATCGTGAGCTGCATTTGATGCACCCAAAGCCGCCCTGCTTCTGCCTTCGGCGCGAGACCGTGGCGCGCGCCGAGAAAGAAGAGGATGTTGGCGGTCTGCCCGATCACGAGCTTGCCGGCTTTCAGGAACGGCGGCGCGAAGGGCGGCGTGCCCTTGCCTGCTTCCATCATCGACATCATCGTGCTTGTACCGCCCGCACCGCGCGCGACATCATCATAATCAGCACCTGCATCCTCCAGCGCGAGCCGCACATATTCGCCGCGGCCCTGGATGTCGGGCCAGTAATAGAGCTGATAGCGCATGGACGATGCCTCCCTGGGACAGGCTTCCGGCAATAACACACTCCTGCGGCCAGCGCTCCGCCGCTGCTTGATCGCAATTGTTTGAAAGCCCGCGCTGCGATGTTAGCCTGTTTCGATCTTGGAACATCCGATTCCCTATCGGACAGGAGAATATGATGGCGGATAACAAGAAGAAGCGCCGCGGCAGTGATCGCGCGCGGATCGCTCTGGGCGAGGCCTACGAGGTCGCCTACTGGTCGAAGAAGTTCAAGGTCACGCCAGCCAAGCTGAAATACGCCGTCAAGAAAGTCGGACATTCCGCCAAGAAGGTGGAAGCCTACTTCAAGGAGCAGAAGCACCTCGCCGCGGACCGCGCGCGGATTGCGGTAAGCGAGCCGTATGAAGTGCGCTACTGGTCCAAGAAGTTCAAAGTCACGCCGGCCAGGCTGAAGGCCGCGGTCGCCGCCGTGGGCCATTCATCGAAGAAAGTCGCGGCCTATGTCGCGAAGAAAAAGGCAGCTCCCAAGAAGGTAGCGAAGAAGAAAGTAGCGAAGAAGAAAGCCACCAAGAAGAAGGCCGCCTGAGCGCTCGGCAGGCGGCCCGGATCGCGCTCTCGGTTCAGTTGACGGCGAAGCAGTACAGCAAGCCGTCGCCGCCGGTGCTCCTGAGGTCGGCCTGCGAGCAGCCGCCGTCGGGACCGCGCGACGGATGCGACGAGTTCCAGGATTTCGACGGCTCGTCGTCGCGCAAGCCGATGCGGTCGGAATGGCCGACAATGGCGGTGCCCTGCGTGCTGCTCGTCCAGTTCTTGCAGGTGCGATCCTCGCCGGCGGCAAACGCCGTGCCGTCTGCTTGTGAGCCGGTCAGCACGTCGTGACGGTTCGGCGTATCGCCGCGGCCGTTGATGACCTCGCCTTTTTCGGAAAGCGCGGTCTGCTTGGTGAGATTGTTGCCGGCGCTGTGGAGGTCGGCGACGTCCTTGGCGACCACCACACCCTTCGCGTTCTGCCACGGCCCTTTGCCGATACGATCGCGCGCGTTCACGGCAGGCTGGCCGTCGGCCGCCTGCGTCGAGAGATAGGCGTGCCAGGTTTTCGGCGCGCCAAAGCCCGCCGCCTGCGCCAGCGTCTGGCAGTGATTGTCGGCGCCCGCGACCCCGCCGAGATTGCCGCCATTACCGATGCCGTTGCTGGTCAGGAAGAAGCTGGCGTTGGGCGACTGCGCCTGCGCCGGTTGCACCGCGAAAGCGGCGAGTGCGAAACATGTCGGCGCGATGATGCTGGCACGGATCTTCATTTGCTCCTCCCGATTGTTTTTGGCTCCCGACATCAACCCGAAGCGGCACCGATTATTCCACCGTTGCGACCGCGAAAATGAACCGCGCAAAGCAAAAGGCGCTGCGGAATGAACCGCAGCGCCTCGATATTACGTTATCCGGCGGACGATCAGTTCGTCTGCTGGATCGCCGAGAGCTCCCAGCTGCTGCCGCGCCGCCGCACGAAGGTCCAGACCTCCGTCACTTCCTGCGGCTGCTCGCTGCCGGCGACCGGCTGGCCGGTGTTGCGGTCGAGCGTCTGGTCAACCAGCGAGAACCGCATCGCCACGGTGGCGTAATCGGATTCGCCCTCGCGCCAGGCCTCGGCAAGGTCGCCCTGCAGCAGCTTCACATTCGTCACCTTGTTGACGACGTTGCGAGCCTTGTTCTCCTCCAGGTCCCTGGAGAAGTAGGAGACCATCTCGGGCGTCGCGAGCATGTGCAGCTTGGCGACATCCTCGTTCGACCACGCAGCCTGGACCTCGCCGAGCAGGCGCTCGAAGGCCTCATAGTCGGTCGGCGCAATTTCCAGCGGCGCGCTGGCCGAACCAAGCCCGAAGCCCATGCCCGAGCGATAGTTCGGCTGCGGGCTGACGCCGGCTGCAGGCCCGCCAGCATAGGCGGCGGCCGGTGTCTGGCGGCGCTGCCACCACGACATCGCCAGCCGCACCACCAGCACGATCAGGCCGATCTGCAGCAACAGGCCGAGGATCGACGACAGGCCGCCGAGACCGGAGAACAGGCCGCCGCCGAACAGCAGCCCGAACAGGCCGGCGCCGAGGAAGCCCGCAGCGAGACCGCCGAGCAGGCCGCGGCCCATGCCGCCCCGATTGAACAAGCCGCCCGAATTCACGCCCGGCGAACCCATGTTCGTGCCCGGCTGGCTGTAGGTACGGTTGAACGGCTGCGTCGTGCCCGGTGCCGTGCTGGTGCTGGGCGGCGGGGCGAAGCTCCGCGAGCCGCGGGAACCCGAGCCGAAGCCGCCGCCGGCACGGGCGTCGGCCGCCGAGATGCTGATAGCCGCGAGAGGCAGCGCCAACGCGATCGCCACCGCGATGGCCCGAACAATTCCGCGCGTATGTTGCGTGAAATTCATGTGTGTTTCCTTGAATCCCCGCCATGGGGAAAGTGGCATTAAGATGGGCACGGCTGCCCAAAAGGGAAGCCGTAAACGGGAACAACCACTGCGGCCCTCAGTCGCGGGGATGTGACAAAGACCCGTCTTTTCACCGGGTTTTCGCGGTTTTTTAACCCTCGCATTGCGACTGAAGCGAGGCGTTCCAGGATGCTGTCGGTGAAGGCAGGCCGCTTCGTCGCGCGCGATCGCGACGATGTTATCGTTGCAGCGCCATCGTCTCCTTCACGGCGGCGACGAGCTGCGTCAGCGTGAACGGTTTTGGCAGGAAGGCGAACTGCTGGTTCTCCGGCAGGCTCTTCTCGAACGCGTCCTCGGCGTAGCCCGAAACGAAGATGATCTTCAGGTCCGGGTTGCGGCTGCGCATTTCCTTCAACAGCGTCGGACCGTCCATCTCGGGCATGACCACGTCGGAGACGACGAGGTCGACCGCGCCGTTGTTCTCGTCGAAGGCTTCCATCGCCTCGACGCCGTTGGACGCTTCGATCACGCTGTAACCGCGTGAGCGCAGGCCGCGGGCGTTCAGCGAACGCAGGCCATCTTCGTCTTCGACCAAAAGGATCGTGCCCTGCCCGGTCAGGTCGGGTTTCGGTAGTTCGACGGGCGCCACCTTGGCCGCGCCGTTGGTCGGCTGCGGCTCCGGCGCGACCTCCTGCTCGGGCCGATGGCGCGGCAGGAAGATGCGGAAGGTGGTGCCTTCGCCCGGCGTCGAATCGACATACACGAAGCCGCCGGTCTGCTTGACGATGCCGTAGACCGTCGACAGGCCGAGCCCCGTGCCCTTGCCGACCTCCTTGGTCGAGAAGAACGGCTCGAAGATCTTGTCGATGATCTCAAGCGGAATGCCGGTGCCGGTATCGGTGATGTCGATCCGCACATAGTCCGCCGCCGGCAGGCCCTTGTAGGCAAGGTGACCCGCCTCCTCCGCAGCGACATTCTGGGTCTTGATGGTCAGCTTGCCGCCGTCGGGCATCGCATCGCGGGCGTTGACGGCGAGGTTGACGATCACCTGCTCGAACTGGGAGACGTCGACCTTCACCGGCCAGAGGTCGCGCCCGTGCACGAGGTCGAGCTTCACCTTCTCGCCGATCAGCCGGCGCAGCAGCATGGTCAGGTCGCTCAATGCGTCGCCGAGATCCAGCACCTGCGGCCGCAGCGTCTGGCGGCGCGAGAAGGCGAGCAGTTGCCGCACCAGCGTCGCCGCGCGGGTCGCGTTCTGCTTGATCTGCATGATGTCCTGGAACGACGGATCGGTCGGCTTGTGCGCGTTCAACAGGAAATCGTTCGCCATCATGATGGCCGACAGCACGTTGTTGAAATCATGCGCGATGCCGCCGGCCAATTGGCCGACCATATCCATCTTCTGCGACTGGTTGATCTGGTTTTCCAGAGTGCGCCGCTCGGTGGTCTCCAGCATGTAGACGATCGCGGCCTCGGCATCGCGCTCGTCCTCCTCCACCGCGGTGACGAAGAACTGGCCCCATCGTTCCTTGGTGCCGTCGAGCATGACCTCAACCGGCGCAATGTCGCCCCTGCCCTCGGCGGCCTGGTTGATCGCCGCGATCACCAGGCCGCGGTCGCGCGGATTGACCGCGCGGAAGATCGACTTGGCGGCAGTCCCCTCCGCATTGAGGCCCTGCGCCAGCTTGGCATAGCGCGCATTGGCGCGCACGACATCGCCGCTGCGGTCGACAGTCGCGATCGCCATCGGCGTGTGGTCGAAGAAGCGCATGAAGCGCACTTCGGCGGCGCGCTCGGGATCGTGATGCTCGTCACGGGCGCGACTGATGACAAGGGTGCGCGAGGCCCCGGGCGTGCCGTCGGCGCCGAAGGCGAGCTTGTGATAGAGCCGCACCGGCACGGGCTTGCCGCCGCGCCGGCGCAAATCGATGTCGAAGACCTCCGTCTTCACTTCGCCCGGCGCTGGCACGATCGAGGTGAGCAGCGCAGCGCCGTCGCCGGAGACGACGTCGGTGAGCTTCAGGCCGCCTGAGCCGATCTCGGCGAGGTCGTAGTCGAGCCAGTTCGCGAGCGTCGCGTTGACATAGGCGACCTCGCCTGACGGCGTGACCGAGAAGAAGCCGCAGGGCGCGTGATCGAGATATTCGATCGCGTGCTGCAATTCCTTGAAGACGTCTTCCTGGCGCTCGCGGTCGCGGGTGATGTCGGCGATCGACCACACCGCATATTTCTGTTCGCGCTTGCTCTGGCCGAGCGGCCGCACCCGCATCCGGAGCCATCGCCCATGCAGGCCGTCATGGCCGGCAATGCGGACCTCCTCCTGCTGCCGCTTGCCTTCGCGCGCGGCCTTGAGCAGGCGGAACACGGCCTCGGAAACGTCAGGATTGCCGATGAAGACGCGCTCGACCGGCCGAGCCTCCTGCGGGATGGAGGCCCCCGTCAGCGCCAGATAGGCGGCGTTGGAATAGACCACGTGACCGTGGGAATCCGTGACCGCCAGCCCGTCATAGGCGTGGTTGGCGATTCGGCCCATCACGGGATCATCGGTGGAACGGTCGGAGAAACGGACGATCCCGGCGGCAAAGGCGAACAGGCTGAACAGCCCGACCATGGCCAGGAGCGCCAGCACTCCGAGGATATAGGGCTGCGCCTGGGCCCGGCCGATCGTCATCAGTGCGATCGCCACCGCGACAAGGCCGGCCGCCACCAGCAGCACCAGGACGATGCTGCCGCTCCGCCGCGCCGGTTCGTGGGCCACGAACGGCTCGGCAGCTTGGTTGTGATCGGTCTCGGCGGTCATTGAAGGAAACTGCCCGTCGGCGGTGAAGGCGCGCAGATTCGCCCGCCCTCCTGAGTGCCTCAATCGGAGCTTGGAGCGCAAGTCCATCAGGCTGCCATTTCCCAGGTTAAGCCCAACTCAGGCCGGTTTCGTTCCATTTCTCAGGTCCGCTGTCCCGACAGCCCGCGCCGCTTCAGACCCATGACGTAGCCGATGATTTCGGCGACCGCGTGATAGTGCTCGACCGGAATTTCCTCGTCGATATCGACGGTTGCATAGAGGGCGCGGGCCAACGGCACGTTCTCGACGATCGGGATGTCGTGATCCTTGGCGATCTCCCTGATCTTGAAGGCGATGACGTCGACGCCCTTGGCGACGCAGACCGGGGCCTGCATGCTGCGGTCGTAGGCGAGCGCCACCGAATAGTGGGTCGGGTTGGTGATGATCACGCTCGCCTTGGGAACCGCGGCCATCATGCGCTTTTTCATGCGCTGCTGCCGCAACTGGCGGATGCGCCCCTTGATGTGCGGATCGCCCTCAGACTGCTTGAACTCCTCCTTCATCTCCTGCAGCGACATCTTCTGCCGCTCGTACCACTGCCGGTACTGGAAGAAATAGTCGGCGATCGCGACCACGGCGAGCATCGCCACCACCGCGCCCATCAGGTGCACGGTCAGGCTGGTAGTGGCGGGCAGGATCGAGGCGACGTCGATCCGGAGCAGCGATTCCAGCCGCTCCCGCTCCGGCCACAGCACCGCCATCATGACCGCGCCGAGCGCGACAAGCTTGAAGATGCCCTTGAGGAAATTCGCCGCCGCCTGCTTGCCGAAAATACGCTTGAAGCCGGCGCCGGGCGAGATCTTGCTGAATTTCGGCGTCAGCGACTCCGCCGACCACACCAGGCGGTGCTGGATCATGTTGCCGGCAATCGCCGCCAGCATCAGCATCAGCAGCGGCACGCCGATTGCCGCGATGATGGCGATGCCGAGCGTCTGCATCAGCGACAACAGGCCCGGGCCGTCGGTCCTGATCATCCAGGAATTGGCGATCAGGTTGCGCAGCGGCGTCAGGATGCCTGCTGCCGTCGAGGTCGAGAAGGTCGACAGCACCAGCGTGCCGCCGGCGATCACGAACCAGGTGTTGACCTCCTGGCTCTTGGCGACATCGCCCTTCGCATGTGCGTCATCGAGACGTTTTTGCGTAGGGTCTTCTGTTTTGTCGTCGCTATCCTCGGCCATCGCGGCTCCCTATTTCAGCGGCGTCAGCTGGTGCATGACGCCGATGAAGTAATCGAGATAGGTTCCCATCATCGCCGAGATCACCACGGCGAGGATCAGGAACCCGGCGAGGATCGAGAGCGGTACGCCGACGAAATAGACCTGCATCTGCGGCATCAGCCGCGCCAGCACGCCAAGCCCGATATTGAAGACGAGACCGAAAACCAGAAACGGCGCCGACAGTTGCAGGCCGATCTTGAAGGCTTCAGCGAAGGCGCGCGTCGCCAGCGCCGCCACGTCGCCGGTCGGCATCAAGGCGCCCGGCGAGAAGATCCTGTAGCTCTCGTTCAGCGCCGCGAGCACCAGATGGTGGGTGTCGGTCGCGAACAACAGCGTCATGCCGAGGATGGTGAGGAAGTTGCCGATCAGCTGACCCTGCTGTCCCTGCGTCGGATCGATCGCCGTGACGAAGCCGAGGCCGAGCTGCTGGGCGATCACGGAGCCTGCGACCGACAGCGCCGACAGCGTCACGCGCGCGGTCGCCCCGAGCACGATGCCGATGACGATCTCGTGCGCCATCAGCACCATCAGCGAGGTCACCGAGCTGATGTCGACATGGTAGTCGGCGCGGTGCAGCGGCAGGATGATCAAAGTCAGCAGCAGTGCGATCCCAAGCTTGACCCGCGCCGGGATATTGCTCTCGCCGAATCCCGGCAGCAGCATCACCATCGCCCCCATGCGGGCAAACACCAGCACGAAAGTCGCGGCGAGTGCCGGCAGCAGGGATATGTCGATGCGCATTTAACCACAGTGCATCAACCGCCGATGATTCGCGACGATATCCGCATCATGTGGGCGTGCATCGAATCGGCCATGAACGGCAGGGCGAGCAATAGCGTTATGAAGATCGCGAGTATCTTCGGCACGTAGATCAGCGTCTGTTCCTGGATCTGCGTCAGCGCCTGGAACAGCGACACGATCACGCCGACCACGAGGCCGACGACCATCAGGGGCGACGACACCACCACGATGGTCCAGATCGCATCGCGTGCCACGTCGAGGGTTTCAGCACCGGTCATTGTCGTTCTCGCTTTCGATTGCGTGCGTTATTCCGGGGATCAGACCGAGTCCGAGGCCCGCGAATAGCGAATGGCGAATAGCGAATGGTTTTTCTGCTATTCGCTATTCGCCACTCCCCATTCGCCCCCATCAGATCGGCATCTTCATGATGTCTTCATACGACTGGATCACCCGGTCCCGCACCGACACCAGGGTGGAGACCGCGACGTCGGTCTCCGCGACCGCCGTCACCACGTCCATCACGTTGGCCCGGCCCGAGGTCATCGCCACGGTCTGTGCGTCGGACTTGCGGCCTGCGTCCATGACGCTGCCGATGGCTTCCTTCACCAGCGCGCCGAACGAGGGACCCGCGGCCTCGCCGCCCTTCTCGGCGCCGCCCCGCTCCATCATGCGGGCGAGGCTGGCATAGGCGTTGGCGGCAACTGTCGGTGTGGCCATGTTGGATCGCTTGCTGTTCTTTAGGACTTGAGGATATCGAGCGTGCGCTGGATCATCCGCCGCGTCGCGCTGATGATGTTGAGGTTCGCCTCATAGGAGCGCTGGGCGTCGCGCATGTCGGTCATTTCAACCAGCGGATTGACGTTGGGATATTTCACGTTGCCCGTCGCATCCGCCGCCGGATTGCTCGGCTCGTATTTGACGCGGAACGCCGACTGGTCGGGCCGCACCCTGCCGAGCGCCACCACCTTGGCGTCCAGCGTGCGGTCGAGCGCGGAAGAGAAGGTCGGCACCTTGCGGCGGTAGGGATCGCCGCCGGCGGTCTGCGCGGTCGAGTCGGCGTTGGCGATGTTTTCCGAGATCACCCGCATGCGCCCGGCCTGCGCGCGCAGGCCGGAGGTGGCAATCGCCATCGAGCGGGCGAAATCGCTTCCATCGTCGGCCATGATCCCTTCTCCCTGGAAATCCGTCAGCGCTTGCCGATGGCGGTTTTGATCAATCCGAGGCTGCGGCTGTAGAGCGAGGTCACTGCCGCATAATCCATCTGGTTGGCGGAGGACTTCATCATCTGCTCTTCCAGGTTGACGGCGTTGCCGGCCGGCCTGGTCATGAAGGCGCTCTTGCCGCGATCATGGTCGAAATTCTCCGGCGCGCCGGACGCCGCGACATGACCGGCGCTGGTGCGCATCATCGGCAGCGTGCCCATCGATCCGCCGACCGGCGCGCCGTTGCGGTCGAAGGTCGGCTCGACCAGGTCGCGCGGCTTGAAATTCGGTGTATCCGAATTGGAGACGTTCTCGGCGAGCACCCGCTGGCGCTCCTGGTGCCACTGCATCTTGGTGCGCAGCGCCGACAGGATCGGTAGATCGTTGATGGCCATCGCCGCGCCCCCGTTAACCTCTGGGGCCGTCCCCGAGGTAGGCAGAATTTGCCCGGTGTATGGTTAACGGCTGGTTAAATTGTTCCGGCGGGTGGTGGGCAGGACCGCCGACAACCCACGAATCATCGCCAAGTGCACATTTTCGCCACGATGCCTGCGTTAACCAGCGCGGGCGGGCGGGCTCAGAAGTCGTTTTGGAACAATCGATTCTTGGTCTATTAGTAAAGGTGGGCGGCGTGACTGCCCTGGGGAATTAAGAAATAAGGCTGATCTCGGGCGTGATTCGCTGATCGGATCGCTTCAGCCCGCATCCGTCTAAGCCAGCATGAAAGCAGGGCCAGATGGCCGGGGACAGTAACAATATGCAGATCCTGTGGTTCCTCTTTGCGTTCATCGCCGTATTGGCGCTGATCGGTCTGGCAGCGTGGCTGGTGCGACGCTTTGCCGGTAACCGCCTCGGCGCCAACACCAACCGCGGGCGGATGCCGCGGCTGGCGGTGATCGATGCGGCCGCGGTGGATGGGCGACGGCGTCTCGTGCTGGTCCGGCGCGACAATGTCGAGCATCTCTTGATGATCGGCGGCCCCACCGACATCGTCATCGAACCCAACATCGTGCGCGCGATCGCGGCCCGCGATCAGGCCCCAACGCGTCCTGTCGCCAGTGCCGAACCGCCACCTCGGGTTGCCCCACTTCCGGATACTGCCTGGGCCGAGGCCGAGAGCGCCCGCACCGAGATCTTCGAGACTCCGGAGCCGGCGATGCCTGAGCCGCGCCCCGCGCGCCCGTCTTTCGCCGAAGAACTCCGCCGCCCGGCCGGCGCTCCGCTGCCGGAGCGACGCGATCCGCTCGCCGGCTTCACGCCGGAGCCGCTCGGCAACCGCCTCGAGCGCACCGAACCGCGGCCCGAGCCGATCCCGCCGCGCGTGCCCCGCCCGGAGCGCTCCGAGCCCCTGATCCCGCGCCCGCCGCGCGCGGCCGAGCCGAAGGTCGCGCCCCTGCGCACGCCCGAGCGCGCCGCGGCACCTCCGCCTGCGCCTCCGCCCCCACCTCCTCCCTCTCCGCCGTCGCCACCGCCGGATACGTCCAGCGCCGACGCCAATCTCGCCGAGATGGCGCAGCGGCTCGAGGCTGCGCTCCGCCGTCCGGCGAGCGAAGCCGCGGCGCCGCCGGTCGCTCCGGAGCCAGCGCCCACGCCGCGCCCAGCCCCCCCGCCCGGGCCGGCGCCGCAGAAAAGCGGCTTTGAGAATCTCGAAGACGAGATGGCCTCTCTGCTCGGTCGCCCGAAGAACCCTTCGTGAGGCAGCCGAAGTACCCGCGTAGAGTTTTATTCACCGCCGTCCTGATCACCGCCAGCCTTCTGGCGGCGCCCGCGTTTGCGCAGGACATCAGCATCAATCTCGGCCAGGGCAATGGCGGCGTCACCGAGCGCGCGATCCAGCTGATCGCGCTGCTCACCGTGCTCTCGATCGCGCCGTCGATCCTGATCATGATGACGTCGTTCACGCGCATCGTGGTGGTGCTGTCGCTGCTGCGCACCGCGCTCGGCACCGCGACTGCGCCGCCGAACTCCGTCATCATCGCGCTGGCGATGTTCCTCACCGCCTTCGTGATGGGCCCGGTGCTGCAGAAATCCTACGACGACGGCATCCGCCCGCTGGTCGCCAACCAGATCAGCGTCGAGGACGCGCTGCAGCGCGCCGCCGTCCCCTTGCGCGGCTTCATGCAGAAGAACGTGCGCGAGAAGGACCTCAAGCTGTTCATGGATCTCTCCGGCGAGTCGCCGCCGGCGACGCCGGAGGAGATGTCGCTGCGCATCCTGGTCCCCGCCTTCATGATCTCCGAACTGAAGCGCGCCTTCGAGATCGGCTTTTTGCTGTTCCTGCCCTTCCTCATCATCGATCTCGTGGTCGCTTCCGTCCTGATGTCGATGGGCATGATGATGCTGCCACCGGTCGTGGTGTCCCTGCCGTTCAAGCTGATCTTCTTCGTGCTGGTCGACGGCTGGTCGCTGGTCGCCGGCAGCCTGGTGCAGAGCTACGGGGGGTAGCGTTATGAGCGCGCTGTGCACGAACAGCCGATTTGCGCCCAGAATGGGCGCATGATAATCTCTAGACCATGCGAATTATTGCTCGACGCACCCTGAAAGAATTCGTGGAGCGGCGGCGGGCACACAAGGATCATGCCGCATTGAAATCGGCACTTGATGCTTGGTTCGACGAGGTCAGGAAAGCACGTTGGTCCAGCGCCGCTGACGTAAAGCGCAGTTACGCAACCGCCAGTATCATCTCTGCGGACCGGATCGTGTTTAGTATCAAGGGAAATGATTATCGGCTCGTCGTGTCCGGCGACTTCGAAAAAAACATCGTGTGGATCAAATGGATCGGGACACACAAGGACTATGACAAGATCGACGTGAGAGAGGTGCGGCATGGCGGGTGAAGTAAAGCCGATCAGAACGAAGCGAGATTACGAGGCTGCACTCAAGGAGGTTGAGCGTCTTTGGGGCACGAAGGCCGGGACGCGCGATGGCGACCGCCTTGACGTACTGGCGACGCTGATCGATGCCTATGAGACCGAGCACTATCCCATGGACCCGCCTGATCCGATCGAGGCGATCAAGTTCCGCATGGAGCAACAGGGGCTCACCCGGCGGGACCTGGAGGAAATCATCGGCACGCGCACCCGTATCGCCGAGGTCTTGAACAGAAAACGAGGACTCTCGATAGAGATGATCCGGCGCTTGCACGAGCGGCTTGGCATTTCGGCAGAAGTGCTGATCCGGCCCAGTCGAAAAACCGCGGCCTGAGCCGCGCGGGCTCGGCTACGAGCGCGCGCGATCGCCCAATAGGCCGACCAAGAGGTCGACGGCGAGTGCGGCGGTGATGGCGGCGGCGCCGATCATGAACAGGAGCGTATAGTTGCCGCCGGTCTGCTCGAAGCAATAGGACAGGCCATACGCGCCGCCGGCCTGAAACAGCGCAAAGCTCGTGGTCGCCTGCGCCCAGGCCGCGCCCTGCTCCGTGCTGTTGTGCGGGACGAGTTCATGGATGCGGCCGAGCGTCAGCGGCACGACGCCGGGAGTGAAGGCGCCAGCGATCACACTCGAGACGATCATCGCTGCCGGAGCCACACTGAGCGCAGGCAGCACGATTGCAACCGCCTGCACCAGGAAGGCGACGCGCAGCGCCGGGCCGAACCCAGCGCGGTCGGCGAGATGCCCAGTCACGAGCGGGCCGGCGATCGCACCGATGCCGTAAAGCACCCAGTATTGCGAAGCGGCCAGAATCCCCTGCCCGAGCCCGCGCGCGACGAAGTCGACCAGGAACACCATGTGCGGCACCAGCGCCACGGCGTTGAGGCCGTACTCCGCGTACAAGGCACGGATCGCCAGCGACCGCGGCCGCGACGCGGCACGATGGTGGGATACAGCTTTCGTGCCGCGAACTTCGGCTGGCCAGCCCTTCCAGCTCGCCAGGGTCAACAGCAACGACAGGATGCCAAGTCCATACCAGGCTTCCTGCAGCCCTTGCCGCAGCAACAGCGGAACCAGCGTACCAGACGCCGCAACGCCGAGCCCCACGCCGGCGAAGATCACGCCGCCGACCACGCCCTTCTTGTTCGGCGGCGTGTGCGGCAGGATCGTCGACGCCGCGAGCACCATGATCACGCCGCCCGCAAGACCTGCAAGGAAGCGCCACACGAAGAACCAGGCGAACGAGATCGGCACCGAGCAGGCGAAGCAGCAGAGCGATGCAAGCACCATCATGGCGCGCAGCGAGCGCACAGCCCCGGCGCGGGCACCGACCTCACGCGCGACGATCGCGCCGGCGAGATAGCCCGCAAGATTGGCAGCGCCGAGATAGACGACATCAGCCGGACTGAACCACTTTGCTGCGATCAGCGCCGGGATCAGCGGCGTGTAGGCGAAGCGCGCCAATCCGAGACCGACCAGCGAGGCGCAAAGTCCCGCCGCAGCCGAAAGCCACACGGGTCCGCCTTCATGATGATGATTGGCCGCGGCTGAATGGGGATGACGGTGAGCATGGGTGCTTGACATCGACATCGGTTAAGCAGCCTCGCTGCCGGAAAGGGAAATGGTTAGTTCTGATGCCAGCCATCGCCGACTGCGATGGCTGGCACCGAGGAATTCTTCACGAGCGGGAAGCTCCACGAGTCCTGGAATGCGTCATCGACACGATCCGGCACTTAGCCAGCGACCACTTGCCAACATAATGCTTCCACTCTAGCTTCCGGTGGTCGAACGATGACCGGCCACACCGTGTGCGTGTGCTTCGATCGCGATTTATCGCGTAAGGAAGGTGATCGCGAAGGCGGCAGTTTCCAACCGGGTCCTTTCAACCAGGCGGCGATCGAACAAACCTGCACGTTCTTGCGCCGCGTCCCGTGCGTGAGGCTCTCATGAGCGGCTACGACATCTTCGCCTGGATCGTGCTCGCCATTCTGGTAGCCAGCGCCATTGCCGTGTTCTGCATCGCCGGCTGGCTGCCCGGGCACATCGCCAAATCACGCAATCACCCCTACGCGCAGGCGGTGACGGTTGCAGGCTGGATCACGCTGTTCTTCGGATTCGCGCTGTGGCCGCTCGCCTTCATATGGGCCTATGTCGACGTACCCGCGCGCAAGGCGGACGGTGCGTGATGGGCATTGCGATCTTCAACACCTATCTGGTGCTGCTGTTCCTGCTGGTGCACTTCAAGATCGTGCGCTTCAACCTGTTCTGGAAGGCGTCACCGTTCATTGTCCTGGTGCTGCTGCTGTTCGGCCTTCTGGTCCCCATGGGCTGGGGTGCGCCGCAGGGTTCGGCGATCGTCGTGCGCAATGCGGTCTCGATCGTGCCCGACGTCGCTGGAGAAGTGACCGAGGTTCCGGTTATCGCCAACGCGCCGCTGAAGGCCGGCGACGTGCTGTTCAGGATTGATCCAACGCCCTATGCGGCGCAGGTCAGGACGATCGAGGCGCAGCTCAAGCTCTCGAAGACGCGGCTCGCCCAGATGACGCAACTGTTCGAGCGCGAGTCCGGCCGTGGCTTCGATGTCGAGCAGCGACAGTCCGAGGTCGACCAGTTCAGCGGCCAGCTCGAAGGTGCGCAATGGAATCTCGACAAGACGATCGTACGCGCGCCGGCTGACGGATACGTCACGAACCTCGCGCTTCGCAAAGGCGCGCGGGTGGCCAATCTGCCGTTATCGCCTGTCATGGCGTTCATCGACACCTCGAACACCATCATCGGCGTCGAGATCAACCAGATCGACGCCCGCTATGTCGCACCGGGGCAAGAGGTCGAGGCCACCTTCAAGTTCGCGCCGGGGCGCATCTATGCGGGCAAGGTCGAAAGCGTGCTGCAGGCGATCGCGACCGGACAGACGCAAATCTCGGGCACGGCGGTTGCACCCAGGCCGATCGAATCCGCTCCCTTCGTGGTGCGGGTCAAGCTCGATGACGCCGAGTTCGCGCGCAATTTGCCGGCCGGCGCGACCGGGACCGCGGCGATCTACACCGATCATCTGAAGCCGACGCATGTCGTGCGGCGCGTGATCCTGCGCCAGGTCGCGATCCTGAACTACGTGAACCCGTTTTGAGAGCCTCCACGTTGCATGATCGAATGGAGCCCGCCGTCAACGTTGCGCCATCACCACGCACTGAGTTCGCTGAACCCGACGTTAACCCCGGAGAGCGGATCATAATGCCGATCTGGCGCGGCTCGAATTTTCAACCCTGGTGTCGAGAGATCGATGATTCATCGTAGTCGTTTTGTAGTCCTTTGCTTATGGACGGTGCGCGCGGCTGCCGCGGTTGTCATCGGAGTAGCCGCCGCGACGGCCGCGGGGCATGCCCAGACGGTCTCCCCTCCAGTCTGGACGGTGCCGGAAGTCGGCGCGCTGCCTGATGATGCTCATGGCCGCCTCGTACGGCGCGGGCGCGACCTCATCACCGCGACCTACGCCCATATCGGACCGGAGGTGCCGGATCCAGCCAAACGTTTTGCCGGCAACAATCTCGCCTGCAGCAACTGTCATCTCGAAGCCGGCACGAAAAAATTCGGCTTGCCGATCTTTGGGCTGTTCGAGCTGTTTCCGCAATACAGCGCCCGCCTCGGCGCCGAAATCACGATCGAGGAGCGGGTGAACTCGTGCATGTCGCGCAGCATGAACGGCCGCGCGCTGCCGCTCGACGGTCCGGAAATGCAAGCCATCGTGGCCTACATCAAGTTCCTGTCGTCGGGAGTTCCAGCCGGCAAAGCGTTGTCAGGACTCGGCACCGGGGCGATGCCCGAGCTCGATCGGGCGGCCGACCCGGTTCGTGGCAAAGCGATCTACGCGAATGCTTGTCTGGCCTGTCACAACAGCGACGGCTCCGGAATACGCCGCAGCGTGCCGACCGTCGATCTCGGCTACATGGTGCCGCCGCTGTGGGGCCCGGATAGTTTCAACAATGGCGCCGGCATGGCCCGGTTGATCACCGCGGCGAACTTCGTGCACTTCAATATGCCGCACGGGACCGACTACCTGAATCCGCAGCTCACAGTCGAGCAGGCATGGGACGTAGCCGCCTATGTGATCTCTCAACCGCGTCCGACAAAGCCGGGTCTCGACAAGGACTATCCCGACCTTCTGACCAAGCCCGTCGATGCGCCTTACGGACCGTACGCCGACGGCTTCGATCAGGAGCAGCACATGTACGGACCATTCGGTCCGATCCGGGCGGTGCACGCCAAAGAGCAGAAAGGCGATGTACCGAGGTGAAGCGCCCCAGGCCATTGGGTGGATAGCGGCCCGTCCGTTTCTTGCGACCGGAAGGGACAGGTCGCCGTCAGAGGGCGCTATTTCAGCGGCAAAAACAGTTCCGCGACCGCCTCATGCTCCGGCACCTCCGGGAAGAAGCTCAGCCGCTGGCAATAGATCGGGAAGTCGCGTGCTTCCTCGCCGCTGGCCGGAAGCCAGTCGCGATAAAGGTAGAGCGCGGCGGGCTCCAGATTGTCGGTGTTGCCAACGACGCGCAGCACCGCGCAGCGTCCGCCAGGAATCTCGCCGGCTTTGATCTCCTCGCCATTCGCCTCGATCGGTTGGTCGGTCCCGACACAAAGGTCCTGGCTGTAATCGGCAGGCGACGCAGGACGCCGCTCGGAACGCCAGACATTGAAGGTCGGATTTGTCTTGGGGTGCAGGCCAGCGGCCTTGCGCCACGCGATGAACCGCTGGATGGTGGCGCCGAGCGTCGCCGGGTCGCCCCGATGTTCCATGATCGCCACCGGCGTGGTGGGCACATCGCGAATCGTCACGTCGTCAGTGGTAAAAGTCTTCTGCATGAGTTTGCTCCTTGCGTTGTCGAGAGGCCCGAAGGCCGCAAGCCACGGCTCCCAGTCGGGAGACTTGCGGAACGACGAAGGCGATTGCCCGAACCGTTGCCGAAAGGCGCGGGCGAAGGCGTCCGGTGCGTCGTAGCCGGCATCCATCGCTATGTCCGTGACGCTTTGGGCATCCCTGTAGGCTAGCTGGTATGAAGCGCGCTTCATGCGGGCGAGCTGGATATAGCGATGCACGGACAGCCCGAAGGTCGCCGTGAACTGCCGGTGGAAATGATATTTCGAGTAGGCTGCGACGCTGCTCAGCGCGTCCAGGTCCAGATCGTCGTCCAGATGCCGGTCTATGTGATCCAGCACCCGCTGCATCCGGGCATGGTAGTTTTGCAGCGCCGCCTTCATCGTTCTATCCTCCGTGGCAGCACCAGCTAAGCGCACGCAGACATGACGCGCGCGACCGATCTTGCGGTTTTGTCACGGGTCGCAGAACGTCGCCAAGGACCGTTTAATAATCCGATAGGGCCGATTGGGCGCTTGGCAGAACGCGGTTGACGCCTCGCCGCCCTGTCTTGCCCTAAATTCATCCGCGGCGGGTGGAACCCACCCGTAGTTTTACCGGTCCGCGTTCAACCACTATTCATCCTGGATCATGTAGTGGCCGGATCGGGAGGCGCGACTGGTCAGGATAAACCTATGGCGCTTTCGCGGGACAATTTCGATCCCTTGGGTGTTGTCGTCGATTGGCTTGATGCTTGCCGTTCAGGACAACTGGACACCTTGCTCGATCTATACGACGAGCAAGCGACGCTGGTATGTGATTGCGAACACGTAAGCCTGACGGGACGCCTGTCCATCGCGAGCTATTGGAAATCGAAGCTGGAAAGCAAGTCAGCATCCGCCTTTGCCCTCGACGACATAGCCCTGATCGGCGATGCAGTTCAGGTGGATTATCAAAGCGACGGGGGCAAGCCAATTCGCATTCGCTTTCGCTTCAGTCCGTTGGGCAAGATACTCCAGACAAGCTGCGAGCCGCTGGCTACCTGCACCATATAGGAAGCGGCAAAAAGCCGTCATCGCCGCTTGGCAAGACGCGTGCGCGTTACCAGTTCCACGGCTGGATATATTCCTCTTGATTTCCGTAGCGGATCACCGGTGCCACGGGCGGGCCGTTTGGATCGACCCGATCATCCTCCGGGCGATACCGATAGCGTGGAACAAGATAATAGTCCCAGTAAGGAGTTGTCCTTACGATGGGCACCCTGACGATGGGCCTCGCCCGTGGTTCACGAACGACTCTGGTCTCCTGCGCATGGGCTGCGGCACTAAACGTACCCACGTTACACAGCACCATGGCCGTTCCGAGAGCTACGGTCATTATCCTCATCGTCGACCTCCTTGCCACAGGCGCAAATCAACGAGCACCTGCTCATCATCGTTCCAACTGCGCGGGGCTCAAAGGCGACGATGCGCCCTGAATGCGCCGCGGGTTTACGAGTACACGCCTTGGCGCGCCGGAGCCAGAGCGTTTTCAAGCGAAGTGGACACCGGTTCGCGTGAAGAAAACGCGTCAATACAAGAATCTAGAGCTTCGGTTCTGATTCAATCAGAACCGAAAATGCTCTAGTCGCGCATAACAGCCCAGCGCGTCAGTCCTTGAAATCATACTGCTTGCTGAGGTGATCGCCGACCTGCACCAGCATCGCAACGCATTCGGGATAACCGGGCTTTGCCACCGTTGCCTCGTCGGCTGCCGCGCGGAATTCCCAACTGTCGCCATCGCGGATCACCGAGATCACGATGCCGTCAGGGCAATCGGCGTGGACCCTCAGCTCGGCCTTTGCCATCTCGATGAGTTCGGTTTCGGTCTTGGTCGGCTTGCTCATGGCGACGGCGTCCTCCGGCAATTTGCGTGACCGCCGCAAGTTGCCGCCTAAACGGGCCGCTGTCGAGAGGACGATCGTCGCGGCCCCGCGTAGCCCGGATGCAGCGCAGCGTAATCCGGGAACAGTTTCGCAAGCGGTAGCGATCCCGGATTGCGCGTCGCTGCATCCGGGCTACGGAGCTTTGGTGCAGGGCGCTACCTTGCCGCGCTGGCGCGCTTGACGCCGACGATCGCGGGCAACGCGTCGGGATCGGCTTTCGCGCCGGGCACGGCGCCGGTCGTGATCGGATCGGGCAGCGGCGCGCGGGCAGTGGCGTCGGGGAAACGGAGCTTCATGTCGCGGATGAAACCATCCAGCGTGTCGACGCTCGCGGCCATCCTGGCGATCTGGGCGAATTCGGCGCTGTTGGCGGCGGCCGGCCTGGCTGCAATGTCGAACGCCGTCCGGTCGACCTCGCCCGACATCAGCGGCGCATATTTCTCGCGGAAGCGCGTAAGCCCGATCGCGTCCTCGGCGAGCGCATAGCCGACCACGGCACGGATGATGTCACCCTTCTCGGCCGCGTTCAGCGGCGTGAAGTCGCGCCAGCGGTCGCCGTAATAGAGCTCGATCTGCTCGGAAGCCTCGCGCCAGTGCCGCTGCGCCCAATAGATGTCGGAGCGGAGCCGGATCGCCTCGCGGCCGGGAATGTTGGAGATGATGTCGAGCGCAAGGTCATGCCGACCGACATCGCTCTGCGCGCGCGCTTCGAGCAGCAGCCGCTGCTGGCGCAACTCCCCTGACAGATCCGAAATGCGGGTCACGCGCAGGGCCGCGATCGCGCGCTCCGGCTTGCGGTTGGTGAGATAGACCATGGCAAGGCGCGCCGCGACCTGCGCGCGCGCTGCGCCCTCGAGCCGCTTGTCGACCTGGTATTGCAGGAGCTCGGCGGCCTGATCCAGGAGGTCGACGCTGACGAGACGGTCGGCCAGGCGGCGGATCATCTCGTCGCCACGGCGCCCGATCGGCGTGAGTTCGCGATATTCGTAGAACATCGTGAGCGCATCGATCGGCGGGATGCTGTCGCCGGCTGGCCCGAGGAAAAGCTGGGAGAACAGCGCCGACGCCGCATCCTGCGCCTGCCGCGATTCCGGCGAGTTCGGCTGCAGCTTCGTCGCCGCGCGGGTGGCCGCGAATGCCTCCGCATAGCGGCCGGTGTCGGAATAGATCTTCGCCAGGATCTGCAGCGTGCGCAGCTCGATGCTATCGCCGCGCCACATCACCGCGAGCAGTTCGAGCTCGCGCAGGATCTCGGCCTCCGTGATCTCACCCCGCTTCTGCTTCAGTGTGACCTCGAGCAGTTCGCCTTCGGCCGCGGCCTGCCTGTCGGCCGAGTTCGCGGCGAAGCGATAAGCGTCGAGCGCGTCCTTCTCGTAGCCGAGCGCCTCGGCGAGCCGGCCGCGCAGCACTGCGCCGGCTGGCTTCAATTCCTTCGGCAGGCCGATCACCTCGAGTTCGCTGCGGCGACGCGCGGCGCCGGCAAAATCCTTCACTTCGAGCGCAGCCTTCATCGATTCCAGCATGACGACGCGCTGCAGGTCCGGCGGCAGCGTCGCGACCGAGAACTCCGCGTTCTTGAATTTCTCCCGCGCATCCGCCCATTTGCCCTGGCGCGCAAGGGCGAGTCCCTTCCACAATTGGGAGTCATAGCCGTTGCCGATCAGGGGATTGGCGAGATCCTTGAGCGCACGCTCGGGCCGGTCCATCATGATGCTGCTGGCGGCATGGATCATCAGCACGGCCGGGTCCTCAGCGCCGCGCTTGCTCTCCGACAGCATCAGGTTGGAAACGCCGTGGGCTTCCTCATACATGGCGCGCGCGACGTAGAACTTGGCCAGGTCGAGCCGCGCCTGTGCGAGCTGCTCGGGCGACGTGGTCGCCGCGGCGCTGGCCGCGATCAGCTCATCGAGCCGCTTCAGGAAGTTCTCCGATTGGTTCTTCTTCCACTCCTCGGCATCGAACAGTGGCTTGACCGCAGCGGTGGCACGCTCGGCGGCAACGTCGGCGGATGACAGCGTAAGCCCGCCTGGACGTCCCAGCACGACCTTGTCGGCGCCGACCTCGGCCTTCACGTCGTCGGAGTTCGGATGCACCACGAGCCCGTGGACGGATTCGAGCAGCGAGAGCTCGACGAAATCCTGCCGCCGGATGAAGCCGCGCGCCGGCGGCGGCGCGGTGACGATCCACAGCGTGTCGCCTGCGTCGGGATCGACCAACCGGTGCAATTGCCCGGGATTGGCCAAGGGCACGCTGACATTGGCGAGCGCGGGATCGCTGACATTGCGCACCACCATCAACGGCTGCGGCGGCTTCTGCACCCGGTCGGCGAAAGTCACCGTCCAGCCTGTGCCGGAGGAACGGTCGTCGGCCTCGAGCGAAGGCATCTGCGGGCGGTTGAGGCGGAAGCGGATCGCCTGCCCCTTGTCCAGCGGCAAGCGGCTGACGTCGGAGATGATGGCGCCGACCTTGTCGCGGATCGGCGCGACGTCGATCGGTTCAAGGGAATCGAACACCAGCCACACCGCATCGGCGCGGCGGAACAGCGCCGATGGCGTCGCCTTCTGGAATGTGAACGTCACGCGCAGGCCGTCGCTGTCGCGCTGCGCGTCGACCGTAACCGGCTTCTCAGCGGAGGAAGTCTGTGGCGTCACAGCTACGGCCTGTTTCGGCGCGGCATTCGCAGGCGGCGGTGAAGCTTCCTTCGCGGCGCCCGCTGCAGGCTGCGGCGGCTCTGCAGGCGCCGCTTGCGCTGGAGGCGCGGCCGGGGCCGGCGGCACCTGCTGCGCGACCCTCGGAGCGGGCATCTCTGTGGCAGCGGGCTGCGGCTTCGCGGCTGCAGGCGCCGTGCCTTCGGCCGTTGCGGCGGGCTCCGCCTGCGGCGCATCTGCGGCCTGCTCAGGCTTGATGGCGATCCTGGCCTGCTCCGCGAACGTCTCCGAGGTCACCGGCGCGATCGGCGTCGGCTGCTGCAGCGGCGTGGATTCCCTGATGGCCTTGCCCTGCCCGGCCGCCACGGCGACCAGCGGCTTCGCAGGTGCGGGCGGAACGTTGGCCGCGTGCCCATCCGCCGCCGGCTTGTCCGGCTGCTGGAAGGCGACGTCGACGACGTAGTTCTTGTCCTCGCGGAAGGAGCGCACGTCAACCTCGCCGATCAGGTTGATGTCGACAGCGGAAGTGTCGGTGTCGGAGCGCTGGTTGATCGAGGCGACGTTCGGCGGCGCCGCCACCTTGGCATCCGCAAGATCGAAGCTGAGCACGCTGTTGAACAACAGCGTCAGCTTCTGCTCGTTCAGCACCGAGGACACGCTGACGCCGTCGGGGATTTCGAACACGAAGCGCACGAAGGTCGGCTGCACCGAAGCACGCACGCGCACCGGCGGCTTCTTCTTGGCAGCGTCCGCCGCCCGCTGCGCGCGCAACGCTCGCTCGGCGGCACGCGCGCGCTCGGCCAGTTCGCGGATCACATCCGTAGGCAGAGACGGCGGCGGCCCGGCCCATTCATCGGGCAGGAAGTCGATGAAGATCCGCTCGGCCGCGGTCATCGTGTTGATCGTCACACGCCGCGTCAGCGACAGGCGGATCGCCGTTCCGTCCGGATCGCGCCGCGCCATGCCGACATAGTCCGGCACGGCATCGGCCAATCTCTCCACGGGGATATCGACCGGCCGCTTGAAGCGGATCACGACGATCGAGCCGGCCGTGGACACTTCGGTTTCGACGTCCTCGGCGAGCTTGAACACCAGCCGCGCAAAGCCGTTCGCCGCCGCGAACGTCGCCACGCCCTTGACCGGAGCATCGGCATGGGCGGCGGGGACGAACGTCAGCGAAACCAGAAGCAGGGCAAGCGGCAGCAGCCGGCGCAGGCAAAGATACGCCGTCCGCGCCAACACGCGGTCATGCGACCCCAGTCCAGCGGCAGCCCGTCGCGCCATGCCAGTTACGTCTTTCAGCCCTCAAGCCTCGAAGCAGGCACGAATGCGCCACCCCGCATCCGAATCTTGAATTGGCTCGCTTAAGGAGTTGTTAACGACAGCCTATTGAAAAGATTGGAGGTTGCGGTCCTCTGAAAAAGGCGAAAATCAACGTTGGACGGCACTTCTGATCTACTGCCTTTCGAACCGACCCGGAGACTAGCGTCACCCTTGGGCCGGAGGTAAGTATTAGCCGATGAAGAGACTTCTGATCATAGGCTTTGTAGCCTTTTTCCCGACGGCGTCGACCAGCGCATCCTTTCAAGAGCGAGAGCAATGCCTTGAAGGATGCATTAGTAGTTGGAATATGTGCGTTATGGAGTGCGGCGGAGACAGCAAGGGACACGGATCACCAAGCGCGCACAATAGGATCGAAGCTTGTGTGGCCTCAAAGCGTTGCCGCCCAAACTACGATGCTTGCGTCGCGAACTGTTCGCGAAAGCGCAACTAGAGCATTTTCGGTTCTGATTGAATCAGAACCGAAGCTCTAGATTCTTGTTTTGACGCGTTTTCTGCGCAGATAAGTCTACGCAATCTGCGTAAACTTGATTGCTATGCGAACCGGTATCCACTTCGCTCGAAAACGCTCTAGGAGACGATCCCTCCACCCCGCAAACCGCGGCCATTCTCATTATTTCCATGATCGTTGCGGCTCGAAGTCTCGTCACGTCGCCTTAAGGAAGCCATCGAGAGCGTCGTAGCGGTCTTAGCGAAATGTGACTTCGACGTGATTTGAGATTCTGATATCGCCAAGTCCGCTTGTCGCGCAGGACTGCATCCCATGTGCCGCGCAGAAGGTCGAACGCCATCACCTTACGATGGCCCACAACGCGCTTGCACGGATCGAGAGCGATTGGTCGTGCTGGACGTGGTGCGGGGGATAGCCGTTCTGGGTATCTTCTTCATGAATGTGCCCTTCATGGGAAACACCATCTTCTGGCAAGCCGATCCACGCTTGCTTGGCCGGTCAAGCATGGATCGCGCGACATTCGCTTTCCTTGACATCTTTTTGGATGGCACGCAGCGCGGCCTGTTTCAAATATTGTTCGGGGCATCCATCATGCTCTTGACCAGGGCCATTATGCGGCCGGACGGACCAGTCGAAGTCGCAGACCAATATTTCCGCCGGTACATTTGGCTTTTTGCTTTCGGCCTGATCGACGTGTTTGCTGTCTCGTGGGACGGCGACATACTCCACCCTTACGCAGTTGGCGCTCTGTTCCTATTTCCGTTCAGGAAGCTCCGGCCCGGCCAGTTATTGACACTTGGTCTTAGCTTCGCGTTGGCGACATCTGTGCTTGGCGGCATCAAGTATGCAGAGCGAACCTCTCTCCAAAAGGCGGTCGCCTCCGCCGAGGTCGCGCGCGAGCGCCGCTTGGAGTTGACGCCCACTCAATCTGCCGAAATCGAGATTTGGGCGAACCTGTCGGCCGCAGCCCCTCCGAGGACTGAGCTTGACGATGAGCGCCAGGCGCATGCTAACGGCGCTGCCGCAACGTGGGCCTGGCTTCGGCAAGCTTGGTTTGAGCTCCAGCGAGATGATTGGTTCACTGTCGGTTGGATTGCGGAGAGTATACCGACCATGCTCATCGGCATGGCGCTGTTCGGTTGGGGAGCGACGCAAGGAGGACGTTCGACGCGCTTCTACGCGTGCCTCGCCATCGCCGGCTACGCATTTGGTGTGAGCCTGCGCGGCTTGGATTTGTCCCAGCTCATGACCTTCACACCCGTGCCAAGGATCGGCTGGATTGCGGGCGAACCAGCGCGTCTTTCCATCACGGTCGCACATCTTGCTCTGATTAACTTGACGCTGAAGGCCGGATTTGGACGATGGCTTTTGCGACCGTTTGCTGCGGCGGGCCGAATGGCGTTCTCACTCTACTTTTTCGAATCGATCCTTGGCATATGGGTGCTGTTTTCTACGACGGGTTTCAATCTATGGGGCCGGTTTGGCTGGGCTGGCTTGACGATAATTTCTGCCGGGGTCGCGGCCTTGCTACTTCTCGTCGCCAACTTTTGGATGCGTGCCTTTATGATGGGGCCACTTGAACGGCTATGGCGGTCGCTAATCTAGCTGGATTTCGCTCCTAGTCCGGTGAGCCGCCTCTAAGGAGATGCCGATGCGGCGAGCAGCTCAGGCGATCCTGGTGATCGGCGCCGTCGCGGCGGCCTTGCCGGCCCAGGCCCAGACCTATGATCCGCGTTACCCGATCTGCATGCAGGTCTTCAGCATTGACGGCCCTGCCGTCGGGTGTGGCTACGCATCGATGGCTCAGTGCAAAGCCTCAGCCTCAGGCCGCGCGGCCGAATGCTTCGCCAACCCGTATTTCGCAGGTGCTGGCAGGAAGCCGGCGAGGGCCCGTCGGCGGTAGGCAGGTTCCCGGTTGCCGCTGTCGGTCCGAGGGAGGCAAAGCCACAGATTAAACAACGTGCTACGCTCCCCTTGGCCTGGATTGATATAAATCAATCGCATTCGCGTGCCATTTGCTTTGCATTCGGATGGTCATAGAGACGGAATAAAGTCGGGCGGCCATAGAGGAGAACTGCAAATGAGTGATCTTGTCGTGATCGCATTCCCAACCGAGGCGAAGGCGGAAGAAGTTCGCCAGAAATTGCTGGCCATGCAGAAGGAGTACCTGCTCGAACTGGGCGATGCAGTGATCGCGGTGAAGGATGCCGAAGGCCGGATAAAGCTGAACCAGCTCGTGAACACCACGGCGGCGGGCGCGGTCGGCGGCGCTTTCTGGGGCACCCTGATCGGCCTGATCTTCCTGATGCCGCTGGCAGGAGCAGCGCTTGGCGCCGCCGGCGGCACGCTCGGCGGATATCTGACGGATGTCGGTATCGACGACAAATGGATGAAGCAGACCGCTGAAGCCATTCAACCGGGGACCGCGGCCCTCTTTATCCTGGCGCGCAGGGTGACCGGGGACAAGGTGCTCGAAGGTCTCAGGGGCGAAGGCGGCACCGTGCTGAAGACGTCTCTCGACCACACCAAGGAAGACGCGTTGCGGGCGGCGCTGGCCGGCGCGCAAGCGGCTGTTCCTCCCCCACCTGCACCGGCGGCCTAATAGGGCTGCTGCAAGCGATGCGTCGAAGCCGTCAGTTCGGCTTCGGCGCGAGCATCTTGCCCTCGATCTTCGGCAGATCGGCGGCGGGCTGCAGCTTGTCCGGATTGGCGCGGCGGGCGAGTTCGACGGTGAGCCGCTCGGCCGCTTCCGGCTGCATCAGGCCGAGGATGTCGGCCATCTTGCGAGGCTGGATCTGCGAGGCGATCTCGTAGAGCACGCCCATTTCCAGCCGGTCGAACACTTTTGCGGCGTCCTTCGGCTTCATACCTTCATACATCGTGATGATGCCCTTGAAGCGCGCGGCGTCGGCATCGGCCTTCTGCGCCGCTGCGGCGCTGGTCCTGGCGTCGTTGGCCTTGGCCTCCTCCACCTTCGTCTCGATGCGTTTCTCGGCTGCCTTCAACAGGCTTTCGCGGATCTCGATCTCGCGCGCGCGGGCATCCAATTCCTGCCGGCGCGCCTGCAGCCGTTCCAGGATCGCGCGCTCGGAGGACGAGATCTGCGGCGGCAAATTCGGATTGACCACAACGCCATCCGGCTGCGGCGGCGGATCGCTGGCTGCGGGCGGCTCTTCCTTCTTTTTCTCCGTCTTGCTTTGCACGGAGCCGGTGATGTCGTTCGGATCTCCCTTGTTCTTGCCTCCCGGGAAATTGAGCGTCTCCTGCGCCCATGACGGCTTGGTCGCCTGCGGATCGTAGTCGAACACGTAGCCGCCATCGAGCACGAGGCCCGCGACCTTCAGCACCACAAGGCCGAAGATCGCGACCAGCACGACCGGGATGACGCGGATGTCGCGAAACGCACTCATGCGGCCAGACCGCCTGCCTTTCTGCGTTCGGTGAAAGCTTCAGCAGCCGCCGCCACCGCCTTGGCCGCCGATATCTTCGGCGCCGCCGGCGCAGGAGCTGCGGCGGGCGCAGCGTCCATCACCGGCCGTCCCGCCTGCACGATCCGCGACAACCGCCGGATTATCGCGTCGGCCTCGGAGAGCTGGCCCTTCAGATGCGCCGACATCTGCGTCGCCGCGGTGAGCTGGCTGCCGAGATTCTCGTTGACGTCGCGCACGGTGTGCTTCAGCCCGCCGATCGCGCGCTCGGCGATCTCGGTCGCGGTGATCAGTTCGGCGATGGTGGCCTTCAGCGAGTGCTCGTCGGCTTTCAGGCGCTGCAGGCGCTTGTTGAGCAGCATGCAATAGCCGATCGTCAGCATCAACAGCACGGCGACCAGGCTTTCGATCGCAATTCCGAGGGAATGATTCAACTATGCCTCCATCATCTTGGTCTGCTCGTCGGCCTTTTCGAACATCGCGAAGGTGGTATTCGGCTTGCGCAAAGTCTTGCTGACGCGGATCGCGACGCGATCGCCGACGCGGCCCATGCGGCCCTCGGTCAGGGTGACGTTTCCGCAGCGCACCGACACCAGCGAGTCCGCGCGGATGTCGAGCGGCAGCGTGTCGCCGACCTTCAGCTTCATCAGCTGCTTCAGCGGAATGTCGGCTTCATAGAGCACGGCCTCGACCGAGATCTCCGCCTGCGCCACTTCGGTCGCGAAATGTCCTTCCCAGATCGGATCGCGGCCGAACTTTTCGCCCATGAACATCTGCAACAGCACGTTGCGGATCGGTTCGATGGTCGCATAGGGCAGCAGCAATTCGATGTTGCCGCCGCGGTCCTCCATGTCGATGCGCAGGCGCACCAGGATCGCGGCGTTGGCGGGACGGCTGATCGCGGCAAAGCGCGGATTGGTCTCGAGACGGTCGATGGAGAATCTCACCGGCGACAGCGGTCGGAACGCCTGCTCGGCATCCGCCAGCACCACCTCGATCAGGCGCTTCACGAGGTTGGTCTCGATCGTGGTGTAGGGGCGGCCCTCGATGCGCAGCGAGGTCTGGCCGCGACGCCCACCGAGCAGCACGTCGATCATCGAATAGATCAGGCTGGAATCGACCATCGCGAGCCCGAAATTCTCCCACTCCTCCGCCTTGAACACACTGAGCACCGCCGGCAGCGGGATCGAGTTCATATAGTCGCCGAAGCGCACCGAGGTGATGCGGTCGAGCGAGACCTCGACGTTGTCGGAGGTGAAATTGCGCAAGGACGTCGTCATCAACCGCACCAGGCGGTCGAACACGATTTCCAGCATCGGCAGGCGTTCATACGACACCATCGCGGAGTCGATGATGGCGCGGATGCCGGAATGATCGTCGAGATTGACGTCGCCGACGGTGAAGCCGAGCAGATTGTCGATCTCTTCCTGCGAGAGGACCCGCTCGCCGCCATTCTTGGTGCCGAAGTCGCGGCTGCCGTCCTCGACCATGGCCGCCCATTGCAGCGCCATGCCCTCCGACAGTTCATTCTTCGCGGCTTCTTCCGCCGCGGCTACGGGATCCTCGGAATCGAGCGACGCCTCCCACTGGGCGGCGATCGCATCCTGGTCCATCTGGTCGGTGCCGGCCATCGCTACTGAACCACGATTTCCTTGAACAGCACCGCGTTCACCTGGTTCGGCGACAGCGCCGCGTTGACGCGCTTGGTGAGTTCTTCCTTGAGGCGGAACAGGCCGGCCGAGCCGTTGAGGTCGGTGGCGCGCAACTCGCGCAAGTAGGTCTGGAACAGGTCGGTGACGCGCGGCAGCGACGGCTTGATCGCCTCGACCTGCTTCTCCTCCTTCACCTCCAGCACCAGCTTGACCTTCAGGTACTGGATGCGCTCACCAGGCGAGCCGACGAGGTTGACGAGCATGTCCGGCACTTCGACGAAGGCCGGCGGCTTTGGCGGCGGCGCCTCGGCATGCACCTCTTCGCCGTGGCCGCGCATCAAGAAGAACCAGCCGGCGCCGCCCGCGCCAAGGATGACGAGGAAACCTGCGGCGGCAATGATCAGCTTGAGCTTGCCCTTCTTCGAAGGTGCGGCCTCGCCCTCGGCGCCGCCCTCCGCCTTGTCCTCGTCCGCCATCGCCCGCCCGCCCCAAAAACGGAAACGAACGCGATTGCCCCAGCCAGGCCCTTTGAGACGCAATACCGATGCCGCCAGCGCACGCGCGCTCTGTAATGGGGCAACGCTAGGGTAAGAATGGTTAACGGTTTCTTTCGATTGCCCCTCCACTAGGAAAAAACTGCCGGGCAAACATGGTCAACAAGACCTTTCTGCCGCCCTCTCCGCCCCCACGCTGAACACCTAACCAACTCAAAAATCATCACTTTCCGACTTGGCACGGCTTTCGCTGAGGACAGTGCGAGCCGGCGGGTTTGGGAGAGCCCAAAGGTTCACGGGTCCGGCCTGAGGTTTGGGAGAACCTCTTTCTGCGGACCGTCCACGAAGGGGAGAACCGCCGATGCAGAATACGCTTCTGGTCGGACTATCGCGGCAGGTTGTGCTGGAACGGCAGATGGATGTCGTCGCCAACAACATCGCGAACATCACGACGAACGGCTACAAGGCCGACCGCTCGCTGTTCCAGGAATTCCTGAGGTCCGGCGCGCATGAGGACAATTTTGCTCCCACCGACCGCCGCGTCTCCTTCGTCAACGACCGCGCCACCTTCCACGACTTCTCGCAAGGGCCGACGCAGGAGACCAAGAGCCCGCTCGACGTCGCGATCGACGGCTCGGGCTTCCTCGTGGTGCAGACGCCTGAAGGCGAGCGCTACACCCGCGACGGCAATCTGACCGTCAACAACCAGGGCCAGCTCGTCACCCAGTCCGGCTATCCCGTGCTCGGCAATGCCGGCCCGGTCGTGTTCCAGCAGACCGACAAGGACATCGCCATCGCCGCCGACGGCTACGTCACCGTGCTCGAAGGCACCGGCCGCATCGACTCCATCCGCGGCAAGCTGCGCGTGGTCAATTTCGCGCAGCCGCAGCAGCTCCTGAAGGAAGGCAGCAACCTCTATTCCGCCGGCGAAGGCAATCCGGCCGCGCCGGACACCACCTCGCGGCTGCGCCAGGGCTTCGTCGAGAAGTCCAACGTCAATTCCGTCACCGAGATGAGCCGCATGATCGAGATCACGCGGACCTACACCCAGATCTCGTCACTGCTGCAGCAGCAGAGCGATTTGCACAAGTCGGCGATCGACAAGCTCGCCGACGTTCCGGCGTAAAGGAGAATAGTCAATGCGCGCTCTCTACACTGCAGCGACCGGCATGGCGGCACAGGAACTCAACGTTCAGGTGATCTCCAACAACATCGCGAACCTGCGCACCACCGGCTACAAGAAGCAGCGCGCCGCATTCCAGGACCTGATCTACGACCATGTGCGCCGCGTCGGCTCACAGGCCTCCGACCAGGGCACCATCCTCCCCGTCGGCATCGATCTCGGCGGCGGCGTCAAGACCGTCGGCACGCCGCGCCTGATGGGCCAGGGCACGCTGTCGCCGACCGGCAACGATCTCGACGTCGCGATCCGCGGCGAAGGCTTCTTCAAGATCCAGATGCCCGACGGCACCTATACCTACACCCGCGACGGCTCGTTCATGATGGACCAGCAGGGCCGCATCGTCACCGCGCAGGGCAACCCGGTGCAGCCGACCATCACCATCCCGCAGAACTCCTCGCAGATCACGATCAACGCGCAAGGCCAGCTAACCGTGATGCTGCCGGGCTCGACCACGCCGACCCTGGTCGGCCAGATCGGGCTGACGCGCTTCATCAACAAGGCCGGCCTGCAGCCGATCGGCGACAATTTGTTCGTCGACACGCCGGCCTCCGGCACGCCGCAGGATGGCATCGCCAACACCGACGGCTACGGCGACATGCAGCAGTCCAACCTCGAACAGGCCAATGTCGAGGTGGTCTCGGAAATCTCCGATCTGATCGCGGCCCAGCGCGCCTATGAGATGAACGCCAAGGTGATCAGCGCCGCCGACCAGATGCTGCAATCCACCTCCAACCTGTTCCGCTGAGGGAGAGTGACCATGGTCGCCCGCTCGCTTCTCCTCGCCGCGCTGCTGTTCACGGCCTCCGTCTCAAATACGGTCGCACAGAGCCGCAGCGAGGCCATCGCGCCGCCGACGCTGCGCGCCAGCGTCACCATCACAAGCGATATCGTCCGCATCGGCGATCTCGTCGACAATGCCGGCAGCTTCGGCGCCACGCCGATCTACCGCGCGCCCGACCTCGGTACCACAGGCACGCTGCCGGTCGCGCAGGTGCTCGCCACGCTGCGCACCCATCAGGTGATCGGCGTCGACACCCGCGACCTGAAGGAAATTTCGGTGACGCGCGCCGCGCGGGCGATCGAGCGGCAGGAGATCGAGCAGGCGGTAGCGCGCACGCTGGAGCGTCGCAACGGTCTTGGCGAAGCCGCCAACCTCAACATCAACTTCGATCGCGACGTCGGCGACGTCCGCCTGGAGGCCACCAATTCCGGCAATCTGCAGCCGGTCGGCCTCCGCTACGATCCGCGCAACAGCCGCTTCGACATCACCTTCGAGATCGCGAACGAGACCGGCGCTACGCCGACCAGGCTGCGCTTCACCGGCACCGCGATCGAAACCGTCGAAGCCGCCGTCCTTGCGCGCAGCGTTGAGCGCGGCGAAACGCTGAAGCATTCGGACGTGCTGGTCGAGCGCCGTCCGAAGGCCGAGGTCGGCAACGACCTCGCCGTCCGCGACAACGCCGTCGGCATGCAGGCGCGCCGCCAGCTCCGCGCCGGACAGGCGCTGAGGAGCGCCGATCTTGCGAAGCCCGATCTCGTCACCCGCGACCAGAGCGTGACGCTGATCTACCAGGCCGCCGGGCTCTATCTCACGATCCGCGGCAAGGCGCTCGAGGGCGGCACCGAGGGCGACGCCGTCAGCGTGATGAACCTGCAGTCCAAGCGCGTCGTCTCCGGCGTCGTCTCCGGCCGTGGCCAGGTCACGATCACCCCGCCGCGCGCAGCGACTGTCCTTGAACCCACCGCCTCGCTCGCCCCCGCCGAGCAGGCGAACCCCGTCGCCGTCGCCAACGCCAGTTCAGTCGCCTCTAAAGCCGAGTAACAGTGATGTCCGCTTACCGTATCAACCGCCTCGTCCTCACCGGCGCCCTGTTTGGGCTCGGCATCCTCGCCAGCGGCTGCTCCTCGATCGACCGGCTCTCCCAGATCGGCGAACAGCCGAAGCTGACCGCGATCGAAAATCCGACCGCGCAGCCCGGCTACAAGCCGGTGCAGATGCCGATGCCGAAGCCGGAAGTGGCCTCCTACAGCCCGAACTCGCTGTGGCGCAACGGCTCGAGGGCCTTCTTCAAGGACCAGCGTGCCGCACGCGTCGGCGACCTGCTCACGGTCACCGTCAATTTCACCGACAAGGCCAACATCGCCAACGAGACCCAGCGCAGCCGCACCAGCAAGGAAGATTCGGGAGTCACCGACTTCCTCGGCTCGCAAACGGTTACGCAGCCGCTGAAGATCCTGCCGGGCCGTATCCTCACCACGGACTCGACCGCTTCCAGCGACGGCAAGGGTTCGGTGAACCGCCAGGAAGCGTTGCAGACCAACGTCGCCGCCGTGGTCACGCAGGTGCTGCCGAACGGCAATCTCGTGGTCGAGGGCAAGCAGGAGATCCGCGTCAACTTCGAGATCCGCGAACTGATCGTCGCGGGCATCGTGCGGCCCGAGGACATCCAGAGCGACAACACCATCGATTCAAGCAAGATCGCGCAGGCCCGCATCGCCTATGGCGGCCGCGGCCAGATCACCGACGTCCAGCAGCCGCGCTACGGACAGCAGGTGATGGACGTGCTGCTGCCGTTCTAACTACTTCAAAGGAGCTCCCACGCTTCATTGCGAACCTAGGCGCAATGAAGTGTTCCAACGCGGCCCTCGCTAGCTCCCCTGGCGGGGGCCGCGGCTTTTGTGCGTCCCTTCACCTCTCCCGCTTGCGGGAGAGGCGTAGGCCGCCCATGGCGGCCGTTCTTAAGAACGCCGAAGCGAAGCTTCGGCTATGGCGTAAGCGCCGGGTGAGGGCTCTCTCCCCACGGATGGTCCCATCGTGGAGACACCCTCACCCCAGCCCTCTCCCGCAAGCGGGAGAGGGAGTGGAGCGTCCATTGCTGATACAAACCGAGCTCATCTCATCGCTTTTGTGTAGAATTGCAGCATGCCGAACGGAACGAGCGTTCAGCCCTGCCCGATGCGCGTGTTGATCGGCGCTGCGCTCGCCGTCCTGTGCGGACCAGCTGCAACAGCGGCCGAACCTATCGCCCTCACGCCGGCGGCCATGGCACGCGTCGGCTCGGTCGACGAACGCTTTCAATCCTACAATGTCGAGATGGTCGAGGTGACCGGCGGTCACTTCTGGCGGCCTTACGCCGATCGGCGCAAACCTTCGAAAGCGGATGGCATCCCCGCCGGCAGGGATCCCGCGATGTACGCCTACCGGAAGCCGATCGATCTTTCCAATCCGCGCCTGCGCAAGCTCGCTGCGGCGCTGGGGCCGGCCTATCTGCGCGTGAGCGGCACCTGGGCCAACACCACCTATTTCGACGACGCAGATGAGACCGCGCGATCGCCGCCTTCAGGCTTCAACGGCGTGCTGACACGCCGTCAATGGAAAGGGGTCATCGACTTCGCCCGCACGGTGGATGCAAGGCTCGTCACCTCCTTTGCGACAGGCGCGGGCACGCGCGATGCCAGCGGCGTCTGGACGCCGGCGCAGGCGGAGAAGCTGATCGCCGCAACGCAGGCGCTTGGTGGCAATATCGCCGCCGCCGAATTCATGAACGAGCCCGACCTCGCGGCCATCGGCGGCGCGCCCGCCAGCTACGATGCGGCGAGCTTTGGCCGTGACATCGCCGTGTTCGCGCCATTCCTCAAGCGCGCGTCATCGGAAACGAGCCTGCTCGGCCCGGGCACCGTGAGCACGGGCGAATCGGGCGATGCGCTCGGCAGTGGGAAGCTGTTGGCGGCAACAGGCCCCGTGTTCGATGCGATCTCGTTTCACTATTACGGCGCGCTCTCACCACGTTGCAGCAAAGCTGTGCCGCCGGCTGCGGCGCGCGACAGCAACGCGTTGTCACAAGACTGGTTGTCCGGCATCGACAGTGCAGCGTCCTTCTACGCAAACTTGCGCGACCGGTTCGCACCCGGAAAGCCGTTGTGGATCACGGAAACAGCGGATGCCGCCTGCGGCGGCAATCCCTGGAGTTCGACCTTCCTCGACAGCTTCCGCTATCTCGACACGCTCGGGCGCATGGCCAAACGCCAAGTGCAAGTCGTGATGCACAACACGCTTGCCGCCAGCGACTACGGTCTGCTGGAAGAGAAAGATTTCGCGCCGCGCCCGAACTACTGGGCGGCATTGCTTTGGCGAAAACTGATGGGGACGATCGTCCTCGACGCCGGATCGGTGGCAGTGCCGGGATTATATCTCTATGCGCATTGCCTGCGCGACAAGGCAGGCGGCGTAACGCTGCTTGCCATCAACACCGATCGGGCGACGCGACGGTCGCTTGAACTTTCCGGGTCGGCAAGTCGTTACACGCTGACCGCAGCCCGTCTCACCGACACGCGGGTGCGCCTGAACGGCCGCGAGCTGAAGCTCGCTGCGAAGGACGAATTGCCTGTGCCGCAAGGGGAGCCAGTCGTGACGTCGCGCATCGAACTGGCTCCGGCCAGCATCACATTCCTTGCGATCGCGGACGCGGCCAATCCGGCGTGCAGATAGCGCTGAGAACGCCGGGCACCTCTGCATCGGAAGCATAACCCGGGAAACTACGTAGGGGATGTAAGCCAGGCTGGTGCAGATCACGTTTCGAATAGATGTGATCACGCAAGTTCAACCGCTGGCACGAACCCTGCATAAGCCAATCCAACCGGGTATTCCCCAATCAATCGAAGGTCAAAATGCTCGTCACGCTTGTCGCTATTCTCTGCAATGGACCGCTTTGTCTTGAAAAGGTCGTCACCAACAGTGAGCAATCCGGCATCACCATGGCAGCTTGCAGTGCAAATGCGCAAATCGGCATCGCCGACTGGCTCTCCAAGGGGCCGTATCACGAGTGGACGCTGAAGAGCTACAAATGCGTGATGGGCCAATACACGCCCAAGAAAGAAGCGTGAGCGCGCGAGGCGTGCCGCTCCTCCTATGAGGCGCAGGTTCTTTCGGATCCACGGACGGCTGAGGCATGGCCACGCTTTTATGCGTGCATTTTCACGCCCCATTAACCCTCGCGCCCTAGCTCGCTGGAAGTTGGCGGCATCGCGCTCTAGGTAGTACGCAACGCAAATTCTCTCGTTACGGGTGTGTTCGATGATCAGGGATGGCGAATATGCCGTTTGGTTTCGGACGCCGCACGGCGAAGGCACCGGGATCGTCTATCTTGCAGATGGCAGGATATCGGGCCGCGACTGCATGTTCACCTATAGCGGCACTTACGAGATCGACGAAGACCGGTTCACCGCGACGCTGACGACCAAGCGCTACGCCGAAGGTCCGACCACCGTGTTCGGTGTCGACGAGGTCGAGGCAAAGCTGACCGGGGTCTTCAAGGGCCAGACCGCAGTGTGCTCCGGCACCGCGGAGCAAGCGCCGGGCCTGCGTTTCGAGGCCAACCTGTTTCCCAGGCCGGAGCCGCCGCCGGAGGGTGTCATCAAGCGCACTGCCGGCGTAACCAGGCTGCCGCAAAGCCAGACCGACCGCTATCGCTCCGGCAAGCCGTTCGCCGCTGGATAGTCAGAATTGGGGCAGTCGCCCGAACGCACAAAGCTATAAGGCGCAGTCCTCCACCTTCCGAGATGTTGGAGTGACATTCTGCTCCGTCATTGCGAGCGCAACGACGAATGAAATGATACGCTCCATTCACGAGAGCGGGAAAAACTTCGCCGGGCAGAACTTGCCCATTCACCGTCGAAATGTCCTGACGATTGCGCCTATCCCGTTGAAATAGCTCGCGCACATGATGGCACACCGTTTGCGTGCTGCTCCTGCAGCCACGAATGGGTGCGACGTGCAGATATCGACGACGATCTCCTCCTATAGCCTTGTTACCGCGAGCACGAAGAACACCGCCTCGAAGAATGCCTCGAGCGCCGATGATCAAGCTTCCACGCAACCCGCGCAAGAAACGTCCCTCGGCAACGATATCGAGCAGGAGTTCCTCAAATACGCCCACATGAATCCGATCGACCGGATGCGTGCGAACATCCTGAAGAGCATGGGGCTGAGCGAGCAGGACCTGCAAAACATGACGCCGCAACAGCGCCAGGCCGTAGAGCAGAAGATCAAGGACCTCATCGAGCAGGAATTCCACAAGAACGCGGACAAGAAGGGCCAACTCGTCGACGTGTCGGCCTAGGGGCTGAGCATTGGCTAGTGGATGTCCGATAGCCCGCCGTGGCATCCTACGCGGCGACAGCACGCGAGGCGCCGCGGCGCGATTTTTGACGCACGACAACATCCACCTTGTAATCCAACCTGTCCAGGCATCGAACCAGGCGATCAATCGAGAATTTGCCTACCCGCCCGGTGACAAGCGCGGACACATCGGGCTGCTTGAGGCCAAGCACATCAGCAGCTTTCGTCTGGGTAAGCTTTCGACGCTTGATGATGCCACGGATCTCGCGAACCAGCTTGGCCTTGAGGAGTTCTTCCTCCGGATTGGCAAAGCCAAGATCGGCAAAGACGTTGCCGCTGCTGACGGTCACCTTCCTGTCCTTGCTCATTGGTGGGTTTCTGCGCTGCCATTTTGCCGAATTATAGCAATACAGCTATACATATGTCGAGAGAATTCAAGGACCGGCATTGCTGGTTTCGGGTTCAAACGACCCGACGGGCAAATCACCCAAAAGTCTGTCCAGCCCTTGCGCAAAAAACATTCCGCTTTCGCCGTCGGGCAAATCAGTGATTTAACTCCGCGCGTCTCACCCGAATGAGGGGCGGCTCGCGATCGTCACGAACGTTGCGGTGAGATGCGGTGGACGTGA
>NZ_AUEZ01000063.1 GCF_000426245.1 Bradyrhizobium sp. Ai1a-2 | reverse complement strand
GGCCCGCCTTGTCCTCATACACCGCACCGAACCGCTGTTCCAGGACCGACCAGTCGATCGTCCGCGAAAGCTTCACCAGTGCATGATCCATGTCGAGGATCGCGTCCAGCCGGGAGCGCAGAAGATCGGCCTGTCCGCTGTCGCGTCGTTCCTTTGGCTTCATCGTCCCCTCCGGTCAGACCGAGGGAATCACGACGCGCGATTCGGCGGTATCCTCAAATGCAGATTTGCAAGCTTTTGCGGCGTCAAACCCCGAAAGCTTGCAATCTCAAACCCCCTCACGACCGAAAAATCGACTCCACATCAATGGCTTGGGCGATTCTTCACGGACGACTCGTCTTTATCTCCCGGATCGATCGATCATACGATCCGTTGAAGAAGAGATGTCCTGACATTCGAGACGTCCGGCTGCCTAATCCGCTGGACTTGCGGCTGTTCAACAAGACCTGCTTCCTGAACAAAGGTGAAGTCCAGTTCCAGACCGTGAGCTAGCGCGGATCTATCCGGTCTTGCTGCTGTCGTGAGCCAAATCGATCGCGCGCGACAGGGGCTGCAACGTCCTGTTCCCCCCGTTTTGGACATCGCAAATGCTGCACTTGGCGCGTGTTAGCGCCTTTGCCGAGCTCGGCGGCAACTAATCGTTAGGATTATATCGGGACTGATTCTCGCGACTTCGATTCGTTCTTTGAGAACGAAATGAAGTCAGATGCAGAACGGCTTTGGCTTGAACGGTATCGAGAACAATTTCGGAGTCGCTGCGCGCTCAGTCTTGGTCGCCATCCTTCATCACGGCGGCGTCGAAGACCTCCGGCATCTCGGGCCGTGTCGCGTCGTCGCCGGAATTGCAGACCGGGCAGGGCGTGCCGGCACCACCGCAGTTGCAGCCCAACCGGCCGAGCCACGGCTTGGCCGCGTGGTTCTCGCAGACCCAGCGGCAATTGAGGCAGCGGGCGCATCATCTCATCTCAGAGGTTCTCCGGCAGGCCCATGAAGGGGTGTCGGACCAAAGCGCCACTTGCAGAACGCCAACGCGAAGAGCTGACTCAAGCTGGCACAAACCAATTCGTTCCGCCTCGCGACCGAGCCGTGTCCTGGTCCCGGAACCTATCACCCCAACTGAGGATTGAACTGGTGGTGGCAGGGGTGTCCCCATACACCGGAGCACGCCAAATGCAGCTCGACAGCAGAGTCTCGAAGCGCTCAAGACGCCGCATGGACGAGGGAAAATCACAGCGGCCGACACTCGGGGATCGGATTGCCCGTCTGGCCGTTGAGTTAGAGGACCAGGCTAGCAGCCTGCAACCCGGGCCTGAGAGGAATCGTCTTTTGATCAGAGCTCACCAGATGAAAGTCAACAACGACATCAACGAATGGCTGACGGCGCCTGCGATTCAGCCGCCGAAATAGCAAACAACAGCAGAGCAGACGGAGCGTGCAAGTGATTTACGCCCTCTCCATAGTTTTGGTCTTAATGGGCGGGGCAGCCGGCGCTGCCGTGCTGATCGTTGCCGGCTTGGATCCGGAGATGGCGGCGCGCCGAAACGACGATTAGCGTTTCGGTCTACCCGGTTTCTTTTTCGTCTCTCTGTGCACTTTTGAACAAACTCGCGGTCGCGACAGAGCACATCTTCCTCGATGGTCCAGACAAAAGCCGCGCGCGGGCTCGCAGCCCTTGTTGGAACAAAAGCATGCAATGTCGGGTTGGCTGAATAGTTGACCAAGGAGGAGAGCAATGGATTGGAATCGCGTTGAGGGCAACTGGAAGCAAATGAAGGGCAAGGTCAAGGAGCAGTGGGGAAAGCTCACCGATGATGATCTCGACGTCATCGCGGGAAAGCAGGACCAACTCGAAGGACGTTTGCAGCAACGCTACGGTTATGCAAAGGACCAGGCCAGAAAAGAGATCGATGACTGGTACGGTCGTCAGAAGTGGTAACTTGAGAAGCCCCGCTTTTGCGGGGCTTACTTTTTGATTGAAGGGTCCAGCTTTCGACCTCCTTCACAACAGGAACAAAATGTCGCACCGGCACGTTCTTCGCCCACAATCAGAATGGAGGAATGAGATGAGGAACTACCTTTTTGCCGCGGCCTTGATCGTGTCGTTTGCTGCCCCCGCTCTGGCTGAAGACGTTGGCGTTGGAGTTCGGGCCGGACCGGTTGGCGGAGGAGTCACTGTCGGTGAGCCTCGCGATCATCGCGACCGCGATCGGACCACCGTCATCAAAGAACGCGAGCCTCGCGAGACCGATCGAACGACGGTCATCAGGAAGGAAAACGAGGATGGATCTCGCGAGAAAACCGTCATCCATCACGACAACGACTGACTGGAGAGCTGGTGAAGACGTCGGCAACAGCCGGAGAAGCTGGAAAGGCGGCCGCGCCGTCGAGCGGGCATTCTATTGATCCGCAAGATACTGCGCGGTCGCCGAAGTCCTAGGGGCCTGCGCTGCTGCCTTTCTCATATGGGCGCGTTTTGTCGGAGATCGGAAACAGGAGCGCTCGCTCGTATTTCGCGGGCATGACCTGCGCGCAATGCTCCAAGCCAATGACCTTGAATGCCGAAGGCGTTCGTCTGCGCGTCGAGGGATCATCCTCGTCTTCAAGGGCTGCTTCGCGAGGCTCGGCCGAAACCAATCGTTAGGATTCTGTCGGAGCTGATTCTTGCGATTTCGATTCGTTCTTTGAGAACGAAATGAAGTCAGATGCAGAACGGCCCGCTCTAGTCGCCTCTCTTGCTACTCGCGGGAGGCTCTTGCCTGGGTGGTGGCGGGCTGCCCACGCTGCCGGGTGTACCACCGCTCCGTGCTCCAGGTTTGAGTGGCGGCGCGCTTCCGCCGACGGCGCCTGTGGCAGCCGCCGGGTCTCCGGGCCTGGGCGGCGGTGGGCTGCCAACGCCTTGCGCAAAAACCTGAACTGGTGCGAGCGCGAGAACCGCGGCGATCAGCATGGAGAGCTTGCTTTTTGACATTCGTTTCTCCCACTGGTGTCTTACGATAACCTTCGGGCCCGGCGCGAAGTTCCTTATCGAGCCCGGTTAGCGAAGCAGGGATGGCGCGTCTTGGCCGCCAGGCCCAAGAGCGTCGGCAACAGCCGCAGATCAAGACGTCCGGTCGATCCAGGTCGCTGCGAGTTCGATATGCAGATCGATCTCCGCCATCGGCGCCGTTGCCCGGTGACGACGGTAACGCGGGCCGTTCTGCAAGGGGCAGACTTGTGCGATTTGCGCACAAGTCTTTCAAGCGCGGCGCGCTTTTTCCGAATCGGTGTTCCGCGATAGCTCTGCCGTCAGATCAGTTGCAGCCATTGCGAGTCCAAAGGGCATGTCTCCCAAACGAATACCAGAACCACGCTGTTGCGTGGGCAATGATTGCTGCCGTGATCCTCACCAAGGCATTTACGGAGAAACAAGATGACCAGCCTCAAGACATTTGTCGCCTCGGCCATGCTGCTCTCGGCGCTGGCGGCGCCGCCGGTGTTGGCGCAGCAGGCGATTCAGGAGCCGGGCCTGCAGGCATTCTATCACCCCAACTCGGATGTGCTGAATTCGGGTGCGAGCGGCGGAAACAGGCTTGTGAACGATGCCAGCGCCTACGCGGCAATGGAAGGCGGCCGCGCGTCGCAATGCGCACAGCGGGTGCGGTCGCAGAAATCCGGATCGCGTGCCGTTGCTGCTGCGGACAATCGGCAGATTCGCTGCGACTGACGCATCGTCTATCCTGAAGCACATTCGGTTCTGATTGAATCAGAACCGAAGCTTCAGATCCGCGCTTCAGACGCTGAGAGCCGGCGCGCTTCGGTCGTTTCCCTTGTCGCGGACCTCGCCTGGATCCGCTGAAAGCAAGGCTCGAATTTCTCGCAGTCC
The DNA here is from genome assembly GCF_000426245.1 of Bradyrhizobium sp. Ai1a-2. Classification (GTDB taxonomy): domain Bacteria; phylum Pseudomonadota; class Alphaproteobacteria; order Rhizobiales; family Xanthobacteraceae; genus Bradyrhizobium. The sequence goes on along the minus strand of NZ_AUEZ01000063.1, from coordinate 46,370 downwards.
TTCGAGGATGAAGTTCAGCACCACGCGTGTGCGTGGCGCAAGATGCCGGCGTGAGGAGTACACCACGCTGAGCGGAATGTTCGGAGACGGAAAGTTGTTCAAGACCCGCACGAGCTGGCCGCTGTGCAGGTCATCGAACACATCGACCAGCGCGAGATAGGCGATCCCGTATCCGCTTCGGGCGGCCAGATGCACCGCGCTCGCATCATTGGCGAGGAATCCGCCCGATACGCGAAATTGCTGGGTGCCTTCGTTGGTCACGAAGGTCCACATATCCGAATGCGGGCTGGTGGCATGGACGATGCAAGTATGTTCGGCGAGTTCGGCGGGCAATGAAGGTTCGCCGTGCTTTTCGATATAGCCCGGCGCCGCCACGGCGACGCGCGAAATCGTGCCGGCTTGACGAACGACCAGCGATGCATCTGATATCTCGCCGGCGCGCATCGCAAGATCGAGACGATCCTCGATCATGTCACCGATCCGATCGCTCACCACCAGCTCGACCTTCAGCCCCGGGTGATCCGCCAGCAACTCCGGCAGACGCCGTGCGAGGAAGCGACCTGCGGTACCCGTCACGCCGACGCGGACCAGCCCGATGGGAGAGGCGCTCTGTCGTCCCACGGCCGTCAGCATGCCCTCGACGCCGTCCAATATCGGTCGGGCGAGGAGGACAAGCATCTGCCCGTCATCGGTCAGACTGATCTTTCGCGTGGTGCGATGGAATAAGCGAACGCCGAAGTGCTCTTCGAGCTGCGCAATCTGGCGGGCGACCGCGGCCTGGCTGACGTCGCGCTCGCGTGCGACGGCGGAAAACGAGCGAACTTCCGCTACACGTACGAGAATGCCGAGGCTGCCGAGAAGGTCCATCGCCGGTGCCCCTGTTCCCTAAGGCCCCGCCACCTGCAGGCGCGCTTTCTCCAGCCTTTCCTTGAGAGAGAATAATTTCCCACTGAGCTCATCGAGTTCGCCGGGCGCGAACTCCGCGAAGATAAATTCGTTCAAGGAATCTCGTCGCGGCGCCAACACTTCCAGGTGCGCCAGCGCCCGGTGCGTCAGCGACATGTTGACGATTCTTCCGTCTCGACGCGATGTTCTTCTGTGAATCAAACCCTGTTTTTCGAGGATTTTTGACTGCGTTGTGACAAACGATGCTTCGACGTTCAAAATTTTCGAGACGTTGCCGACCGACAACTCGTTGTCGTCGCCGGCGTCGGCAAGAACCAGCATGATCTTCCATTGCGGGCCGGTGATTCCGAGCGTTTTCGCCCAAGAATGATAGAGTTCATCAAGCGATGCGTGGAGCGACGCTATTTCCCGACCAAACTGCCGAATAGAGTCTCGCTTCCTCATTGCGAATACATCCGCTCCGCTCTTTGGTACCATGTCGACGAGTGTATCTTGGCTGCAACAAGATCGATTTTGTTGTCATTTGATAAGGGTGTTATCTAGATCGCGACACATAAGTTCGATACTTATGGTCGGGCAAGGGGGCTGGTCGGCTCGGCGCGATAAATTTTCCGTCAGCTTGAGACACTTGTAATTGGGCATTACGCGAGGGCGATGGGTCTCAGGCCGTTCGTTCCGCTTCGACTGACACCAGCCCGTCAGATCAGGAGGTTGCTATAAAATGACTGTCGTTAGGACATTCGTACTTGGTGGGGCGGCGAGCCTCATCACTCTGGCGGGCGCGCAAGCGGCCGATCTTCCGGTGAAGGCGAAAGCCGTCGAATACGTGAAGGTCTGCTCGCTCTATGGCGCCGGCTTCTGGTACATCCCGGGCACCGACACCTGCATGAAGATCGGTGGCTATCTGCGCGTGGACGCGACCTTCAACGGCGGCATCCACGGTACGCCGGCGTGGAACGGCGATATCGGTCAGGGGAATCGTTACCGCGACTACTTCGCCGCTCGTTCCCGTATGGCGCTGACGGTCGATACCCGCACGGCGACCGAATATGGCGTGGTCCGCACCTTCGGCCAGGCCGACTTCCAGTTCTCGACGCTCGGCGGCAGCACCTTCAGCCCGAACTCGATCAACGGTTCGCTGCCGGTCGCAGGTTCTCAGCTGCTCGACACTCCCGGCGGCGGCTATGTCGCTGTCGAATACGTCTTCATTCAGTTTGCCGGTTTTACGTTTGGTAAGTCAGCCTCCGCTTATGCCACGCCGTGGCAGGGCTTCCCCGGCAACATCAACTCCAACCTGCTGGGCGGCCAGAACACCGACACCGGCGTGAACAACATCCAGTACACCGCCCAATTCGGCAACGGCGTGTCGGCCAGCATCGGCCTGGACGATCCGACGGTCTGGGACCGCACCGCGGTCTACAACCTGTCGCTGCCGCTGAACGCGACGCTGAACTCGGGTAACGCTTACGCAGGCGTTCACGCGCCAGACGTGGTCGGCAACATCCGCATCGACCAGGCCTGGGGTCTGTTCCAGATTTCGGCTGCGGCGCATGAAGTGAGCGGCTCCTTCAACACGCTCAACGCGCTCGGTGCACCGGCCGGCGGCGTGGCTCTGCCGGGTGCGGCACCGACCGGGGCGTCCGAGCTTTCCGGTCACCCCGACACCAAGTGGGGTGGTGCGGCGATGATCGGCGTAAACATCAAGAACATCCCGACCGGCCCCGGCGACGACATCAAGTTCGACGCCAGCTACGCCAAGGGTGCGACCAAGTACGTGATCTCCACCTCGTCGGCTTCGCCGAGCTTTGCGATGTTCGGCAGCAGCGGCGCCTTCGGCGCCTATCAGAGCGTCGGCTTCGGCGCCACCACCGACGGCGTCTACCTGCCGGTCGCGGCTGGCGGCGATGGCTCGCTGCATCTGACGGAAGCCTTCGGCATCCGCGGTGCCTTCAACCACAACTGGGATCCATACTGGTCGAGCAGCTTCTTCGGCAGCTATTCGGCAGTCCGGTATGACGGTGCGGCGAAGGCCTTCATGTGCCTCAACTACACCACGCCGGCCAAGGCGGTCAGCGCGGACTTCGTCTGCAACCCGAACTTCAACGTCTCGCAGCTCGGTGCGGTCACCCGCTGGACCCCGGTCAAGAACCTGACCTTCTCGGCCGAATTCCAGTGGTTCCACCTCGACCAGAGCTTCCAGGGCACCGCGCTCCTGGGTCCGTCGGCGCCCAAGCCGGCAGCCCGCTACGAGTTCAAGGATCAGGATACCTACCTGCTCCAGCTCCGTGCGCAGCGTAACTTCTGACGACAAGGCGCCGCAGCACACGTCTGCGGCTCCAGATCATGATCCGATTAGATCAATCGGATCATGATCTCTTTGTTTGAGCATGATCTCCGCGCAAACGCTTCGCGTTTTTCGCGAGGAAAAGCCGGTTTCTACTTTTCCGGATCATGCTCTAGCCAACGTCAACAGAGACCTGCCGCAAACAGATCTTCATGTTGACCTCCAGGGACCTCCGGCGATGCCCCGCCGGAGGTCTTTACTTTTCACATGACATATTGTTCACGTGACATGGTGTCCGCGCGAAATATTGTTGTTGCGCGCGGTTCCGCAATTGCTCATATCTTGTGCAGAACCAGCCGGTGAATTTCGATCTTCGCCCTAGCGTTTCCTGTGGCAGCCGATACAGCATCCTGCGCCTTGTCGGTGCCCTAGGGCCGCTTCCTTAAGAGCAGTCGGGAGCGCCGTCGATGATACCCCATCAGTCCCGCGAGCATATTGAACCAGCAGAAATGTCTTACCTTGACGGTTCCCTTGGCTATGCCCTCCACCGGGCACAATTGGCGGTATTTGAGGGAATCCTTCAGTGTTTTGCTGAATCCGAGGTAACGGCTGCCGAATTCCTGGTGCTGGTGGTGGTGGCGGAGAACCCCGGCATCAACCAGGCCGATCTCGCCAAGAGCCTCGAAGTGGAGCGACCGAGGATCGTTCCGACCCTCAACAGCCTGGAAAAGCGCGGATTAGCCAAGCGGACCCAGGTCGCGGAAGACGGACGCGTCAGACAGATCCATCTCACCAAGAGCGGCCATCAGCTTGTGAAGGTCCTGCAACGACGCGCCCGGGACCATCAGAAAAGGGTCATGGCGCGGCTCGACGAAACCGAGGCGAAAGTGATTCTCTCCTGCCTCTGGAAACTGGCAGGACGAGACTGTCCGGCCGAAGAGCGCATCCGTCGAAACGGAGCGCACGTCCGCGGCGTCTGAGCCGTCGCCGCGAACGTGCAGTGAGCTGCTGAAGATCACGCCTGGACGTTGATCAGCTTTGCCGCAGTCAGGCCGAGGACGTCGGCCTTCTCCTCATCGCTCAGCGACGTGCATGCGAAGATGTGGTCGACCGGCTGCAACTGCCACGGATAAGGATAGTCGCTGCCCAGCACGAGCTGGGACGCGCCGACCTGTGCCGCCAGATGCCGGATGGCCTCCGGCGTGAACACCAGCGAATCGAAATAGATCTGCTTGAGATACTCGGTCGGCTTCTTCTTCAGCTTGATGTCGGGGCTGCAATTGGCCGGGCCGACCAGGCAGGCATGATCCGCGCGATCCGCGTAAGAGGGCAGATAGCCGCCGCCATGCGCGGCGATGATCTTCAGGCCGGGGAAGCGGTCGAACGTGCCTTCGAAGATCAGGTGCGCCAGCGCAATGCTGGTCTCGGTTGGGTAGGCAACGAGGTTGGGGAGCCAGCCGTTGCCGGCAAGATGTTTGTTCAATTCCGCGATCCCCTGCGGATGGATGAACAGGGGGACGCCAAGCTCTTCGGCCTTGGCCCAGACCGGGTGAAATTTGGGATCGGAAAACGGCATGCCGTCGACCATGCCGCCGATGGCAGCGCCTTTCAGCCCCTGCTTCTTGACGGCCGTCTCCAGTTCTTTCACCGCGAGATCGGGCGCCTGCAGCGTCAGCGACGCGAAGGCCGCAAAGCGGTCCGGCTTGGATGCACAAAGCTCGGCCAGCTTTTCGTTCTGGATCTGCACGATCCCGCCTGCGAGCTCACGATCGCGGTTGTACCAGAACGGATTGATCGACAGCACTTCCATGTCGACCGCTTGCGCGTCCATTGCCGCCAGCCGCTGATCGAGATTGATGAAGGCTTCCTCGGCGCCGCGTACTGGAGGCACCTGCATCTTGGTTGCTTCGTTGCCGAGCAGCGCACCGGCCTCCCGGATCTGGCAATGCGCGTGAACGTCGATGGTCTTCACACGCTTGCCGTTGACGCTGACCGGCAATTTCTGGCGCGCCGGTTGCTGTGCGTGGGCGCTCCGCAGCAGACCGCAACTGCAGAACAAGATGCTGGCGGCAGCGCCGCCCTTCAAGAAGTTTCGACGGGTGGTCACGAAAGTTCCTCCCAGTTTTGTTTCTTAGTGCCGGCAAGGTAAGGTAGAAAAGGCGCCCTCAGCAAGGCAGCCAGTGCGCGCCGCACAAAATGTGACCGCGGCAATTTTTCAGAGGTGCTTTTCGAAGAACGTGTCTGGATATGGATCGTCGTTGAAACGCGCGATCTCGGTCCAGCCGCTGTTGCGGTAAAGCTGCTGCGCCTCGGGCAGCGCGCTGTTCGTATCGAGGCGCAGGACCTTGATGGACAACTCGCGGGCGATGTCCTCGGCGGCCTCCATCAGACGACGTGCAAGCCCAAGGCCGCGTGCCGACGGCGCGACCCACAACCGCTTGATTTCCGCGACCTCGCCGCCACCGCCCTTCAGTCCGACACAACCGATCGGCAGGCCGTCCGACATCGCGACAAGGAAGGCGCCGCGTGGGCGGACCATGTCCACGGCCTCCGGATCGCGGGACAGCGAGACGTCGAAGCCGTTCTCGAAGCGGCGCGCGAGTTCGGCATAATATTCGCCGAGGCAGTATTTGGCGTCGTCGTCTCTCGGGTCCATCTCCTCGAGCACGATGCGGCCGCGCCCGAGCGCGGAAGCGACCAGGTCCATCGCGCGCAGAAGTTCTTCCTGCCGCGAATGACGAGCCAGGAAGTCCTTGGCCTGGGCATTGGAGAGCGCTTCATAAGCGCGGAATTCGGAACGCCCGGCCTTGGTCAACCGGGCGACACGGCGGCGTGCGTCCTCCGGATGCGGCACGGTCTCGATCAGGCCTTCATCCTCCAGGCCGCGTAGCAGGCGGCTCATCAGGCCGGAGTCGAGCCCCAGATAGTCGCGGATCGCCGCGACATCCGACTGCCCATGTCCGATCGCGTTGAGCACACGAGCGGTGCCAAGCGGACGCCCGCGCCCGAGAAACGACATGTCGAGGGCGCCGACCTCGGTGGTGACGGCACGATTGAAGCGGCGGACGCGCGCGATGGGGTCGAGCGGCATGATATCTGACTTTAGTCAGATAAATCGTCGTGTCAACCGGACCGGAATTTGGGTGACGTCCTGCGCGTTGCCTATCAGTTCCGAAATCACCGTCTCACGTCGGCGCGGTTACACCGGCTTTATGCCGGCCTTTGCAATCACGTCACGCCATTTCGGGATTTCATTCTCGATGCGCGTTCTCATGCCGTCGGGTCCGTTGGCGATGACCTCGAAGCCATCATTACGCAACTGCTCAGCGATTTTCGGCGTCTTCAGGATCGCGATCGACTTGGTTGAAAGCAATTCGATGATGTCCGGTGGCGTTTTCGCAGGGGCAAGAAATCCCTGAAACGTGTCCGAGATGAAATCCTTGTAGCCAAGCTCGACCATGGTCGGAACGTCAGGCAGATCGAACCAGCGATGCGCGCCGGTCACGGCCAGCGCCTTCAGCGCGCCTGATTTGATATGCGGATGCGCCGGCGGCAGCGCCGCAAAAGCCACCTGCGTGGTTCCGGCGAGGATCGCCTGGATCGCAGGCCCCGCACCCGAGAACGGCACATGAGTCATATTGGCCTCGCAGACGATCTTGAAGAGTTCGCCTGACAGATGTGGTGTCGTTCCGATCCCGGGACTCGCGTAGTTCAGTTCGTTCGGATTGGCCTTGGCGCGCGAGACGAGATCGGCGACCGAATTCACGCCGAGATCGGGGGACACCAGAATCACGTTCGGCGAGGTGCCGAGTTCGGCGATTGGCGCAAAATCCTTGTACGGATCATATGGGATTTTGGCGTAGAGCCCGGGATTGACGACGTAGGCGCTCGAGGTGACCAGCAGCGTGTAGCCGTCAGCCTCTGCATGGGCGGCGGTCCCGATGCCGATATTGCCGCCCGCGCCGGGACGGTTCTCGACCACCGCAGTGCCGCCGATCGCCTGGCCGAGATGGGTTGCAAGGACGCGCGCGATGATGTCGGTCGGCCCGGCCGGCGCGAATGGCACGATGATCTTGATCGGGCGATCGGGATAACTCCCTGCGCTGGCCGGCCTTGGCCTGAGGCTTGCACCTGTTACCAGACCGATCAACGCTCCGCCGGCGCGCAGGATCTCCCGGCGCGACCGGTGTTTGTGTTTCCTCTCGTGCATTTTTCTTTTTCCTGTTCTGTCCCTAAGGCGGGATGACTTTTCGTCAACGCTCTACATGTCGAACACCGCGACCGCGCGGATTGGCGAGGCCGTGCCTTCGCGCCACTTCATCGGCAGACCGATGAAGGTGAACTGTCCCTTGCCGAGCAGCGCTTCGAGATTGCAAAGGCTTTCGATGTGGGTGATGTCCAGATCGAGGCATGCCTTGTGCACCAGCAGATTGACGTCGCTGTCAGGCCCTGGCCGCATCGAATCGATGCCGAAATGCACGATGCCTTGGCTGGCCAGCCACTCCGTGGCGGCGACGTTTACGCCGGGATTGTCGGTCGAATAGGCTTTGCGCGGAAAGGTACGTTCGTGATGACCCGTGCATAGCAGCACCGTGCCGCCTTTCGGTACGCCGACGCCGGATTGCTTTACGGCGGTTTGAAGATCGGCGGGCGAGATTTCGGCGCGCGGCACGATGTGCCGCAGGTCGAGGCAGATGCCCGGCACAATGCATTTTTCCAAAGGGTACTGATCGATCGATATACCTCGCGGCCCGAAATGCCGCGGTGCATCAATATGGGTTCCGCCATGATCTGCCATCGAGATGAACATCGACGACAGTCCGTGCACATTTCCGGATTCTGCCAAGGCTTCTTCATGGTTCTTCCACATGCTGTGGATGATCGGCGGATGGCCAGGATAGCTCGGCGTACGATGATAGAGCTCACGGCTGAGGTCGACGATCTTCATGAGGTGCACCTTCCTGGGTGGGGAACTGCGGACGAACGGCGTCTGTGCATCGCCGGCCGAATGAGCTTGTTCGTTGGCGTTGCACGCCATTGATGCGCATTCGGGGGCGTGCTTGGTCCCGCCATCCTACGTTTGGTGAAGGCTTCCCTCAACGCGTCATTACAATGCGAACGAATCGGCGAGCCTGCGACGCGTTAACCTCATCTATTTACAATCCGTAAATACCTCCAGGCGCAGCTTTCGCATCGGAGGTGCTGCGATGCTCATCTACCCCGTACCCGTCGAAGTGACGAAGGCGAGGGTTCAGCTTCTTGCCTATCAGTTGGAAAAGGCCCCGCCTCGTATTGTCAACGAAGCCGTCCTTGACGTCTTCGCAGCCAAAAACAAGGTCGAGCGCGACGCCGTTGCCGTCGACATCAAGGCGTAGAGCGCACTGACGTCTTCTCGTCAGCGCGCTGCCTTTCACTTGCGCAAGAGTTCTGCGCAAATACTCAGCCCTCGCAGAATCCACCCCTCACGTTGCGCCGACGCGACCTCCGTTGAGCACAGCGGTGCGGACCTATCGGAGCGTTCGGGCGTTGATGGCAGACCATCCCGGTGATGGTGGCGTCATTGTCTCACCGCGAGGTCGCGCGAATGAAGCGGCAGTTCATCATGGCCCTCGGCGGGATAACGTACCTGCTGGCGTCGTCGGCTTCCGGGCAACCGGCGGCGCAGGGCGCGGACGCGTCGGGACAGCAGCTCTTCAACAATGCCTGCCGCACCTGTCACACCACGAAAGAGGGTGACAATCGCTTCGGCCCTCATCTGCACAACATCATCGGCCGGAAGGCCGGCTCGTTGTCGAATTATCGCTATTCCGAGGCGATGCAATCTGCTGACATCGTATGGGACGAAGACAAGCTCGGACGCTTCATCGAAAATCCGGAGGCGCTGGTGCCGGGCAACGGTATGACGCCCTATACCGGAGTGCGGTCCGCCGAGGACAAGGCGAAGATCATCGCTTTCCTGAAGTCGTCCGGCCAATGAGGGCCTTCAGTGCGCCGGCACGACGAAGATCTGGCCGGGATAGATCCGGTTGGGGTTGCGGATCTGCTCCTTGTTCGCCCGGTAGATCACAGCATAGCGCTGCCCGGCGCCGAACGCGCGCTGGCTGATGCGCCAGAGGCTGTCACCGCGGGAGACGGTGGCAGTCGTGATCTTCGGCACCACCACGGCGGAAGGCGCGCCCTTGTCAGGCGGAGCGGTCGTCTCGGCAGCGGCCAGTTGCGGCTTGGTCGTGGCAGCTTCCGCGGGCTTGGCCTGCGCCTGCACGGAGGCGGTCGTCAGCGCGCTCGGAACGTTGAACGGCACCTCGGCGCGCGCGCGGACCGAGCCGGAAGATGGCTCCACCTCGTCCAGCCTGATCCGGTAGTTGCCCGCCGCCACGCCCGCGTTGATCGTGACGGAGAGACGTCCGCTGTCGTCCGACGTCACGGCGGCGACAAAGCTGTCGTTGAGATAAAGCCTGACCGCAGCGCCCGGTCGCGCGCGACCACTGACACGGAGCTTTCCGCCCGGCTCGGTCTCGACCGCTTCCACCACGATCATGCGCTCTGCCGCCGCGCCCGGCACCGGGACGGGATCTTGCGAGAGCACTTTCACAGGTTTGTCGGGCGCTATCAGCGCCACGATCGGCTGCTCCTTTGCGGAGGGCTCGAGCGCCACCGCGACGCTCTGCCTGGACGCGGTCTCCTTGCCGTCGGGCTGCTTGACGCGCAGGGTCAGATCGTAATTCCCCGGCGGCAGCGGACGCGGGATCATGGCGAATTGTCCGGATTGATCGGCGACGATGCGATCGTGCACTTCGCCGTTGCGCAACAGCTCCACCGTCGCACCCGGCGTCGCCCGGCCCGCGACGACGGCATCGCCTGTCGGTTCGATGCGGACAATGTCAAACTCCGGCGTGCCGTCGCTGACAGCCGGCGCCGAAGGCAGTCCCGTGAGCGCGGTTGCGAGGTTCGCTGCCTCTGATTGCAAGGCCGACAGAGTGGATGATGCCGGATCGCGCTTTTCCGTTGCCGGATCGGTGGCTGCCGGTGCAGTGGCGGTTGCGGAATTCATGTCGACCGGCCGCATCAGCTGCGCGGGAGGGACGAGGAAAAAGAGCGCGACGACGCCGGCGACGGCAAGTGCCAGGATCGGCACGACCATTCGGCTTATCGACGTGGCGCTCATCATGTTCATCCGTTTGGCCGAATCGCTCGCTGGCGCGAAGCGCGGTATGCCCGGAACAGTGCTCCGATCTATTCCGTCCATCAAGTAGCCTTCAAGTCGTAGGAGAATCTGCGGATTGGTCAGTCTGACTGACCTAATTGGAGGTGCTGCTCCGGTTCCTCAACGCCAGTGCACGAGATTGATCGCGAGCGCTATTGCCCCCACCAGGACCAGGCTCACCGCCCAGACCGTCTCCAGATTGAACCAGCTTCTCGCCACGTATCTCACGCCGAGATAGCGATACACCAGCCACGCCAGGCATCCGCCCGCGGTGATCATCGCTGCAGTGTGGACCAGGGCAACGAGCAGCGCCATCGCGAGGTTCTGGTTGACGACGCCTGCTGCCGCCTCATGGCCATCATGGATGCCGGAAGGCTGGCAGAGCCCGAGATAGAGCGGCAGGATCATCAACCCGGCGCCATGGGCGATTGCAACCGCGAACGACCACAGGCCGAGTTGCGTCGGCGGTATGCGTGCCAACGCGCGGGGATGCCGAGGCCTGAGCAGTCGCGTGAGGCCGAAAGCGATGATGAGCAGGCTGGCGCCGGCCTGGATCTGGCGCTGCCATTCGACCAGCGCGATCAGGAGCGCGAACGGCAGCAGCACCAGCAGCATCGCCAACAGGTGGCCGACCGACAGCGGCAACAGCGCGCTGACGAGTGCGCGCGGGGATTTCTCCATCAGCCCCGCGGCGACCGCGAGCGGCCAGCCCATGCCGGGATTGATCCCGTGATAGAGGCCGCTCGCGACAATGCCAAGCCAGAGCCAGAGGGCTGCCGAGCTTGCTTCGCTCAATTCCAGACCGACGGATAGCAGAAGGAATCCGTCGAGCAGTCGCCGCCTTCAAGACGGATCTGATGCGCGCGGTAGCCATCAGGGAAGCCCACGAAGTAGTCGCGCGCGAGCTCCAGTCCGCCATTTGGACCGACATTGGCCATCACCTTGGCGCCCGGCACGCCGTCGGGATAGAACTGGTCGTCCCAGCTCGAATAGAGCGAGTTGGTCCAATACACGCGTTTGCCGTCGCGGCTGATCTCGACCATCTGCGGACCGCCGGCGAACGCCTTTCCGTTGGGATGAGGCGTGCGGCGCGCGATGCCGCCGATATGCACGGAGCCGGCCAGCTTCGGCTTCCTGGGATCGCTGACGTCGTATTGGCGCATTTCGCCGGTGCCCCAGCACGCGACGTAAAGGAAGCGATCGTCCATCGACAGGTCGATGTCGGTCACCAATGGCGGCACCGCACCGAAACCCTGCAGCAACGGCGGCAGCTTTTCCTTCGGCGCGGGCTCGGCCGGAATCGTCGCCGTCTTCTCGATGTGGAACTTGCCGCCCTCACGCCACCAGGTCCAGATCGAGCCTTCGAGATTGGTGGTGTCGACGACGACGCCGGCGAAACCATATTCCTTGACCGGATCATGCGCAGGACGCACTTCGAGCGCCATCTGATGGTTGGCACCGAGATCGATGGTCTGCACATTGCGGCGCGCGCGCAGATCCCAGAAATGGAGCCGGTGGCCGTATTTGTTCGACAGTAGGTCTTCCGGGACGATGCCGTTCTCGAATTGCGGCGGCAGCCCCCACTCGCTGCTCACCATGTAGTCGCGCGGCAGATTCCACCAGAAGTCATAATGCAGCGTCTGCGGGCCGCGATCGATCTCCCAGCGCCCCAGCACGTCGAAGCTCTCGCAGTCCATGATGAAGATGCCGGGAGGCCCGTTGGTGCCGTCCTTGCCGCCGCCGCCGAGTGTCGAGACATAAATGCCGTCCGGCCCGCAATGGATCGTATGCGGCCGCGAGTAGCCGGTCTTGTCGAACACTTCCTCCGGTTCGATGATCTTGTGCAGCTTCGCCTGGGTCGGATCGGGCTTGGTATCGATGATATAGATCCGCGAGGACCGCAGCCCGGGGATGATGAGATAGCGGCGCTCGACAAAGGCGTGTCCCGTGAGCGGCGACAGTGCGGAGGAGCAGGCGTTCCAGCCGAAATGGTGGAATTCATCGCCCTTGTTCGGCATCGTCACTGTATGGACGATCTGGCTGTAGGTCTTTGAGCCCGGCTTGACGTCGATCACCGCGAGGGCGTCGGGCTTCGAGAAATCGGGACTAAGCAACAGCGTGTAGGCAAAATTCTCCGGCGGTGCTTCCATGGCGAGCTTTGGCGACGCATGGAACGTGGGGTCCGGTCTCATCGTCATGACTTCCTCCGGGTTATGTCGGCTTGTGTGCCAACGGCTCGGACGCTCGGAGCCTGAAAACGGCTTGCTTTGGGGACTTGCGATCAGGACTCCGGGGACGAGGGTTGACGCCACCAGCTTACGGCATCGCGCGCCCGCGCGGAATATGCTTGCGGCCGATCCGTAGTGCGGCGAGGGCTCTGCCGCGGAGTTCTTCGCCATCTGCGGTGCGTAGCACCGCGCTCGCGGTGGCGCCGGATGCGCAGCTATCTCCATGATTCCGGTATTCTTCCGTCAACCAAGTTCATTCAGCTTTCGTCTACAAATCCCTGCCAGCCTGTCATCATTGCAAATGGTCGCGATTGGGGCGCGATGACGTTTCCTCGAATCGTGATCCCGCTCTAGCTCTTTGTTTGAGCGCGATTTTTCGAGAACCGGTAGCCACTCTGCCGGATCGTGCCTTGGCGACAGCGAATTCCGGAATGATTTGAAACCCGGACCAGCCCGGTTGGCGGTCTCTTCCACAAAGGAGGCCCGTATGCTCAAGGGCTTCGCAATTGCGGTTCTGGTGCTGCTTGGCGCATTGCAGCTCGATCAGTATTACTACGCAGGCCAATACACGGATGCTACACTGTCGATGCTACGACAGATCAGGCATTCGTTTCGGATCTGACGCTCGGCGCTGCCTGTCGCTTGGCGACAGGCGCGAACCGCGAGGGTCCAATGCGTTTCAAAATGTTGACGCTTGTTGGGTTAGTCGCGAGCTTCCACTCGCTTGGCGCATTCAACCGGCCTGCTGCCGCAACTGACGATCAAGGTCCCCAGGAAATCCTTTGGCCGACAAAATCCTGGCAGACGTCGAGCCCCGAAGAACAGGGGATGGACTCAGCGAGTCTTGCCCGGCTGATAGAGAATGTCGGCGCTTATAAACAGGACAGCCTGACGATCATTCGCCACGGCAAGATCGTAGCTGATGTCTCCTACGCTCCGTACATCGCCGGGATCAGCCACGATGTGAGATCCGTGACCAAGAGCGTCGTCGGCACGCTGACCGCCATTGAACTGCAGAAGGGCGACCTTGATAGCGTTGATCACCCGGTCATCGACCTGTTTTCAGACAAGCAGATCCAAGACGTCGATGACCGGAAGAAGGCGATGACGGTGCAAAGCCTCCTCGACATGACATCGGGCATCGAATGGCTGCAGAAGGCATATCGTCCCGGCGAGAAAATCATGACGATGTACGAGAGCCCGGATCGGACAGCCTTCGTGCTAAACCAGCCGATGGCTGGCGCGCCCGGCGCCAGTTTCAACTACAATGGTGGCAACCCGTATCTGCTGTCCGCGCTCATCAACAGGAAGTCCGGGCAGAGCGCCCTCGATTTTGCAAAGAAGGAGCTGTTCGAACCGCTTGGCATCCACAGCGCCCGATGGGGAAATGTGGATGCGCAGGGTGTGACGGACGGCGAAGCGGGCCTGTATCTCGCGCCACACGATATGGCCAGGATCGGATACCTGTATCTTCACAACGGGCAGTGGGAAGGAAAACAGCTTATCCCGCCTTCATGGGTCGAAAGGGCAAAGTCCGGGCCCGTGGCCGCGACGTCCGGATTCCACTACGGAAACCTGTGGTGGTCGTATCCCGAAAAGGGTGCCTATATGGCGCGCGGCCGGCATTCGCAATTGATTCTTATCATACCGAGGCTGGATGTTATCGTCGTTATGACCGGAGCCCTGCGGGATACTGAATCCTATTCGACCTCCGATCTGATAGACGACATCTCCCACGCGGTCAAAGCCGACAAGCCGCTGCCCGAGGATCCCATCGCCAAGGCGTTATTGACTGAAGCGACACGCCGAGCTGCGACGGAAAAGCCGTACGCCGTCGGCGGCACGCCAGAGCTGGCCAAGGCGGTTTCGGGAAAGGTCTATCATTTCTTCGACAACAGGCTGCGACTGAAAAGTTTCACGCTGAATTTTTACGACTCGGATTCCTCGTGGGTCATCACGACCTATACCGACGAGGGGGACGGGCGGTTCACAGGATTGGTTGGACTGCACGGAGCCTATCGCAAGAGCCCTCCGGCGCTGTATGGGATCAATGCCGCAAGGGGACGCTGGACCAGCGAACATACGTTTGTGATGGAGCGCCGGATTCTGGGGCATAGCGAAATCCAGACCTGGGCGTTGACCTTCGACGGCGACAAAGTGAAGGTGAATTTCGAAAATACCGACGGCTTCACGGCGGAGCTACGAGGCGAGACCACCGAGTAAGTGCGGGCGGACGGATGTTCGCCTCGCGGCCGACATTGAATGTCGGCACTCGTACCGATCCTCAAGGAATGGTCGCCGCCGTTCGCCGCCGTTCGCCGGCTATCACCGGCTGGTGCAGCGCGCGCTACGGGCGTTCATCGATGTCGTAAAGGATGTCGGTCGGCATGCAATGAGCTGCGGCGGCAGCCAATCCTTCACGACCGCTCGCTTGGAATGAGCGGCGCTGAGTGCCCGATGCGGGGCCTGCGGCCAAGCCGGGATACGTCGACCGGAGTGATTTCTCCGTCGAGCCAGTCCTGCTCTCGCGCCAGAGCTCTCCAAGCTTCTTCCATGCGCTTGAAGTGAGTTTTCATCTGTCGGTCAGTTGTACGCTTGGCAAGCTTTGAACAGGTAACGGCGTTATCCAAGAGATGCTGCGATTGCTTCATGGAAGATCCTCCCGTTTCAGTGAAACGTAGGCGATCGACAAGGCCATTCAACGAAACTTCCATGACGATTTGGTCACGCTCATGAACACCTGTTCATCGTGAGCTCGCAGCCGCGAGTAAGTCTCCAACATGGAGTTGCGGCCCGCCCCTGCGCCGTCCGCACGGCGCAGGGCTCAGTGACTGGAAGCGCGGCTCAAGGCCTGGTGTCGGCGTCCTTGTTCCGGAATGCTTTCTCTCCGGCATCAGACACTTCGACCCACGTCTTGTCGGGTGCGGCTTCTGCAACGTAGTTGTCGTGCCAGTTCCACCACTTGTAGGTCGGGGTCTGGGGATAGCCTTCGGGCGAGTCCTCCCAGACCTCCTGCCGGCCCAGCGGCGTGATGTCGAGGTAATTCCAGGTGCCTCCCATCTGCTCGTCGCCGCGGTTGTTGATGAAGTAGGTGCGGAACACGCGGTCGCCGTCGCGGTAGAACACGTTGGTGCCGTGCCATTCGTTCACACCGAAGTCGGTGTCGAAGCCGTCGGTGATGGTGAACCACGGTATCTTCCAGCCC
The DNA here is from genome assembly GCF_000426245.1 of Bradyrhizobium sp. Ai1a-2. Lineage (GTDB taxonomy): Bacteria > Pseudomonadota > Alphaproteobacteria > Rhizobiales > Xanthobacteraceae > Bradyrhizobium. The sequence continues at coordinate 30,543 of NZ_AUEZ01000063.1, read as the reverse complement.
ATCCGCGCCTTCAGCCGCGCGATGTCCGCCTGCGGCGCACGAGAGACGAAAACCAGCGTGGTGTCGCGGGCGTTCAGGTGCGCGACATGGGCAACCTGGTCGGCCACCATCGAGCAGCCCCGGCAGGCATGGTCGGGCCAGCCGAACACGCCCGGTTCGAAGAAAGCGCGATAGAGGATGAGCTGACGCCGGCCGTCGAACAGATCGAGCAGGCTGGCCTTGCCTGCGAGCCCCTCGAACGCATACGCCTTCTCCACCGCCATCCAGGGCATGCGACGGCGCTCGGCGGCGAGCGCGTCACGGGCGCGGGTCTGCGCCTTCTCCTTCACGAGCATCTGCTTGCGGGCCGCTTCCCATTCGAGCGGCGACACGACCGATGGTGTGTGCATCGCGGGCTGTCCGCCCTTTTGTCCGTTTTGGGCCGATGTGTTCATGGCTCTTGAAACCTCCTGGTTTGGGCGAATTCCCGCGCCTCGTAGCGTGAGGCACAATTCCACTCGCCGCTCATGGCTCGTCGTTGGTCATGAGACAGCGTGACACCGGAGATCGAACGGTGGGAGTAACAAGTGTGGCGCTATTTGGTTCGAGCCGGCAGCGGACATAGCGATGGCTTGACCGATTTTCAGCTCGGACGCGTGTGCGGACGATGATATCGCGAACAGCAGCTTAGGGGATCGCGCACGATCTGCGGAGCGTAGACCGTGCGCGGTTCGAAAGGCCCAACTGGCCTAAGGTCAGCTACTTGCGCGCCGGCCTGACAGCGTCGGCAGTGCCCTGGATGAAGGCCTGGATTTTCACAACGTCCGCTTCTGTCAGCTTGCCAGTGAAATCAGGCATGCCTTTGTCGCGGAACGGACCGTCGAAGACAATATCCTTTAGATTGGTGATCTCTTCGGCGCGAACGTAGCCGAGATTTCTGATGTTGCCGCCGCGATTGACACCGGGCACACCATGGCAGCCTGCACAGGCCGCGACATAGATGCCGGCGCCGTCCTGAACATCCTTCGGATCGTACTTCACACCCTGCAGGAGACCTTCGGTCTGGTACTTCACGAACTCCGGCAGCTTCGCCTTGCCGCCCAGCGCAAATGTATAGACCGTTCCCGGGTTCTGGTACTCGGTCACTCGCTGAGCAAGGCCGAAAGCGCCGCCCCAGCCGACCGCAATCGAGACATACTGTATGTTATCGATCATGTAAGTTGCGGCAGCCGCGACCACGCCGGTACCGGTCGGGCTTTCCCACAGCTTGGTTCCCGTTGCTGCGTTATAGGCGACGAAGCGGCCATCCGCTGTCCCCTGGAAAACCAGGTTGCCCGCGGTGGTCAGCGTACCGCCGTTCCACGGCGACACGTGCTCGACTCGCCAGACTTCCCTTTGATGCACCGGGTCCCAAGCGAGCAGTCGTCCAAATGCAGACGACTTCGGAGGCGTGCTGTTGAAAACGACGCCGATATTCCCACCCAATATGGAGCCAGCCTTGCCCGGCGTAGCGGCATTCTGCACAAATGACTTTTCCGGCGTCAGACTAACCGGTAGGTGCTGCGCCGGAATGTAGACGAGGCCGGTCTGGGGATTGAACGACATTGGGTGCCAATTGTGAGCTCCGTCCGGCCCGGGAATGGAGTCGTATGGATCGTCGCCACGCGCAGCCGGCAGCTCGATAGGCCGCCCGTTGGCGTCGTATCCCGTCGCCCAATTGACATCGACGAAGTTCTTGGCCGAGATAAACTTGCCATTGGTACGATCGATGACGAAGAAGAAACCATTCTTCGGCGCGTGCAAGATCACCTTACGCAGCGCACCGTCGATCGTAATGTCCGCGAGGATCATCGGCTGGGTCGACGTGTAGTCCCAATTGTCGCCGGGCGTCTCCTGGTAATGCCAGATATATTGCCCTGTGTCGGCGTTGAGCGCGACGAGCGAGGCGAGGTAGAGATTATCGCCGCCCGACGGACTACGGATTTTGCGATTCCAAGGACCGCCGTTTCCAGTGCCGACATAGACCATGTTCAGGTCGGGATCGAACGTGATCGTGTCCCACGGAGTGCCGCCGCCACCATTGAGCCAGTATTTGCCTGCCGGATCCCAGGTCTTGGCCGCGGCTTCCATCGAAGCGTCCTCAAACGGCTTCGATGGATCCCCTGGTACAGTGAACCAGCGCCAGAGTTGATTACCTGTCTCGGTGTCGTACGCCGTGACATACCCGCGCGCACCGTACTCGGCGCCGCCCTGGCCGATCACGACCTTGCCGTTGAACGCACGAGGCGCGCCGGTGATCGTATAGGAATGCTCGTGGTCGATCAGCGTATCCTTTTCCCAGACCTTCGCGCCGGTCGCGGCATCGAGCGCGATCAGGCGCCCGTCATAGGCGCCCACGAATACCTTGCCCTTGTAGATGGCGACGCCACGGTTGACCACGTCGCAGCAGCCCCTATAGGCCTTTGACCGGTCGACACCTGGATCGAACGACCAGAGTTTTTTTCCGGTCCGCGCGTCGATGGCATGGACCACGCTCCAGGACGCCGATTGATACATGATGCCGTCAACGACGACGGGTGTCGCCTCGACACCGCGCGATGATTCAAGATTGTAGCTCCAGACCAGCCCAAGATCCTTCACGTTGTCGGTGTTGATCTGATTGAGCTTGCTGAACCGCGTTTCGGCGTAGTCGAGGCCGATGGTTGGCCAATCCTTGGATGTTCTCGCGTTTGCCTTGATGAAGTTGCTGTCGACCGCCGAGGTATTCGCCCTGATGCGGTCGAGCGTCGCATTGCTGACGCTCTGCGCCGACGCATTGAAAGGCAGGAAAAGACCAAGGAGAGCTGCAAGAACGACTTTTATGTCAGTGGAGGAAATCTGAATCCTGAGCCGACGTCCCGGCGTCGTCTTCAGCCGTTCACCCTCTGCGTTTGATCGCGGCATGTGTCGTCCCCGGTTTACGAGTGCTTGCGCGCTCACCGAGAAGCGATGCTTGCCTATGCCCACGCCCACGGCTTGCGCTGGTTGATAGGGCGCATTCAAACTGTCTCCTGCTACTGCAGTGTTTCAGTCCGCCAAAAGGAGGTTGCGGTTGTAGGCGAGCGTTCTACGCAGGCTGAGAGGACTTGGACCGCGCGGTCCGAAGCGGGCGAATGCGCGCCTCATTGCCGGGGCGTTGGCTGAGTGCCAAAATCGCTCTCCCGGGTCGTGGTGCGGCGCTGACGTCCCGGGTTTCGCGTTCGCTCCACCCGGGCTACGCAGAGTAGAGCTACGCTCTGGTCAATCCGGCACCGGCACGTCGAACGTGTTCAGCGTGACCGAGACCATGCAGTAGACGCCGACGAGATAGGACAGTTCGGCTGCGCCGTGCTCGCCGAACTCCAGCACCGCCGCGCGATAGGTCAATTCCGGCAGCACGCCGCCGTTCACGAGCGCCGAGGCCATGTCGTAGGCGACCGCCTCCTGCCGCGTCAGGTCGAGCGGGCGCTGGCCGGCGACGATGGTGGCGAGCTTCTCGTCGGAGAGGCCGCGCGCCTCGGCGACCAGCACATGGGCGTAGAGCTCATAGCCCGAGCGGAAATGCGATCCGGTGACGAGGATCGCGACCTCGCGCACCGGTGCCGGCAGCAGCGGATTCGAGGCGACGGCCTTCACCAGATCCCAGACCGGCTTGCCGAATCGCGGCTCGCGCAGCCAGGGATTCCAGGGGCCGAGCAGCGCGCCGTCGGCGCGCATGTTCACGAACCCTTTGAAGTGGTCCTGGATACCCTTTCGCATGTCGTCGTAAAGCGGCTTCTGCTCGGTGGTCAGTTCGGTCGGATCGAGGATGGGAAGGCGCACGGCAAAGCTCCTCTCTCTGATGAAAACCAAAAGACGGTTCGAGCGTCGCGTGCATGGCGGCACGAAGCAAGTGAAGTTGCCGTGACAACCGTTCGGGCAGGATCGTCAGCTCAAAACTCCAGCGGCGCATTGTCCACCACCTCCTTCATCACGAAGAAGGTTCGCGTCTGCCGGACACCCGGCAGCGCGATCAATTGCTCGCCATGGATGCGGTTGAAATCTTCCATGTCGCCGACACGAATTTTCAGGAAATAGTCGAAGTCGCCAGCGACGAGGTGACAGTCGAGGATGAATTTGAGTTTCGCGATCGCCTGCTCGAAGGAAGCAAAGCTTTCGGGCGTGGAGCGGTCGAGCACGACGCCGACCATCACGAGCGCGCCCTTGCCGACCTTGCGCGGCGTGACGATCGCGCGGACCTCTTTGACAAAACCGTCCTCGAACAAGCGTTGGGTGCGGCGGTGGCAGGTAGCGGGGCTGACGCCGGCCTTGTCAGCCAGTTCGGCGTTGCTCAACCGGCCGTTCTTCTGCAGCAATCGCAGGATCTTGAGGTCGATGCGATCGATTCCAGTAGTCATGGAAGATTCTTTCACGATAGGGAGGCTTTATGAGAGAACTGGCGGCGCAAGGGTACATTTGGCGTAATAGATCACAAAGTCGCCAATCGAAATAGAGAGCACCTTTCGCACGGCCGGTGCTAGGGATTCGCATCGAGACGACGCCATCAACGGGAATGACGATGCTGGAAAAATTCGCGCGCTATCCGCTCACTTTCGGCCCGACGCATATCGAGAAACTGGCGCGGCTCTCAAAGCATCTCGGCGGCAGGGTGGAGATCTTTGCCAAGCGCGAGGACTGCAATTCGGGGCTCGCCTTCGGCGGCAACAAGTTGCGCAAGCTCGAATACATTATCCCTGATGCGATCGCGTCCAACGCCGATACGCTGGTCTCGATCGGCGGCGTGCAGTCGAACCACACGCGGATGGTCGCGGCCGTGGCCGCCAAGATCGGCATGAAGTGCCGCCTGGTGCAGGAAAGCTGGGTGCCGCATGAGGACGCGGTCTATGACCGCGTCGGCAACATCCTGCTCAGCCGCGTGATGGGCGCCGACGTGCGGCTGGTCGACGAAGGCTTTGACATCGGCATCCGCAAGAGTTGGGAGCAGGCGATCGAGGAGGTGAAGGCGCAGGGCGGCAAGCCCTATGCGATCCCGGCCGGTGCGTCCGTGCACAAATATGGCGGGCTCGGCTATGTCGGCTTCGCCGAGGAGGTGCGGGCACAGGAGAAGGAGCTCGGCTTCAGCTTCGACTACATCGTCGTCTGCACCGTGACCGGCTCCACCCATGCCGGCATGCTGGTCGGCTTCGCCGCCGACGGCCGCGCGCGAAACGTGATCGGCATCGATGCCTCCTTCACCCCGGCGCAGACCAAGGCGCAGGTGCTTTCGATTGCGCAGAACACCGCTGATCTCGTCGAGCTCGATCGCAAGATCGTCGAAGACGATGTGGTGCTGCTCGAGGAATACGCCTATCCCGCCTATGGCGTGCCGTCCGACGCGACCAAGGAGGCGATCCGGCTTTGTGCGCGGCTGGAGGGAATGATCACCGATCCCGTCTACGAGGGTAAATCCATGCAGGGCATGATCGACCTCGTGCAGAAGGGCTTCTTCCCGGCGGGCTCGAAAGTGCTGTACGCCCATCTCGGCGGCGCGCCGGCGATCAACGGCTATGCGTACACGTTCCGAAATGGGTGACGCTACGTAGCCGGGTGGAGCGCAGCGCAACCCGGGGCATCGCATCCGCGATGGTCTGTCCCGGATTGCGCTTCGCTTCATCCGGGCTACGGCTCCTCACTTTCTGGTTGACGAGATTTCACACTAAGAACAAAATAAGAACATTAGGCATGGCGTCCGGCGCCTGACAGCGCCGTTCGCACGCAGCTTGCGGACGAGTTCCGAAGCCTCCTATGATGGGCCGTGGCTGGGGTAGTGAAGTATGAGACTTGCAATCAGCGCGGTTGTCGCGGCCGCGTGCGTTCTTCTGTCCGTGCCATCTTCGCATGCGCGCGGGCCTTACGGCTCGATCACGATAGGCAACTGGCAGGGCGGCGCCTATACCGACGACAGCAGCGGCAACTTCACTCATTGCGCCGCCGGTGCCTCCTACCAGAGCGGCATCTACTTCCTGGTCCTGATCGACGCCCGCGGCAATTGGCGCCTGGGATTTTCCCATCAGGGCTGGCGGTTGACGGCCGGCGAATCCTTTCCGATGACGCTGACCTTTGACGGCCAGCAGCCCTTCAACGTGTATGGGCGGCCGCTTGGGGCGCAGCTCGTGGCGGTCGACATGCCGCTCAATTCGTCGCTGATCAATCAATTCCGCAAGGCGCGGACGATGAGCGCGTTTGCCGAGGGCCAGCTCTTCCAGTTCAACCTGAACCAGACCGCGCAGCTGTTGCCCGCGCTGGTCACTTGCGTCGAAAGCGTCAGGAAGAACGGGCTCGCCAATGCCGGTGAGTTTGCGGTCGCACCGCCGAAGCAGGCCGCCGCACCGTCGACGGCTGAGCCGGCCCAGCCCAGTGCCGCGCCGCCGAAGCAGGCCAAGCCCGTCAACAAGACCGGTACCGGCTTTGTGATCAGCGGCAACGGACACATCGTCACCAACAACCACGTCATCAGTGGCTGCGACGAGATCAGCGGCAATCTCGGCGGCGAAGCGCCGATCAAGCTGCGGCTGGTCTCGAGTGACCAAACCAACGATCTGGCGCTGCTGCAGGCACCCAGCCTGTTCAAGGAAGTGGCGACCATCCGGGAGTATTCGGTGCAAACCGGAGACGGCGTGATCGCGATAGGTTATCCGTATCACGGGCTGCTGACATCGGATTTCACCGTCACCACCGGCATTGTCAGTTCGATGAGCGGCATGTTCAACGACACCCGCTTTCTGCAGATCAGCGCTGCGGTGCAACCGGGAAACAGCGGCGGTCCGCTGCTCGACTTCACCGGCGCCGTGGTCGGCGTAGTCTCGGGCAAGCTCGATGCGATCAAGGTGGCGCAGGCCACCGGCAACATTCCCGAGAACATCAACTTCGCCATCAAGACCGGTGCCCTCAAGGATTTCCTCGACAACAGCGCGGTGGCGTATCGTGCCACCACGCAACGCGACCCGAACAAGGAAACCGCAGAGATCGCGAAAGCCGCCCGCGGTTACACGCTGCTGATCTCGTGCACCGCGAAAGAGCAGAGTGCGAGGGCGAAGAAGCCGGCTCGTTGACGCAGGCACGCCCGCGCATGGCGCGTTACGCCGCCCGTCGCAGCGTGTGCAGCGTGATCTCCGCCGGGCAATTGAGGCGGACCGGCAGCAGGCTGGTGCCGGCGCCCACCGAGGTGTAGCCGGCCATCTTGTCGTAGCGCCAGGCGCCGGCGCCGAACGCGCGCGGCAGCCATGCTTCCAGCTTGATCGCGATGCCGCCGGGCAGGCAGAGCTGGCCGCCATGGGTGTGCCCGCTCAGCATCAGGTCGAAGCTCGCGGCAGCCGCCGCCCGGTACACTTCCGGCGTATGCGAAAGCAGGATCGAGAAGGCGCCGCCTGGAATCGACGCGGCAGCCTTGCCGATGTCGTCGGCGCGATAGAAATGCGCATCGTCGACGCCGGCGAGATAGATCGCCTCATCGCCGCGCCGGATCACCTCGCACTCGTTGAACAGCATCCGGATGCCCATAGCCTCCAATCCCGGCGTCATCCGGATCGTGTCGTGATTGCCGAGGATGCCGTAAACCGGTGGCTTCAGCGCCGCGATCACCGGTGCAAGATATTCAAGGCTCTTGTCGAACGGACCAAAGGTCTGGCCGCGATAGTCGCCGGTCAGGACGCAGATATCATAGGCGAGGTCCGCGACCATGCCGGGCAGCCTCCGCATGGCACCGGCGCTCATGTCGGCGTGCAGGTCGCTGATATGCAGCATGGTGAAACCGTCAAAGCTCTTGGGCAATACGGTCGAGGCGAGCTCGTTCCGCCTGAGGCACACGCGGTCCGCGTTCTGCCGCGCGCGGCCGTACAGCCCGGTAAGCTTGAGCGCCGTTGCAATGACGCCCGGCGCAAGCAGCGAGTTCTCCAGGTTGAAGAATAGCGTCCCCTGGCCGAACAGCTGCGCCTCGTGTTCGGTTTCGTCGTTCAACCGCCGCCTGACATGCTCGGCGCCGATCCGCTTGATCAAGTCCTGAAGGCCCAATTCGTGCATCGCCGCCACCCTAGATCATGATCCGATTGGATGAAATCGGATCATGATCTCATCTCGCTATTTGAGCATGATCTCCGCGCAAACGCTCCGCGTTTGTCGCGAAGGAAAACCGGTTTCCACTTTTCCGGATCATGCTCCAGCAACCGGAAATGCCGTCGCCAAACGCCCAGATCGGGCGCTCAGCCTTCGGTCGACCGCACCACCGCGATCAGCTCGTCGCCGTAGTGCTCGAGCTTCTTATCGCCGATTCCGGCGATGCCGCGAAGCTGGTCGAGCGTCGTCGGGCGCACGGCGGCGATGCCGTCGATGGTGGAATCGTGCAGCACGACATAGGCCGGAACGCTGCGCTGCCGCGCCACCTCGGAGCGCCAGGCGCGCAGCGCGGCGTGAAGCGCAGGATTGGCGGCCTTGCCCTGGCCGGCCGCGACAGGCGCAAGCTCGCCGCGCCGCGACTTGGAACGGATGGCGCGGTTGCGCGCGCCTTCCGCCTGCTCGCGCAGCAGCACCTCGGTCTCGCCTTTCAGGACGCCGCGCGCGCTCTCGGTCAGTTTCAGCGCGCCGAAAGCCTCGCCGTCGGCCCAAAGATGCCCCATGGCGACGAGCTGGCGCAGCACCGCGCGCCACTGCTTCTCATTGAGCTCGCGGCCGACGCCGAACACCGAAAGCTTGTCGTGTCCAAACTGGGTCACGCGCTCGGTGAGGCGGCCGACCAGTACGTCGATCAGGTGCATGGCGCCGAAGCGCTGGCCGGTGCGGTAGACGCAGGACAGCATCTTCTGCGCCAAAATCTTGCCGTCGCGCACGCGGGGCGGCGACAGGCAATTGTCGCAATTGCCGCAATTCTCTTCCGTCAGCGCCTCGCCGAAATAGGCCAGCAGGCGCCGCCGGCGGCAGCCCACGGTTTCCGCCAGCGCCACCAGCGAATCGAGCTTGCCGATCGAGACGCGCTTATAGGCATCGGAGCCAGTGGATTCGTCAATCATGCGGCGCTGCTGCACGATGTCGGAGAGGCCATAAGCCATCCACGCGCTTGACGCCTTGCCGTCGCGTCCCGCGCGGCCGGTCTCCTGGTAATAGGCTTCGATGCTCTTGGGCAGATCGAGATGGGCGACGAAGCGCACGTCCGGCTTGTCGATGCCCATGCCGAAGGCAACGGTGGCGACGACGACGATGCCGTCCTCGTTGATGAAGCGATCCTGATTGCGTGCGCGCACGCTGGGTTCCAGCCCGGCGTGATAAGGCAGCGCAGGGATGCCGGCCGCGCTGAGCGAGGCTGCGACGTCTTCCACCTTGGCGCGCGACAGGCAATAGACCACGCCGGCCTCCCCGGCATGGCGCTCGGCGATGAACGCCTTCAATTGCGTCAGCGAATTCACCTTGTCGATGATTTCGTAGCGGATGTTCGGCCGGTCGAAGCTCGAGACGAAGCGCGGGGCGTCGGCAAGCGAAAGCCGTTCGGCGATCTCCTGGCGTGTCAAGTCGTCGGCGGTCGCGGTCAGCGCCATGCGCGGCACGTCGGGAAAGCGCTCGGCGATCACGGAAAGGCCGATATATTCGGGCCGGAAATCATGGCCCCATTGCGAGACGCAATGCGCCTCGTCGATCGCAAACAGTGCGATCTTCGCCTGTGCGAGCAGGCTGAGGCAGCGCGGCGTCACCAGCCGTTCTGGTGCGACATACAGCAGATCGAGATCGCCTGCGATCAGCCGCCGCTCGACCTCATTGGCTTCTTGCGGCGACAGCGTCGAGTTCAGCACGGCCGCGTTGACGCCGGCCTCGGTGAGGCCCGCAACCTGGTCGCGCATCAGCGCGATCAGCGGCGAGACCACGATGCCGCAGCCCTCGCGCAGCAGCGACGGCAGCTGGTAGCAGAGCGATTTGCCCCCGCCGGTCGGCATCAGCACCAGGCAATTACCGCCATCGGTCACATGGCGGACGATCTCTTCCTGCGCGCCCCGGAACGTTGTGAGGCCGAACACGGAATTGAGCACGGAGAGCGCATCCCTGACATCGCCGGACGCGCGGTTGAGGACAGAATCCATGTCGGTTTCAGATGTAGTCAAGAAGCGGTGATCGGGAGCCCTGTCGGCGAACGATGCCGGGATATCCGTGTTAAAACACGGTCCAACCACAAACTCAAATGGCCGGCATGGCGAGATTGCCACGGATCATCGCAGGCATTGTCGCTGTCGCGCTGGCCGTGGGCGCGGCGGCCGCCTTTGCGATCGTGTGGCGGCCGGCCATCGCTGCGATCGAGCCGCCGTCACCTGAAACGTTCGATCCGGCCGTGGTCAAGCGCGGCCGCGAACTCGCTGCACTCGGCAATTGCAACAGCTGCCACACCCGGCGGAACGGCCAGGATTTTGCCGGCGGCCTGCCGGTGCCGACCCCGTTCGGCGTGGTCTTTTCCTCCAACATCACGCCGGATCCGGAGACCGGCATCGGCGAGTGGTCGGAAGCGGCGTTCGGGCGTGCCATGAGGACCGGCGTCAACCGGGAGGGCCAGCATCTCTACCCGACCTTTCCTTATGACCACTTCACCAATGTCACCGATAAGGACGACCGGGCGCTCTATGCGTTCCTGATGACTCGGCCGCCGGTGCATGCCGTGGCCCGGCCGAACGAGCTCGTCTTTCCGCTGGACCAGCGGCCGATCATCGCCGGATGGAAATTGCTGTTTTTGCGCCGCGACACGTTCCAGCCGGATCCCGCAAAGAGTGCCGAATGGAACCGGGGCGCTTACCTCGTCGACGGCCTCGCCCATTGCGGCGCCTGCCACACGCCGCGCAATGCGCTCGGCGCTGAGCGTGTCAGTGCGCAATTTGCCGGGGGCGAGGCTGACAATTGGCACGCTTATGCGCTTAACGACCGTGCGCATGCGCCGGTGCCGTGGAATGCGGAGTCGCTTTACGCCTATTTGCGCCATGGCTGGCATCCCGATCACGGCACTGCTCGCGGGCCGATGGCGGAGGTGGTGAGCAACCTCTCCACAGTGCCCGACAGCGACGTACGTGCCATCGCCACCTATATGGCCGACGTCTCCGGCGCGGCGAAGCCGGAACGCGATCGGGGCTCTGTGCTTGCGCAAGCCGAACCGGCACCTGCGCAAGGAGACCCGACCGGTGCGGCGATTTACGCTGCCGCCTGCGCCTCCTGCCATGAATCAGGCCGGCCGCTGCCCTATGGCGGCGTCAACCTTGCGCTGAGCACCGCGGTCGCGAGCCCTGATCCCCGCAACCTCGCCAATCTCATCCTGGCCGGCGTTCCAGCGGTGGCGGGCGAGCGCAGTCCGATCATGCCGGGCTTCGCCGCCAGCATGAGCGATGCGCAGGTCGCCTCGCTCCTCAATTACCTGCGTGCGCGTTTCAGCAAGGAACAGCCGTGGGCCGACGTTGAAAAGACCGTTGCGGATGCGCGCCGCACCCAGACCGCGCTTCTCCAGACTTCCACCGGTCCGCGCAATGCGCCGGCCGACCCTTCGCAGCGAGACCAGCCATGATGACATTGAAGGTCAACGGCCAGGAAAATCACATCGACGCCGATCCGGATACGCCGCTGCTCTACGTGCTGCGCGACGATCTGAAACTCAACGCCGCCAAGTTCGGCTGCGGGCTCGGCCAATGCGGCTCGTGCACCGTCATCGTGGATGGCAAGGCCGTGCTGTCCTGCGTGACTCCGCTGGTGCTGCTCGAAGGCAAGCAGGTGACGACGCTGGAAGGCCTCGGCACCGTGTCCGCGCCGGCGCCGATCCAGCGTGCCTTCATGGAAGAGCAGGCGGCGCAATGCGGCTACTGCATCGCCGGCATGATGATGCGCGCGCAGGCGCTGCTGCTCAGAAATCCAAAACCGACCGATGCGCAGATCCGCGCCGAGCTCCAGCCGAACCTCTGCCGTTGCGGCACCCATATGCGGATCCTGCGCGCGGTGCATCGCGCGGCGCGATTGATGGATACCGCCGATGCATCTGTGAACGAGAGGAGCGGCCAATGAACGCGCCTGTTATCCTCGACCGCCGCCGCGTGCTGCAGGGCGGCGGCGCCCTCATCGTCAGCTTCTCGCTAGGCCGTGCATTCGCGGAAGAAGGGGCGCCGGCGGCTGCGGGACCAAAGCGGCCCGGCAGCCTCGCGACCGCGCCCTATCTTGATTCGTGGCTCCGCATCGATTCCGATGGCCGCATCACCGCCTTCACCGGCAAGGCCGAGTTGGGGCAGGGCTTCAAGACGGCGTTCCAGCAGATCGCCGAACAGCTCGACGTGCCCTTCAAGGCGATCCACGTCGTCACCGCGGACACACAACTCACGGCCAACGAAGGCTATACCGCAGGCAGCCACTCGATGCAGGATTCCGGCGCCGCGATCCTGAATGCCGCCGCGCAGGTGCGCGAGCTCCTGATCGCAGAGGCGGCGAAGCGGCTCGATCTCGCTGGAGAAAGCCTGAAGACCGACAACGGCGCGGTGGCCGCGCCGGACGGCAGGCGGCTGACGTACGGCGAACTCGTCGCTGCCGACATGCTTCACGTACAGGCGCAGCCGCAATCGAAATTGAAGGATCCGGCGACTTTCAAGATCATCGGCCATCCAGTGCCGCGCGTGGACATCCCGGCCAAGGTGACCGGCGGTGAAGCCTATGTGCAGGACATGCGACTGCCTGACATGGCGCATGCGCGCGTGGTGCGGCCGCCGAGCTACGGCGCGCAGCTCGTCGAATGCGATAGCTCGGCTGTCGAAAAACTGCCCGGTGTCGTCAAGATCGTGCGCGATGGCAATTTTCTTGCTGTCGTCGCGGACAAGGAATTTCAGGCGGTCAAGGCGATGAACACACTCGCCGCTGCGGCGAAATGGAAAGAAAGCCCGAATCTGCCGAAGCAGAATGATTTGCTCAATGTGCTCACCAGCCTGCCTTCCCAGGATTCCACCATCCTCAATCGCAGCGATCCTTCCGTATCCGGCCAAAAGACGGTTGAGGCCACTTACACGCGCTCCTATCAGTCGCATGGCTCGATCGGCCCATCCTGCGCCGTGGCGCATTTCGTCGAAGGCGCGATGACGGTCTGGACGCACACGCAGGGCGTCTACCCCGACCGCCAGGCGATCGCGGAGATGCTGCGGATGCAGCCCGCAAGCGTCCGCCTGATCCATGTCGAGGGCTCCGGCTGCTACGGCCACAACGGCGCCGACGATGTCGCGGCCGACGCCGCCTTGATCGCGCGTGCGCTGCCGGGCCGGCCCGTGCGCGTGCAATGGATGCGCGAACAGGAGCACGCCTGGGAGCCGTTTGGGCCGGCGATGGTGACGAAGCTGAAGGCCTCGCTCGATGCCGATGGCCGGATCGCCGACTGGAATTTTGCGGTGTGGAGCAACACACATTCGATGCGGCCGGGCAATGCGGGCACGCTGCTTGCCGCGCAGCACATGGCGCAGGCGTTTGCGGTTCCGCAGCCAAAGCCGTTGCCGTTGCCGGAAGGCGGCGGCGACCGCAACGCGATCCCGCTCTACACTTTTGCCAACGCGCGCGTGGTGCATCACTTCATTCCGGCGATGCCGTTGCGGATTTCGGCGATGCGCGGGCTCGGCGCCTATCACAACGTGTTCTCGATCGAGAGTTTCATGGACGAGCTCGCCGGACTCGCCGATGCCGACCCGATCGAGTTTCGCCTGCGGCATCTGGAGGATCAGCGCGGGCGCGACGTCATCGAGAAGGCGGCGCAGGAATTTGGCTGGAAGCGGTATCAGAAACCGCAAGCCGGCCGCGGTTACGGCTTTGCCTTCGCCCGCTACAAGAACCTTGCGGCCTATTGTGCCATCGCGTCCGAAGTGGAGGTGAATCGCGAGACCGGACGCGCGCAGCTCCTGCGCGCGGTCGCTGCTGTCGATTCCGGGCAGGTGGTCAATCCGGACGGGCTGACCAACCAGATCGAGGGCGCGATCATGCAGTCGATGAGCTGGACGCTATATGAAAGTGTCAGCTTCGACGACACGAGGATCACCAGCATCGACTGGCAGACCTATCCGATCCTGCGCTTCGACGCGGTGCCTGATCGCATCAACGTCCACATCATCAACCGTCCCGGCCAACCGTTTCTCGGCAGCGGCGAGACCGGCCAAGGCCCCGCCGCAGCCTCGATCGCCAACGCTATCGCCCACGCCACCGGCAAACGCCTGCGCGATCTGCCGCTGACCCGCAAGCGCATCAAGGACGCGATCGATGCGTGAGAGGCGGGAGCTTGCGGCGCCAACGTCGCGCGATTTTTGACACCGGCCCGTAGCCCGGATGGAGCGGAGCGCAATCCGGGACCGCTCGTGCCGGCCGGCAAAGACCCCGGATTACGCTTCGCTCCATCCGGGCTACAAGGCCGCGATCTACTGATACGTCGCCACGATATCAGACACTGCGCGTTCGAGCTGCCGCGCGGTGGCGCATTGGCGCACCACACTGCAGAAGGTGGCGTAACGGGGCATCTCGGAATCGCCGAAGCCCCAGGTCATGCGGCCTTCCGGGTTGAGCCAGACCAGGCGCTTCGAGCGCTCCGCGATACGGCGCAGGATGTCGGCGCGCGGGTCGAGGTTGTTGCTGCGGGCATCGCCGAGCACGATCACGGTGGTCTGCGGCGTGATCGTGTCCATCCAGCCCTTCTCGAAATCGGCAAGTGAGTTGCCGTAGTCGGAGGAGCCGAAGCCGACCTTGGACATGATCTCCGCCATCGCCGCCTCAGGCGATTTCTCCTCCAATATGTCGCTCACCTCGATCAAATGGCTGGAGAACGCAAAGGAGCGGACATCGTCGACCACCTCGTGCAGCGAGTGGATCAACAGCAGGAAGAAATCGGACACGCGCGCAACCGAGCCGGAGACGTCGCAGAGCGCGACGATCTTCGGCCGGTCGCGGTGCTTGCGCTTCCAGGCAGTGAGGAAAGGTACGCCGCCCCAGGCCGCGTTCCGCCGCAGCGTGCGGCACACGTCGAGATGGCCGCGGCGCTGGCGCTTGCGCGGCTTGGAGTAGCGCTCGCGCAGGCGGCGGGCGATCTGGCGGATCAGCGCGCGCATCTGCTCGACCTGGCGCGGCTCGATCCGGGCAAGCGGCGCATTGCGCAGGATCTCGTTGCGCAAATTCTCGGACTCTTCGCGGCCGTAGAGCAGAAGCGCCTGTGAGACGGTGTCGCGGACGGTGCCGCGCAATCCGTCGAGCGCGGCCTGCAGCCGTTCGGCCAGCGCCGGCTTGGTCGCCGTCAGGTTGTCGAGATCGTCGCGCAGGCGCTGGACGCCCATCGCGTCCAGGATACGGCCCGAGAAGATGCCTCGCTGGGTGAAGTATCTGATGTTGGAAAGCGAGGCCGCGCCGGAGGCGTTGGCGATCGCGGCCGATATCGCGGTGCGGTCCTGCGACAGCAGCATCTCCGCGAGGGGACCTAGATTCTCAGCCTGATCACCGCCGCCGGTTTCGCTCGAGGAGTCGGAGCCAGCGCTGGAATCCGCCTGCTCCGCATCGTCGGAGTTGCTCTCGTCCTGCTTTGTGTCCTGGGCCGGCTCGGGCTGGCTGAAGAACAGATCAAAACATTCGCCGAGCGCGCGCTTCTCGTCCTGCGACTTCGCGAGCGTCAGCAGGAACGTGTCGCGCAGGATGCCGCGGTCGGCAAAGCCGATCCGCGAGACCGCGCGCATCGCATCGATGCTTTCAGCGGGCGAGACCCGAACCCCGGCTCCGCGCGCGGCACGAAGGAACCGATGCAGGTTCTCGCGCATGGCGTCTACCCGGACACGCCCTGCCGCGACGCCTTGGCGATGAAGGTGGTGAGCTGCGGCTGCGCGGCCTCGATGTCGGCCTCGTATTTGAGCAGGACGTTCAGCGTATCCCTGACGATCTCATGGCCGAGCTCGGTCGCCTGCAGCAGCACCAGCACGCGCGCCCAGTCGATGGTCTCGCTCACCGATGGCAGCTTCTTCAGGTCGAGGGTGCGGATCTCGTGGATGAAGCCTACCATCTGCCGGCGCAGCGTCTGCGAGATGCCAGGCACGCGGCTCTCGACGATGCGCTCTTCCAGCTTCTGCTCGGGGAAGCCGATATGCAGGTGCAGGCAGCGCCGCTTCAGGGCGTCGCCGAGATCACGTTCGCTGTTGGAGGTCAGGATCACGGTCGGCGGCGCGATCGCCGAAACCGTGCCGAGCTCCGGAATGGTGACCTGGAAATCGCTGAGGATTTCCAGCAGCAGTGACTCGAACTCGGCGTCCGACTTGTCGATCTCGTCGATCAGGAGCACGCAGCCCGCCGGCTGCTCCAGTGCCTGCAACAGCGGCCGCGGCTCGACGAACTCCTTGGAGAAGAACACGTCGCCGAAGGTGTGGAGCTGGTCGAGCGCCGCGTGCAGCGTCTGCGCGCCGCCCAGCACCTCGCCGAGCTTGTCCTTCAAGATCTGCGTGTAGAGCAGCTGCTTGGCGTATTTCCACTCATACAGCGCCTTGGCCTCGTCGAGGCCCTCATAGCATTGCAGGCGGATCATCTTCATGCCGCGCCAGGCGGCGATTGCCTTCGCCAGCTCGGTCTTGCCGACGCCCGCGGGGCCTTCGACCAGGATCGGTTTCTCGATTTCCTGCGACAGATAAACCGCGGTCGCGATCTGCCGGCTCGCGATGTAGCCTTGCGCGGCGAGGCCGCTTTCGACGGCCTCGATCGAGGCCGTAGGCCGATTGTCAGCCACCGATGTGAGCTCCGGATTTGCCTTGGTGCATCAGATTGTTCTGCCTCCCTTGACGGCAAAGCACAAGGCTCGTTTGCGTGAGGACAGGCCCGGTTCCAGCATTTTCCGCCTAGCGCAATACCAGCCCGGTTGCCGCCTCCAGCTCGGAAATCGCCTGGTCCGCGCTGACGACCTTGATCGTGGTCATGCCCATCTCGCGTGCCGGCTTCAGGTTGACGCCGAGATCGTCGAGATAGACGCAATTGTTCGGATCGACCTTCAGCGTTTCCACCATCAGTTCGTAGATGCGCGGATCGGGCTTGCGCAGGCCGATCTTGGCGGATTCGATGACGTGATCGAACAGCGCCATCACCTCCGCGACATAGAGCGTGCGGCCGCTTTTGCTGCCGATCGCGTTCGCCGGCAAATTGTTGGTGATGCAGCCGGTCTTGAATTTCGCATTGATACGCTTCAGCGCTTCCACCATGTCCGGGCGCAGGTCGCCCTGCAGCAGCGGCAGCACGTCCCTGCCGCGCACCTCGGCGCCGAGCGCGAGCGATTCAGCGGCGAACAGCGCATCGAAGGTCTCGATATCGACCTCGGCGCGCTCGAACTTGGCCCAGGCGTTTTCCAGGTGATTGGCGGCGTTGGTGCGGCGGATGATGTCGGCGGGCAGGCCGCGCTCGGTCTCGAACCGCATGAACGCCTCGAACGGCGAGGTGGTCAAGACGCCGCCGAAATCCCAGATCACCGCCTCGATCATTTCCTGCTGCCTGCCGTTATGCGCGTTGACGGAGCGGCTAACACGGATCGATCGGGGGAGCCAGCCTGAATCCGGCGGCTTGGCGATGCGCGCGACGCAAGCTATTGCTGTGCTCATGAAAGCCTTGCTCGCGATATCGGCAGCGCTTGCGCTGCTCGCCTCCACGCCGGCCTCCGCCATTGTCGGCGGCGGCGTGCCGTCCGCCGAAGGCGTCGGCCGCTCCATCGTCACCATCGTCGGTTCGCGCAGCAATTTCTGCACCGGCGCGCTGATCGCGCCGAAGGTGGTGCTCACGGCGGCGCACTGCGTGCAGCCCGGTGCGGACTACAAGATCGTCGAATATGGCCCGGACCGGCAGCCGCAATTGAAGGATGTGAAGAGCATCGCGATCCATCCCGCTTTCAGGATGGATGCCATGACCTCCCATCGCGCCACCGCCGACGTGGCGCTGCTGCAGCTTGCGGCGCCCGCCGCCGGCAAGGCGCCCGCGGCGCTCAGTGCGCCGAACATTCCGGTGACGGTGGGGAGCCGCTTCACCATCGCGGGCATCGGCGTCACCGTGCGCGGCGACGGCAAAAGCGGTGGCACCGTCCGCGTCGCAGGCCTGATCGCGACCGGCCAGCCGGGCACGCTGCAGATCCGCCTGGTCGATCCGCTCAGTCAGGGCGCGCGCGACGGATTAGGGGCCTGCACCGGCGATTCCGGCGGGCCCGTGTTCGAGGACAAGCAGACGGGGCCTGCGATCGTCGGCGTCATCAGCTGGTCCACGGGGCCGAACAATTCCGCCGGCTGCGGCGGCATCACCGGCGTCACGCCGCTGACGCTCTATCGCGACTGGATATTGCAGACAGCGCGGCAGTGGGGCGCGAGCTTTTGATGTGATGTCGTAGGATGGGTAGAGCGAAGCGAAACCCATCGCGATGACGCGGGCGGCTTGAATGATGGGTTTCGCTTCGCTCTACCCATCCTACTGTCTTCCCGGGTCAAGTCCGCGCACGACAAGAAGAGATCAATGTCCCGCCGCCTTGTTCGAAGCGGCATTATTCAGCACGATCAGCGCGTCCACGGCGATGCCGAGCTTGGGGTTGATCAGGAACGGATTGATGTCGATCGAGGCGATGCGGTTGCCGGCGTCGGCGATCAGGTTGGATAGCCCGACCAGCGCCTTCACGGCGGAGGCCTCGTGCAGCGCCGGCTTGCCGCGGTAGCCCTTCAGCTTGATGCCGGCTTTTGTCTTCGCGATGAGTTGCTTTGCTTCGTCCGCATCGAGCGGCGCGCCGGCGAGCGCGACGTCCTTCAATAATTCGATATCGACGCCGCCGGTGCCGAACAGCACCACGGGGCCCATCTCGGCGTCGAGCGAGGCGCCGACCACGAGCTCCAGATCGGCCTTGACCTGCTGCGCGATCAGGATGCCCTCGAGCTTCGGGTTGCCCTTGAGCTTTTTGACCCGCGCCGTGATGTCGTTGAACGCCTTCTTCACTTCCGCGACGCTGTTGAGGTTCAGCACCACGCCGCCGATATCCGACTTGTGCAGGATATCCGGGCTGACCACCTTCGCGACCACGGGGAAGCCGATCTTTTTGGCAATGGTCGCCGCCTCAGTCGCCGTCTGCGCGATCTCCTCCTTCGAGATCGGAATGCCATACGCCTTGAGCAGCTTCTTGGAGGCGACTTCGTCGAGCGCGGCGGCGCCGTTGGCGCTGTTCAGCATCTTTTCCAGCATCGCGCGTGCGGACGCGGTCGAGCTCGAGGCGATATCGGGCACTTCCTTGCGAAGCTGCGCGTATTCGATCAGCGACTTGATCGCGCTGACCGCGCGGTCGAGTCCCTGCAGCACGGCGACATCAGGCAACGTCTTGCGCAGCGCCTTGGTATGCTCGGTGAAGCCGATCGACATTGCGCTGATATAGATCACGGGTTTGCGGGCCTGGCCGGCCATCTCGTTGACGATGCGAAGATTGCGCTCGCGCAATTCATGCGGCGCCTTCGGCAGTTCGGCATCGATGATGACGATGTCGGTGTCGGGATCGTCGATCATGATCTTGATCGACTTCATGTAGACGGAAGGATCGACCACGGCGGCAAAGCCGGCGTCCAGCGGATTGCCGACAATGCTGCCGGGGCCGAGCATCTTGGCGAGCTGCTCAGTCGCGTTCAAGCTGAGCGGTGCGAAATTCAGTCCGGCCGAATAGAACGCGTCGATCAGAAGCCCCCGCTTGCCGCCTGACAGCGAGACAGCGGCGAGCCGGTTGCCCTTCGGCAGATCGGCATGCACGAAGCATTCGGTGGTCTCGATCAATTCATCCAGGCCGCGGACGCGGATCACGCCTTCGCGGGTCGAGATCGCGTCGAAGGTCTCGATCGAGCCGGCAAGCGCGCCGGTATGCGCCATCGCCGCGGCGCGGCCGCCCTCGGAGGCGCCGAGCTTCAGCGCGATCACCGGCTTGCCGGCGGCGCGCGCGGCCTTGCAGGCATCGCGGAACGCTTTCGTGTCCCGCACGCCTTCGAGGTAGACCACGATGACGTGGATGCTCGGATCGGCGGCGAAATAGGTCATCAGGTCGGGCGTGGTCAGCCCGCTCTCGTTTCCGGTCGTCACCATGTAGCCGACACCGACCCCGCGATCCTCCAGCGTCTGGCGGATGGCCATCACGATCGCGCCGGACTGGCCGGCGATCGCCACCGGCCCCGCTTCCATGGTGACGATGCGGTCGTCGATATTGGTGAAGAGGTTTTCGCCGGCGCTCAGATTGCCGAGGCAGTTGGGTCCGGTCACCGCCAGCCCGGTCTCCTGCACTGCCTGTTTCAATTCCACCGCGAGCCGCTGGCTTTCTTCATCCTGCAACTCGCTGAAGCCCGAGGTGACGATGGTGGCGGAGCGGGCGCCGGCGGCGGCCGCATCGCGGATCACCTGCACCGCAAACCGCGCCGGCACCAGCACCAGCACGTGGTCGGGCTTGTCGGGGAGGCTCGCGAAGTCCTTGTAGCAGGCGACGCCCCAGATCGTCTCCCGCTTGGCGTTAACGGGATAGAGCCCGCCGCGATATCCGTATTTGATCAGGTTGTTCCAGATCCGCTCGGCGTAATTGCCGGGCTTGTCGGTGGCGCCGACCAGCACGATGTTGCGCGGGTGCAGCATCGCATGGATCTGCTTGACGATCTTGCTCGCGTCAGGCGAAGGCGACCATTTCTCTGCTGGAGCGGATGCGGGGCTGAATTGAGCTTCCATGGACCTCGCCTTGCGGTTTCCTGCGGCGCTGCAGCGAACGCCGTGCGCCATATTTTTGTTATTTCTATTGAGCCTTGCGCAGCGTGGCAACTCACACTGGCTGCATGCCGCTACGCGTTGATGCAATATCCCACCACGCGGACAATATTCACGGCGTTGTCATCCGTGAGGGGCAGCTTCGATCATTGTCGCGTGCAGGAGATAGCGCTCTGGCCCCGATGTCAGCGCGTCGAACGGCCAACAGGTCGAGAGCACCAGCTCGTATCGGCTCGACAATGGATCGATGCCGGAAGCATCGAAGCGCACCACGGAGCTGGCGTCGGCGCGATAGCGGAAGGTCTTGCCGTCGCTGCGGGTGACGTCGATCTCATCGCCGATCACGACATCCTTCAGGAAGCGGAAATGGGTGTCGCGATGCGCGGAATAGACGGCAACGCCGCGTTCGCCGGCGTCGGGTGTGAGCTCGACATGGCCCGGCCCGAAGGCGAGCGCCTGACCGCTGGAGCCCGCGAGCACGACGGCGCTGGCATTGAGCCGTTTCACCTCGATGCGCGCGACCGGCCAGGTGTCGGCCCATGACCACGGTTTTGTCGGATGTCCGGTGGCGATGGTCTCGGCGAAGGCACGTTCGAGCAGGACCTGCGCGAGCAGGGCTTTGGCGTGGATATAGGCGCCCTGGCCGAACAGGATCAGGCCGAGAAGGGCGAGGAGGAGAGGGGCAAGGAAACGCGGCATTTGACCGATACTCCGCCGTCATTGCGAGGAGCGCAGCGACGAAGCAATCCACCTCTCCGCAAGCGGTGACATGGATTGCTTCGCTGTGCTCGCAATGACGAGTGTGGAAAGAGTCGCGCGCGCGGCCGGGGGGACGGGAGGCCGCGCGCGCCAAGAGGAGGTGGGGGCGCCTCCTCTTTTCATTCGGCGTCAGTGGGCGAAGTTCTGACGCCGGATGAATGCGAACACGAGCAGGCTGAGGGCGAGCAGGATCGCGCCCGCGATCATCTTCAATTCGGCATCGGTCGCGGTCTTCGGCAGCTTGATCGTGTCGGGCGCCTGCGCCACCGCCGGGCGCTTCAGGGCCGCAAGCTGCATCCGTCCGTCGCCTTCTGCGCGCCGCTCGGTCGGCGCCATCGGCAATTGCGGACGCTCGCCGAACACTTTCGCGAAGTCCCAGCCGGCCGGCAGGTTAAGCGGCAATTCGCTCACTTTCAGCGGCTCGCCGTCGGGCCGGCTCGGGGTCTTGTCGACCGCCACCAGGCTGGTCAGCCGGGTCACGAGCTGATGCTCGAGCGCCAGCGCCAGGATGGTCTTGTCGGCTTCTTCAGGACTCGCCTGCCGCGTGGTGCGCGCAACCTCGGCATCGTCGATCTTGCGCCGCGCCCACAGCTTCGACAGGCCTTTGCCTTCGGCGGCGTTTGCCAGCGGCAGCGTCACGAGCCACGGGCGGTCGCCGATCCGGCCCTTGATCTCGACTGAGCCCGCGAGCTTGTCGAGCCTGGCTGCCAGCACCAGCGGCTCGTCGCGATAGAGGTCGGGAAGGATCGCCGGCGTCGCGTCGGCATGTGCATCGGAGAACTTGGCGGAAAGATTGGTTACCGCGGGATTCTCGAGCTTGGCGAACAGCGAGCGCATGCGCTCCTCGACCTGGTCGGTGGAGCCGATATGGGTGAAGGCACCGCGGCCGAGCTCGGCAGCGCGCGTCATCAGATAGGTGTTGGGCGCCGAGCCGATGCCGACCATGAAGATGCGCGAGCGGCCGCGCATCGCGGTGATCGTCTCGAACAATTGCTGCTCATTGCCGATGGCGCCGTCGGTCAGAAACACGACCTGGCGGACATAATCCGTGTCGCCATCGGAACGATCCGTCAGCGCCGCCCGCATCGCCGGCACCATCTCGGTGCCGCCACTGGCCTGCAGCGCGCCCACGAAGGTGTTGGCGCGGCCGAGATGCTCGCTGTCAGCCGGCACCGCTGATGGAAACAGCACGTCCATGGTGTGGTCGAAACGGATCACGTTGAAGCGATCGTTCGGCTGCAGCCGGCCTAGCGCATAAGTCAGGCTCGCCTTCGCCTGCACGATCGAAGTGCCGCCCATCGAGCCGGAATTGTCGATCACGAAGATCACTTCGCGCGGCCGCGGCTTTTGCTCGGCCTGCTCGACGGCAGGCGGGGTGACGAAGGCGAGCAGATAATCGGCGTCGCCGACATGCTCGCGGAACAACCCGACCGAGGGCGCCTTCTCAGCCGCAGGCTTCCAAGTCAGCTCGAAATCGCGGTCCGCAGGCATGGACCCTCGGCGAGCTTGATGATCCGCGTCGCGTCATCGACGCTTTCGCTACTGATGGCGTGATGATGGCTCGTCACCTCGCCGAGCGGAAAGCCGGCCTGCAGGCGCACGGTGACCTTGGTCGGATTGACGGGCGCATGCTCGGCCGGGTCGAGCACCGGCGGCGTGATGCGGTCGCGATCCGGAACGGGATCGGACTTCGTTGCGCCCCAGCCGCCGCCATCGGGACGGAGGTCGACGCTCTGCACGATCGGCGCGGGATTGTAGCGCGGTGCGACCACCATCGGCACGCGCAGCGAGAATTCGTTGCCGGACCGCTGCACCGGCTCCTGGTATTCGATCTGCACCAGCACGGTCTCGCCCGGGCCGATATTGGCGACCGAGTTGGTGAAGATGTTCGGCCGCTCCTGCTCGGTCAGCGCGGCCTTCTGGCCGCTCTGCTTGGCCTGCTCATAGATGATGCGCGCCTGCTGGCGCTCCTTGATGTCGCCGACCACGATGCGGTCGCCGACTACCATCTTCAGCGTGTCGACCGCGCCGCCGGTTGGCAGCGGATAGACGTAGACAGCTTCGACCCAGTCCTTGGTCGGGTTGCGGAAGACTTGCGTGACGCGGGCGCGGACGGTCGGGCCTGACACCGTGAGGTCGACATCGGTGCCGAGCCTGACGGCGTCGTCATAGCCCTCGTCGGTCTTCAGAAGCAGCGAGCCGGAACGGGCGTCGCCCGGCTTGATGAACGCTGCCGGCGGCTTGATCTCTACCGACCATGCCGGCGCGAAGTTCACAAACAATGCCGCGAAGGCGATGATGAGCGCGGCAACGCCTTCCGCCAGAAAGAACAGCACTATTCGCATCCTGCGCGACAGGCGCGGGCGGCTGGTCGCGATACAATCGTACGTCGTCATTTCCTTCTCCCGAGGAACGTCTTGGACGTGCAAAGTCTTCGGGAAAGTGCTTCGAGGCGCGAGCAGAATGATCGGCATTGTTCGGCCGCGGGCAGGCGCCGCACGCCGCGCCGTCGGCGGCTTTGTGCGGTTTTGTGCTGAAATGTGCGGTCTGTTAGAGTTGGCAAGAATCAGCGTGGGGTAACGATGCCGACGCCGGACAAGCAGCTTTCCGAAGAACAAAGCCGGCAGATTGCGGAAGTCATCCGCGAGGAACTGGCGCGCCGGCGCATCTCGCGGCAGGCGCTGGCCGAGCAGGCCAAGCTCAGCCTCTCGACGCTGGAGAAGGTCTTGGGCGGACGCCGCCCGTTCACGCTCCAGACCACGGTGCGGCTGGAACAGGCGCTCGGCGTCTCCTTGCGCAAGGCCCAGCCGGCATCGCCGGCGCCGGTCGCTAATGGCGAAGTCGCGCCCGATGGGCTAGGCGCCTATTCGCGGCGCGCAGTGCAGTGGATCGAGGGCACGTATATCGCAGTCAGGCCCTCCTTCGGGGACAAGGACGCGGTCTATGCCTATCGCACCGAGATCGCCTGGGACGATGCCGTCTCGTCGCTGATTTTTCGCGAGGGCGAACGGCTCGATGCCGCCTACACCCAGTTCGGCGAAGTCGCCGTCCCCAACCAGTCCGGCTTCATCTATCTCGTCACCAACCGGCACGGCCAGCATCGCCTGATCACGGTGTCCAGGCCGCGCAACACCGGCGAGATGTACGGCATCATCACGACATTGCTCGCCGGCCGCGGCTCGCTGCTGACGCCGATCGCTGCACCCATCGCATTCGTGCCGATCAAGAATATCGCCAATCCCTCGGTCGGGCGGGTGTCGCCCGAGGATGAAAACTACGCGCTCTACCGCGAACATCTGCGCCGCACCGTCGACGAGCCGTTCGCGATCTTCCTGCCGGGTTAGCTCCCTCTCCCGCTTGCGGGGGAGGGCTGGGGTGGGGGTCTCTCCGCGATTCACAATCTTCGTGTGGAGAGAGCCCTCACCCGGCGCTGACGCTCCACCTCTCCCGCAAGCGGGAGAGGTGGAGCGTTACGCCCGCCGCAGCGGCGATGGCGAAACGACGGAGGCGAGCAGCACTGCGAGGATGCCGGTGAGGAAAACGCCGTCAAACGTGCCGGCGCCGCCGATCGAGGCGATGGGCGCACCCAAACTGCCGATCTTGTCCAGGTTGAGAAGATCGGCGCCGATCAGCGTTCCGACTGAGCCTGCGATATAGGCGAGCGGCGCGGCATATGCACGCGAGAGCAGGAGCGCGATGATCGCGACGCTGACGACCGGCACGAACACGGGTACCGCGATGCCTATACCCGGCACCGGCGTCGCCAGCGAATGGACGATGAACGCGATGATGGCGGTGGCGATCGCGGCCCTGACCCAGAGCTCGTATCTGACGACCAGATAGATCGACATGAATGTCGGAATCACCGCGCCGCCGACATTGACGGCCAGGATCGTGCTGGGCGCGGTCACCAGCGGCACCACATAGCGCATGCCGAAGAAGTCGACGACCTCGCCGGATCGGACCGGCGGTCCGGACAATTCCGTGATCGGAATATTGAGATAGCTGCCGACCAGCGAACCGAACAACAGCAGGAACGCCGCTCCCGGTCCGACGCCCAGGCTCAGATAGGCGTATCGGAGAATGCGGAGCTGGATCAGGATCACCAGCACCAATGCCACGAATACCAGGATCGAAAACGATCCCGGCGTCATCGGCAGATAGTGCATCTGGCTATCCACGATCGGCAGCTCGCGTTGTTGGCCCAGTCGTTGAAGTGGGGAGCCGTCGGTACGATCTCAAGGATGACGGGCCGAGCCACGCGCGCCGGCCCACCTCGCCCCGCTTGCGGGGAGAGGTCGAAATTCAAGCGCAGCTTGAATTTCGGGTGAGGGAAGCCTCCGCGAACCCATCTGTCACCGAGTTTGCGGAGAGAGCCCCTCACCCCAACCCTCTCCCCGCGAAGAGCGGGGAGAGGGAGGATTGACGTCGTCGATCCGCCACTAACCGCCTGTCTCGGCGCTGATGATGTCGCCGAACAATTCCCATTGCCCCTTGGTGAACCGCATCATCTTGAGCTGCTCGATCGGGGCGAAGTCATTGGCGCCGGTGTTGACCTTGATGCCGGGGATCAGCGTATCAGGCGCGAAATCCCTCAGGCCGGCGGCCTGCTTCATCACGTTTTCGCGGGTGAGATTGTCGCCGCACTGTTTCAGCGCCTGCACCAGGGTCTGCGCCGCGGCGTAGCCGTAGACGGTGTTGGCGTCGGAGACGTTGGCGCCCGGCATGTACTTGTCGATGAAGGCCATGAATTTCTTCATCCCCTCATCGTCCTTCCACTGCGGGTCGGACGCATCCTTCAGATAGCCGGCTGACAGCACGCCCTCGGACGCATCGAGGCCGGCCGGCTTCATGACGGCGCCGATCGAGATCGAGACATCTGTCATCAGGTGCATCGGCTTCCAGTCCAGTTCGGCGATCTTCTTGATCGCCTGCGCGGCGAATTTCGGCGTCGCGATGTTGACGAAGACGTCGGCGCCAGTGCCCTTCAGCTTGACGATGTGGGAATCGATCGACGGCTCGGTGGTCTCGTAGCTCTCCTCTGCGACGATCAGGTTTGAGGCCTTGTCGCCGAAGATCTCCTTGATGCCGGCGAGATAGTCTTTGCCGAAATCGTCATTGGCATAGAAGATCGCGACCTTGGCATTGGGCTTGTTCTTGAGAATGTATTTCGCGAAGATTCTCGCTTCGACGCGGTAGCTCGGCTGGAATCCCATGGTCCAGGGAAAATCCTTCGGATCGTTCCACTTGCTGGCGCCGGTGGCGAGGAAGAGCTGCGGCACCTTCTTGGCGTTGTGATATTTCTGCACCGCGGTCTGGGTCGGCGTGCCCAGCGCGTTGAACACCAGGAACACCTCGTCGCCTTCGATCAGTTTGCGGATCTGCTCCACCGTCTTCGGCGGCGAGTAGCCGTCGTCATAGGAGATCCAGTTGATCTTGCGGCCGTTGATGCCGCCCTGGTCGTTGATCATCTTGAAATAGGCTTCCTCGGTCTTGCCGATGATGCCGTAGGCCGAAGCCGGCCCGCTATAGGCCTCGACATTGCCTATTCTGATCTCGGTGTCGGAGGCGCCGGTGTCGTATTTCTTCTGCGCAAACGCGCCTTGCGTGGAGAAGAGGGAGAAGGCCGCGACGGCGGCAAGCAAAGCGATTTTCTTGTTCTTCATAGAGCAATTTCCTTGGGGTTTTTTGTGGTTGGGGACGAACGCACGAAAATCGCCGCCGGTCCCGGCAGGCGGCGGCGAAACCTGTTGATGCGCTATGTCACGAAGCTTGCGCCAGATCGGTCGGCTTCAATTCGGCGAATTGCTTGTGCAGCGTCGGCTTGTGGATCTTGCCGGTCGCGTTGCGCGGCAGCGCGTCGACGAATTCGATTGTGCGCGGACATTTGAAGCGCGCCAGGTTGGCCGCGCAATGGGCGTGGATCTGTTCTGGCGTCAGCCTCTCGCCCGGCCTCACCGCGACGACCGCCATGCCGACCTCGCCCCATTGCTCATCGGGGATACCGATCACGGCGGCTTCGGCGACGGCCGGAATCTGGTGCAGCACGTTCTCGACCTCGGCTGGATAGACGTTCTCGCCGCCGGAGATGTACATGTCCTTCCAGCGGTCGACGATGTAGTAGAAGCCTTCGTCGTCGACGCGCGTCGCATCACCCGTATGCAGCCAGCCGTCGGTGAAGGAGGAGGCATTGGCGTCGGGCCGGTTCCAGTAGCCCGGCGTGATGTTCGGTCCCCGGACCCAGAGCTCGCCGAGTTCGCCCACGGCGGCGTCGGTGCCGTCGGGCCGCACGATCCGCACTTCCGTGTGCAGCACTGGCTTGCCGGCGGAGCCGGCTTTGCGTGCGGCGTCCTCGCGGTCGAGCGCCATCACCGCGGGCGATGTCTCGGTCATGCCATAGCCCTGCTGCAGCGCCACGCCGCGCGCTTCCCATACCTTGAGCAGCGGCACGGGCATCGGCGCGCCGCCGACGCCGCAGATGACCAGCCGGCTGAAATCGGCGCTCGCAAACGACGGGTGCTGCGCCATGAACTGGTAGATCGCTGGCACGCCGAAGAAGACGTTGATGCGCTCAGCGGGATCGCTGATCAGTCGCAACGCCTCGCCGGGATCGAAGTTGCGCATGATTAAGGCGGTGCCGCCGGCATGCAGCACCGGGTTGGTGTAGCAATTGAGCCCGCCGGTGTGGAACAGCGGCAGCACGCAGAGGAACACTGAGGATGGCGAGATGTAGGCCAGGCCCCCGAGATTGACGCAATTGAAGAACGTCATGCCGTGGGTGATGATCGCGCCCTTCGGCTGGCCTGTTGTCCCCGATGTGTACATGATGGTCGAGATGTCATCGAGCGTGACAGGCTCGAATGTCTCGATCGGCTGGGCCGATGCGATGCCGGCCTCATAGGAGCCATCCGGGCCGAGCTGCAATGTCGACGACACGCAGCAGAGCCCGGCGACGCTGAGCGCGGTCTCGGCGAGGTCGCCATCATGGATCATGACTTTCGGCGAGGCATCGCCGACGATGAACTGCAGCTCCGGCACCGTGAGGCGGGTGTTGAGCGGCAGGAACACCGCGCCCAGCCGCCCGCAGGCGAATTGCACTTCCAGTGTGTCTGACGTGTTCAGCGCCAGCACCGCGACCCGGTCGCCGCGCGCGACCTTGAGCTGATCGCGCAGATGCGCAGCCAGCCTCGAGATCCGGGCGTCGGATTGCGCATAGGTAAAGCGGCGGCCGCTGCCGAGGTCGACCATCGCGACCTTGTCAGGCGTCCTCCGGCCATGATGGGCGATCCAGTCGTAATAACGAACCGGCAAATGTCCCTCCCACGGTGGGCGGTCTGGCGCCGCCTGATTGTGATCCCGCAAGCGCTCCAGTGGACGGGCCGGGGCCGGAATCTGTCTTGCGTTTAGTGGCTGGACCGGGGGTAGGATCGGCGCCCATTCGCCGCCGGCAGCCACTCGACGCAAGTTGGCGCGGCGATTTCCGGACATCGTTCCGGCCAGGAGAAACGGCCAGGCGAATCGACGGAGCAAAGGGATGGCGAGCCCATTCTACACCACCGAGCACGAGGCCTTTCGCGAGGCGGTGCGCCGTTTCGTGCAAAAGGAGATCGAACCCCACGCCCATGAGTGGGACGAAGCGGGCGAGTTTCCGCGCGAGCTCTATCGCAAGGCCTCCGAGATCGGGCTATTGGGGCTGGGCTTCCCCGAGGAATATGGCGGCGTTCCCGCCGACCAGTTCATGAAGATCGTGGCCTCGCAGGAACTGGCGCGGGCCGGCGCCGGTGGCATCTCGGCGAGCCTGATGAGCCACACCATCGGCTCGCCGCCGATCGCACGGGCCGCCCGGCCGGAGATCAAGGCCCGCGTGCTGCCGGAAGTGCTGCGGGGTGAGAAGATTTCCGCGCTCGCGATCACCGAGCCGAGCGGCGGCTCGGATGTCGCCAACCTCCGCACCAAGGCGCGCCGTGACGGAAATCATTACATCGTCAGCGGCGAGAAGACGTTCATCACCTCGGGCGTGCGCGCCGACTATCTGACGGTCGCCGTGCGCACCGGCGGCGAGGGCCCCGGCGGCGTCAGCCTGCTGCTGATCGAAGGCGATACGCCCGGCCTGTCGCGGACCAAATTGAAGAAGATGGGCTGGTGGGCCTCCGATACGGCGACGCTGCATTTCGACGAGTGCCGGGTGCCGGCCGAGAACCTGATCGGCGAGGAGGGCCGGGGCTTCAAGATCATCATGCAGAATTTCAACAGCGAGCGCATGGGCATGGCGGCGAGCTGCACGGCCTATGCCCGCGTCTGCCTCGAAGAGGCGATCGCCTATGCCAAGGAGCGCAAGACCTTCGGCAAGCCGATCGCCCAGCACCAGGTGATCCGCCACAAGGTCGTCGACATGGCGCAGAAGGTCGCTGCGTCCCAGGCGATGCTGGAAATGCTGGCCTGGCGGCTGGGGCAGGGCGAAAGCCCGGTCGCCGAGATCTGCATGATGAAGAACCAGGCGACCCAGACCATGGCGTTCTGCGCCTCGGAGGCGGTGCAGATCTTCGGCGGCGCCGGCTTCACGCGCGGCATCAAGGTCGAGCGCATCTACCGCGAGGTCAAGGTCAACGCCATCGGCGGCGGCACTGAGGAAATCATGAAGGACCTCGCCAGCCGCCAGATGGGATTGTGACTTGCGCCCTCCCCCTGAAAGGGCTATCCGATTCACACATTTTCGAGCCTCAAAGTGGTGCCGTATTTGATGCGGCGGAAGGCTTCGAGGCCTAGGCGCATCACCTTTGGGCCAGGCTTTCCGTAATAGGCGGTCCATCCTCCGAGCCGAGCAATGACCCACGCAGCGAAGGCGAGCGTGCCTTTTGGATGTGGGTTCTTTTGCTTCGCGGTAGTCCCCTCGAGTTGAGAAGACACGGCTTCCAGCACCGGTTGGTCATCCGGCTCGAAAGCCTCGGTCAGTTCTTCCTCGGTCGTTCCGTCACGGGCGCGGACCAGCTGCATGATCGTGACCGTCGCCACGGCGGCGGCGGCGAC
>NZ_AUEZ01000062.1 GCF_000426245.1 Bradyrhizobium sp. Ai1a-2 | reverse complement strand
GGAACTCTACACGGCCTCACCGCGTCCCTACGATGGGCTGCCCGAGCTGGTCTATCCCTTCCACGACCGCGACGTGCTCGTCACAGCTTGCGGACGGCTCTGCCTGCACCGCAAGAGGATCAACATCTCAACTGTGCTGGCCGGTCAGCGGCTCGGCATCAAGGAAGTCGATGACGGCATTTGGCTCGTCAGCTTCATGCACTATGATCTGGGATACTTCGACCTGGAGCAGAAAACCCTGCAGCCCCTCGACAACCCGTTCGGCACGAGGTTGTCACCTATGTCCTAGGTACGTTCTGTTACCTATCTGTCCGGGCTGGACACAGCCCTAAGGTGGCGGAGAGGGAGGGATTCGAACCCCCGATAGGCTTGCACCTATGCCGCATTTCGAGTGCGGTGCATTCAACCACTCTGCCACCTCTCCCGGTGCCAAAAAGGTGATTCCTCACCCTCGCGGTCGGGGCGTGTTCTAGGCGAGGATGCCGGGGGTGACAAGGCGCCGGGAGAAGATTTCCGCACCGCCAAACCGACCAAAAGGAGGTCGAAATGGAGCATTTGACGGTGAAAGCCAATGGGGCGGCGTTCCATGTCGCCCGGATCGGGGCCGGAAAGCCGCTATTGCTGCTCCATGGCTGGCCGGAATTCTGGCTGACTTGGGAGCCGGTCATGGCGCGGCTTTCCGACCGCTTTGCCCTGATCGCCCCCGACCTGCGCGGCTTCGGCGACAGCGACAAGCCGGACGGCCCCTACGGGCCGGAGCAGCACACCGACGACATGCTGGCACTGATGGATGCGCTCGGTATCGAACGGGCCGGCGTGGTCGGCCATGACGTCGGCGGCGCCGTGATGCAGCCTCTGGCACGCAAAGCGCCCGAGCGGATCGCGGGGCTTTTCTTCTTCGATTTCGTCTATCCCGGCATCGGACCGCGGATGGCGGCGCCGGAAAGGCTGAACCACATCTGGTACCAGTCATTCCACCAGATGGAGATGGCGCCGAAGCTCATCGGCGCGACGCGCGAGAGCTGCCGCCTCTATATCGGGCGTTTCCTCAAAGGTTGGTCGCATCGCCAGGATGCGTTCGACGATGTGCTGGACGCCTTCACCGATAACTTCCTGAAGGCAGGCAACCTCGCGGGCGGCTTCGCGCATTACCGCGCCGCGCATGCCGCGCGCGTCAAGATGATGAAGGGCGAAGCACCCTCACTCCCCAAGGTGACCGTGCCGACCTGCATCCGCTGGGCCGAGCATGATCCGCTGTTTCCTTATGCCTGGACCGACCGGCTCGGCGAGACCTTCGCTGACCTCGATCTGAAAATGCTCGAAGGCGTCGGACATTTCCCGCATCGCGAAGCGCCCGATCGCGCGAGCAGCGAGATCTCCACGTTCTTTTCGCGCATCGGATGGATCTGAAGCGGGAGAATCAGGTTAGACAGTATGGGTGGGACCGCCAGACGCGACAAAAATAACTGGCGGTCCCGTGCCGCTTCATAAAAATGCTGGCCGGGGAAGTGCGGCTTCGCCGGCCAGCGGAGCGACGGCGCCACCGTAGCAACGCGCGCGGCGACAGCCAACGCAATGTCGGCCTTAACCTAACCTTTAAACCTTACTGCACCCCGATTTCCGAGGATTTTGCCCGTAGACCTACGGGAAGATGACCACGATTTAATGGAAAACTGCAGAGTGGCAAGGGGTGCGTGAGTGCCGCACCGATCCATCCAACACTTCACCAACAAAGAAAACGCATCGATGTCGTCCCCGCGAAAGCGAGGACGACGGAGAGGGGATGCGCGCTCTCGTCGCAATGCGACCCGTCACGCGCTCTTCTTCGCTTTCTTCTCGCCGTTGTCTTTCTCGCCATTCTTGGCGCCCTTGCCGTTCTCCTTGCGGCGGTTGGTGAAGCGCGCATTGCCGAGGCCGGTGCCGATCGTCAGCACGCCCCAGCGCTCGACGTCCTGCATGAAGGGGATTTCGGAAAGCCCCTGCACCACGCCGTCATTGTGCATCACGATCGCAGTGTCGTGGTCACCGATCTCCGGGATCGCCTCGACGAGGCTTGCCGGCAGGTTGAACTTGCTGCTCTCCCAATTGCCCGGCAGGTTCTGCGCGCCCTTCTCGATCGAGCCGTCCTCATCGATCACACCGGGACAGGCGATGCCGATGAAGGGAGCGAGCTTCAATCCGTCGGCCTCCGCTTCCGTGATCAGGCCCTTCAGCATCTTGACCAATTCCTTCACCGCGGCTTCCCGCGTCGGGGTTTCATCGGCATGACGCCACAGTTCGGCTTTCCACACCGCGGCCTTGGAGAGATCCGGCGCCTTCTTCCAGCGCGTCTCGACCACGCCGCAGCGGATGTTGGTGCCGCCAATGTCGACCGCAACGATGCTGTCGTGCGCTTCGAAGATCCATGAGGGCGCCAGATGCAGGCAGCCGACCAGCCCGGCCTCGTCGGGGTGATAGCGGATCGGCTGAAGATCGACCTTGAACTTCTCGTCCTTGAGGATGATCTCGGTGCGCGCGATCGCGAGCTCGCCGAGCCTGGAGTCGCGGAAGCCGCCGCCGACCACGATGCGCTCGGTCTTGGCCCACGCCTTGGTCTTGAGGAAGCGCCGCGTCACATAAGCGAGCTCCAGCGCGAATTCCTCGATCGCGCTGTGGACCACGGCGGAGGCCTCGGTGTCGTCGCCGACCAACATCGCATCCAGCGTCTTCTTGCTGATCCGCTCGGAGGGTTCGTCGCCGAACGGATCCTCGCCGGACCTGCGCAACGGCTTGCGCCAGCGCTCGAGGATCTTGCGGAACGCGCCCCTCGAGGCGCGGTCGCCGAGGAAACCCTCGTCGTCCTTGAGTTCGATGTTGAAGCTGTCGACGTCGACCGACGGCAGACGCGTCGCGCCGTGGCGGGCGATCCCCGTTGTCAGCACCTGTTCATCGGCCATGAGACCCTTGCCCCGGTTGGAACCGGGGGATAACGGCCTGAAACGGGTTTGGTTGCGCTGCCGCGCCGGGGCCGGAACGCCGCAGCCGCCAGCCCGCGGCAGATTCAGGCCGCAAGCTGCAGGATCTTGACGACGTCGGCCGGCTCACGGATCGGCTGCGGGTTGGAGCGGGTGAAGATCGACAGCATCGCATTCTTGCCGATCAGCTCGAAGCGGTCCTCGCCCACCCCGACATCGGCCAGCCGCTGCGGCAGGCCGAGCCTGGCAATGAAACCAGCGAACGCCTCGCCCGCATCAAGCTCGGGCGCGCCGAGTGCAGCTGCGATCGATTTCTGTGCCTGCTCGGTCGCGGGACGATTGTAGCGCAGCACGCTCGGCATCATCACCGCCGTGCAGAAATAATGCGGCACGTCGCAGGTGCCGCCAAGCACATGGCCAATCGCGTGGCTCGCGCCCATCGGCACCCGCGCCTGCAATCCGAACGCCGACATCCAGGAGCCCAATTGGCAATTGATCCGCGCCGCTTCGTCGTTCGGATTGTCCTTGGTGCGCGTCAGGCCGTCATGGAGATAACGCAGGCCCTGCAGGCAGACGGCATCGACCAGCGCGTTGCCGCGGATCGAGCAGATCGCCTCGATGCCGTGATCCATCGCGCGAGTGCCGGAACCGAGCCATAGCTTCTCCGGCGTGTAGCGCGTGATGGCGGGATCGAGGATGATGGTGCGCGGCATCATCATCGGGTGATTGAAGATCTGCTTCAGCTTGCGGCGCGTGTCGGTGACCAGCGTGCCGGAATTGTATTCGCCGCCGGACAATGTGCTCGGAATCGCGATCATCCGCACCTTCGGCGTGCGGAAGGGGCCGAAGCGGCGCTCGGGCGTGGTCTCGAAACCATCGAGCCCCGAGGGATCGAAGATCTCGTGCTCCATGCACATCAGCACGATCTTGGCCGCGTCCACCACCGAGCCGCCGCCGACCGCGACCACGAGATCGGCGCCGGCCTCCTTGGCGTGCTTTGCAGTCTGCACCACGACGTCGCGCGTGGTGTGCTGCGGAATGCCGTCAAAGGTCGCGGCATAACGGTCGCCGAGAGCTTTGCGGATCTTCTCGATCTCGTCGGTCGTGCTGTTGAGCGTGCGGCTGACGATCAGATAGACGCGCTTGGCGCCGAGCCGCTCGGCCTCCTCGCGCAGCGCCTCGGCCGCGGGCTTGCCATAGATCACCGAATCCATCGAAGGATATTGATAGCTGCCCGCGCTGTGCATGTTCGGCCTCCCTTGATCTGGTGCGGTCCGGCGTCAGACTCGTTCACCTCCCCCGCTTGCGTGGGAGGTCGGATCGCATCGCCAGATGCGATCCGGGTGAGGGCTCTCTCCACACGAAGAGGCTCGCCCGCGGCGACACCCCCACCCCGGCCCTCCCCCGCAAGCGGGGGAGGGAAAGCGATCAGGCCTGGAACTTGGTGAAGTCGGGCGGCCGTCGTTCGGCGAAGGCTGCGAAGGCCTCGCGTGCTTCCGGCGTCTTCAGCCGCTCCTTGAACAGGCTGCCCTCCTCGGCCATCCGCGCCGCGATCCGCTCATGGTCGCGCATCAACTGCTTGGTGAGGCTCAGCGATCCGGCCGGCCGCTTGGTCAGCGCGATCGCGGCATCGTGCGCCTTCTTGCGCAGCTCCGTCTGCGGCACCACGGCGTTCGCCAAGCCGCAGGCCAATGCCGCGGCAGCCTCCATCGGCTCGCCGAGCGCGAACATCGCATAGGCCCGCGCGTGGCCGATCCGGAGCGGCAGCAGGAAACTCGACGCCGCCTCCGGCACCAGCGCGAGATTGACGAACGGCGTGATCAGCCGCGCATTTTCGGCGAGATAAACCAGGTCGCAATGCAGCAGCATGGTGGTGCCGACGCCGACGGCATTGCCCTGCACGGCTGCGACCAGCGGCTTCCTCGCCTTGCCGATGGTATCGATGAAGTGGTGTGCCCCACCCTCGACGGAATTGGCGCCGTTGGCCTGGCTCGCGAAATCGGCGAGGTCGTTGCCTGCCGTAAAGCTGTCGCCGTCGCCCTGGAACAGGACCACCCGGATCGAGCCATCGGTCTCGGCCCGTTCGAGCGCGTTAGACATCGCGTCATACATGGCCGTGGTGAGCGCGTTCTTCTTCTCCGGCCGTTGCAAGGTCACCGTCATCACGCCGTCGGCGACCTCGGTCTTGACATGCTCGCTCATGATTTGCTCCCAGCTGGCTGTTACCACTTCTCGCCGAACGGGCGGATTTCAAGTTCGAACGTCCAGGCACTCTTCGGCTGCTGGTAGAGCTGCCAGTAGGCGCCGGCGACGGAGGCCGGCGGCATCAACAGGTCGGGATTGTCGAGCGCGTTGGGGCCAAGGGCTTCGATGCGCCGCTGCCGTACCCATTCGGTGTCGACGCCGGAATCGATGATGAGATGGGCGACATGGATGTTCTGCGGACCCAGTTCGCGTGCTATCGCCTGCGCCACAGCGCGCAGGCCGAACTTGGCACTGGCGAAAGCCGCGTAGCCCGGCCCGCCGCGCAAGGATGCGGTGGCGCCGGTGAAGAAGATGTTGCCCTGGCCGCGCGGCAGCATCAGCCGCGCCGCCTCGCGGCCCGCGAGGAAGCCGGAATAGCAGGCCATCTCCCAGACCTTGCGGAACACGCGCTCGGTGGTCTCCAGGATCGGGAAATTGACATTGGCGCCGATGTTGAAGATGCAGACCTCGAGCGGCGCGTGGTTGTCGGCGTCGCTGAGGAAGGAGATGATCTCGTCTTCCTTGCGCGCGTCGAGCGAGCGGGCATGGATTTCGCCGCCGGCCGCCTCGATGTCCTTCACCAGCGGTTCGAGCTTGGCGCCGTTGCGTCGCCCGGCGAAGACCGTGAAACCTTCGGACGCAAATTTCTTGGCGATCTCGCCGCCGATATAATCGCCGGCCCCGATAACCGCCGCCGTCGCATTTCTCTTCTGCATTGGCCTCTCCCGACTGCTGATTGAAATGAATTGAAGTCGCGGCGCGCCCTCAGGACGTGCGCAGCGACTCCGCCAGTTTGTGCTTCAAGATCTTCCCCGTCGAGGTCGCCGGCAGCGCATCGAGCAGGATGATCTCTGACGGCCGCTTGTAGGAGGTAAGCTGCGGCGCCACATGCGCCATCAAATCCTGCGGTGTCGCCTTCGAGCCCTGCAGCAACTGGACGAACGCCACCACTTCCTCATTGCCCTCGACCGACCGCCCCACCACGGCGCACTGCACCACGGCGTCATGGGTCGAGAGCACGGCCTCGATCTCGGCCGGATAGACGTTGAAACCGGAGCGGATGATCATCTCCTTGGTGCGGCCGACGATATAGAGGCAGTCGCCCTCGAAGCGCGCAAGATCACCGGTGTTGAACCAGCCGTCAGGATCGATCGCCTTCGCGGTGAGATCGGGGGCGCGATAATAGCCGCGCATGACATTGGCGCCGCGGACATGGAGTTCGCCGACCGCGCCGCTCGCAACGAGCTTGCCGTCCCGGCCGACGATCCTCGCCTCAAGGCCGGGCAACAGCGTGCCGACGCCATGGTCGGCCCGCGGCGCCTCCGGACGGGCGCCGGCAATGCCGGGGGAGCATTCGGTGATGCCGTAGCCGTTGAGCAAAGGCAGCCCGAGTTCCTGTTCGACCCGCGATTTCAGGTCGAGATCGAGCGGCGCGCCCGCGACAGAGATCAGGCGCAGCGCACCGCGGTTCAATTTCGAAAGACCTGACGTCCGCCTGTATTCGAGCAGCCGCTGATAGGTGGCGGGAACGCCGTTCAGGATCGTGATGCCTTCCTCCGCCATCGCCTGCACCAGCGCCGCCGGATCATACTTCGCGACCAGGCGGACGGTGGCGCCGGTCATCAGCGTCATCGTCAACAGCGAGATGCCGACGATGTGCGAGATCGGCAGCACGCAATATTGCACGTCGTCCGACGTCATCCTGCGCAGCTCCGCGGTGGTCTGCGCGCTGAACAGGAGATTGCGGTGCGTCAGCATCACGCCTTTCGGCGTCCCCGTGGTGCCCGATGTGTAGATGAGCACGGCGACCTGGCTGGCGCCGTCGACCTCGACCGGCTCGGGCGAGGTCGCCTCGTTCAGCGGGGAAACGCCGATGCCATAGAGCGGGCCGACATCCTGAACCGGTGCGCCGTAACGCGCGGCATGCGCGGCGGCTTCCTTGGAAACGTCGGCGGTGAAGAAGGCGCGGCGTGCGCCGCTGTGATCCCGGATCAGGTCCAGTTCGCGCGGCGACAGCCGCGGATTGACCACGATCGCCCAGGCATCGAGCCGGCTTGCGGCGAACAGAAGGCAGGCGAGCGGGATCGCATTCTCGCTGACGATCATGATGCGATCGCCGGCACGGACGCCGAGCGCACGCAGCGCGTCCGCGGTGCCGCTAATCGCGCGGTCGAGTTCGCGATAGCTCAAGCTGCCGCCATCATCGATCAGCGCCGTCCGATCCGGCGTTGCCGCGACATGCCGGTCGATCACCTGATGAATCCGGTTCGGCAGACTTGCCAGAACCTCGGCCACCGGGGCCGCCCGCTCCAATATCGTCAATGCCACCTCCCGCCGCCACGCCCCTTGTCTCGGGTCTTGCCGTGATTTGTTTGCTTAGAGTCCCTGCCGCCTCGCGCAGCCTTTCGCTGCCGCAAGTTGCGCGACGATCTCTTCCTCGACCTCGCGCAGGTGATCCTTGCCAAAGAACATCTCGTCGCCGACGAAGAAGGTCGGCGAGCCGAACTCGCCGCGCGCCACCGCGTTCTCGGTGTTCTCGATCAGCTTCCTCTTGACGTCATCCTGCTGGATGCGCGCGATCACGCGATCGATATCGACACCGGACGAGAGGAACGCGTCGCGGAAGACCTGCGGATCGTCCATCTTCTTCGGCTCGACCCACATGTGGTGGTAGGCCGCGCGGAAATAGGGCTCGAACAGTCCCTCGAGTTCCGCGGCGATCACGCCACGCATCAGCATCAGGGTGTTCACCGGGAAGAACGGGTTCGATCTGAACTTCGTGATGTTGTGGCGCCGCAGGAAGCGCTCGGTTTCAAGCGCATTGTATTCGGCCTTGTTCTTGATCCCGCGCAGCGAGTCGAACGGGGACATGTTGCCGGTCGCCTTGTAGACGCCGCCGAGCAGCACCGGGACGTAGTCGAACTTCACGCCGGTGCGTTTCTCGATGGCCGGCAGGACAAGCTCGGCGAGATAGGCGTTCGGGCTGCCGAAATCGAAATGAAACTCGACCTTGAGCGGAGCAGCCATCGATTGCCTTTCCTTGTGCGGGGCGGCCCGTCGCCGCCATCGCTTGCCATCTGGGCTTTAAGGTTCTATTTTAGAACTGTCAATAGCGGATTGGGCCCTGTGGTAACGGTCGGAGCACAAACGGTTGAACAGGCCTCAGTACCGAATTAGAATGAATACTGCTTCGCGGACTGCAGGTGACTGGAGACATTGATGAAATGGGATACGCTTGAAGAGGAGCCGTGCTCATTGGCCCGCACCGTGGCCGTGATCGGCGACCGCTGGAGCCTCTTGATCCTCCGCGAGTGTTTTCTTCGC
This sequence comes from Bradyrhizobium sp. Ai1a-2, assembly GCF_000426245.1. Lineage (GTDB taxonomy): Bacteria > Pseudomonadota > Alphaproteobacteria > Rhizobiales > Xanthobacteraceae > Bradyrhizobium. The sequence goes on along the minus strand of NZ_AUEZ01000062.1, from coordinate 43,756 downwards.
AAGCGAAGGTTCGAGGCGTTCCAGTCGTCGCTCGGCATCACCCGCCATCTGCTCGCCGAACGGCTGAAGAAGCTGGTGCGCTTTGGCGTGCTGCGCCGGATCCCGTACCAGGAATCGCCGAAGCGCTACGAATATATCCTGACGCAGAAGGGTCTCGACCTCTATCCGATCATCATGTCGATCGTGCACTGGGGCAACGTCCACATGGTCGACTCGCGCGGCCGTCCGATGCTGCATCAGCACAAGAACTGCGGACACATGTTCGACCCCGTGATGGTCTGCTCCGAATGCGGCGAGCCGCTGACCGCCAAGGCCGTGCACGTGCATCCAGGCCCCGGCGCCCGCCAGACCTCGCCGACGCACGCCATGGCGGAGGACGATCCGAAGGCGAAAACGGGTTCCTAGACCCTCATCCCGAGGAGCGTCGTAGCCCGGGTGGAGCGGAACGCGTAACCCGGGGCCGGTGGCTGACCCGGGTTGCGCTGCGCTCCACCCGGGCTACTCGCCTGGAACTGGGCTCAACGCACCCAAAATCGCTCCAAATCCTTCATTTTCGGCCGATTTTCGGCCTGTTTGCCTTGACTCCTGGGGCTTGGCCGCTATAACGGCGGCCAATCCGGCGTGGGATTTCTCGCGCCGCTTTGTTTTTGTGCGAATTCCGGGGCATGTCCCCGCGCCGCGCGAAAATCGTAACCCATAGCGACTGAACAAGAAGCCGGCCCGGGGTTCTCCCCGAGGACGGGATCGAACACGAAGGAATCAAACGATGTTCGCAGTCATCAAAACCGGCGGCCGGCAGTACCGCGTCGTTCCGGATGATGTTCTCGAGATTGGCAAGATCGCCGGCGATGTCGGCACGATCGTGCAGCTTGGCGAAGTTCTGGTGGTCGGCGGCGAGACGCCGGTCCTGGGCGCGCCGACGGTGGCAGGCGCTTCGGTGGCGGCCGAAGTGCTGCACCACAAGCGCGGTCCGAAGGTGATCGCGTTCAAGAAGCGCCGCCGCAAGAATTCGCGCCGCAAGCGCGGCTATCGCGATGAGCTGACGGTGTTGCGGATCACCGAGATCCTGACCGACAACGCGAAGCCGACGATCGGTCCGCGACCGAAGAAGGAAAAGGTTGCTGCAGCGCCCACCGAGGATGCTGCGTAAGCCTTCAAGAAGGTCGCGTGAGATAGATGTGAATGTCGCGCCTCAAAAGTTGAAGCGTGACAAAAAGTGAAATGATTCCGTCAAGGAATTGATCTAGATAACTACTGCAGTTGGAGACGAGCTATGGCTCACAAAAAAGCAGGCGGTTCATCGCGAAACGGACGTGATTCCAAGGGCAAGCGCCTTGGCGTCAAGGCGTTCGGTGGCGAGCTCGTGATTCCCGGTAACATCATCGCGCGTCAGCGCGGCACAACGTGGCATCCGGGCCTTAATGTCGGCATGGGAACAGATCATACCCTTTTCGCCAAGGTCGAAGGTCGTGTGGAGTTCCGCGCTAAAGGCAATGGCCGCACCTTCGTATCGGTGATTCCGGTACTCGAGGCTGCAGCCGAATAGACGGTGGACGATATGAGTCCGCCGGATCCTGTTGAACCGGCGGGGCTCTAAGAGGCTCCAAGGGGAGGCGGGATACCGGCCTCCCCTTTTCTGTTGCGCGTGTCCCATGTGGGGCCCCGCGCAAGGATCGAAGCGTAGCGTACCGTTATCGCATCACAGGAGCCCGACATGCTGCAGGATATCCCGACCCCCATATTGCGAGAGTCGAGAGGTTACGTCCTCGAGACCGAGCGGCTGACCTTGCGCAAGCCGACGCTCGCGGACGTAAAAGCAATTGCGCATCTCGCCAATGATCGTCGCATTGCAGAGAACACCCGTCGCCTGCCGCATCCTTACCTGAGCGAGCATGCCGTCGAATTCGTGCGTGCGACCGCCGGCGCAGGCGGCGAGACCGTGTTCCTGATCGAGAACAGCTCCGCGCCGATCGGCATGGTCGGCATCAATTGGCGCGAGCCGGACGCGCCCGAGCTCGGCTACTGGCTCGGCGTCGAGCATTGGGGCCAGGGCTATGGCACTGAGTCGGCGCGCGCGGTGATCGACTACTTCTTCGAGGAGTTCGACCACGACCACCTGTTCTCCGGCGCCCGCGTCGCCAACCCGTCGTCGCGCAACATCCTGGAGAAGTGCGGCTTCCAGTGGAGCGGCGTCGAGCTGCACCGCTTCGAGGCGCTCGGCTCCTCCACCCCGGTCGACTGCTTCCGCCTGTCGCGCGGCGTCTGGTCGTCGCTGAAGAACTGGGGCTCATCGATGCGAAGGAATCGATAGCACGCAGACTGCGCAGGGTGGGCAAAGGCGCGTCCTTCGCGCCGTGCCCACCATCAAGCACTGCGCTTGCAATGGTGGGCACGCTGCGCTTTGCCCACCCTGCATCGCAGCGTGCTCCACGCTACACCGGCGGGCTCACCACCGGCTCTTCCCTTCCCAGCTTCTGTTCGCGCAGGAAGATGTAGAGCCCGGCGGCGATGATGATCGCCGCACCGACGATGGTGGCCCAGGACGGCACGTCGCCGAACACGACGAAGCCGAAGATCACGGCCCAGACGATCATCGAATATTGGTAGGGCACCACGACACTTGCCGGCGCCAGCTTCAGCGAGCGGTTGACGCAGAGCAGCGCGGCGACCGAGATGAGTCCGGCGACGAAGAAAACGACAAGGCTGCCGGCGTCCGGTGTCACCCAGCCGAATGGCGACAGCACGGCGCCGAGCAGGAACGTGCCGGCAAACTGCGACGAGGTCAGCACGATGTCGGGCGTTGCGCGCAGCGAGCGCGTGATCAGCATCAGAACCGCGAACGACAGGCTGCCGCCGAGCGCGATCATCGCCGGCAAGCTCACGGTCTGCGCGGATGGCCTGAGCGCGATCAGCACGCCGCAGAAGCCGACCAGGATCGCGCTCCAGCGCCGCCAGCCGATCTGCTCGCCCAGCACCAGGCCCGACAGCGCGGTGACAAAGATCGGGCCGGCGAGATAATAGGTGATGACGTCGGCGAGCGGCAGGTAGACGGTCGCAAGGAAGAACGCGGCGACCTCGAGCGTCGACAGCGTCACCCGCAGCAATTGCAGCCAGGGACGCTCGATAGGGAAGAACTCCGCGCGCTGCTTCCAGACCATCGGGAGCAGCACGACCAGCGCCGCGCAGGCCCGCAGCCACAACAACTGTCCGACCGAATAGGTCGCGACAAGGAATTTCCCCATCGCGTCGCCGAACGAGAACATGAAGATCGACAGCAGCATCAGCCCGATGCCTGCAAGCCGCGCGGAACGATCATCGTAGGCTGAGAGCTTTGCGAACAGGGTCATGGATGACTGGGATGCTTCTCGTCATGGCGGGATTAAGCGGAATCGATTGCCGCATCAACATCGCTGCGATACCGATACATCACAAAACAATTCTTCCGAGGAAAGCCCTGATATGACCGACTTCGACCCCGCCCAACACCGCATGGTGCAAGCGCAGCGCTGGTTCGAAGATTTCACCCTGGGCGAGCGCTTTGTGATCCCGAGCCGGACCCAGACCGAGGCCGTGTTCGCGGCGTTCCAGACCGCCAGCGGCGATACCCATCCGATCCACTATGATGTCGAATATTGCCGCGCCCGCGGCATGCCGGACCTGCTCGCGCACGGCTTCCAGACACTGATCCACACCGCACCCGGCGCCGGGCTGTTTCCCTTCGTCGTCGAGGAATCCATGATCGGCTTTCTCGAACAGTCGAGCCGCTTCGTAAAGCCGGTCTATGCCGGCGACACCATCTATCCCGCGCTCGAAGTGACCGAGCTTGTGCCCGGCCGCACCACCGGCGTCGTGACGCTGCGCTCCACCGTGTTCAACCAGCGCCGCGAATTGGTGCTCGAAGGCATGCAGAAGTTCTTGATCCGACGACGGCCAGTTTAAAGCGACACACCTTCGTGCGCGAGCAGCCAGCGCTTGCGCTCCAACCCGCCGCCATATTTGACCAGCGCGCCGTTGGCGCCGATCAGGCGGTGGCAAGGCAGCACGACGCTGATCGGGTTCGAGCCGTTGGCGTGGCCGACCGCGCGCTGCGCGTTGGGCGCACCGAGCCTTGCCGCCATCGCGCCATAGCTCATCGTGGTGCCAACGGGGATGCCAGCCAGCGCGGTCCAGACCTTCTTTTGGAACGGCGTGCCGGCGACGCGCCATTGGATGTCGCCGAGGCGATCGAGATCGCCCTTGAAATATTCAGACAACGCGGCGCGGATGTCCTTCGGCGCACGCGCCTGTTTCAGGGCCACCGCGCCATAGTGCAGGCGCAACAGCTCGTTCATGCGCGCCTCATAGTCGTCCCAATCCAGCGCGCGGAGCACGCCGTCGTCATCGGTGACCAGCAAGGCCACGCCGATCGGTGTTTCCAGCCGATCCAGGCCGAACGTCGTGGCCGGCTTCGTCAGTTTGTCGCGAACAGGCATCTTCATCCCGAATAGCTGAGCGCCGACATCTTCGTAGCGCGACGTGCCAGCGTCCACCCGGTTTCCGCGATTGGGCTGCACCCTACTTTGGTCGACTGATAGCGCTCGGCTTTCGGCGCGACTCCACCTTGCATTGCAACAAGGGTTCCTCCACTATCGCCGCCAGCGATGGCATCCGGCGGGCCTCGACGTGCGGCGGAGAAGATCATCGGCACAAATCACAACCCATGAGGAAACTGCGAATGAGGAACGGGTTTTTGCATCTGGTCACAGGGACGGCGCTGGCTCTTGCGCTGTCGGTCTCGGCGGCCAATGCCCAGAAGAAATACGACCCCGGCGCCAGCGACACCGAGATCAAGGTCGGCCAGACCGTGCCGTTCTCCGGACCTGCGTCGGCCTATGCATCGATCGGCAAGACCCAGGCCGCCTACATCAAGATGATCAACGACCAGGGCGGCGTGAATGGACGCAAGATCAACCTGATCCAGTATGACGACGCCTATTCGCCGCCGAAGGCAGTCGAGCAGGTGCGCAAGCTGGTCGAAAGCGACGAAGTGCTCTTGACGTTCCAGATCATCGGCACGCCCTCCAATGCCGCGGTCCAGAAGTATCTCAACTCCAAGAAGGTGCCGCAGCTGTTCGCCGCGACTGGCGCCTCGAAGTTCACCGACCCGAAGAATTTCCCGTGGACGATGGGCTTCAATCCGAACTACTTCGTCGAGGGCCGCATCTACGGCCAGTACATCCTGAAGAACCATCCGAACGCCAAGATCGGCATCCTCTATCAGAACGACGACCTCGGCAAAGACTACCTGAACGGCATCAAGGCCGGCCTCGCCGACAAGGCGGCCAGCATGGTGGTGGCGGAAGCCTCCTACGAGGTGTCCGATCCGACCGTGGATTCGCAGATCCTCAAGATCAAGGACGCCGGCGCGGACCTGTTCTTCAGCGCCACCACGCCGAAGCAGGCGGCGCAGGCGATCAAGAAGATCGCCGAGCTCGGCTGGAAGCCGGTGCAGATCGTCGACATCAACGCAACCTCCGTCGGCGCGGTGATGAAGCCCGCAGGCCTCGATGCAGCCAAGGGCGTGATCAGCGTCAACTACGGCAAGGATCCGCTCGATCCGACCTGGAAGGATGATGCCGGCATGAAGAAGTATTTCGAGTTCATGGCCAAGTACTATCCGGAAGGCGACAAGGACTCGAACTTCAACACCTACGGCTACTCGACCGCGCAGCTCCTGGTCCATGTGCTGAAGGAGAGCGGCGACAATCTCACGCGCGAGAACGTGATGAAGCAGGCCTCCAGCCTGAAGAACGTACAGCTCGACATGTCGCTGCCCGGCATCGTCAACAGCACCTCGCCGACCGATTATCGCGTCAACAAGCAGCTGCAGATGATGCGCTTCAACGGCGAGCGTTGGGAGCTGTTCGGCCCGATCCTCGAAGATGCCGGCCCGGCGGGTTAGTCGCGAGGCTCTCTCCACGTCATTGTGAGCGCAGCGAAGCTCGCAATGACGGGAAGCTGCGTAGGGTGGGCAAGGCGTAGCGAGCCCACCATCCACATTCGGCGCAAGAAAGGTGGGCACGCTTCGCTTTGCCCACCCTACGGATTCGCGGTCTACTTCGGAATCTCTCCGAACGTCTTGCCGACCGGCAGCACGGCGTGGCGGATCAGCCGCGAATCCTCCACCGCGGCCTGGCGGTGCTTCACCGCTTCGCGATAGACGGGATCGCGGATCATCTCGACGAAGGCGGCGACGCTCGGATATTCGGCGATGAAGCAATGGTCCCAGCGCTCGGCCTCGGGCCCGATCAGCATCAGTTCGAAGCGGCCCTGCCAGACGATGCGGCCGCCCAGCCGCTCGAACACCGGCCCGCTCTCGCGCCCATAGGCCGCGTAGGCTTCTGCACCGGTGGCCTTGCGACCGTCGGGATAGGCGGCCCATTCGCGCAAGCGGACCAGATTGAGCATGTGGATCGGCCCCGGCCGATCACTCTCCCTGAATTGCACGAAGACTTCCTTGGTCGGATCGATATGACCCATTTTGGTTCTCCCTTCTTCGGTTCCGAGATCTTTATCACGCGATGACTCACCTACTAACCCGGCATTGGGATGCGTAGGGTGGGCAAAGCGGAGCGTGCCCACCTTATCTTGCACCGACCGTGGATGGTGGGCACGCTTCGCTTTGCCCACCCTACGGCTCTACGGCTCCGTTCGACGTGGCGCTGCCTCACCTCCTAATCCCGCGTTAAGCTTTGCGTAACCGAGCCTTAAACCGGGAACGCTAGCCTGCGGCAAAGCGTGGTGTGAGCAGCGTTTGTGGATGGCCTGGGGAAAGAAAAAGAGCGGCGGGCGCAAGGAGCCGCTATTCGGGCTTCCAGCCGCGCTCGCCGATTTGCGGCTCTCGCCGGCCGACCGCATCCCCAATCCCGAAGACAGACCGAAGAAATCCACCAAACGCAGCAGCAGTGATGGCGGTGCGGAACCGCCACGCGAGCGCAAGCCCGCATCGAGTGGCGGGAAACGGCGCAAATCGCGCGGCGGCTTTGCGATCGGCCGCATTTTCTATTGGGGCGTCGTGCTCGGCCTGTGGTCGGCGATTGCGGTCGTCGGCGTCGTGGTCTGGGTCGGCGCGCATCTGCCGCCGATCCAATCGCTCGAAATCCCCAAGCGCCCGCCGACGATCCAGATCGTCGGCATGGACGGCAGCGTGCTGGCACAGCGCGGCGAAATGGCCGGCGCCAATATCGCGCTGAAGGACCTGCCGCCATACCTGCCGAAAGCCTTCATCGCTATCGAGGACCGCCGCTTCTACTCGCATTATGGCGTCGACCCGATCGGCATCGCGCGCGCAGCGGTGACCAATCTCCTGCATCGCGGCGTGTCGCAGGGCGGCTCGACACTGACCCAGCAGCTCGCCAAGAACCTGTTCCTCACGCAGGAGCGGACCATGCAGCGCAAGCTGCAGGAGGCAGAGCTCGCGATCTGGCTGGAGCGCAAGCACTCCAAGAACGAGATTTTGGAGCTCTATCTCAACCGCGTCTATTTCGGTTCCGGCGCCTATGGCGTGGAGGCCGCGGCGCAGCGCTATTTCGGCAAGTCCGCCAAGAACGTGACCCTGGCGGAAGCCGCGATGCTTGCAGGCCTCGTCAAATCGCCGTCGCGGCTGGCGCCGAACCGCAATCCCGAGGGCGCCGAGCAGCGCGCGCAGGTCGTGCTCACGGCAATGGCGGACGCCAAGTTCATCACCCAGGCCCAGGCGCAGGCCTCGATCGGCCATCCTTCCTACAACGTGAAGCCGGTCGGCGCCGGCACCGTGAACTATGTCGCCGACTGGATCGGCGAAGTGCTCGACGATCTCGTCGGCCAGATCGACCAGAACATCGTGGTCGAGACCACGATCGATCCGAAGCTACAGAACGTCGCCGAAGCCGCCATCATCGACGAGCTCGCCGCCAAGAGCGTGAAGTTCAACGTCACCCAGGGCGCGCTGGTGGCGATGACGCCCGACGGCGCGGTGCGCGCCATGGTGGGCGGACGGAACTATGCCGAGAGCCAGTATAACCGCGCAGTGACCGCCAGGCGCCAGCCTGGCTCGGCCTTCAAGCCGTTCGTCTATCTCACCGCAATCGAAGCCGGGCTGACGCCGGAAACGATCCGCACCGATGCCCCGCTCGATATCAAGGGCTGGAAGCCGGAGAACTACACCCACGAATATTTCGGCTCGGTGACGCTGACGCAGGCGCTGGCGATGTCGCTGAACACGGTCGCGGTCAGGCTCGGGCTCGAGGTAGGGCCGAAGAACGTGGTGCGCACCGCCCACCGGCTCGGCATCTCCTCCAAGCTCGACGCCAATCCCTCGATCGCGCTCGGCACCTCCGAAGTCTCGGTGATCGAACTGGTCGGCGCCTACGCGCCCTTCTCCAATGGAGGCTTGGCCGTCTCGCCGCATGTGGTGACGAAGATCCGCACCGATAAGGGCAAGCTGCTCTACGTCCGATCGGCCGACCAGCTCGCCCGGGTGATCGAGCCGCGTTACGTCGCGATGATGAACGCGATGATGATGGAGACGCTGATCTCCGGCACCGCGCGCAAAGCCGAAATCCCCGGCTGGAGCGCCGCCGGCAAGACCGGCACCAGCCAGGACTTCCGCGACGCCTGGTTCATCGGCTACACCGCCAATCTCGTCACCGGCGTCTGGCTCGGCAATGACGACAATTCGCCGACCAAGAAGGCAACTGGCGGCGGCTTGCCGGTGGAGGTGTGGAGCCGCTTCATGCGCACGGCGCATCAGGGCGTGCCGGTCGCGAGCCTGCCGAACTCGCAAGTCGGCTGGGCAATGTCGAACCTGATGCAGGCCTCGTCGCAGGTCAGCCCACCATCACCGCAGTCGCTCGCGCCACCCGCACCCGTTCCACCCGCCGGTCAGTATCGGCCGCCGCCGACGCGCGCCTCGACACAGCCCAGCCCCAATGCGCGTCCGGAAGCTGCGGCGGGATTGGACGGCTGGCTGGTGGATCGCCTGTTCGGCGGCAATCGGTAGTCTAGCCGTCATGCCCCGCCCAGGCGGGGCATCCAGTATCCGGCGGTCTTACAGCATGAGCACCGACATCGGTGGAATACTGGATCGTCCGCCTTCGCGGACGAAGACAGCGGGGGGGGAGACGAGACAGTGCGTAGGATGGGTTGAGCGAAGCGATACCCATCGAGTTGGGCCGCTGCGGCGAAGATGATGGGTTTCGCTTCGCTCTACCCACCCTACAACTCGGAAGCTTAATCCTCGATCCCGTAGCGATGCAAATCGTTGCCGTAGGTATCGAGCCAGCTCTTGGCGCGATCCACCGAGGAACAGATTCGGCCGACAGTCCTCCAGAACCGCAGCGAGTGGCTCATCTCGACCAGATGCGCGACCTCGTGCGCGGCGAGATAGTCGAGCACGTAGGGCGGCGCGAGGATCAGGCGCCAGGAGAACGACAGCGATCCGTGCGAGGTGCAGGAACCCCAGCGGCTCGATTGATCGCGGATCGAGAGACGGCGCACGCGCACGCCGAGTTCCGCTGCATAGCCTAAGGACGCCTTGTGTAAATCCTTGCGCGCTTCGCGCTTGAGGAAGTCGTGCACGCGGCGGTCCATATGCTCCGGCTCGCCGGCCACGCACAAAATCCTTTCGCCGCTGTCACGGATCTCGGTCCACACCGTGCCGCGCTCGCCGGCGCGATGCACGAGCCGATGCGGCACGCCGCGCAGCGGCACCACTGTGCCGGGTTGGAACGGCGCCGCCTTCGGCAGGCGGCCGAGACGCGCGGCGATCCAGCCGCCATGAAGCTGCGCGAAGTCGCGCGCTTCGGCGATCGTGCCACGCGGCGGCATCGTGAGGATCGCTTCGCGGTCGGTCGGATGAATGCGAAGCGTGTATCGACGCGCGCGCCTATGCCGCCGCAGCCTGATCGCGAAATATTGGGAGCCGTGCTTGATGAGAAGAGTCGAGGGTTCGGCAGGCCGCCGATAGAGGAGCGCGCGAGTAGCCATTTCTGAGAGTCCGGGGAGGAAAAGCTCGCCCGGATTCTGCCATATCCGCCGCCAGGGAAATCGCTCGGCGCAAAAACAAATCATTTGCCCAATATACAGAGGCTGTGTGCTATTTGACCCCTACATAGTGGGGTGGGAACCCGAAAAATTTGGGCCGGGCCGGCCCGAAATCACCCTCCAAGGAGCGAGTCAAAACTCATTCCTTCGGCGATCGCCGAATCCGGATTCTTTTAATCAATTCAGCAGCTTATCGACCCACCGGAATCGGGCTTGGGCGCGCCGCTATTCAGCGGCTGCGACCAGGGAAAGCCGTGTATTGGCCGATGAAACCATGAAATCGGAGATGCGCGGCACGATTTCAGCGCGGAAACGCGAGCCGTTGAACACGCCATAGTGTCCAACACCCTTCTGCACGTAATGCACGCGGCGATGATCGGGAATCGACGTGCACAAACCATGCGTCGCTTCGGTCTGGCCAAGGCCGGAGATGTCGTCCTTCTCGCCTTCCACCGTCATCAACGCCACGCGACGGATCTTGGAGGGAGCGACCGGCTCACCGCGATGGGTCATCTCGCCGTTTGGCAGCGCGTGCTTGACGAAGACGAGGTCGACAGTCTGCAGATAATACTCGGCGGTGAGGTCCATGACCGCGAGATATTCGTCATAGAATTCGCGGTGCTTGTCGACGAGATCGCCGTCGCCCTTCACCAGATTGGCAAACAGCGCCTTGTGCGCATCCATGTGGCGGTCGAGATTCATGCTGATGAAGCCGTTGAGCTGCAGGAATCCCGGATAGACGTCGCGCATCATGCCAGGATGCGGGAACGGCACCTTGGTGATGACGTTGTGGCGGAACCAGTCGATGCCGCGTTCGGCGGCGAGGTTGTTGACCGCGGTCGGATTGCGGCGGGTGTCGATCGGGCCGCCCATCAGCGTCATCGACAGCGGCACGAACGGATCGCGCCGCGCTTCCATGAGGGAGACCGCGACCACCACGGGCACCGAGGGCTGGCAGACCGCGATGATATGCATGTTGCCGCCAAGCGCATGCAGCATCTCGATCAGGTAATCGACATAGTCATCGAGATCGAAGCGGCCTTCGGACAGCGGCACCATGCGGGCATCGGCCCAATCGGTGATGTAGACCTCATGGGTCGGCAGGAAGGCTTCGACCGTGCCACGCAGCAGCGTCGCGTAATGGCCGGACATCGGCGCCACGATCAGGATGCGCGGCTGTGGCGCGCGCAGCGGCCGGGTCAGCTTGCGATCGAAATAGAGCAGCCGGCAGAACGGCTTTTCCCAGACAGATCGGACCTCCACCGCCGTGCGCACGCCGTTGACCTCGGTCTCGTCGAGACCCCATTCCGGCTTGCCGTAGCGGCGGGTGGTGCGCTCGAACAATTCGCAGGCCGCGGCGACGGACTTGCCGGCTTGGCTATGCGTCCACGGATTGAGCGGATTCTGAAACAGGATCTTGGTGGCGTCGGTCACCGCGCGCACCGGGTTGAGTGACGCATGCGCCATCTCATACATCCAGTACAGTGGCGTCGTAAGCGCCGGACTGCCTTCGGCCGCCAGCGGCGGAGCGCCGCCAAATTCACCAATCGGCATTTGCTTCAAAATCCTCGTTTGCGACGCAACATACTGTCGAATGCGTAATAAAGCGTCAATGCACCTGTCACTACATCTACGGCCGAAAACGCCCTAAACAACCGGGAATCCACGGGAAAGTGAAAGTTACTCACCGCTGCTGAGCAGCGAGCCGTTGCGTTTGGCGCTGCGCAAAAGGGCAAGAAAGATCGAAAATGACGCAATCAGCAGCACCGCGTTGATAACGAGCGCATGGACCATAAGGTCCGCGCGGAAGACGTGGTCGATCAAGAGCGCCCGCATACCCTCGAACACATAGGTCGGCGGCAGCATCCAGGCGACGGTCTGGAGCCAGGACGGCAAGACGCTGACGGGATAATAGATGCAGGCAAGCGGCATCAGCGCGAACATCAACGTCCAGACGATGCTCTCCGCGCCGAGCCCGTTCCGCAGCACGAGGCCGGAGGCGAAAATGCCGACTGACCAGCTGGTGAAGATCAGGTTGCAGAAGAAGGCGATCAGCGGCAGGCCGATGGCGTAGAAGTTGAAGCCGAAGAAGAACAGCGCCAGCAGCGTCATCGGAATGACGCCGATCGCGAGCCGGATCACGCTCATGATCATCAGCGAGATCAGGAACTCGATCGGCTTCAGCGGGCTCATCATGAGATTGCCGAGGTTGCGCGCCCACATCTCTTCCAGGAACGAGATCGAAAAGCCGAGCTGACCACGGAACAGGATGTCCCACAGGATGACGGCGCCGATCAGGGTGCCGCCGGCTTGCGCGAAGAAGCCCGAGGTCTGCGAAATGTAGTTCTGCAGGAAGCCCCAGGTGATGATCTGCAGCGCCGGCCAGTAGACCAGTTCCAACAGTCGCGGCCAGGACGACAGCAACAGATACCAGTAGCGCAGCACCATCGCGTTGATACGGTTGAGCGACAGCCCATGATGGACGGCGATCTCGCTCATGTCGCACTCTCCCGGTTGCGGCCGCGAGCGACGTCCAGGAACACCTCTTCCAGCGTGTCGCGGTTGTAGCGGGCCATGATCCGGTCGGGACTGTCGTCATCCTCGATCTTGCCGCGCTTCATGATGATGACGCGGTCGCACAGCCGCTCCACCTCCAGCATGTTGTGCGAGGCGAGCAGGATCGTCGCGTTATGGCTCCTGCGGTAGTTCTCCAGATGCTGCCGCACCCAATCGGCGGTATCGGGATCGAGCGAGGCGGTCGGTTCGTCCAGGAGCAACAAGTCGGGTTCGTTGATCAGCGCCTTGGCGAGAGCCACGCGCGTCTTCTGGCCGGCGGACAGCTTGCCGTTGGCGCGGTCGATGAAGTCGCGGAGATCGAGGTCGGAGGCGAGCTGATCGATGCGGTCCGCGAGATTCCTTACCGCATAGAGCCGGCCGAAGATCGTGAGGTTCTGGCGCACGGTGAGCCGCATCGGCATGTCGACATAGGGGCTCTCGAAATTCATCCGCCCGAGCACCTCGGCGCTCGCTTCGGGCATCGGAAAGCCCAGCACATGGATGCGGCCGGAGGTCGGCAGCACCAGGCCCATGATCATGGCGATCGTCGTGGTCTTGCCGGCGCCGTTGCCGCCGAGCAGCCCGGTGATGCTGCCGCGCGCGATCCGGAACGAGACATCGTCGACCGCGCGGGTGGTCTTGTAGACCTTCACCAGATGCGCGACATCGATCGCGGCCGAAGCTGCGGGATCGGAAGCGGACGCTGGTGCCGGTCTATTCTCGATCTGATCCATTTGGGCCCGTTCATTGGGCCATCATGGCTGATCGCGCAAGACTTGCACTTCAATCGGAGCTGTGCGCCGCGTGTTTGTGATCGCGCCGTTGCGAGGCTAGAACGTGGCGAGTGGGGAGAGAGCCCCCACCCGGCGCGAGCGCCATAGCCGAAGCTCCGCTTCGGCGTGTCTTAAGAACGGCCGCCAAAGGCGGCCTATGCCTCCCCCGCAAGCGGGAGAGGTGGGAAACAGCTGTCGTGTGGCTAGAGTGAGGATATGACCGACGTAGCCGCCTCCGATTTCCGCCAACCGCGCCGCCATGTCCGTCTGGATACGATCCTGCGGTTGCGTTGGCTCGCCGCGCTCGGCCAGCTCGCCGCGATCTTCATCGTCGCGCAGGGCCTGGAATTCGACGTTCCCGTCATCCCCTGCATCGCCATCATTGCGCTGTCGGCGCTGCTCAATCTCGCCCTGCAGATCGCGTTCAACCCGATGCAGCGGCTCGAGCCGATCTATGCCGCAGCGCTGCTCGCGCTCAACATCGTCGAGCTTGCCGGCCTGTTGTTCCTGACCGGCGGCCTGCAGAATCCGTTCTCGTTCCTGTTCCTGGCGCCGGTCCTGATTTCCGCCACCGCACTGCCGGTACGACTGACGATCGCGCTCGGCTGTCTCGCGGTCGCCTGCGCGTCGGCGCTGGTGTTCTTCCATTTCCCGCTGCCATGGGACAGCGACGATCCGCTGGTGCTGCCGCCGATCTATCTGTTCGGCGTCTGGCTCTCGATCCTGCTCGCGATCGGCGTCACCAGTCTGTACGCGTTCCAGGTCACCGAGGACACGCGAAAGCTTTCGGACGCGCTGGCGGCGACCGAGCTGGTGCTGGCGCGCGAGCAGCACCTGACCCAGCTCGACGGCCTTGCGGCCGCCGCCGCGCATGAACTTGGCACGCCGCTCTCGACCATCTTCCTGATCTCGCGCGAGCTGGAAGGTGCGGTGAAGGACGGTCCGCTCGCCGCCGACCTGAAGACGCTGCGCGAGCAGGCGCAGCGCTGTCGCGACATCCTGAGCAAGATCACCCAGCTCTCCTCCACCGGAGCGCCGTTCGACCGCATGAAACTATCGACGCTGATCGAGGAGGCTGTTGCACCGCACCGGGATTTTGGCGTTGCAATCAAGGTGCGGCTTGCTGTCGCAGCCACCACGGAACCGGTCGGCGCCCGCAACCCCGCGATCCTCTATGGTGTCGGCAACATCCTGGAAAATGCGGTGGATTTCGCCAACCAGACTGTCGAGGTGAATGCATGGTGGAACGCCGATACGGTCGAAATCGTCATTTCCGATGACGGTCCGGGCATTGCCCCGGACATGCTGAACCGGATCGGCGAGCCCTATTTGTCGCGGCGCCGCAGCGCCGATGAAGCGCAAAACGGCCGCGCGGGGCTTGGTCTTGGCATTTTCATCGCGCGGACGTTCCTGGAGCGCACCGGCGCCAAGGTCACCTTCACCAACCGGGTGTTTCCCGATCACGGCGCCGTGGTGCAGATCGTGTGGCCCCGCAGCTTGTTCGAGGCGAGCGAAGCGACGGACGAAATGATGGGCTGAATACAATTCGACAATTTGACGCATTAGCCGGTCGATCTTGAACCCTCTCCTGGGCGGCCTTCTCGAGCCGCCTCCTTGGGTGGCCTTGGTTGAGTGGCCTTGGCATCGCCGCAGTCACACGCCATATCTTTCGGATTGGAGAAGGGATAGCAAAACCGTGAACGCCATCGCCGAACTGAACGATCAAGCCGACCGCTCATTGCTCATCGTCGAGGACGACAAGCCGTTCCTGGAGCGCCTGTCGCGCGCCATGGAGACCCGCGGCTTCACCGTGACATCCTGCGATACCGTATCGGATGGTCTGGCGCAGATCGGCAAGGCCGCGCCTGCGTTTGCGGTGGTCGATCTCCGGTTGGGCGACGGCAACGGCCTCGACGTCGTCTCTGCACTGAAGCGCAAGCGTCCCGATGCCCGCGCGATCGTGCTCACCGGCTATGGCAACATCGCCACCGCCGTGACAGCGGTGAAGATGGGCGCGATCGACTATCTCTCGAAGCCTGCTGATGCCGACGACGTCGTCGCGGCGCTGCTCGCGAGCGGCACCGAGAAATCCGAACCGCCGGCCAACCCGATGTCGGCCGACCGCGTGCGTTGGGAGCACATCCAGCGCATCTACGAGATGTGCAATCGCAACGTCTCGGAAACCGCGCGCCGGCTCAACATGCACCGCAGGACCCTGCAACGCATCCTGGCGAAGCGCGCGCCGCGTTAGTTTGGCGAATTCGTAGGGTGGGTAGAGCGAAGCGAAACCCACCAGCTTTCGCGGAGCGACGATGATGGGTTTCGCTTCGCTCTACCCATCCTACGCTGCCGAAGCGAGCTTTGCCCACCCTGCGGCGCCGTCACATCAAAACTCCACATGCCCCTGCGGGTCGAGCAGGCGGTTGAACCGCTGCGCGGCGGCCATCGCGAAGCGCACCGTCATCAGCTTGCGGGTCGGTGCCGGCAGGCGATGCTCCGGCGCCTCGCAATGCAGATGCGCGCCATAGGCGTCGGCGATGATCAGGCCCGTGTCGGCGGGAAAGATCTCGCAGGGCAGGTCCTGCGTGAAGGCAAAGAACAGCCGGTCGCAATGCGCCCGATAGTCCTGCCATTTCTGGTCGGCGCGCAAATCCTCGACCGATGACTTGATCTCGACGATCCAGATCTCGCCGCGCTCGTTCAGCGCCACGAGGTCGGCACGCCGGCCCGACGGCAGCGGCAATTCGCTGATGCAGGAGAACCCGAGCGAACGCAACAGCCGCGCCGTGCCGCGCGCGATCGCAAGCGCCGTCTCCGACTGGCGACGGTCCGGTTGCGGAACAAGAGCGATGTTGCGGGCGGACGATTCCATTCCGATAACCTACCCGATTCCGCACGCCCGCCCAACATGGCCGCAGCCGGGAACCTCATCCGCCCTCCCCACTTGACAGACGGCCGCTGAAACACCCCGGACCGGCGAGGGAAGCCCTGTGATCGACGATCTCTGGTACAAGAACGGCGTCATCTACTGTCTTTCCGTCGGCACCTATATGGACGCCAATGGCGACGGCGTCGGTGACTTCAAGGGGCTGTTGCGTCGCCTCGATTATCTGCACGGGCTCGGCATCACCGCGATCTGGCTGATGCCGTTCCAGCCATCGCCAGGCCGCGACGACGGCTACGACATATCGGACTATTACGGGGTCGATCCGCGCTATGGCACGCTCGGAGACTTCGTCGAATTCACCCACGGCTGCAAGCAGCGCGGCATCCGCGTCATCATCGACCTCGTCGTGAATCACACCTCCGACCAGCATCCCTGGTTTCGCGAGGCACGCAAGAGCAAGGAATCGCGCCATCGGGAGTGGTATGTGTGGTCGGACAAGAAGCCGGCGAATGCCAATACCGGCATGGTGTTTCCCGGCGTGCAGAAGTCGACCTGGAGCAGGGACAAGGAATCGGGGGCCTGGTACTTCCATCGCTTCTACGACTTCCAGCCGGACCTCAACACATCGAATCCGCATGTGCAGGCGGAGATCCTCAGGATCATGGGGTTCTGGATCCAGCTTGGCGTCTCAGGCTTCCGCATGGATGCGGTGCCCTTCGTGATCGCGACCAAGGGGCCGAAGGTCAAGAAGCCGGTCGAGCAATACGACATGTTGCGCGCCTTTCGCGAATTCCTGCAATGGCGCGAGGGCGACGCGATCATCCTGGCCGAAGCCAATGTGCTGCCGAAAACCGACATGGAATATTTCGGAAGCGACGGCGACCGCATGCACATGATGTTCAATTTCCAGGTCAACCAGCATCTGTTCTATGCGCTCGCCGCCGCCGACTCGCGGCCGCTTGCGAAGGCGCTCGAGGCGACGAAGCCGCGGCCGGCGACGGCGCAGTGGGGCCTGTTCCTGCGCAACCATGACGAACTCGATCTCGGCCGCCTGACCGAGACGCAGCGCAAGACCGTGTTCAGGGCATTCGGCCCCGACAAGGAGATGCAGCTCTACGATCGCGGCATCCGCCGCCGCCTCGCGCCGATGCTGGGCGGCGACCGGCGGCGGCTCGAACTCGCCTACAGCCTGATGTGTACGCTGCCGGGCACCCCGGTGATCCGTTACGGTGACGAGATCGCGATGGGCGACAATCTCGATCTGGCCGAGCGCGGCTGTGCGCGCACGCCGATGCAATGGTCGACGGAGCCGCATGCCGGATTCACCAAGGGCGACAAGCCGACCGTGCCGGTCATCGATACCGGCCCTTACGGCTATGAGCACGTCAACGTCGCCAAGCAGCGCCGCGATCCGAATTCAATGCTGAACTGGACCGAGCGCATCATCCGCATGCGTAAGGAAGTCCCGGAGGTCGGCTGGGGCGAATTCAGCATCATCGACACGCGCGATCCCACCATCGTCGCGATCCGCTACGACTGGCGCAACAATTCGGTGCTGTTCGTCCATAACCTCGATGACAGGCCGCGCGAGGTGGCGTTTTCGGCCGGGCTTCCCGGTGATGCCGGCAAGCTCCTGGTCAATCTCCTCTCCGAAGACCACAGCCGCGCCAATGGCCGCGGTCAGCACCGGCTGCTGCTTGAGGCCTATGGCTATCGCTGGTACAGGGTCGGCGGGCTCGATTACCTGTTGAAACGCAGCGACATCGACAAGGCCGAGAACGACGCTCACCCAGCCTGATCGTCGGTGTCGGCCGGCTCGCTCTGGTCGGTCTCCGGCTGGTGGAGGTCGGCAGCATCGTGATTGCGATGCCCGGGCGGAGCAATGATGACGCCTTCATTGCCGCGGAGGTCGAGCACGCCTTCGATCGTCTCGCCCTTGCGATCGAGGAAGGTCGACAGCAGGATTTCGCTGTTGAAAGCGATCGCGCTCGAGGTGACCGCGGCCGGGTCGGCCCCCAAGTTCAGCGCCACGATCAGCGCGCTCTCCTCGCCGCGCCGGCGATAGAGCAGGATGTCGCCTTGCGCGGCGACCCGTTCATAGGTGCCGGTCACGAGCTGCGGCCATTCGCGCCGGAGCGCGATCAGCGCCTTGTACAAATTGAGGATCGACGTCTTGTCGGCAGCGAGACTGGTGACGTTTTCGCGCAGCGCATCATGGGCGAGCGGCAGCCAGGGCTTTCCGGTCGAGAAGCCTGCATTGGGCTCGGAGCTCCATTGCATCGGCGTGCGGCAGCCGTCGCGACCGACGCCCAGGCCCGGCACGTTCTTCTCGAAGGGATCGCGCACTTCGCCCGGCGCGATCGGAACCTGGCGCATGCCGATCTCGTCGCCGTAATAGAGCGTCGGCGTGCCGCGCAGCGTCAGCAGCAGCATGGCGGCGACGCGCGCCTGCTCCGGTCCCACCCGGCTTGCGACCCGCGGCCGGTCGTGATTGCCGAGCACCCAGTTCGGCCATGCGCCCTGTGGCAGCGCCTTCTCATAGTCCTCGATGATCCGCTCGATCGAGCGCGCGCTCCACAAGGTCGACAGC
This sequence comes from Bradyrhizobium sp. Ai1a-2, assembly GCF_000426245.1. Taxonomy (GTDB): domain Bacteria; phylum Pseudomonadota; class Alphaproteobacteria; order Rhizobiales; family Xanthobacteraceae; genus Bradyrhizobium. Next base: position 24,888 of record NZ_AUEZ01000062.1, on the reverse strand, counting down.
AGCGCGAAGTTGAACGGCATCTGCGCGCCGGTGAGATCGTTGCCGTAATAGGCAACGAGGCGATGCAGCGGCAGATAGATCTCGCCGATCAGCACGCGGGCATCGAATTCGTCGCTGACGCGCCGCATCTCGGCGATCACCTCGTGCACCTCCGCCTGGTCGGTGGAATACTGCGTCAGGATCTTCTCATGCGGCGGCCGGCCCTCGTGATAATGCGGATTGGGCGGGTTGTCGCGAAACTTGGCGTCCTTGATCAGATGCCAGATGACGTCGACGCGGAAGCCGTCGACGCCCTTGCCGAGCCAGAACCGCATCACGTCATAGATCGCCTGGCGGACCTCCGGATTGCGCCAGTTCAGGTCCGGCTGCTGGGCCAGGAAGGCATGGTAGTAATATTGACCGCTCTCGCTGTCATATTCCCATCCGCTGCCGCCGAATTCCGACAGCCAGTTGTTCGGCGGTCCGCCGCCCGGCTTCGGATCGCGCCAGATGTACCAGTTGCGCTTGGGATTATCGCGCGAGCTTCTCGATTCGATGAACCAGGGATGCTGATCCGAGGTGTGATTCGGCACGAGATCGAGGATCAGCTTGAGCCCCGCCTCGTGCGCTGCCGCGACCAGCGCGTCGAAATCCTCCATCGATCCGAACAGGGGATCGACGCCGGTGTAGTCGGAAATGTCGTAGCCGAAATCGGCCATCGGCGACGGATAGATCGGCGACAGCCAGATCGCGTCGACGCCAAGTTCTCTTAAGTATGGCAGCCGTCGCAAAATTCCCTTGAGATCGCCAACCCCGTCGCCGTTGGAGTCCTGAAACGAGCGCGGATACACCTGATAGAAGGTGCCGCGCCGCCACCAATCTTCGCTAATGTCGCCCAAATCGCCCATGCCGCCACGTCACCCTTCAATTCAGGCTTGAACGTGGCAACGCGCTAACGCGTGGCGGGTTTGCGCCAAAATTTCGATTCGTGGCCTATCAATCTTTCGTAGCGACCCGCAAGCTCCGCTTCACCTCGCCCCGACAGGGAAAGACTTTAGCGTTCACACGTGACGGCCGGTCGCGAGCTGGTAGATGGTGATCAGCACCTCGAACAGGATCAGGAAGACGATGATCAGCTCGAGCCGCAGCGAGCGGCGGGTGTCGATGATGTCGGTCAGGACCTGCGCGGTCTCGGCGATGACCGCGAGCTTGCGGTTGAGCGATTCGGAGCGCTCCTTCAATTCATATTCGTCCTCGAGCCGGGCATAGAGCCGCTCGAGCTGCGGCTTGTCCCAGAGGATGTCGGGCTTCTCGGACACTTCGACCGGCCCCGAGACGCGATGACGCACCGACAAGGCATTGCCGATGTGCTTCAGGATCGCGCCGCGGCTGCGATGGATCTGCCCGCTCTTGGCAAGCTCGCGCGCGAACGGCTCGGTCGTGTCGAACACCGCGGCGACCTCGCGCTCATGCCGGGCCAGTACGACGCTCTTCGCCAGCGCCTCGCCGACCAGGATCAGCCGCTCCGGCGACAGGCTCTGCAGATAGATCGGGCCGCCCGGCGGTATCTGATCGTCCTTCTCGGAGGCGAGCTCGATGGTGGCGCTCTCCTCCTCGCGGCGCGCGAACGGCGTGATCATGCGCGACTGCAGCCCGCGCAGGAACTCCTCCTCCTCCAGCGCATTCAGCCCGATCAGGACCACAACCCCGTAACGGAACAGGATCGCGACGCCGTTCTCATTGACGCGGAACGCCAATGGCGTCGTGGCCAGCACATCGCTGCGCTCGAGCCCCGACGTGTTCAGGCGCTCCGCGACGAAAAAGGCACGCGCCGTCGTGCGCTGGCCTCCGAGCGGCGACCGCGAAACCTGGCTCGCAGGATGTTCCGATACGGTGGATGGCATTCCGCTTACACACTACATGTTGAAGAACTGTGCAATCCTATCACAGTCCGGCCAATGGTCGCAGGATGTTCCCGCCCTTGTTGACGGGGGCCAAGGGAAGAATAAGGTGCCGCGATGGATGATAAAACCGAAACAAAACCGAAGGCCGGCGCGATCATCGTGCCGGTGACGCTGTTCGAGCAGAACTGCACCATCCTCTGGCACGAGCCGACCAAGAAGGCGGTCGTGATCGATCCCGGCGGGGATGTTCCGAAGATCCAGGCGGCGATCAGAGAGACCGGCGTCAGCGTCGAGAAGATCTGGCTCACCCACGGCCATATCGACCATGTCGGCGGCGCCGCCGAACTGCGCGACGCGCTGAAGGTGCCGATCGAGGGCCCGCATGTCGCCGACAAACACCTGCTCGACAATGTCGTCAGTAGCGGCGCGCGGTTCGGCATGAGCGGCGTGCGCGATTTTGCGCCGGATCGCTGGCTCGAGGAAGGCGATCAGGTCTCGATCGGCGAACTCACCTTCGAGATCCTGCATTGCCCCGGCCATTCGCCTGGCAGCGTGGTGTTCTTCAACAAGGAATTGCGCTTTGCCCATGTCGGCGACGTCCTGTTCAACGGCTCGGTCGGCCGCACCGACCTGCCCGGCGGCAGCCACGAGACGCTGATCACGTCGATCAAGGAGAAGCTGCTGCCGCTCGGCGACGATGTCGGCTTCATCTGCGGCCACGGCGCCGGCTCCAGCATCGGCCAGGAACGGATGACGAACCCGTTCATCACCGGCGAACTGTGAGCGACGCCGCGGCTTGTGACCGCGGCGCCAGAATTATTTCATCAAGCCCGCGGCAGTCAGCGCCCGGGTGATCACATCGCTGATCTCGCGGGCGCGGCGGCGGAGGCTCTGTGACGGCATAGCCTGACGCGGGGGTGTGGCGCGCGGCAAGGGCGTCGGCTGCTTTGTCGCTTCCTTCGCGACCGGCTTCGTCACCGGCTTGACCGTCGGCTTAATCGCCGGCTTGGCGACTTCTCTCGGAGCCGGCGCGGAACGACGGGCCCGTTCGGTGAGGCCGAAGAAGTTCGCGATGTGGTACGACGACGAAATCCCGGCCTCGAGCAGGAAGGCGCCGGCCTCGCCATAGCGTTCGTCATTGGCGGCGACGCCAAGCGGCGTGCCATGGGCCATGCCGGTGATGGTGTAGGATTCGACGACGGTCTCGCCATTCGCATCCCACCAGACCTCGCGCGGATAGCCGTCGATCATCGTCTTGGCCATCGGCGTCTCCGGCAGGCCGTGCACGTCGAGCCATTGGCTCACGATCGCGTCCGCATTGCCGGGATTGACGGTGCGATCGGCGCTGCCGTGCCAGACCGAAACCTTCGGCCACGGTCCGTCATGCGTCCACGCGCCGCGCACGAGATCGCCCAATTCATTGGCCGGGCGCGACGGCGCCTGCATCATGCCGTTGAGAGCTTCGCGCAGATTGGTGGCGATGCCGAACGGCAGGCCGGCAACGATCGCGCCTGCCGCGAACACATCCGGATAGGTCGCGAGCATCACCGACGTCATGGCACCGCCGGCGGAGAGCCCGGTGATGTAGATCCGGCGCGGATCGAGCTTGTGATCGACCACCATGCGCGCGATCATCTGACGGATCGAGGCAGCCTCGCCCTTGCCGCGCGTGATGTCTTCGGGATTGAACCAGTTGAAGCACGTATTGGCATTGTTCGCCGGTTGCTGTTCTGGCAGCAGCAGCGCAAAACCATAGTGACGCGCGAGCGTCGACCAGCCCGCACCGAGGTCGTAGCCAGCCGCGCTCTGGCCGCAGCCATGCAGCACGACGACGAGCGCCGCACCGCGCGGCAGCCCTTCCGGCACAAACGAGTACATCTTCAGCGCGCCGGGATTCGTGTCGAAATCCGTGGTCTCGACCAGCGGACTATTGACCGCTGGCGCAAGGCTTCGCCCATAGACGGCGGCAAGCCCATTGAATCCATTCAGCCGGGGCAGATGGCTTAGGAACTCGATGTTCTTGGCAAGTGACAACAGCAACTCCTGAGGTGATTTCGACCAGCCTCGGCCAAATCACATAGTTGCTGCATCGCAAAATAAAAAGTCCGTATACTGTCATTCCCCGCGAAATTGTGAGACGGACGGTAAATTCGTGATCTCAAAATTAATTTGTGATCATGTCGCGCGCCGCATCCATGACAGGAATGCGGCGCAAATGATGATCGACAGCCCAAACAATGCGCATGCCGCATGCAGCGCCAACCGCGCTGAGCCTGTGGTTTCGATTGCGAAGAACACGGCGCCAATTGCGGCCACGCCGGCCGCATTGCCGATCTGCGCCGTGGTGCCATACATGCCGGAACCCGCGCCCGCGCTCGCAGGCTTCACCGTCGAGAGCACCGCACTCGAGAGCGGCGCCATCACCAATCCCTGGCCGTAGCCAAAGATCATCAGCACCAGCGCAAGCGACAGCGCGGAAGGCGCCTCAACAAATGCCGTCGTCACTGCAATCGCGGCAAGGCCCACGATCTGCAGCGCGCAACCTTCGATCAGCACCAGCGTGCCGCGATGCCTGGCCCGCGCGCCGCTGTGGCGCGAGGCGACCACGAAGGTGAGCGCGGCCGGCATGAAGACGAGACCGGCCTGAAGCGGCGGAATATGCAGCGTGTTCTGCATGAACATGGTGATGACCAGATAGAACGAGAGATTGGCGAAGAAGAAACAGAACACGGCAACCAGTCCGCGCATGAAGGCTGCGTCGGCCAGCAGCGTGAGATCGATCAGCGGCATGCCGCCAGCGTGCGCGATCGCGCGTTCGAGCCGGACGAACGCGGCGATGATCGCAACGCCGCCCGCCATCACCAGCCACACCCACGGCGACCAGTGCACATCGTGGCCGAACAGCAGCGGTCCGATCAGGCACAGCAATCCCGCAAACAGCACGACCGCGCCGGGAATGTCGAGCCGCGTGCCGGCGCGACGCGGCACCGTCGGCATGATCCTGAGCGCCGCGGCAATGATCACGATGCCGAAGGGCACGTTGACGAAGAACACCGCGCGCCAGCCAAGCCCGGCAAGATCAAGCGTCACCAGCACGCCGCCGAGCAGGAAGCCGACGGCGCCGGAGAGGCCCAGCACGATGCCATAGATGGCGAAGGCACGGGCGCGCGCCGAATCGGCAAATAACAGATGCAGCGTCGCCAGCACCTGCGGCACCATCAGAGCCGCGGTCGCGCCCTGCGCCAGTCGCGCGATGATCAGTTCAGGTCCGGATTGCGCGAGCCCGCACCACAGCGACGCCAGACTGAAGCCAGCGACGCCGGCGACGAACACGTTCCTTGTGCCGTAGATATCGCCGAGCCGCCCGCCGGTGACCACAAGCGTCGCAAACGCGATCAGGTAGATCGCGATGACGGCTTCGATCTCGGCAGCGCTCGCGTGCAGCTCCATCGCGATGGTCGGGATCGCGACATTGACGATAAAAGCATCGACCCCGAACATGAATTGTGCGGCGACCACTGTCGCCAATACCCACCAGCGCCGCGACGAATCCACTGACATAGCGCCAGTGACATAGGTGACGATCTGGTGCATGGCGGGCCGCTCCGTTCAAAATCTGTTGTACCCGCAAGCTACAGATTCGGCTTATTCCCGCGATTACCTCCGAGGTAAGTCCGACAGTTTGTAGCCCGGGTGGAGCGCAGCGTAACCCGGGGTGCTGTTGGCCGCGGACGGAGCGGTCCCGGGTTGCGCTGCGCTCCACCCGGGCTACGGAGCGTTCGCGCGGGCGCGGCGGGTTACGCTACGCTAGGCCGCCCTACGACCATGCACGGCGCGCGGGCTCGAAGCATTGCGTCGCTCCTGTCCTGCCCGTAGGCTGGTGCCACGCTCACGACAACAATAATCCTGGAGAGAACACCCTATGGCGCGCCTGAAATTCGGAGCCTTCCTCGCCCCGCATCACCCGATCGGCGAGCATCCGCTGCTGCAATTCCGCCGCGACCTCGATTTCGTCCAGCAGCTCGACGAGCTCGGCTATGACGAGTTCTGGTGCGGCGAGCATCACTCCTCGGGCTGGGAGATGATCGCCTCGCCGGAGATGTTCCTGGCCGCCGCCGGCGAGCGCACCAAGCGGATCAAGCTCGGCACCGGCGTGATCTCGCTGCCCTATCACCATCCGTTCAACGTCGCCCAGCGCATGGTGCAGCTCGACTACATGACCGGCGGCCGCGCCATTTTCGGCTCCGGCCCCGGCGCGCTGGCTTCCGACGCGCACACGCTCGGCATCGACCCGATGACACAGCGCGACCGCCAGGACGAAGCAATCGCGGTGATCCGCCGCCTGTTCAACGGCGAGCGCGTCACCGCAAAGAGCGACTGGTTCGTGATGAACGACGCCGCACTGCAGATCCTGCCGTTGCAGGAGGACATGCCGTTCGTGGTCGCTTCGCAGATCTCGCCCTCGGGCATGACGCTCGCCGGCAAATACGGCATCGGCATCATCTCGCTCGGCTCGATGTCGACCCAGGGCCTGATGGCGCTGCCGCAGCAATGGCAATTCGCCGAGGACGCCGCCAAGAAGGCCGGCACCACCGTGAGCCGGTCGAACTGGCGGGTGCTGCTGTCCTGGCACATCGCCGAGACGCGCGAGCAGGCACGCCGCGAGGCCGGCGCCGGGCTGATGCGCTGGCACAACGAATATAATGTCGGCACCCTGATGCGGCCCGGGCTGACCGCCTTCTCCTCGCCGGATGAGGCCGTCGACAAGACCGCGTTCGTGGAGGGCGCCGCCTCCACCATCGGCACGCCCGACGACCTCGTGAAGATGATCAAGAACCTGGTGCAGGTCTCCGGCGGCGTCGGGACCATCGTCGGCTTCGCCCATGACTGGGCCAATCCGGAAAACACAAGGCGAAGCTGGGACATGGTGGCGCGCTATGTGATCCCCGAGATCAACGGCTATATCGACGGCCTGCGCAAGTCGCAGAAATTCGTGATCGAGAACCGCGCCATCTTCGAACGCGCCGGCCAGGCCGTGATGGCCAAGATCATGGAGAACGACAAAGCCGCGGCCGCGCTCGCGCATACCGGCCCCGGCCGCGTCGCGATCCCCGCCGTCAACGCCCCCGATCTGCAGGAAGCAGCCAAGCGGAAGGCGTGAGAGAAATTTGCTTCACCTCTCCCGCTTGCGGCAGAGGTCGCTGCGCTCGAAGAGCGTAGCGGGTGAGGGCTCCCTCCACTCAAAGAGCGTCAATCGCGGAGGCACCCTCACCCCGGCCCTCTCCCGCAAGCGGGAGAGGAAGCATAAGCGCCTGCGCTATTGATCAAGTGACACTCACGCTCCATCATTGCTGACGCAACGTCATGGTGGAGCCATGCCCTTCGACGGCCGCCTGTTGGCGGGAATAAGCGTATTGGCGGCGGTGGTGCAGACCAGGAGCTTTGCCCGCGCCGCCGATACGCTCGGCATCACCGCCTCCGGCGTCAGCCGCGCGGTGGCGCGGCTCGAGGCGCGGGTCGGCGTTCGCCTGTTCGACCGGACCACGCGCTCGGTGGCGCTGACCGACGAAGGCCGCCGCTTCTATGAACAGGTGGCGCCGCTCCTGGCCGGGATCGAGGATGCCGCGAGCACCGCGTCGGGATCATCAGGCGTGGTCCGCGGCCGACTGCGCGTCGACATCGATCCGTATTTCTCGCGGATGATCCTGTCGGGCCACATCGGCGGCTTCCTGCGCCAGCATCCGGAGCTGACGCTGGAATTGATCACGCGCGAGCATGTCGGCGATCTCGTCGCCGATGGCATCGACGTTGCGATGCGCTTCGGCGAGCTTCCCGCCGGCACGCTGATCGCGCGCAAATTGCTGGAGACGCGTGTGCTGACCGTCGCCTCACCCGGCTACCTCAAGAAGCACGGCCGTCCCAAGCATCCCGCTGAACTGCAGGATCATTCCTGCATCCAGTTCATCGACCCGCTGTCCGGGCGTCTCTTCGAATGGGAATTTCATGCAGGCAAGAAAGTGCTGCCGGTGAAGACCTCGGGTACGCTGGTGCTCACCGATGTCGGCACCATGATCAACGAATGCCTCGCCGGCACCGGCATCGCACAGGTGCTCGGCATCGGCGTCCAGCCGCTGCTGGACTCGGGCCGGCTGATCGAGTTGTTTCCGGACTGGCCGGGCGAAACCTTTCCACTCTACGCGCTGCATCCCTCGCGGCACCATCCGCCGGCGAAAGTCCGCGCCTTCATCGAATTCGCGCTCAAGGCCGCGCAGACGAGGACGAAAGCGCGATAATTCAGTCAAGCTGCCGGCCACGAACTCCTTCACCTCTCCCGCTTGCGGGGGAGGTCGGCGCGTAGCGTCGGGCGGGGGCTCTCTCCGCACACGGGGACAGCGTGAATCGCGGAGACAGCCCCCACCCCGGCCCTCCCCCGCAAGCGGGAGAGGGAGTTGCATCGCTATGGCCCAAGTCGATCTCGTCCATTGACGATCTCTAGTCATCAATCCCCTGACACATCCGCACTGGGATCATCAGTGTCGCGGTGAGAGAGTCCGTCCAGCAGATCAAACGATCTCGAAAAGGACCTCTCTCATGGCAACCAGGAAAACCGTTCTCATCATCGGCGCCTCGCGCGGGCTTGGTCTTGCGCTCGCCGAGGAATATTGCGGCCGCGACTATCAGGTGACCGCCACCGTGCGCGCACCGTCGGCAGCGCTGGACGATCTTGCGGAGCGCTTTCCCGTAAGCCTCGAGATCGAGACCCTCGACACCACCGATCCGGCGTCCATCAAGAAGCTGAAGGAGCGCCTCGGGACTCGCATCATCGACACCCTGCTCGTCAATGCCGGCATCTGCCTTGCGCACGAGAACACGCCGATCGATGCTGATGTCGAGGACTTCGTTGCAATGATGGTGACCAACGCGCTGTCGCCGATGCGCGTGGTCGAAACCTTCGAGGACCAGGTGCCGCCGCGTGGCGTCATCGCGGTGATATCATCGGAGCTTGGCAGCATCGCCACCAATCGCGGCTTCTGGGAACTCTACAGCTCAAGCAAGGCCGCGCTCAACATGCTGATGAAATGCTTCAGCCAGCGGCATGCCGGCGATCCCCGCGCAATGCTGCTGATCGCGCCAGGATGGGTGCGGACCGAAATGGGCGGCAGCGAGGCCAAGCTCTCGATCGAGGAAAGCATCCCGCTGGTCGTCACCGCGATGGAAGCCCGCGCTGGCAAGCCCGGCCTGAAGTTCATGGACCGGCACGGCGACCGCCTGCCCTGGTAGCCGCCTTCATGCAACCACGTAGCCCGGGTGAAGCGCAGCGTAACCCGGGTAACCAGCCGCCGCGTAACACCATCCCCGGGTTGCGCTGCGCTTCACCCGCGCTACGGGTCGTGCGGCCGCGGCGCTCATATCAGGCAAAAGGAGAGAGACATGTACACCATTATGGGAGTCACGGGAAAAGTCGGCGGCGCCACCGCACGCGCGCTGCTCGCACAGGGCAAGCGGCCGCGGGTCGTCGTGCGGGATCGCACCAAGGGCGCGAGCTGGGCCGCGCTGGGCTGCGAGGTCGCGATCGCCGATCTCGATGATGCCGAGGCGCTGGGCCACGCCTTCGCGGGTGTGGAAGCCGCGTTTGTGATGCTGCCGCCGCTGTTCGATCCCTCGCCCGATTGGCGCGAGGCCAAAGCGATGATCGATACGCTGCGCGCGGCGCTGACGCGCGGCGCGCCCAAACGCGTGGTGGCACTCTCGACGATCGGCGCCGATGTCGAGCGGCCGAACCTGCTCAGCCAGCTCGGCTTGCTCGAACGCGCACTGTCGACGCTTGCCATGCCGGTGACGTTCCTTCGCGCCGCCTGGTTCATGGAGAACGCGGCATTCGATCTCGCCTCGGCCCGGGATCAGGGCGTCATCAGAAGCTATCTGCAACCGCTCGATCGCGCGGTGCCGATGGTCGCCACCGCCGATATCGGTAGCACCATCGCCGATCTCTTGCAGCAGGAGGGAAGCGGCGTCCGCGTCGTCGAGCTCGAATCCGCAGAGCGCGTCAGCCCCATAGCCATCGCAGCGGCGTTCTCGAAGGCGCTGGGCAAGCCAGTCAAGGCTGAGGCAGTGCCGCGCGAGCAATGGGAGGCGATCTTTCGCGCGCAGGGCATGCGCAATCCCCTGCCGAGAACGCAGATGATCGATGGCTTCAACGAGGGCTGGATCGACTTTGCGGACAAAGGCGCCAATGCCCGCAAAGGCTCGGTGTCGATCGACACTGCAATCGCCGCGCTGGTCAAGGGCAATACCGTGGCATGAGCTGTCCGTCACTGCGAGCGCTAGCGAAGCAATGACGATGTGGATGGTTTGGGTGCGACATAGCAACCCGACGGGCAAATCAGGCCAAAAGTCTGTCCACCCCTTCCGCGAAAAACATTCCGCTTCCGTCGTCGGGCAAATCAGTGATTTAACTCCGCGCATCTCACCCGGATGAGGGGCGGCTCGCGATCGTCACGAACGTTGCGGTGAGATGCGGTGGACGCGATGCGTGCGACTGACGAGCGCATGTCACGCGGACGGCGAAGTCGTGTGGTCCTGGCGCCCCGACGCTGGCGCTAAGTCCTGGGGGATGGAAACATCCCTAAGGGTGACGGTGGCAAAAGAGCCCGGTCACCGGGGAGAGCACGAAGTAAGTCGTAACACCATCGCGCAGGGAAAGCCGGAATGCTTCGGTTGAACCTGTGGTCCTACCCCCGTGCTTTTGTTGCACGGGACCCACGGGTGCAACCAGCACCCGGCTTTCCCTGCGCCCTCTGATTTCGAGGAGGGTGAAAAGTGATGCAAAGCTCGGGCAACGCATGCCGCGAGAACGCGGACTCGTATCCCTCACGAACTCCATCGTCATGCCCCGCGCAGGCGGGGCATCCAGTACCCGGCGACCTCTCTGCTCAAGCACTGCGGTCTCTGGAATACTGGATCGTCCGCCTTCGCGGACGATGACAGCGGAGAGCTGTTTGAAATTTGAATCAGATCTCTCCCCGCGTCGTCCCGGGCTTGCGCGCCGCGGCGAAGCCTCTTGGCGTAGCTGGGACCCGGGACCCATAACCACAGGGAGCTGTCGTGTGCTCCGCTGCAACTGCTTGCTCGCCCCACAACTCCTCCCTGTGGTTATGGGTCCCCGCTTTCGCGGGGACGACACCGGTGTGAGGCGCGAGAGAATCCGAAGGTGGGCAAAGCGCGCGTGCCCACCCCACGCCAAGACGCCCTCCTCAGGATGAAGGGCTGCCAGACCCGCCTCCCGTCGCTACCCCGCGCCCTGGTCAAACGCCTTGCGGAGCACGACGTAGCCCTGCTGCTGCTGGGTCCAGTTGCGACCGCCGGTGATGGCGCCGTCGATGACGAGGTCGTGGCCGTTGATGAAGGAGGATTCGTCGCTGGCGAGGAACACGGCGGCATGAGCGATGTCGTCGGGCAGGCCGGCGCGCGGGATCGGCTGCGCGGTCTTGTAGACCTCACGCATGACGGCCGGCGTCTTCTCCGCGGCGTCGGTCGACAATCCCAGCGCCTTGCCGAAGATGCCGGTCGCGATCGCGCCGGGAGAGATCGAGTTGACGCGGATGCCGGACTCGCCGAGCTCCATCGCCACGCATTTGGTCAGATGGATCACTGCGGCCTTCGCCGCGCCATAGACCACCGATGAGGAGAAGCCGGCAAGCCGTCCGGCGATGCTGCCGTTGTTGATGATGCTGCCGGAGCCCTGCTTCTTCATGTGCGGCGCGACATGCTTCATGCCGAGCATGACGCTGCGCACCAGCGTCGCCATCGCTGTATCGAAGCGGTCAACCTCCAATCCCTCGATGCCGCCGGTCTGCGCCGGACCGCCGGCATTGTTGAAGAGGCAGTCGACCTTACCGAATTTGTCCAGCGTGAGGGCAATCAGCGCCTTCATCTGCTCTTCCACGGTGACGTCGGTCTGGCGGAAGATGCAGTTGGCGCCAAGCGCCTTGGCCAAGGCTTCGCCTTCGGCGATGCGGCGCCCGGCGATGACGACCTTCGCACCCTCGGCGACGAAAATCTCCGCCGTGCGCAGGCCGATGCCGCTCGTGGCGCCCGTGATCACCGCGACTTTGCCGTCCAACCGTCCCATATCGTTAATCCCTTTAAGCTGTCAGTCGAATTAGATGGAGTGGGATATTCCTGCCACAGGCGGAACAAGGCAAGCGGACTGTTCGGTGAACAATGCCGCCGGCTGTGGCCTGCGGCCCTCTGCCGGCCACAAATCGCGGCTTACCCGTCGGTTCGGCCTTATTTTGGATTCGCTGATCACCTGAAGTGACAATGCCATGAAGAGATTGATCGACGAGTTCAGGTGCGGCTGGCGCGGGGACGCCCCGCCGTCGCTCGCGCTCGGCCTCGGCTTTGCGATCATCTGCCTGGCGCTGGCGACTGGGGTCCGCTGGGGCCTGTCCCAGCTTCGCCCGGACGTGTTCTTCACGCCATACTTTCCGGCGGTGTTCTTCGCCGGCGCCTTCGGGGGATTTCGCATCGGAGTTCTGACCGCGTTTGTAAGCGGCGTGCTCGGCCTCGCCCTCAATTTCGGCACCACGGTCACCGATCCGACGCGGATCGCGTTGCTTCTGATGTTCTGGGTGGTTTGCGGCCTCACGATCTGGGGCGTCGAGCACTACCGCTCGATCGTCGCCGAGCAGCAGACGATCGCCAAACGTCTGATCGGCGAGCAGGACTACCGCAAGCTCGTGGTCGACGAATTGCAGCACCGGTTGAAGAACAAGTCCTCCACCATTCACGCCGTGCTGCACCAGGCGCTGCAGGACCAGCCGCAGATCTGGAGCCGCATCGATCATCGCATCCGCGCGCTGTCGGCGACCGACGACCTGATCGCGAAGGTTGACGGCAACGGATGCGACATCCAGGACCTCCTGATCTCCGAGCTTGGTCCCTACGGCCATGTCCGCTTCAACCTGAACGGCGATCGCCTGTTCCTGCCGGCCAAGCTCGCGGTGAGTCTGGCCTTGATCTTTCATGAGCTCGCCACCAATGCCGGCAAGTACGGCGCGTTTTCCTCCGCGCGCGGCTTCCTGCAGGTATCATGGTCGGTGTCCGACGATCGTCTCACCATCACCTGGGACGAGACCGAGGGACCGGCCGTGGAAAAGATCGGCGAGCCGGGTTTCGGCACCAGGCTGCTGAAATCGGCGCTGCGACCATTCGACGGCAAGACCGACGTCAGTTATCTCAAGACCGGTATTCACTGTACCATGCAGTGCCGGATTCCCGCGGCGTGAGCAGGCTTTTTTGCGCTTCGCTCCGAAGCGAAGGCGAAACGAAAGACAGCCGCAAGCACTCGATGATCGGGTTGACGCTCTGTTAATGACGATTGCGGCGGCGGCTGTTGAAATCTCCTATCGACACAGATGTCGCGGTTTTTCTCAGTTCCACTTAACCAAAACTACAAGGGACTTTGCCAAGTTCGCGCGCATGCACAGTCCCGTACAACACGACTTTCAGATGGCCACGGCGGTGGCCACAAATGAGAGCGAACTTCATTCCGAATTGCAGATTCTGCGTGATGTCGTCAGGCTGCTACCTGCGGGCGTCACGGTCCAGGACGAGCAGGGCAACTTCCTCGTCGTTAATGATGCCGCGGCGACGCGCCTCCAGCTGGCCAGCGATGCAATGACCTCGCAACTGGACGCGCGCCGCGAGACCTGTCTCGAATTGCTACGCAGCGGCCGCTCCGCCGTGCTGGAGGAAGCAGTTGCTTCCGGCGCGACCAGGCAGGTGTTCCTCACCGCGCATCGGCCGGTGCAGATCGCCGACCGCAATCTGTTGCTGTCGACCTCCGCCGACATCACCGAGCAGAAGGCGTTCGAGGATCAGCTGTTCCGTTCCGCCTATTATGACGAACTGACCGGCCTGCCGACGCGCCGCGTGATCGAGCACCGCGTCAACAGCCTGCTGCGCCGCGACGACGCAAACAGCCATTTCGCGCTCGCCTTTCTCGACATCGACAATTTCAAGCACATCAATGACTACTACGGCCACGCCATCGGCGACGCGCTGCTGGTGGAGATGACCCGGCGGCTTGGCCTCTCCTTGCGCGAAACCGACCTCCTGTCGCGCATCTCCGGCGATGAATTCCTGCTGCTGCTCAACCCGATCCAGACCGAGCAGGAGGTCGCCGACTACATCGAATTCATGCTGCAGCGATTGAAGGCGCCGTTCTTCATCGACCAGTCGGAGATCTTCGCCTCCACCTCGATCGGCGTGAGCCTTTATCCAAAGCACGGCCGAAGCTACGACGAGCTGCGCCAGAACGCCGACATCGCGATGTACCGGGTCAAGAACGGTGGCAAGGGCGCCGCGGCCTTCTTCGACGCCAGCATGGAAGTCGAGGCCATTGCGCGGATGAAGATCGAGCAGTCGCTGCGGCTCGCGATCCTGGAGAAGCGCTTCTGCTGCGCTTTCCAGGCCAAGGTGGATCTCAGGACACGTGAAGTCAGGGGCATCGAGGCGCTGGTGCGGTTGCGCGACAATGAGGGCGTGATCCAGGCGCCCGGCACTTTCGTCAACCTCGCCGTCGAGCTCGGGCTGATCGATGAACTGACCCATCTGGTGCTGGCGGAGATCGTGAAATCGATCGACCTGATCAACGACACGTTTGGTCCTCACGCCTCCATCAGCATCAATGTCGCCGCCAAGCAGGCCGCCAATCCCGAATTCATGCGCTCGTTCGCCCGCGCGCTCGAGGAGACGGGATTCCCGGAGCGCTTCATGATCGAGGTGACAGAAGACGCCTTCGTCACCAAGTCGCATTTCCAGGACGAGATCCTGCCGATACTGCGCGGGATCGGCGTCGGGATCTCGATCGACGATTTCGGCATCGGCTATTCGTCGCTGTCGGCACTCGCGGACATCACCGCCGACGAGATCAAGATCGACCGCTCCTTCATCACCGACATTCATCAGCGCCCGCGCAGCCAGGGCATCCTGCGCGCGATCGAATCCTTGAGCGAGGCGCTCGGCATGACCGTGATCGCGGAAGGCATCGAATCCCACGAGGAGCTCACCTACCTGCAGGCGGCGACCAAGATCCGCTACGCCCAGGGCTACTACTTCTCGAGACCGATCTTCCTGGACGACCTCAAGCCGTCGATGCCGCTGACAAGCGAATCGCGGGCTCAGCTGGCGAGCCGGGCGATGCAGGAGGCGCGTCCGGCCTACTCTCGAACCAACAGGTATCGGCGCTGAAGACCGACGTCCCTACAACCATTGCGAGGAAATATTGCACGACCCCGATTAAGCGTAGAGTAACCGGATTTCCTAACCGCTTGTGGTAATTTTGCGTTGTATGCCTGCCTCCCGGGAATCGGGAATGCGCAATCCTTCAAAGCACATCCATAGGGTCATTCTTCGCGCCAAGGTTTTCCGCCGCCACTTCGCCGCGACGATCCGCGGCCCGGTGCTGTGGCTGACGCTCTGCGGCGGACTGCTGGTGACCGCGATCTTTGCCGGCACCATCCTGATGGTCGGCCAGTTCCGTGAGCGCGCTCTCCACAACAGCGAGCGCGAGCTGGAAAACACGGTGCTGATGCTGACACGCCACTTCGACCAGCAGTTCGAAGACTCCGCGACGATCGCTTCCGACCTGATCTCGCAATTGCGGATTCCGGAGCTTGCCTCCCCGGAAGCGTTCAAGGAACGGATGTCGACCGCCGAAGCACACAACGTGCTGAGATCGAAAAGCCTGTCCTATCTCGGCGACGTCTCGCTGTTCGACACCGACGGGCACCTGATCACCTGGTCCGGACCGCTCCCGGTGCCGAAGCTCGACATATCCGAGCGCGCCTACTTCAAGAGGTTCAAATCGAACCCGGCAACGGAGCCCGTACTCGCTGAGGCGGTTCGCAGCTATCGCAACGGCAAACTGAATACCGTGATCGCCCACCGCCTGACCGGGTCCGCCGGAAGCTTTCTCGGGATCATGACACGGCGCATCGATCCGGTGAACTATGAGAAGTTCTTTGCTTCCATAGCCCCGGGCGAGAGCGCCACCATCGCCCTGTTTCACGCCGACGGGACCTTGCTCGCCCGCCATCCGCGCATCGACGAGATGATCGGACGGAATTTCGCCTCCGCCCCGCTGATGCGACAGGTGCTGGCGAATGGAGGCCGGCATACCCTACGCGTCGAAAGCCCGGTCGATGGAATGAAGCGGCTGGGTTCGGCGGCGCTGCTGGGCCATTTCCCGGCGGTCGTGGTCGCAACCAACACCGTCGCCGCGGCACTTGCCGACTGGCATGCGCAGACCAAATTCCTGGTCGTCGCAGCGGCGCTCGCCGCCCTCGTGGTCGCGAGCGTGCTGTTCCTGATCATCCGCGAGATCAACAAGCAGAACCGGCAGGCGCGGCAGCGGCTGAAGGCCGAACGGCAGCGGCTCGATACGGCGCTGAACAACATGATCCAGGGACTGGTGCAGTACGACGCCGCCAGCTGCATCGTCACCTTCAATCGTCGCTACCTCGACATGTTCCCGCTCTCGACCGAAGTCATGAAGCCGGGATGCCATTTCCGCGATCTGATGCTCCACCGTCAGATCCGACGATTGTTCGACGGCGACGTCGACGAATTCTGCACCGCGGTCATGAACAATATCGCGCAAGGCCGGGTTGATCGCCGACTGATGGGTTGCGCGGACGGCCGCTGGTTCTCGGCCATCAGCACGCCGCTCAAGCACGGCGGATGGATCACCACCGTGGAGGACATCACCGAGCGCTGCCGGCTGGAGCAGGAGCGCGACCGGAACTACGCGTTCCTGCGCGAGATCATCGATCACATCCCCTCGCAGATAACCGTCAAAGATGCGCGCGACCGGCGCTATCTGCTGGTCAACCGGGTCGCCGAGGAGCAGTTCGGCATCTCACGCGACCTGATCGTCGGCCAGACCGCATTCGATGTCTTTCCGGCCACCTCCGCCCGGATCATCACCGCGGACGACGAAAGGCTGCTGGGATCCGCCACCGGCTTCTACAGGGACGAACACCTCTGGAAGACCCAGGCGAAGGGCGAGCGCTACATCACCTCGAAACGCATCGGGATACGCGATCAGACCGGCGCGACGCGCTATATCATCAACGTGGTCGAGGACGTAACCGAACGCAAGCTCGCGAATGAAAGGATCACCTATCTTGCGCATTACGATGCGCTGACCGACCTGCCGAACCGTGTGCTGTTCCGGGCGCAGATCGCGCGCGAGCTCGAAAGGGCGACGCGCGGCGAACGGTTCGCATTGCTCTACATCGATATCGACGAGTTCAAGGCCATCAACGACTCGCTTGGCCATCATGTCGGCGACGAATTGCTGAAGACGGTGGCCGCACGAATCAAGGCGTGCCTCAAGCCTGGCGACTTGATCGCCCGGCTTGGCGGCGACGAATTCGCTGTCATCCAGACCGCCGTCGACGCAACCAGGGATGTCGCGGACTTCGTGACGCAGATCCATGGCGCGATCCGGCGGCCTTGCGACTGCCTCGGCCACCATCTCTCCACCGACGCCAGCATCGGCATTGCGCTGGCGCCGCAGGACGGCACCGAGCTTGACCAGTTGATCAAGCATGCGGACCTGGCGATGTACGCTGCCAAGGCAAGCGGGCGCCGGACCCATCGCTTCTTCGAGCCGGCGATGGACGAGAGCGCCCAGGCCCGCCTCACCATGGAGCAGGACCTGCGGCAAGCCATGTTCGATGGCGGCTTCGAGATCCACTATCAGCCGCTCCTGGACTTGAGAACCAATCAGGTGGCGGGCTGCGAGGCGCTATTGCGCTGGCGCCATCCGGAGCGCGGCATGGTCTCCCCCGCCGAATTCATCCCCGTGGCGGAGGACACCGGAATGATCAACGAGCTCGGCGATTGGGTGATGCGCACGGCCTGCACGGAAGCGGCCGCCTGGCCGTCTCACATCCGGCTCGCCGTCAACGTCTCGCCAGTCCAGCTCAAATGCGACACGCTGGCGTTGCGGATCACGGGCGCGCTCGCCGCCTCCGGCCTCGCGCCCGATCGGCTGGAGATCGAAATCACGGAGGCGGTGCTGATCAGGGACGACGAAGCCGCTCTCGCGATCCTGCACCAGCTCCGCGCCATCGGCGTGCGCATCGCGCTGGACGATTTCGGCACCGGCTATTCCTCCCTGAGCTACCTGAAGCGGTTTCCGTTCGACAAGATCAAGATCGACCGGTGCTTCGTCAGCGACATCGAGGTCGACGGTTCCTCGGCCATCGTCCAGGCGGTGGTGAATATCGCCGCGTCGCGCAACATGACCACCACTGCCGAGGGCGTCGAAACCGAGCAGCAGCGGAAACTATTGCGCGAACTGGGCTGCACGCAGATGCAGGGCTTCCTGTTCAGCGCGCCGAAGCCGGCATCAGAGATCAGGCGTTTGCTCGACATGGACCAGGCGACGGCGCGGGTTTCGGCCTGAACTCGCGCGATCGCCGATCGGGCGGCTATCTTGCGCGACGACGATGGCGTATAAATATGGGGAGCGAGCCCGGCCATGAGGCAATCTGGCCATGAGGCAATGTCGAGCGAACCCATGTCTCCTCTTTCCATCCTCCTCAATGTGCTCTGGATCCTGATCGGCGGCGCGTGGATGGCGTTTGGCTGGCTTGTCGCCGCGATCATCATGGCGATCACCATCATCGGCCTGCCCTGGGCGCGCGCGGCCTTCAACATCGCCGTCTACACCCTGCTGCCGTTCGGCTCGCGGGCGGCGCGCCGCGACGAAATCACCGGCGTGAGCGACGTCGGGACCGGCCCGCTCGGGCTGATCGGCAATCTGATCTGGTTCGTGCTCGCGGGCTGGTGGCTTGCGCTCGGTCACCTGCTCACGGCGATCATCTGGGCGGTCACCATCATCGGCCTGCCGTTTGCCTGGGCGCATCTCAAGCTTGCCGGCATCGCGCTGTGGCCGATCGGCAAGACGATCGTGCCTGCCTGAGTTGCGCCGCTAAAGCGTTTTCGAGCGAAGTGGATACCGGTTCGCGTGAAGAAAACGCGTCAAAGCAAGAATCCAGAGATTCAGTTCTGGTTCAATCAGAACCGGACCTCTAGCCGGCCGCGATTGTTTTCAGCCAGGATCGGGCGGATCAGTCGCCCGAAGCGTTCGGCCTCTTCGTCATGCAAATAGCCGGACAGGCAGAAGGAATGGCAGCCGGCATCGATGAATTGCTGCAGCATGTCGGCGCATTGGACGGGATTGCCGACCACGGCAATGCCGGCGCCGGGCCGGACCTTGGTGATGCCCGTCCACAGATGCGGCAGCAGGAGATCGCCATGCTCGCGCGCAAGCTGCTGCACCCGTTGATTGGCGGCTGAATTGTTGTAGAGCGTCTTCATCTCCTGTTTCTGCCGCTCGGTGGCGTGACGCACCAGGTGATCGGCCGCCTCCCACGCGTCGGCTTCGTTCTCGCGGCAGATCACCTGCAGCCGCATGCCAAAACCGATTTCCTGCTCGCGGCCGTGGCTGCGCGCCAGCGTCCTGATCTCGGCGATGTTCTGTGCGATGCGCTCCGGCAGGTCGCCCCAGAACAGATGCACATCGGAATGCTTCGCCGACAATTCCCACGCCTGCCGCGAGCCGCCGCCGAGATAGAATTTCGGGAACGGCTGCTGCAGCGGCCGCGGCCGGATATGCGCACCCGACAGCGTGTGGAACCTGCCCTCGAAATGCACCGGTCCGCGGGTGGTCCACAGCGCCTTCAGGATGGAGACCTCCTCATCCATCAGCGCGTAACGCTCTTCCTTGGCGTAGCGGATACCCTCGGCTTCGACCTCGCTCTCGTTCTGGCCCGCGATCAGGTTGATGCAGATGCGTCCGCCCGACATCTGGTCGAAGGTCGAGATCATCTTGGCGAGCAGCACCGGATTGATGTAGCCGGGACGCGCCGCGATCAACGGCTTGATCCTCGACGATCGCGCCGCCATGAAGGCGCCCGTGATCCAGGCCTCCCAGCACACCGAGCCGACCGGGATCAGCAAATACTCAAAACCCGCGGCTTCGGCAGCCTGCACCACGCGCTCGCAGAGTTCCGGCGAGCCCGCCACCTGGGCTTCCATCAGCCCATAAGCTGTGGTGTCGCCATGCGTCGGCAAATACCAGCCAAATTCGAGCGGGCGCATGGCAAACTCCTTGGACAGACGGCGCTTTTCGCGCGATTCTACCGCCAGTTTACAGCCTGCATCAGGTTGGACAATCGCCCTCAAGGCCGTTGCCGATAGGGGACCAATCAGCTAAATGAACAGGTACTGCACCCGTAGCTCAGCTGGATAGAGCGTTGCCCTCCGAAGCTGGAATAAGAACGGGTATTTCCCTCTGCAAATTAAGGCTTTCCCTGCCTCCGGCGTAGGGTTTTCTGCTGCCAGGCACACGCGGGCCACAGTTCGACTTGAGGACTTTCTCTTTCGAACCCGACATGAGCTATGTCACACTCAGAGGTATGCTCCGATCTGCTCCTCGGTGATTCCCTCTATGGAAGCGGCAACGCTCGACAAATCGATTCGGATTGCTGCCTTTGCGCACGTCCGACGGCTAACCGAGCTCCACTCGCATCTGACATCAACGGAATTGAGACCCGGCTTCGTATTCCAAGGCGAGCGAGTGCCCCTGCTCAACGAGCGCCGCGGCATCTTCAAGCCTCGCCAAATGCAATATCTGCTGTCTATTAAGACCGTCTTTCCTAAGCCGGGAGCTAAGGTTTGGTATGACGATCAAAGGGAAGTTCATCGTCAGATATTCGAAGGTGACGAGACGGTAGATTACGCCTTTATGGGCCAGGATCCCAACTCAGCTGACAACCGCTGGCTAAGGGAGGCATATGAAAACGCCATTCCGATCATATACTTTCTCGGAGTGGCACCGGGACGTTATCAAGCATTTCTTCCGGCATTCATATCGAGCTGGGACAGTCGCTCGTTAAAGGCCGGGGTAGCGTTCGGGTCCGTCGAGCACGGCCTGATCCCGCCATCGGAGGGGCCAGAGCGTAGATACGCGCTTCGGACGATAAAACAACGCTTGCATCAAGCCACCTTCAGAGAGGCGGTGATTGCCGCCTACTGTGGACGGTGCGCCCTTTCAGGACTTCCAGAACCCCTTCTCTTGGACGCTGCTCACATCGTTGCCGACGCCCACGAGCGGCTGGGACAGCCAGTGGTCTCTAACGGGCTTCCTTTGTCTAAGATCCACCATGCTGCCTTCGACGCACATCTGATCGGCATCGACCCGGACGTTGAAATACATGTATCCGAGCGGCTACTGAGCCAAAACGATGGCCCTATGTTGGATGCCCTGAAACAACTGAACGGTCGCCGCATACGCCTTCCCGACCGAATACGGGATCGTCCTGACCGAGATAGATTGGCGGCGCGCTATGAGATCTTCAGATTTGCCTCGACTTAGCAAAGCCTACCCACGCTCCCGAGCCGCTCAATATCAAGGTCGCTTGATGGAAAGCAGGCGGGGTCTACTTGGGGCCTCCATCTCTCACCGCCGCCGAATAATTTCAAGCAGTTCTGCTAGCCGCCGCTCGATGTCCTCGATTCTAGCGCTCATCACGAGCTGATCGCGATCGGCCATTGAAAGCACCGCCATCAAGACGGCATCGCAATGCTTGATGAGCGTAACCAGATGATCTCCGCTCGGACCGTAGTGACCGGCGAACCAAT
The DNA here is from genome assembly GCF_000426245.1 of Bradyrhizobium sp. Ai1a-2. Lineage (GTDB taxonomy): Bacteria > Pseudomonadota > Alphaproteobacteria > Rhizobiales > Xanthobacteraceae > Bradyrhizobium. The sequence continues at coordinate 3,280 of NZ_AUEZ01000062.1, read as the reverse complement.
TCTTCACAGTGCGCTCATTGGCTCCTGTCCAAGCCGCTACGATCTTCACATGCGCACTCGTCTTTCCAAGCTCCTCGTTTAGGGCAGATGCAACCCTTGCAGCGAAGATCCTGGAATGGGTTCCATTTTCGCTCATCATTCTGCTCACCAGGAAACATCTTGCCCCTTTTTGGAAACGACATTCCCTTGCCCTGCTTCCTATGATCGCTGAGCCCGGCGGCCGCAACGTGACGGCACAAACAGAGCAATTCGATGGGGCGCCGTTTGATACGTCGACCTTTCAAAGCCGAAGATCGTGATAGCGACATTAAGCGCGCAGCTGCTTACGTCCGCATGTCGACTGACCATCAGAAGTATTCAACCGAAAATCAGCTTGAGACGATTGAAAGATATGCCGCAAGCCGAGGCTTCCAAATTGTCGAGACCTTTGAAGACTCGGGCCGAAGTGGCTTAAGAGTTGATGGCCGAGAAGGCCTCCAACGCCTCATGCGCGAAGTGCAGACTGGGCAAGCCACCTTTTCGGCTATTCTTGTTTACGATGTCAGCCGATGGGGCCGCTTCCAAGACGCAGATGAGGGCGCATATTACGAATATGTCTGCTCTCGCGCCGGAATTCGAGTTCATTATTGCGGCGAACAGTTTGACAATGATGGCAGCATCGGATCTGTCCTGCTTAAGAACGTAAAGCGTGTGATGGCCGGCGAATACAGCCGAGAACTCTCCGTCAAAGTCTTCGCCGGCCAATGCAGACTGGTCGAGTTAGGGTTCCGACAGGGAGGACCTGCTGGGTTTGGCCTCAGGCGTCAGCTGATTGACGAAAATCGCGCGCCGAAAGCGATGCTGAACCGTGGAGATCGAAAAAGCCTTCAGACAGACCGAGTTGTGCTTACCCTCGGGCCGATAGAGGAAGTGGAGCAGGTCCGTCTAATCTATAAGATGTTTGTTGAGCGAGGACTGTCCGAGAAGGAGATTGCCGCACGGCTAAATATGGCCGGCACTCTCACGGATCTAGGGCGTTCTTGGACACGTGCTTCGGTCCATCAGATCCTCACCAACGAAAAATATATCGGAAACAATGTTTTCAACCGCGTCTCGTTCAAGCTCAAGCAGAAGCGCGTTGTAAACAGTCCAGATACCTGGGTTAGAGCGGACGCTGCGTTTCCCTCTGTAGTCAGCCGTGAACTCTTTGAGCGAGCTCGCACGATCATCGATGCTCGTAGCGCTCACTATTCCGATGAAGAACTTTTGGCTCTGCTGCAGGAGGTTCTGAAAGATGAAGGCTATCTTTCTGGGCTTATTATCGACGAGCGAGAGGACATGCCTTCGGCAAGCGCCTATCGGCATCGCTTCGGAAGTCTGATTAGGGCATATAGTCTAATCGGATATATTCCGGATCGAGACTACTCGTATATCGAGGTAAATCGCCGGATAAGGGATACCCATCCCGCAATTGTCACCACCGTAATTCGCGGCTTCGAGCTAGCTGGCGCTCGCATCGCGGTAGATCAAAATCAGCTTCTGACCATAAATGGTCAATTCACGGCAGCCGTCGTGATCGCGCGATCGTGCATTTCTGGTAGCGGATACCGTTGGCATGTGAGGTTTGACACGAGTCTCGTCCCAGATCTTACGATCGCAGTCCGATTGACCACGTCGAACGCAGACATATTGGACTATTACGTCTTTCCTCGACTCGACCTCACGACACCGCCGCTGAAGCTTGCTCAAGACAACGCGCTTCGTTTGGATGCATATCGATTTGACGCGCTAGATTCGCTTTATGCGCTGGCTAGACAGTGCCCCTTTGAGGAGGCCGCATGAATACGCGAAACATAACGGACGGCTCTCGGCTAGAGATCAAGACTATACCGATCAACCAGATTCGCATCCTAAACCCTCGCGCGCGCAACCAGCGAAATTTTCAAGAGATTGTAGAGAGCATAGCGAAGGTTGGCTTGAAACGTCCCATCACGGTTAGCCCGTGCACTTCTGACGGGGGGCCTTATCGATATGACTTGGTATGTGGGCAGGGCCGAATAGAAGCGTTCGTTCAACTAGGTCAGCAAGAGATTCCGTCCATCGTAATTCATGCACAGGAGAGCGACTGTCTCGTTATGAGCTTGGTCGAGAATTGCGCTCGTCGTCAGCACCGTGCAATCGACCTATTAGAGGATATCAGCACTCTACGAGGTCGCGGTTACGATGAAAGGGAGATTGCTGGCAAGATTGGGGTCAGCCCCGACTACGTTCGGATGATCAGCACGCTCCTATCAAAAGGGGAAGAGCGCCTCGTCCACGCGGTCGAAACCGGCATTCTGCCTCTCAACATGGCAATTGAGATCGCCCGATGTGACGACAATGACGTGCAACGCGCTCTGACGCAGGCCTATACCGAAAAGAAGTTGCGAGGCAGAAAATTAGTTGCAGTTAGGCGCGTAATCGAACAGCGCCAAAGGCGCGGCAAGCATCTGCACGGACAGAGTTTTGGACGACAGACTTCCAAGAGGCCCCTTACGAGCGAATCCATGATTCGGGTCTACAGGCAGGAGGCCGATCGCCAGCGCCTATTGATCAAGAAAGCTGAAGTAACTCAGAATCGATTGCTGTTTGTGGTCGAAGCAATCCGAGCCCTGCGCGATGACACCGAGTTCGTCAGACTATTGCAGGCCGAGGACCTCGCGATGATGCCCTCAATATTGCAAGAACGACTCGCGGCGAGGCCAAACCAATGAATGAATACGTAGATCCGGTTGCATTGGGCGAGGTAATGCAGGCCTTTAGCTCAGACACCGTCCATATCGATATCTCTGCGATTCTGCCTGTGCGCGCAATCGGCAAGGCAGTAAAGTCGAGCCGAAAATACCAACAAATTGCTTGTTCTATCAGGGAGATCGGCCTGGTCGAACCACCGGTTGTTTGCCGAGACAAGCAGAGGACAAATTCGTTTCTTTTGCTGGACGGTCACCTTCGGATTGAGGTGCTGTGCCGCGCGGCAATTAGGGTGGAAGCGTAGCGTCAATCAGGATGAGAGAGCGTCGCCGGGCTCGTGACGCAGGGAGGGCGTAGCCCGACCGGAGTTACGAGCCCGGCGACGGCGCGATCCACAGGGGATCGCGCCGTCTGGTGATCGCGGCCGGCTGGTTATGCAAGTGGTTCTTCCGCCAAGAGGAATCACTCGCTTGCCAGGCCGACACATTACCGATCACCAGATGAGGCTCTACATGAAGTACCGTCAGACCGATACCCCGCCAGTGGCGGCCGCCAAGGCGTCGTTCAGTCC
>NZ_AUEZ01000061.1 GCF_000426245.1 Bradyrhizobium sp. Ai1a-2 | reverse complement strand
CACCCGGCTGAACGTGTCGTGGCTCGGGATGCCGTGCTCCAGGCGCAGCAGGAGCCGCAACAGCTCTTCCTTCGACCGGCCAAACTCTTCCATCTCCGCGCAACTGCTCGCTCCGCACAGCACCGCCGCCAACGCGATGAACAACACCTCCAACAGCTCGTGCTTCGCATTGGTTGCGCGCGGGTCCGGCAATCGCCCAAACGCCTTCCTGAACTTCTGCATCCGACCCCCTCCATGATCCGGGAGCCGTCTTCAGAATCCTTCTTGCATTCCAATGCAATAGCCGCCGCAAATCCATATGCGATTCCCCTGCCCGCAAGCGGGAGAGGGAGCACAGTCTCCATCGCGCATGCAATTCGACCCGATCTCATCGCGGGCTGGCAGCGAAACGACCGCCGGCTTATTTTCCGCCGCGCACCTGGATCACCAGCGCGCTCAGGCGGGCGTTCAGCTTGGCGTAATCGACATTCGCACCGCCCAGGCCGGCCATGCATCTGCGCTTGCATCCGCCGCCACCGCCACCGCCGCCACGGACCGGATCGCCGAAGGTGGCGACAGGAACGGTGCCGGTGACCTGGAAGCCGCGCGCCATCAGCCGCGAGCGCACCGCAAGGCAATAGCTCACCGATAGATGGGAGAAGCGCGTCTCGCCATGGCCGGCGCGGTATTTCATCACGGCGGTGCAGAGATCGCCGCGGGCCAGCCGCCACGCCTGGGCGAGGTAGGTCACCCCATAATGGACGTTGTTCTCGGGCACGGCGAGTTCGGCATTGGTGCCGGTGAAGCCGAGCATCCGCGCGGTCGAGGGCAGGACCTGCATCAATCCGATTTCACCGACGCCACCGATTGCGCCCGCATTGTAGCCGCTCTCCACACCCATCACGGCTTCCGCGATCTCGGGCGCAAGGCCCGTGCCGGCGGTTTCCTTCTCGATCAGGTCGCGGTAGCGGGAGCGCGGCTGCGAGCTCGAGCCCGCAACTCCTCGCGTCGGAGGCAATCCGACCTTGGCATTCTCGCGCCACCGCCGCTCGATCGCCGCCGGTGGTTCGGCGGGCGCGGCTTCCTTGGCCGGCGCGGCTTCCTTTGCTGGCTCGCTTGCCGCATCGGCAGCGGGGGATTCCTCAGGCACCGCGGGTGACGTATCGGCGAACGCGAGAACACTTGTCAGCACTAGGCCGACGCCGGTCGCCAGCGCAAGCAACCACCCGCGTAACAGCCTGGTCTGACGATGCCCCCGCACGCCCCCGCCTCGCTCACTCTGTGGATCGAAGCCGCAGGCGAAGGCGCAGCGGCTGAAGCATGTCGGGAGGCGGCACGCCCGCATTGGCGGCGGCGAGCAGCGGGCGCAGCCGGCCACCAAGCTCGGGATCCATGCTGCCGTCGAATGTGATGCGATCCATCCTGCCGTCCGGCAAGATCGAGGCGCTCACCACGAATGTCAGCGGCTTGTTCTCCTTCTCGCGTCCCGCCGCGAAGCCAACGAGCCACTGCGACATGTCGCCGTCGGCCTCGATCTGCTGCTGAAAGGCACCCTGCAGCCGGGACGCATAGTCGCGCCAGGCCGCGGGCGCCTCGGATGCGGCCTTGAAGTCCGTGCTTTGCGCCGCAGCCGGCGCGCGCCCGGCGGAAAGGCCAAGCGCCACGAGACCGAACGAGCGCAGCAGACGCCGCAGCCTGCCGGGATGCCCGTTCACGATCGGAGATTTCGACGCCATCGTTGCGATGCTGCCCGATCAGCTATTGAGGGCCGGCCGCGGCGGCGCGAGATTCGCGTCCGGCTTGGTCGCTTGCTTGGCAGTTTCCTTGGTGATTTCCTTGGCCGTTTCGAGGCTCGCGGCCAACCTGCCGAGCTCCTCGCGCAACCAGGGGATGAGCTGCTGGATCAAACTGTCCCAGATCTGAAGCTGGGTGCGGACATAGTTCGGCGAGACCGCGCCGGCGATGGAAAGATCGAGCGTCAGCACCAGAAATTCATCGGTGCCCTGCGGCTTGTCTACGAATAGTCGGCAGAACCTGTGCATGCGATTCCACTTGTTCACGAGATCGAGCGGCATCGATCCCTGCACGGTCAGGACCGCGACGAAGGCGACATCCGCGAAATGATCGGGCTTGCCGGGAAACGAATTACCAGGGCGGACGTCGAAGCCGAGGCCGTTGCTCGCCGACCGCAACAGCGAAATATTGCCATCGGTCACGAGCTCGGCGCGATAGCCGGCGGTTTGGAGCGCCGTGCGCAGCTCCTCGAGCGTGACAAAGGACTGCATCCCAGCGTTGGACAAATCTGCGGATGCTTGCGCGGCGTTAGTGCTCGTGGACATGACAGTCTCCTCTGTCCAACAACTTAGTTGAGTTTGCAACAGCCATTTCGGATCCGGGGACGACGAGCGCAGCTAGCGGCCAGCGCCCGCCGACTGCGTCAGCTCGCTGGCAATGCGGGACAGAGCGATTTCGTTGATCGCGGGCGGATTCTGCTCGAGCACGCGCGAAACATAGGCGCGGCGGTTGAGTTCGGCGCGCTGCGCGCGCAGGCGCTGGACCAGGGTGTCCCGCACGTCGGCAAGCGGCATGGTTTCGGACGGCTTGGTCTCGATCAGCTTGACGATGTGATATCCGTCGGCAAGCTTGATCGGCTCGCTCACGGCATTGACGCTCATTCCCATCACGCGGCTCTTGATTTCGGGAACGAGCTGCGTCTCTGGCAGCCAACCGAGATCGCCGCCCTTGTCCGCGAGCTCGCGCTGGTCGCTGGCGTCCTTGGCGATCAGGGCAAAGTCCGCCTTCGGCTGCTTCAGCTTTGCCTGGATGTCCGCAACCTTCGCCTTGGCTTTCTCTTCGGCCGCGGCGTCCGCTCCTTCCGCGAGCGCGACATAGATCTGGGCGAGATGAAAGCGGCGCGGCATGATCAGCGCGCCCTTGTTGGCGTCATAGGTCTTCTGGATTTCAGCCTCATCCGGATAGTTCTCCGGCGGCATCGACACCGACTGCAGATAGGTCTCAAAGATGGCCTCCTCGCGCAGCTTGGCGAGTTGAGCGACGACGGCCGGCTGCTCCTGCCACTTCTTGTCCCCTGCTTCCTTGAGGACGAGCTGCTTCGCAAACATCAGGCGGAGCGTCTGGTTGAGAAGTGCGGGATCGCGGGCGAGCGCGGCACGCTGATCGGGCCCGACGGCGGCCAGGAAGGCGCGGATTTCCGACGAGGTGACGTCACGTCCGCCAACGCGCGCGACCGGCTCGTTGCCCGACGCCGCCGTCTCGGCAAGCGGCGCCGGAGCGGCCGGCTGGGCCGCCGCGACAGGCGCTGGTGCTGCGGCGGGCGCCTTCGGCTTCACCACTCGCTGCGGTGCCGCCGGAGGCGGGTTCTGGGCAAAGGCGGGTTCAAATCCGCCGGCCAGTCCGATGATCGCCAAAGCCACGAGGTGACGGCCGATACGATCGCGACGGTATCGCGGTGTTGGGCCTTCAAACGCAGAACGATGGACAATCATAGTGACCTCAGGGTTCGATCTTCTGGTTCAGGATCCGGTCGCCGCAATCCCGCAACAGGTTCAGGATCGCGACGCGAACGGAATCCGAGTAGCGCTTCTACATCACCAAATGTCACACTTTCATAACGGCCATCAGCTCATAGCCAGTTGCTGGTATCTCTGTATGCACTGGGCTGATCAGCGCCGAGAAGGTTCCTGGGCGAGAAGATTCTTGTAGACCTTTCCGCCTTTCATGATGACCAGGAAATTCCTGGCCGGATCTTCCACGAGCCTGATGTTGTCGATTGGATTGCCCTCGACCAGCAGGAGGTCGGCCAGCGCGCCCTCCTCCACCACGCCGAGCTTGCCGGGATACGGATTTCGGGGGCCGGACAGGCTCAGCAATTCGGCATTCGTCGATGTCGCCATTGTCAGCGCTTCGGCCGCCGTGTACCAGCGCGTGAGGTCGGCCAGCATGGCTCCCTGTCGCTCAGCCAGCGCCTGCGAGAACAGGATGTCGGTGCCGAAGGCTGTCTTGATTCTGTATTTCTTTGCCAGCGCATAGACTCTATCGGTCCCGGCAACCACCTGCCGCATCTTCGCCTGCTCCGACGGCCCCAACGCACTTGCGGCCTCCAGATTGAGGAAAGGTTGCGTGCTCAACCAGATTCCCTTCTCGGCCATGAGGCGCGCCGTAGCCTCGTCCATCAGATGGCCGTGTTCTACGCACTTTGCTCCGGCCGCAATCGAGCGCTGGATCGAAACCGGAGTATAGGCGTGCACGGCCACGTAGGTGCCCCAGTTCTCGGCAGCTTCGACGGCGGCGCGCAGCTCGAGCTCGGTGAAGGTGGATACATCGAGCGGGCTGAACGGCGATGCGACGCCGCCGCCCGCGGTGAGCTTGACCTGTGAGGCCCCCTGCATGAGCTGCTCGCGGGCGCGGACGCGAACCTCATCCGGACTGTCCGCGACCATGCTGCCGCCAATTCTTTCCATGCGGCTGAGCATGCCGCCGATCGTTCTCGGCAGATCGGTGAGCTGCCGGAAGTCGCCGTGACCGCCGGTGATGGTGATTACGGCGCCAGACGGGTAGATACGAGGGCCGGGCACGAGATCGTCGTCAATGGCGCGTTTGAGCCCAAAGCTCGGGCCGCCCATGTCGCGGACGGTGGTGAAGCCGCGCATGAGTGTTGCAGTGGCTTCCGCGGCCGCAAGGAGATTGTTGTAGCCGACGTCGTCAGCCATGGCAGAAACCGGCGTTGGGCGTACCAGCATCGCGTGCCAGTGCGCATCGATCAGCCCGGGCATCAGCACGCGTTCGCCGCCGGCGATCACCTGAGCGTCAGCCTGGATCGGTGCAACCGAAATCTTCTCGATCTTGTTGTTGCGGATCAGGACATTGGACGGCGCGGAGAGCGTGGCGCTCTTTCCATCGAAGATGCGAACGTTCTGGAACAGTACGGCGGAAGCCTGTTGAGCCTGCGCCGCCGGCAAGGCCGCGAAGTTCATTCCAATCGAGGCCAGGAATGCAGCAACGAATGCAGCGATCTTGAATGTTCGAGCTGGCTTCCTCAAAACTGACATATCTGATCTCCGCCAATTGCGCGTGGCGCAAGGCTCGTATTGATCTTGCTGTGCGGGAGGGAACGCCCGACGCGATCGCGGGCGTTTAGCGAGAATACTTCCGGTCCTCGTCAGTCGATGGCCGCTAGCCCGTTCTGGTAGCCGGCAGCCACGCGAGGGTCAGCCATCCGATGCCGTGAGACAAGAGGTCGATGCCCAGCAGCAATCCGAGCACCCATGTCCCGGTGGCCGGGAATCCCGTCAGGATGATGAGACCCGCCACGGCGCCGAACAGCCCGGACACCAGTATGATCCAGCCGAACTGCTGCCAATGGCTGATGCCGACCAGGACACGGACGATCCCCGAGATCAGAAGCAGCAGACCGAGGACATAGGTGAGGATCAGTGCACTGGTCAGCGGCTGGGTCACCAGCACGATGCCGAATGCGAGATAGAGCGCGCCGAGCAGCAATTGCCACACGAACCCTCCCCACCCCTTGGTCCAGAAAGCGTGGATGATCTCGAATCCACCGGCGATGATGGCCATCCAGCCGATGAAGATGGTGCTGATCACGGTGAACAGCGCGAGATCGCCGAGGACCAGCAGGCCCGCGATGATCATCACGATTCCGAGCAGGATGCATATCCATAAAGGCGGTGTCGGCAGCCCGGTGAGGCGCATCGCCGGACCGTTGTCATAGGTGGTCATGTCATTCTCCTCTATTCCAGATCAGTCGAGCCCCGTTGCTGACGTGTCGACGTGACGCGCTCCGGGCCGAGCTTTCGTCACGCCTGCGGTCACTAGCGCCATCCGCAGCGGCGACGGCCTCGGTGCCACCAGCAGTGCCAGCGCCGGCCACGATGGCGAGGATGAGGTAGAGGTCGCGGCGGCGGACGAGTGGCGACGGCGTGAACGTTGGGCCGGACATCATCCCCCTGTGGGCCGAGTTCCTTTTGAAGCGCGAGCGGCGCCGCCTCGGCCGTATGCGGCAACAGGCTTGCCCCCAGGCCCGCGGCAACGACACCGCCGACTATGCTCCGCAGCACGCCGCGGCGATCGATTTCATTCACAGCTTGCTCCTTTTTGCTTTTGCCAAGTTTGTTTTTGTAAAGGTTTTACCTCTCAGCACGGTCGAGCGTGCCTGACGCGACGGTCAGGTCGATCGTCCGCGTTCGCCCGCCGTCTCGCTCGGAATCTCACCTGGCCGATAGTTCGGCAGCCGCCCGGCTGGAAAGATCGCAAGCAACGCAAGGCCGGCCATGATCAAGAGCCCGATCTTCAACGCGCGCAGCCGCGCCTCGGTGTTTACCCGCACCGCCTCCTCGACCTGCTGCGGCGTGGCGCTCGTCCCTTCCAGCGCGGTCCGCAGGCGGTCATTGCTGACGAAATTGATGTTGTCGAGATCGACCTGCGCCTGGAGTTCGGGCGTGAGCTTGGGGCTCGCGGCGATGCTGCCCAGCGCGATCGCACTCAGGAGACCGACAAGGAGCGCGCCGGCCACCGCCGTTCCGACGGCGGCGGCGAGGTTGTTGGTGGTGCCGCGCAGCGATCCGACATCCCCTGCGAGCTCCTTGGGCGAGGCCGTGACCAGCACGTTGAACAGCAGCGTGACAAGCGCGCCCTGCCCGACACCAAACACAACGAGCCCGAGCAGCACAGGCACCTCGCTCCAGTCGTTGCGCACGACGAATGCGAGCCACAACAGTGCGACGGTGCAAAGGATGAAGCCGGCTCGCCCGATCTGCCGCGGCGTCAGCCTGTCGTAGACGTGGACGATCAGCATCGCGGCAAAGAATACAGTCAGGTTGAACGGCATCATCGCCACCGCAGTGGCGATCGGGCTGCGACCCTGCACGATCTGGATGTAGAGCGGGACGGAGAAGTTGAGCGCGGCCTCCAGCGCAACGACGGTGAACATCGCGTAGACGGCCGCGCGTTCCTCAGGTGAATCGATCACCTGTAGCGCGAGGAGAGGCGTCTTGCCTGCCTCCGCGCGTCTGTGTGTCCACATCAGGAATGCCTGGCCCAACACGATGCCCGCCACGATCAGGATCGGCGCCGGAGACAGGCCGAGAAGGCTGAACGGCGCGTTTGGGCTCGCCAACACGAGCCCCCATCTGTTCAGATTATTGAAGCCGAAGCTGATGAGAATGATCGCGGCTGCTGCGAGTATGACGCCGACGAGGTCAATCTCCACATCCGGCCGGCCATGGTCGCGCTTGAGGCGGAAGCTCAACAGGAAAACGATGGCGGAAACAGCGATGAGAATTCCGAACACCGGCCGCCAGCCGATATAGGTACCGAGTACACCGCCGATGATGAACGCAAGCACGCCGGCCGCCGCGCGGGCAGAACCAAGCGCACCGACCGCGGTTGCCTGCTGGCGTCCGGTGTAGTTCTCGGCAATGAGGGCGACCAGCGAGGGCACGATCACCGCGCCGGCGGCGCCGCAGAGCGCCTGAGCCGTGATCATCACGACAGCCGTGGGGCTGAACGTCATCATGACCTGGGATATGAAGAACAGCACGACGGCTGCGCGGAACACCTGCAGCGCGCCGTATCGCTGCGCGAGCTTTGCGCCCAGCATGACGAATCCGGCGACCAGCATGGAATAGGCCACGATGCCGGTCGCGACCGTGGTCGGCGGAACGCCGAAGCTGTTGACCATTCCCCCCATCGCCACCGGCAGCGAAGCGACGTTGAACGACATGATCATCTGGCCGAGCGCGATGGCGATCATGGGAATCCATGATGCGCGTTCCTCCTGATGGATGCCGCCGATTGAGATCGTCTGTGTCACTTGGCGCCCTCCGATTTGCTCCGGCTTTTCATGATCGACCAGGTGGACGCCGATCCGGCCAACATTGGTCAGTCTTCCGGTTGCGAGACGAACAGATCCATGCCCAATCGCTGCGACAGGAATTTCGCGGCGAGTTGCCCCCTCACGCTGTTGCCGGCTGCATCCAACGGCGGAGCGAAAGTGCCGAAGCCGCCTTTTCCGGGAGAGACCGCGACAATGCCGCCGCCGATCCCGCTCTTTCCCGGCAGGCCGATGTCGTAAAGCCAATCGCCCGACGTCTCATACAGGCCGGCCGTGATCATCACAGCCAAGGCGTAATGGCAGACCTCAGCGTCGACCACGCGTTGCTTCGTGATAGGGTTCACCCCACCATCCGCCAGCGTCGCGCCCATCACGGCGAGGTCTCTGGCGGTCACGTTCAGCGAACACTGTCTCGTGTAGAGATCGGTCGCCTGTTTGGCGTCGCAATAGATCCGGTCGTAGCTCTCCAACAATCGCGCGATGCTGCGATTGCGAAAATTGGTCTGCGACGCGGAGGCGTAGACCTCTTCGTTGAGTGGAAGTTTGTGGCCTGCGAAGTGCGACAGCCCATCGTGGATGAACTCCCACTGCGCCGCGGCGGACGAGCCCGGCGCCAGGCTCGTCGTCGCGATCGCCCCCGCATTCACCATCGGATTGGTGCGTCCGGCTCCATTCTCGATCGCGGCAAGCGAGTTGAACGGAAGTCCGGTGGCGTTCGCGCCGAGCTTTGCGCGCGCCTCTTGCGGGCCAATCGTCTCGCAGATCAGCGCGAACACGAATGGCTTCGACACGCTCATGATGGAGAATGCGTAGTCGATGTCTCCCGCGCCGTAGACGTGCCCGTCGGTTCCAACGACACAAACGCCGAACAGTTCGCTCGGGACTCGGGCGAGCGCCGGGTAGACCTGCGAATTCTTGCCGTCGGCGTTCGATTTGAGGCGCCGGTGCGCGTCTTCCACCAGCGACTGCACCAACTCGGGATTAGGTAGATGACCGGTCGAAACGTAAGGCCGTTCATCGATCGCCGGTGAGGCCATCGCACCACTCCGCCCAACGGGGGCTATGTCATTGATCTAACGCCTACGTTTAGAACGAGTCAATCTGCAACCCGTGCAACAATTTGCTGACAGACCGGCAAAATGTGCCAACGGCCATCGCGTTCTCTTCTCGCGACGGCGCGGGTGTCCAACGCGTTAGGTAAGGCACACTGTCGCAATTGCGGTCGCATGCAATTGAATCAAAGCGCAGCCATTGACCGCAGAATTCGAGCGCCGAGAAATTTGCAACGTGGGCGGTCGAGTGTACGATTGCGTTTGCTCACGCGAGCCTGCCACTTACTTAAAAAAACGGACGCGACGAGAACTGGAGAAGGCGGGACATCATCTGAACAGCGAGGCTGATCATGGTGGCGGATACGAGTGACGGACACTTTCTGCTGGTGAAGAAGCTTGGTGGGTTGGTCGCGATTATCATCGGATGCCTGCTGACGGCGGTTGGCGTGACGTTCGAGTCCACCAGCACAACAACTGTCGGCGTTCTGTTTCTTGTGCTTGGCGCCGTCCTGCTCACGCTCAAGATCATCAGACGAAATCAAGGAAGCCCGCTCGGATAGCTGGGCTCACCATAGCCTCCGCATCGGCGCGATCGCTTCGCTTCCTTTAGCTCAGAAGGGTAATGCCGCCGGACAATTCCCGCGCGGCCGCGCCGAACAGCTGCTGACCCGTGTCCACGTGTCTATCAAATGGCGGTTCGGTTGCGAGCGAGGCTTTCTCGGCCGGACTGCCATTGCTTGGCGAACGATTGCATTCGCGCGAGATGCAGGAACGAGGGGCGCGCGAGAACCGCGTCAACCGCAAGTTCGTCCATCAGGACGCCCTCGATCGAGCCTGAGCGGCACGTCAGCAACCAGTGCCGCTCAGGCGCGTTCTGCCTGAGCGCTTAATGCCGCCCCAAAGGGGCGGAGTACACAAGCGGCGGCGGCCGGTACGGCCGGGCCGAAATACCGAAGTTCTGCCCGTACTGCTGTTGGACAGCCGGTAAATTGATAACGCCAACGCGGATGTCCGGCGATCGCGCGTCGATCGGCGCCTGATTCGTGGTCGGTGGATTGACACGGTCGACCTCGCCCCTCAAACGCCGGTTGAGATCGTCATAACCGCTTTTGGCATTGCCGGCATTGCCGCCGGCGACGCTGTTGTTTCCTGATCCCTGCTGCCCGAGGCCGAGAGCCGGCGGTAGATTATTCCGCTGCGGATCGATGCTTACGGGCGGAAGGGAAATCGGCGGCTCCTGAGCCACGGCGACTCCCGCCACGGCAACGGCCGTCAAATTGATAAGCAATAATAGGCGCATCCCAATCACCTGCTCGACAGTTACGATAGCGGCACCCCGTCAATATAATGCACAGATTGTAAAAGCGTATGTCTTGCGCAGGGATGCAATTCAAATTCTACGCGCTTCCGCCGCTCCCGGTAAACCGTTTGTTCAAACGATACCCAATCAACATCTTCGGAAGGATCAACCCCAGCGTAATCGCAAGGGTGATCAGGAAGGCGTTGATTCCATCCGCAAGCGTTGCCTCGAGCAAATCAGAGGAAATACTACCGCCGCTTGCGACGAGCTCGAGCAGCCCATCCGCCATTCGAAACAGGAACACGCCCGGGATCAGCGAAACCACGGATGCGAAGGCAAGCCCCGCATAAGGTAGCCTGAGGCGTTCTGCCACAGGCGTGGTGATCACGCCGACGATGAGACAGGCGATGAAGGCACCGCCTGACAGGCTCGCGCCGGCCTTGGCCAGAAGAGCCCAACGCACGCCATGGGCGAACATACCGATCAAGATCGGGACTGGCAGCATCCGCCATGGCATGGAGAAAAAGGTACCATAGGCAGCAACCGCCGCACCCGCAGCGATCACGTCATAGATCAACGGGACCGGCGGCGACGGCGCCGATGCCGGCAGATTGGTCCCGCCGAACGACAGTCCGGCGAGCAGGCCAATGCAGATCGCGAAGATGATCAGGCTGGCATAGACCACGCGGCAAATCCCGAGCGCCAGCCGTCCACGGGCAAGGTCAATCGTGCCGTTGAGGACATGCGGGCCCGGCACCAGCACCATGCAGGGACAGACGGCGACGAGCCGTTGCAGGCTGGAGGAGAACTGTAGATCAACCACCAGCGCACCGATCGCGCCGGCGAGCAGCGCAGCGGCAAGCGGCTGGGCGAACGGATTACGGCTCCATCCTGCAATCCAGCGGCGCAGACAAGCGCCGAGGCCGGCGCTGACAGCAATGATGATCAGGCTGGCTATATGGGCGGCGCCGAAGATGATGCCGAGCGCGACGGCGCCGATGGCAGCGAAGGATGCGAAGCGAATGAGAGAGACGGGCGGATGCGCCTGCACCTCCGCAAGTGCGGAACGCAGCAGTTCTGGCGACGAAGCGTGATCGCAGAAGTCGTCAATCAACTTGGTTGCGGCCGCGACCTTTCCCATCTCGATCCCGAGCGGCCTCGCCTCGACGGTCGTGCTCGCCGCGCCGCCGCCATTCTCGATCGCGACTGTGACTTCGTCCCAGCGCAGAAAGACCCGCGCAGAAAAGCCGAGCGCTTTCGCTAGCCGCTCGACATACTCGGTCGTGCGCTCGGTCGTCTGGCCATTCGTGAACAGCAATGTCGCAACCGTCACCAGCAGATCGAGCGCGCGCGCCGGATCGAGATCCGGGCTGCGAGCTGTCGCTGCCATGTCAAGCGGCTGGCTCATCGCATCAACGAAACCTGGATATCCGATCGAACGCGCATCGCGAGAGCGATACCGCCCGCCTCGCACCCGATCTTTCCGATTTCCATAACCGTTTTTCCGAATGGCCCGATGATTGCCGCAAGGCCGGCGGCGTCACGATTATGGCATTCCGGCAAAAGGCGTGCATGGCGGAAATATTTTCCCGCGTCCTCGGCGTAGCTTGCCACACTCGCAACGAAGCGAGTTCTTGTTCATCATATCCGGGAGTAGCTCATGTCCGACAGCCAACCGAGGCAGCCTATCCGCGGCACCAAAGGCGCGACCGATCCGGGTCCCCGCAACGCCCTGCTCGACAACCAGAACCCCGACATCCTCACGCCGCCGGAAACCGACAACGGCTCGCTCCCGAACCTCAAATTCTCCTTCGGCATGGCCCACAACCGCCTCGAGGACGGCGGCTGGGCGCGCGAGGTGACAGTGCGCGAACTGCCGGTCGCCAAATCGATGGCCGGCGTCAACATGCGGCTTGATTCCGGCGTGGTGCGCGAATTGCATTGGCACAAGGAAGCGGAGTGGGCCTACATCCTGCAAGGCAATGTCCGGCTGACCGTCGTCGACGAGGACCGCAACGTCGCGGTCGATGATCTCAAGCCGGGCGACGTCTGGCTGGTGCCGGCCGGAATCCCCCACTCGATCCAGGGCCTCGAAGGTGGCTGCGAATTCCTGCTAGTGTTCGACGACGGCAATTTCTCCGAGAACGAGACATTGCTGATCACCGAATTCATGGCACATACGCCGCCCGGCATCCTCGCCAAGAATTTCGGCATCGGCGTCGAGCACTTCGCCAACATTCCAAAATCCGAGAAGTACATCTTCCGCCTCCCGGTGCCGGCAGCGCTGGAGACCGTGCGCAAGCAGCTTCCCGACAGCCCGCCGAAACTCCCCTATGTCTGGCACGCGTCCGAACATCCGGCGACCCCGTACAAGGGTGGATCGGTGAAAATGATCGATGTCACCAACTTCCCTGAAACCACGCTGTCGGCGCTGATCATGGAGATCGAGCCGGGCGCGCTGCGCGAACTGCACTGGCATCCCGACGCCGACGAGTGGCAATATTATCTCGAAGGACAGGCCCGGATGACGGTGTTCGATGCCACCTCGAAAGCGCGGACATTCAACTACACCTCCGGAGACGTCGGGTTCGTGCCGCGAACCATGGGCCACTACATCGAGAACATCGGCCCCACCACGCTGCGGCTGATCAACGTCTTCAACAAGCCGCGCTACAAGGACATCTCGCTCAACAACTGGATGGCGCTAACTCCGCCCGACCTCGTCAAGGGACATCTCAACCTCGACGACACCGCGATGAAAGCGCTGAAGCGCGAACGCTGCGCGGTCGTGCGCTGATTTGCGATCAGCTTGCGCCTGGACCAGGCGCGACACTGGCCGGCTGGCGCGTATGCCAGCCGGATCGAATTTGCTCTTGCGACGTATTATCAAGAACAGCGCGCCCCCCTCATCCAGATCACAACAGCTTTAGCGATGCGTCATGAATGATTCCTGCTTGAGATAGGTCAATACCTTGCAAGCCCGGTCGCAATATGCAATCGGGAAAAAGATGCAAGGCTCGATTGATGGCGCTCGACATGAGCAATGGTGATGTATTTGGCCAGACGATCTGCGATCGACGGTTGTTGCGGGCCATGGCCCGGATCATCCTCGCCTTGGCATGCATCGGGCTCGCAGCGATGGCGCGTGCCGAGGACTATGTGAAGTTGAGTCCGACGCAGGCCCAGAGCCTGGGAGTCCGCGTCACCCATCCGATATCGAGCCGTATCGACCAGACGCTGCCCTATCCTGCCCAGATCGTCATCCCCATCCCGCAATTGTGGGTCGTGAGCGCGCCCGTCGCCGGCATGGTCACCAATCTTGCCGTGGCCCGCGGCGATCGCGTGAAGGCCGGTCAGGCGCTCGTCACGATGGAGAGCCCGAGCTTTGTCTCGCTTCAACGCGACTATCTGAATGCGGTCTCGCAGGACCTGCTAGCCGCGCAACAGCTGAAACGGAATACCGAACTGTTCGAAGGCAGGGCGGTGCCGCAACGCGTCCTCGAGACCAGCCAGACCGAAGCCCGGCAGGCCAGCACCGTGCTCGCGGAACGGCGCCAAATGCTTCGGCTGAGCGGTCTCTCGAACGCGGCCCTTTCGAAGCTGACAAGCGAGGCCGCAATCTCGGCAACTCTCTCGGTCGCCGCGCCCGAGCCGGCAACAGTCGTTGACATTGCCGTTGCTCCCGGCCAGCGGGTCGAGCAATCAGCCTCGCTCGTCAAGCTCGCGCGGCTGTCGCCGCTGTGGGCCGAGATCGCCATTCCCCTCTCGAATATCCGTGCCATCCGACCCGGCGCGAGGGTTGAGATCGACGGCTATGCCACCCCAGGTCAGGTCATTCTCATTTCGGAGACGACCGATGCCACCACACAAACGGTGCTGGTGCGCGCGGAAGTGCCGAACGGCGGTGAACTGCGTCCCGGACAGACTGCGACCGCCCGGATCAACTTTCTGTCGGCAGGTGAAAGCGCCTGGGAGATTCCCTACGCGGCGCTGATCCGCCGCGGCGAACAGGCCTCGGTGTTCGTCGCGACCGAGGGCGGATTCCGTCACGTGCCCGTCACGCTGCTGGCCGAGGACCAGGATCATGTCGTGGTGTCGGGTCCCATCAGCGACAAGGACGAAGTGGTCGTCAGCGGCATCTCCGCACTGCGCGGAATCCTGCTGCGGCTTGGGGCGGGCTAGCCATGCTTGGCCGTCTTGTCGCTTTTGCGCTATCCCAGCGCCTGTTCGTTGCCCTCGGCGTCGTCCTGCTGATCGGCGCTGCTCTCGTATTCCTGCCGAGCTTGCCGATCGACGCCTTTCCGGATGTCTCGCCGGTCCAGGTGAAGGTCATCATGAAGGCG
The DNA here is from genome assembly GCF_000426245.1 of Bradyrhizobium sp. Ai1a-2. GTDB lineage: Bacteria > Pseudomonadota > Alphaproteobacteria > Rhizobiales > Xanthobacteraceae > Bradyrhizobium. The sequence goes on along the minus strand of NZ_AUEZ01000061.1, from coordinate 38,486 downwards.
CCGGGTCTTACGCCGGAGGAAGTCGAACAGCGGATCACGGTTCCGATCGAGCTCGAACTGCTTGGCCTGCCGAACAAGAAGATCCTGCGATCCACGACAAAATATGCGCTGGCAGACATCACCGTCGACTTCGAAGACGGCACCGACATCTACTGGGCACGCAACCAGGTTTCCGAGCGCCTCTCCAACGTTGCACGCGATCTGCCGGATGGGGTGAGCGGCGGTCTCGCTCCGATCACGAGTCCGCTCGGCGAAATGTTCATGTTCACGATCGACAGTCCCGATCTGTCGCTGGCGGAACGTCGCAGCCTGCTTGATTGGGTTATCCGGCCGGCGCTACGCACCGTGCCCGGGGTAGCCGACGTCAACGCGCTCGGCGGCTATGTCCGCGCCTTCGAGATCGTGCCGCTCAGCGACGCAATTGCAGCGCGCGGCATTTCCTCCGAGCTGTTGCGGCGCGCCATCGAAGCGAACAGCCGCAATGACGGGGCCGGACGGGTCAACCAGGGCGAAGACAGCGCGCTGATCCGGATCGAAGGCAGCATCCGATCGGTCGACGACATCAAGGCCATCGTCGTCGATACCAAGGACGGAGTCCCCATTCGGGTCAGCGACGTCGCGCGTGTCCAGGTGGGCGCATTGACGCGCTACGGCGCCGTGACCGCCGACGGTCGCGGCGAGACGGTCGAGGGATTAGTGCTCGGCTTGCGCGGCGCCAATGCGGGCCAGCTCGTGCGTGACGTCAGCCGGCGACTGGAAGAACTCAAGCCTTCGCTGCCGAAGACCGTCTCCATCAACGTGTTCTATGACCGCAGCCGCCTGGTTGGCCGCGCGGTCGGCACCGTGGTCCGTGCGCTTGGTGAAGCCACCGTGCTGGTGATCGTGCTGCTGTTGCTGTTCCTCGGCAACTGGCGGGCGCCGCTGGTGATCGCCCTCAGCCTGCCGATCGCGATCGCCATCGCGCTGATCGTGATGCGCGCAATCGGCATGTCGGCCAATCTGATGAGTCTCGGCGGGCTTGCGATCGCCATCGGCATGCTGATCGACGCGCTCGTGGTCGTCGTCGAGAATATCGTGGGAAACCTGAGCAAGGATCAGAACGGGAGCGCGACGCCACTCGTGCATGTCGTGTTCCGTTCGGTGCGCGAAGTGCTGCAGCCGGTCGCTTCGGGCGTGTTGATCATCATTATCGTGTTCGTGCCGCTGCTGACGCTGCAGGGTCTCGAAGGCAAGCTGTTCATTCCTGTCGCGTTTGCGATCATCTTCGCGCTGGCCGGCTCGCTGCTGCTGGCGCTCACCGTTGTTCCCGTCACCACCTCTTTTCTGCTCAAGGCTGGTTCGCATCGCGAACCATGGCTGATCCGCCTCGCCTCCCGCCTCTACGCACCCGCGCTTGCCTGGTCGCTGCGAAACGAACGCAAGGTGATGGCAGTCGCACTGACGGCACTTGTCGCCGCAGGCTACGCCTATACCCAGCTCGGCAAGACCTTCATGCCGACGATGGACGAAGGCGATATCATCGTCAGTGTCGAGGCACTGCCATCGATCAATCTCGACGAAATGATCGCGATCAATACCAGGCTTCAGTCCGCCATCCTCGCGAACGTGCCCGATGTCGCGGGGATCGTGGCCCGGACCGGATCGGACGAACTCGGTCTCGATCCGATGGGTCCTAACCAGACCGACACGTTTCTCGTGCTGAAGCCGGTGGCGGAAAGAAAGACCGCCGACAAGCCCGCTTTGCTACAGGAGCTGCGTCACGTGCTCGCCGACTTTCCGGGGCTGTCGCTCAGCTTCACCCAGCCGATCGACATGCGGGTGCAGGAGATGATCAGCGGCGTGCGCGGCGACGTCGCTGTCAAGATTTTCGGTCCCGATATTGCCCGGCTCAACGAGATCGCAAGCAAGCTGTCGGCTATCCTGTCCGGCATCGACGGGGCCGAGGACGTCTACACGACCCTCAACGAGGGCGCACAATATTACACGGTCACGGTGAACCGGATGGAGGCCGGACGTCTCGGCCTGACTGTTGATGCGATCGCCAACGCGCTGCGCACCCAGATCGAAGGCCGCACCATCGGCACGGCGCTGGAACAAGGCCGCCGCACGCCGATACTGGTTCGCGGCAGCGAGACGACGCGCGAAGCACCGACGCTGCTCGCGAGCCTGCCGCTGACGCTTGCCTCCGGGCAGCACGTGGCACTGTCTCAGGTCGCCCACATTCATCGCGTCGACGGCCCCGTCAAGATCGACCGCGAGGATGGCAGCCGGATGAGCGTGGTCCGGGCCAATGTTCGTGGCCGCGACATGGTCGGCTTCGTCGACGACGCGCGGCAGAAGGTGGCCGCGGAGCTGCCGCTGCCGCAAGGCTATTCGCTGACCTGGGGCGGCCAGTTCGAAAACCAGCAGCGCGCCGCCGCGCGCCTTGCCGTCGTCGTGCCGGTGGCCATCGGGCTGATCTTCGTGCTGCTGTTCACCACCTTCGGCTCGATCCGTCAGGCACTGATGGTGTTGGTCAACATCCCGTTTGCGCTGATCGGCGGCGTCTTCGCTCTGGTCCTGACCGGCGAGTACCTGTCCGTACCGGCATCGGTCGGGTTCATCGCACTGCTGGGTATCGCCGTGCTGAACGGCGTTGTGCTGGTCTCCTACTTCAACCATCTGCGCGCCGGTGGCGTGCCGGAACAGCATATCGTCGTGGAGGGCGCCAAACGCCGGCTGCGCCCGGTGCTGATGACCGCGAGCATCACCGCGCTCGGTTTGATTCCATTGTTATTCGCCACCGGCCCCGGATCGGAGATCCAGCGGCCGCTCGCCATCGTGGTGATCGGTGGCCTGCTCTCCTCGACCGCGCTCACACTCTTCCTCCTGCCGATCCTCTATCGCCGCTTTGGCGGCATCGCAAAGGCGACGACATGACGGACGGACCGGTGTGCCTGACGCTGATCGCCGCCCGTTCGCTGCGCGACGAATTGTTCGACTACCTGACCGAACGTAGCGATCTCGTGCCCGGCTTCACAGCCTCCGAGGCCGCCGGCCACGGTCCGAATGTCGAGCTGCACAGCGCGGCCGAACGGGTCAAGGGATACGCCGACCAGGTGCTGGTCCGAATGATCCTGAAGCAGGCGGATGCGACGCAACTGCTTGCGGACATGAAGACGGCATTCGCCGGATCGCGGCTCACTTACTGGATTATGCCCGTCACGGAATTCGGGTTGATCGACGATCGCGCGCAGTCAGCCACCATGGGTCAGGCCTGAGCGAGAGCCTTTTCGCGGCTTGCAATCAGCGCCCGCAATGGCTCCGCCACGGCGACCGGGCTATGGGTCCGCTGGTCCGTGCATACCCAGACGATTTCGCCGGTGGAGCGCAGATCGTCGCTGCCTTTGGCGAGGATTGCGAGCGCAAGGGTGATCGAGGATCGGCCGATCTTCGCGACCCGCACGCACACATCGATCTCCTCGTCGAACCGGATCGGCGCCCTGTATTCGACGACCGACCTCACGAGATGGAAATCGACACCGGTCCTCGCGACCTCGCCGAGATAGTCGTAGCCGAGCGCGCGAAAATACTCGGTGATCGCCGTATCGAAATAAGTCAGGTAGTGCGCGTTGAACACCACGGCCTGCGCATCGACCTCGGAATAGCGCACCCGAAACGGGTGATGGAACCAGAACTCCTGGCGCATGCTGTTTACCTCCCACGTTTCGGCCCGCCGCGCGAACGAACCGAAGGGTCGGTCGTTCGCGCCACGCGACGACGGAGGACACCATAATCACTTGCGCGAAGGCCGTCACTCTCGCAGGAACGCCAGCGCCTGCTGCACGAATGTCTCGTGATACTGGAAGATTCCTCCATGCCCGGCATCGGGAAAGATGCTGAGCCGGGAGTTCGGCAGCCTTCGCAGCAACTCGAAGGAGTTGATCGAGGGCACCATCACGTCCCTGTCGCCATTGGCGATGAAAACCGGCTGCTTGACCTTGGCCAGCGCGCTGGCATCGCCCTGGCCCCAGGCGCGGATCGCGGTGAGCTGGGCCTGAACGGTCGCGTCGCCGACCGGCGTATCGAGCGCCTCGCTGCGCTCCTTCAGCCGCTGCAGAAAATCGTCGGCAGCCGCCTGGCCACTCGGCGTCGGCGTGAAGAAGAGAAAGTGTTTCGGGTGCTTGTTGGCAGCGGCGGCCCTGGCAAAGGCATCCGGCAGCAGGCCGTCGACCTTGACGATGCCTTCGCCTCCCGCGGGGCCGGTGCCCGTCAACATGATCTTGCGCACGAGATCAGGGCGCTGCAGGGCAAGCGATTGCGACACGAAGCCGCCGAGCGAAAAGCCGAGCAGGTCGACCTTGGCAAATCCCAGCGCGGCGATGAATGCCGCGGCATCGCGCGCCATCTCCTCCACGCTATTGGGCGTGACGCCTTTCGAGGCGCCAACGCCGCGGTTGTCGAAGGCCACGACGTGGTGTTGCTTTGCCAAGCCGTCGACGACCCGCGGGTCCCAGTCATCGAGCACTGCCGTCAAATGGTGAAGGAAGACCAGGGGCACGCCGCCCTTGGGTCCGAGTTCGCGGAAGGCGAAGCCGACGCCGTCCACATCAACCGTCTGGTTGGCGGCGGTCTTGAAGGTTGCAGTCACGTTGTATCTCCAGGATGCAGAGGCCCCTTCCATTTACTGGCATATGCCACTATTTTGTCAATATCAAGACCGCCTGAAAGAGGATCGCTCGCAGGAAGCCGACCTGGATGGTGGAAAGTTCGACATGGGGTCGATCTTTCTTTTGCGCAAGCGCCGGCTGCACGATGATAGCATGGCCGCGGCGGGACCGATTCCGCGGTCCCGCTCGGCGCGTCCGCCGGCCGAACTGAAAGAAAGCGATTGATGAGACCGCAGAGCGCTTCGTTCGACAACTGCTGCAACACGGCCGTACGCCGCGCCGCCCGACAACTCGGACAGCTTTATGACGACGTGATCGAATCAAGCGGCCTGCGCTCGACCCAGGGAACGCTGATGGCCGTCGTGAGTAATGCCGGCGCCGCGACAGCGAGTGAACTGGCGGAGTGGCTGGTCATGGACCTTTCGGCGCTGGGACATACCTTGAAGCCACTCATTCGGGACGGCTTTCTGCGGTCCACCCCCGACCCGCGCGATCGCCGCGCAAGACGCATCACGCTCACCGCCAAGGGAACAAAGAAGCTCGAGCAAATCCATGCGGATTGGCTGATCGCCCAGCGCGCGCTACTGGCCACATTCGGCGAGCCCGAGGCTTTTGCACTGGTCAAAGCCCTCGATCGCATCTCAGACCCCGCGTTCGCCGACAAGTTCCGCTCGACCGTGCAGAAGCTCCGCGAGCAACCGCAACGGAAATCGGGCTGAGCAGACCGGCCGGGCTGCATCGAGCCTCGATCCTGATTCAAGCAGAACCGAGAATGTGCTCGCGCTCTCGCGCAAGGCATGACCGCCCTCTAGGCGCAGAAAAGGGCGGGTCGCCTCAGCCAACCCGCCCTTTCCTTACATCACGCGGCGCGCTGTCTAGCTCGCCCGTCGCGATGCTTGTTCGTCGTTCCGCTGCGCCGACGCTGCTGCGCGGGAACGGGACACCTTGTCGCCCTCGATCGCCATCGCCTGCAACCTCGCCCGGTCGACCTTGCTCAGCGCGTTGCGCGGCAATGCGTCGAGCACGATGAGATGCTCGGGCACCTTGTAGGCGGCAAGCCGGGTCGCCAGGTCGCTGAGGATGCCGGGAACGACTCGCTCGCTCTTTCCCTTTACCAGCGTGACGAAGCCGACCACGCGCTGTCCGAGCACAGCGTCCGGCACACCGACCACGGCCGCGTCCTCGACGGAAGGATGAGCGGCGACCGCCTGCTCGACTTCGACGGGCGAGATGTTGGTCCCGCCGCGGATGATGATGTCCTTCTTGCGCGCAACGAACAGGAGTTCGCCCTGTGCCTCTCGCCGCGCCAGATCGCCGGTGTGATACCAGCCATCCTTCAGGCTCTCCGTCGTCGCCCTCAAATCATTCCAATAGCCGGCGAACAGATTCGGACCGCGGACCAGAAGCTCGCCGAGCTCGCCGTCAGCGACATCCTTGCCATCGTCGTCGACCAGCCGGACTTCCTCCGGCCTCGTGATCCGCAATACCGGACCGGGTCGCAGAGCGTAGCCGAGATTGCCGACGGCTTCCGTCGCGCCCCAGGCGTTATAGAGCGGAACGCCGAAAGCGGCCGTGAACTGTCGCTGCAGTTCCACCGGACAGACGTCGCCTCCGGTCAAGCAGTAGCGCAGCGACGTCAGGTCGCGCGGCCGGGCGCGCTGGTGCTCGAGCAACGCGGCATATTGAGCGGGAAAGCCAAGCTGCATGCTGCAACGGTACTTCTCGATCGTATCGAGGACGGTGTCAGCGTCGAAGCTTTCGATCAGTATGAACGGAGTGCCGCTATAGATACACGCGAAGAAAACGGCAACGCCGCTCATATGCGCCAGGGGCAAAGGCATGGCGATGCCATCCTGTCCGGCAAGCTCCCAATTGTTGCTGATGCGTTCAGCCGATTCGGTGACGCTGGACGCGGTGTGAATGACAAACTTCGGTTCGCCGGTCGTGCCTGACGTGGTGATGAGCACGGCAGGCTGATCCGCCGCGGGTGAGAACGGCAAGTCGCCGCGGCCGGCGTCATCGAACAATTGCTGCAGTGGCAACCCATCATTCACTCCTGATCCTGTCTCGACCAGGAAGCGTCTGTCGCGCGGCAGGAGCTCGCCGTCGATGGCGGCCACATTGCCGTAGAGCGCGGTCTCGCCGATATAGAGGGCGGGCCTCAACCGCCGCAGAAGCGGCTCGAGCTCGGCCTGTTTGAAGGCCGTCCGCAACGGAGAGACGATCGCGCCTACGAGAAAGCAGGCATAATAGGCCACGATGAATTCGGGGCGGTTCATCATGTGCACGGCCACGCGATCGCCCGGCTTCAGACCGTGCGCGACCATTCCCCGCGCCAGACGTTCGGCCTCGACCAGAATCCGCTCGTAGGTCCACACGTTCTCGTGAAACACAAAGGCTGCGCTTCTTTGCCGGACCTTCGCCTGCTCCCTCAACGTCTCGATCGGCGTGGGCTTCATCGGCTGCTCTCCTTGTAGTGAATGAGGCAGCGAAACTGCGCGGGCGGCGCTACCGCACTGTTTCAGGCGCCGGCGAAAACGGTTTCGATTGTAAACATTTGGCGGAACAGGCCGGCAACACGCTCAATTGCGCGTGACCCTTTCGCGATCACAGACAGGTTCGCGATCACAGACAAGCAAGAGGAAGGCGGCAACCGTTCCGCCGGGCGACCGAGGCGCTTGCACAAAACGCGCCGGCGATCCCCCTTTTTTGCTCCTGAAAATCTGCCATAGTAACGACAATGTGCTCCGCCCTCACCATCCTGACCCCACCGCGGATTGCGACCGAAGCATTCACTGACGTCGCTGCGGCGGTTGCCCGCCTGGAAGAGATTTACGAACGTAATACCGCCTTCCTGCGGGACCACTTCGAGGCCTACGCCAATGGCGGGCCGCTCACGGCGCGCGTGCGCGCCAACTATCCGTTTGTGCGCATTGCAACCTCGACCCATGTGCGGGTCGATTCGCGCCTTGCCTACGGCTTCGTCGCGAGGCCGGGCGTGTATGAAACCACGGTGACGAGACCGGACCTGTTCCGCACCTACCTCACCGAGCAGATCGGACGATTGATCGACAACCATGGCGTACCGGTGGAAGTCGGCGAGTCGACCGAGCCGATCCCGATACATTTCGCGTATCGTCGCGACATCAACATCGAAGCCGCGCTCACTCCCGGCGACAAATCGAATGTGATGCGATCGCTGCGCGATCTCTTCGATGTGCCCGACCTGGCCGCCATCGACGACGCGATCGCCAATAACACGCTCGAGCTTGCGCCCGGCGCCGCCGAGCCGCTGGCGTTGTTCCGCGCAGCGCGCGTCGACTATTCGTTGCGCCGGCTTTATCACTACACCGGCACCGATCCGGAGTACTTCCAGAACTTCGTGATCTTCACCAACTACCAGTTCTACATCGATGCGTTCGCCGAGCTGAGCCAGAAGCGTCTGGCGGCGGGCGAAGCCGGCCCGGACGCCTTCGTCGGCCCGGGGAATGTGATCACGCGCAATGCGCGGCTTGGCGGCGGCACGACCGGGATCGCTCCGGGGCGCATGCCGCAAATGCCGGCCTATCATTCGGTCGAGGCCGGCTATCGGGGCATTACCCTGATCAACATCGGGACCGGTCCGTCAAATGCACGGAACATCACCGACCATGTCGCGGTGCTGCGGCCGCATGCCTGGTTGATGCTTGGACACTGCGCCGGCCTCAGGAACACGCAGCGGCTTGGAGACTACGTGCTCGCGCATGGTTACGTGCGCGAGGACCATGTGCTCGACCATGAGCTGCCGCTCTGGGTCCCGATACCTGCGCTGGCCGAGATGCAGGTCGCGCTTGAGGAGGCGGTGGGTGAAGTGACCGGGCTCGAAGGCTTCGAGCTGAAGCGGTTGATGCGCACGGGAACGGTCGCGAGCGTGGACAATCGCAACTGGGAGATCGGCGATCGCTCGGTCATTCGGCGTCTGTCGCAATCGCGCGCGATCGCCCTCGACATGGAATCGGCGGCGATCGCCGCCAACGGCTTTCGTTTCCGTGTTCCCTACGGCACGCTGCTATGTGTCTCGGACAAGCCTTTGCATGGCGAGATCAAACTCGCGGGCATGGCAAGCGAGTTCTATCGGCAGCGCGTCGGCCAGCATCTCGAGATCGGCCTGAAGGCGCTCGAGAGACTGCGAGAGCAGCAATTGGAACGCCTGCATTCGCGCAAGCTCCGGAGTTTCGCCGAAGTCGCGTTTCAGTAACGCGGCGGGCTTGGCGCCGCCTCACATTCCCTACAAGGCCGAGATGACCGAAGCGTGCATCGCCATGCTCATTAAAGCGTAACGGCTTTTCGCGGCAACTTCGCCTGCACTGAGGCGGGATCTGCTCGCCCCCGATTGGCCGCTACAGACGTAGCGTGATTTGCCCTGGTGAAATCGCATCGTAACGCAGCCGGGCCCACGCTGCCTGCTCCGATGCGGAACCAGGGAGTTGAAGCTTGAATATCTCTGGCCGCAGCCAATTGTCCCGAGTTCGCCATCGACATCGTGGAAGGAGAACAGACATGAGCCAGCGTGCCCCCGTTGCCGATTGGACCAGCGATTTCGACCCTCTCGATTCCCGCTGGATCGAAGATCCCTATCCGATCTGGCGTGAACTCAGGCAGGAATGTCCCGTTGCTCACACCGATCGCTTCCTGGGCGTCTACCTTCCCTCGCGCTATAAAGACATCCGCGCGATCGCCTATGACCCCGTGCATTTTTCGTCGCGCCGCGTTTTCATCCGCGAGGGCAAACGTCCACCGTTGAAATCCCCGCCGATCACCTCCGATCCGCCGTCCCATCGCGCGGAGCGAAAGATCCTGCTGCCGCCGTTCACGCCGGCCGCCATTCAGAAGCTCGAGCCGCGGGCGCGGGCGCTGTGTCGCGAGCTGCTCGAGCCGCTTTCCGGCAAGAACGCCTGTGACGGCGCCGTCGATTATGCGCAGGAAATCCCGGCGCGCCTCATCGCCCACATGCTCGGCATCTCCGAAGACGCCGGCGACCAGTTCCGGAAGTGGGTTTGCGACTCCTTCGAACACTCCCTGACCGACGTCTCGATCGTCCCGCGGGTCTTCGCCGAGGTAAGCGCATTCTTTGACGAGGAAATCGCCAGGCGTCGAGGCGCACGTGGCGACGACCTCATCAGCTATCTGCTCGACGCCCGCATCGACGGGAAGCTCTTGAGCAAGGAGCACATCAACGGCACACTGCGGCTTCTGCTGTTCGCAGGCGTCGATACGACCTGGAGCGCCATCGGTGTCAGCCTGTGGCACCTCGCAACCCATCCCGACGATCGAAAGCGGCTGGCGGCCGAGCCGCAGATGATCCCGAGCGCAGTCGAGGAGTTCCTGCGCGCCTACGCGCCCGTGACGGTGGGGCGCGAGATTGTCAAGGAGACCGAGATCGCCGGCTGTCCGCTCAAGGTGGGCGAGATGGTGCTCTTGCCGTTTGGCGCCGCCAACCGCGACCCCGACATCTTTCCCGATGCCGAGCGCGTCGTCATCGACCGTGCCCAAAATCCCCACGCCGCGTTCGGCCTCGGCATCCATCGCTGCATCGGCGCGACGCTGGCGCGCATGGAAATGCGGGTCGCGCTCGAAGAGTGGCTCGGCAAATTTCCCGACTTTGCCTTGGCGCCAGGGGCGGCTGTCGAATGGTCGGCGGGACCAGTCCGGGGGCCGCGGCAACTTCCGCTGACGCTCAGGTCTCGCTGAGAGCCACGCCGTGATGTGCGCTCAGTCGAACCCGTAGTTTACCCCGGGCGTCGCCGGGACAGCCGAACGCATTGGAGACGGAGCCGAGGTCGACATGGAGATACTCGGCTCCAGCGGACGTCCTGAACGCGGTGAACATCTTTCTAAGCTATTGATATCTATTGATCTGGCAGTCATTTCCATCCCGTTTTGTTCACGCTCGATTCGCCCAATTCGTTGCGATTTCGTTGCAGCGCTCGCCTTCAGGCAACGACCGAGGTAGGATTAGATGCTGGGGGCTGGGGGACGGCAACGATGTTGGAGGAAGTCGCCTACGAGGCGCGGCTTGTCGAAAGCTTTACGCCGCCGCCGCTACGCCTCGCCGCGTCTGGCGCCGCGACAGGCGCGGACGGCGACATGGCGTTGCTGTGGCTGGACGTCGTCGGCTTCACCCGCATTACCGGCCATCTCGTGGAAACCGGACCGGCCGGCATCGAACAGATGGCTGTCGTGCTGGAGCGGCATTTCCATACGCTGCTCGGCAACATTGTCGCCCATGGCGGCGAGCCATTCATGTTTGCGGGTGATGGCCTGCTCTCGGGCTGGCGATGCAGCGAAGGTACGCCACGCGAGGCCGTGTTACGCGCCGCCGCCTGCGGCCAGGCAATCCTGTCCTCTCCAGGCGCCACATTGCCTTCGGGCGACACGCTGCAATTACATGCGGTCCTTGCGCTCGGCCCCTCGCGCACGACCGAGGTCGGCCGCGCCACGGACCGCTTTCACGTGACGGTGGGGGGCGGGCTCGCCGATCTTCAGGCGACGAGCGTCAGGCGTGCCGCCGGCCGTTTGTTGCTGTCGCCGGCCGCGCGCGCGGCGCTAGGAGATGCGGCCGAAACAGTGGAGGACGAGACCGGCGCCGTCATCCTCGCCGCATTGAACAGCGCGCCGGCACCGGTGCCGCTGGTCATACCGCCGCTCTCGCCTTCGAACCGTGAACATTTCGCACCGCTCGTCCCGCTGCCGATCCGCAGTCACCTGGGGCGGCGCTATCTCGATTGGGCGGCCGAGCTTCGCCGCGTCACGGCCGTATTCATCGCCCTCTCCGACTTCGACCAGGCTTCCCCCGACAGCTTGCAACAGCTCGAGTCGGTCGCAGCGACGGTCGGCCCGGTCGTGCGCCGGCACGACGGCTTCATGCATCAACTCCGGGTCGATGAGAGCGGCGCGAACCTTTTCGTGCTGTTCGGCATCCCTCCCGTCGCCCATCCCGACGATCCCGTCCGCGCCGTGCGCTGCGCCATCGATCTCAGGGACGCTCTGCGCGGAATGGGCCACCGCTGCAGTCTCGGCGTCGCCACAGGGCGCGTTTTCTGCGGCCTGATCGGCAACGACATATTCCGGGCGTGGACGACCTATGGCGAGGCGATCAACCTCGCGGCGCGGCTGAAAGGTTCTGACGTCATCCAGTGCGATCATGCCACCTATCGGGCCGCGCACGAAGCCATCGCCTTCGACCCGGTCGGCCTGCGCGGCCTTCGCGGTCTGAAGCCTGCCGTTCAGGTGTGGACGCCGCAGCGCTCGGATCGCGCCGAGGCGCGTGTCCCCATGCAAGGCAGGGAGCGGGAGCTCACCGAGCTGCTGGCTGCAATCGATGCCGCCGGTGAAGGCGCCGCGCGGCTTGTGACGCTCGAAGCGGAAAGCGGCATGGGCAAATCCCGCCTTCTCGCCGAATTCCACCAGCGCACGCTCGCCTCGGGCGTCGTCCTGCTGAACGGGTACGCCGATCGGATCGAGCGCGACGTGCCCTATCGAGGCTGGCGCGATGTTCTGGCGCGTCTTTTGGACGTTGATCTGGCCGCGTCGGATACGGCGCAGCGTGAAGCCGTGCTGTCCAATCTCGGGCCGGAGTTCGCGGCACAAGCCGCGCTCCTCAACGTCGTTTTCCCGCTCAGCCTGCCTGAGACGAGCGATCTGCAGGCGGTCCCGCTTCCACAGCGGGCTCAGTTGCGCCTCGCTTTGCTGGTCGATCTCCTGCGTCGCGCCAGCGCCGGGCGGCCGCTCCTGATCTCGATCGATGATGCGCACTGGCTGGACGAGGAGAGCTGGCTATTGGTCGAGGCCGCGATCCGCGACGTGCGCGGGCTTTGCCTGGTGCTGGCCATGCAGCCGCTCGAGGACGACAGCCGGTTGGAGCGGCTTGCTGATGAGGGAGCGCAGCGGCTTCGCCTGGGCGAACTGTCGGACGAGGATCAGGAGCGCCTCGTGCTGGCCCGGCTCGGCGCGGAACGGCTCACCAAGGAACTTTCAGCGCAGGTACGCAGCCGCGCCCGCGGCCATCCGTTCTTTTGCCTGGAGCTGGCACAGGCACTGCGCGACGATGGGCTGATCGAGGTGGTGGAAGGCATTTGCCACATCGTGCCCAGCAGCAACGCTACCGACCTGCCCATGCCGGACTCGGTCCAGGGCACCGTGATGCGTCGTATCGATCGCCTCACCCCCGAAAGCCAGGTCACGCTAAAGGTGGCAAGCGCGGCAGGCCTTCGCTTCCCGACCCTGCTCGTCTCCGAAGTCCATCCGACCGCGCGTGGCGAACAGATGACGGTCGCGCGTCATCTCGCGCTGCACGACCGCGTCGGTTTCTTGCTGCCCGACGAGGTTGACGAGCGGGAGGGCTACGCCTTTCGTCACGGCATCATCCGCGACGTCGCCTACGAGTCGATGCTCTATGCCCAGCGTCGGCAATTGCATCGCGAGATCGCGCTTTGGAACGAGGATGCCTCCGCCTCCAACAGGTCCCGCATCTATGCGCTGCTGGCCTATCATTGGGAGGCCGCTGGCGAGACCGCACGCGCCACGGATTATCTGCGGCTCGAAGCGGAGCGCGTATTCGGCGCGGGCCTCGTCGGCCAGTCGATCGAGATCGGCTTGCGGGGCGCGCGTCTGCTCGGCAGCGACCTGCCCACCGACAGAGCGGCGCTGCACGCGGCCATCGGCCAGGAATTGGAAACAATCGGAAGGTTGCTGGACGGCCGGCGGCCCGATGAGCTGGCTGGACTGCCGCCGCTCACCGATCAGCGGGCTGGTCAGCTCATTCACCTCCTGCTCGTCCTTGCGCCCTTCGCCCATCAAAGCGAGCAGGTCGAGCTGTTTGCGTTGATGGGATGCAGGTGTCTTCGCCTCACCCTCGAATACGGCAACGGCCCGCTCGCGCCCGACGTCTACTCCATGTACTCGGTCGTCTATGGTGCGTTGATCGGAGACCGCGATACCGCCGCCGTCTGGAGCCGTGTCGGCCTTGCCTTGTTGAACGGCGAGCGGGGCGCCGGCTTCGCCCGGTGCAGCTTCATTCATGCCTGGTTCCACAACCACTGGGTCGCGCCGCTCGGTGAGGGCATCGCACTGGCAGACGCCGGCAGCGAGGCAGGGCTCGGCGACAACGAGGTGATCTACGGCTGCTTCAACCTGTCGGCGTCCCTCGTGCTGCTGGCTGCCGCCGGCCGGCCGCTCGCCGAGATCATGGAGCAGGCGCGAATCCGCATCGAGCGCAACGGGCGGCGTGTCCTCAATGCGCATTATCATCTGGTATTCGAGCTGCAATTCGCAAAAGCACTGGCCGGCTCGACTTCCGCGCTGCTCGCGCTCGGTGATGGCGAATTCGATGAAGTCCGCGATATCGACTCTGTCGTCCACACCAATCTCAGCAATCAGATCGGCTACTATTTCGTCACAAGGTTGAAGCTGCACCTGCATGCCTGCGACTGGTCGGGCGCCCTGGAATGGGCGGCGCGCGCGCATCCGATGCTTCCCTATTTCGGCGGACAGGCGGCAGAGTTCGAGCTCTCGCAATATCGCGGCCTCGCCGCGGTGGCCGCCGCCGCATTTGGCGCCGCAAAGGAAGGGCCAACGCTCCTCCAGGAGGGACGCGATTGTCTCGAGCAGCTCCGCGGATGGGAAGCGCGCAATCCCGCCCTGTTTCGTCACAAGGCCGATCTGCTCGATGGCCTGGTGCAGGCCGCGACGGGCCGGGAGGACGATGCGGCGCGCCTGCTCGGCCGTGCGGGCGAAGGCGCTGCCGCCGGAGGCTTTCTTCAGGATGCCGGCCTCGCGCACGAATATCTCGCCCGCTGCCGGCGCCTGGTCGCCGACAGGGCCGGCGCTACCGCGTCGGCGCTTGCGGCGCGCGAGACGTTTCGCTCCTGGGGCGCGGATGCGAAGGTCCGCCTTCTCGAAAAGGAATTCGAACTGCCGCCCACCTAGCTTCACCGATTTTTCGCACTTGATCTTTGCACTCAATTTTCACGCCTGGCACCCGACCTGTGTCATCGACCTGTCTGGATAAGAAAATATTTGATTGTCGGAACGAACAGGGCTGGTTTCCATAGCGATTTACATAGTAAACTCCACGTAGCTTGAATCGGAAACACAATTAATAGTTGTTGGGGTCGCAGCTGAACCGCAGAAGCGGGCTCTGCGAACGGGGGAAACGATGCCGGCATCAACGAAGCCTAGTGTTGCGGATCAGTTGCTGGACTATCTGGCGCTCGAGGATGCCACGACCATTTTTGGCGTTCCCGGCGCCGGCGTCATGCATCTGCTCAAGCGCATCCATGACCGCGACGAATTCAGATACATCATCACCCGGCACGAGACCGGCGCCGCCTATATGGCGGACGGATATTATCGAGCGACCGGAAAACCCGGCGTGGTGCTGGTCACCAGCGGCCCGGGCGCGACCAACGCGCTGACCGGTACCATGAACGCGCAATTCGACGGCTCGGCCGTGCTGACGCTCACCGGCGAAGTGCCGGAGCAGTTCTTCGGCCGCGGCTATCTGCAGGAAGGCACCGATTGTGGGCTCAATGTGCGTGACATCTATGCCGCCGCCACGCGCTACAGCGCCGATATCCCCGATGCCTCGAGCATGCCGATCCTGGTCGAGCAAGCGCTGCGATCCATGCTGTCGATCCCCCGTCGTGCCGTGCACCTTGGTATCGCCGACAACATTGCCGCCGCGGACGCTCAAACGGGTCTCTACGTCTCCGCGCGGCCGCCGAAGAGCCCGGAAGCCTATCGTTGCCTGCCGGTAGGCGCGCCCCAGCATGGGGTCCGCCGTGCGCTCGAGGTGCTGAGCTCGGCCAAGCGCCCGCTCATTCTGCTCGGCAATGGCTGCTGGGAGGCGCTGCGCGATCCGGCGACCGCGCGGGCGTTGCGGTGCCTGGTCGAATGGTGGAACATCCCGGTCATCACCACCTCGGACGGCAAGGGCGCATTTCCAGAGACGCATCGACTTTCGCTGCGTGCCTACGGCTTCGCCGGCTGCCTCTGGCCGCAATACTGGATGATCGACCCGGCAACCAACGCCGCGGCGCATGACGCCCTGCTGGTGATCGGCTCCTCCCTTGGCGAGCTCGCTACCTACAAATGGAATCCGATGCTGGTGCCCAAGGGGCCGTTCCTGCAGGTCGACCTCGACCAGTCGGTGATCGGCCGGGGCTTTCCGGTCACCGATGGCATCGTTGCGGAAGCAGGCGCCTTCATTCGCGCGCTGTGGGATCAGGCGCCGGCCTTCCCGCACGATCCCGCCGCCGTTGCGGCGCGCGGCAAGGAGATCGCGGAGATCAGGGAAAACCATTCGCCGGTCGTTTCACCCCCGGACGACGCACGGACGTCGGGAACGCTCCATCCGGCGGCGCTCTGTCAGCTGCTGAACGACCATCTGCTGCAGAACGAAGATCTTCCCGGTGCGATGGTATTCATCGACAGCGGCAACTGTGTCGGTTGGTCGATGCACTACATGATCGTGCCTGAGGGGCGCGAAATGCATAGCGCACTCGCCATGGGCCCAATGGGCTTTGCGGTCTGCGCCGTGGTCGGTGCGCGCTGTGGCAGACCTGATCGGCTCTGTGTCGCGCTGGTCGGCGATGGCGCGCTGCTCATGCATCTTGGTGAAATCAGCACAGCCGCTCAGAACAAGATCGGCGCCATCTGGGTCGTGCTCAACGACAATGACCTGAACATGGTTTCCCAGGGCATGAACGCATTTCTTCCTGATCCCGTTCCGTTTTCGTATCCCCTGGGCAACCCCGACCTGCGCAAGGTTGCGGAAGGTCTTGGCGCCGCAGCGTATGACGTCGAACAGCCGGCCGATTTTGCCCCGGCCTGGGAAGCGGCGCTGCGCGGTGCTGCTGCCGGACGGCCACAGGTGATCGTCGCGAAAGTGGATCCGAAGGCGGCGCCGCCGTATTGGAGCAAGCCTTATTGGCCCACGACGGCGATCGCCGATTGAATTTTACGGCTTCGAGGGGGCGAACCAAATGCAGCAACAACCGGATCTCGATATTGCGATCGTCGGCGGCGGCGTCGGCGGCATCTATACCGGCTGGCGATTGATGACGTCGGCGCTCGGCGACGGCCTGGCGGCGAACTGGGCCAGCGCGCGCGGTGGCCCTCTCAGGGTGAAGCTGTTCGAGGGCAGTGATCGCATCGGTGGCCGGCTGCTCTCTGCCCGCTCACCGCATATGCCCGACACCACCGCCGAGATCGGCGGCATGCGCTACGTCAGCCCCGCGCAAACGCGGATGAAAGACCTGGTCGAGAACGTACTCAAGCTGCCGATCCATAAGCAGATCGTGGACGTCTCAAACAACATTGCGTTCCTGCGCGGCCAGCTTCTGCGCACGTCACAGCTTGGCGACCCGGACGTGCTCCCCTACTGGTTCGACCCGGCCGAGGCCGAGTGGCTCGCGGCCCAAACGGGTGCCAGTCCGGCGGAGCTGATCACGCGGGAATTGATCAAGCTCATGCCGGAGATCCCCGACAAGCTCAAAAGCGGCCAGCTCCGGCAATACCTGCTGGACCAGAAGATCGACGGCCTGCCGCTGTGGCAGCACGCATTCTGGAACCTGCTGGCCAAGTATATCAGTCCGGACGGCTACAACGCTGCGCGCACGACCGTCGGCTATGACTGCCTGGGCGGCAACACCAACGCGCTCGACCTCATCACCGAATTTTTCGATTTTGCGGAGGGTGTCGAGTACCGGATGGTGAACGAGGGCTACGAGGCGGTGCCCTGGCAATTGCAGCAGAGATTCCGCGACGCCGGAGGCGAAATCGAATTCAACTGCTGGCTGGATGGCTTTGTTGGCGTTGAGCTCGCCGACGGATCGAAGGGCGTACAGCTTGATTTGCGCGATGGCCGCAAGATTACCGCTCGCGCCATCGTGCTTGCGATGCCCCGTCGCGCGATCGAATTGTTGCGGCCGGAGGGCGAGGTACTTGACTCAAGGAACACTCAATTCCGACACGACCTCGCCTCGGTCCGCGCGATTCCGCTCTTCAAGTGTTTTCTGCTGTATCCCGAGAGCTGGTGGCAGGCGGCAGGGGTTTCCAGCGGCCGATCACTCACGGACCTGCCGTTGCGGCAGTGCTATTATTGGCCTGCCGGTTCGGACGGTGGTGGCGTGCCCAAGCCCGGCGAGCGCGGCCTCGTGATGGCTTATGACGACCTCCTGAACGTCGACTTCTGGGCTGGTCTCGACACCATCGCGGACGTGCAGAGGGCCGGCCTGCAATTGGGCGCGCCAGTGCTGCGCGCGCTGCCGACATTCAACCGAGCCCCAAGTCCGCTTGCGTCGTCACTTCAGACGGACGAGTTCTCCAAGCGGTTGCAGGCAAATTGGGACGCGCACAAGGCCACGCAGCCGATGGTGGACGAACTGCACCGCCAGCTGTTGCAGATGCACGGCATTGAGAGCGCGCCGAAGCCGACCGATGCCGCCTATATGGACTGGTCGCGCGATCCGTATGGCGGCGGCGTGCATCTCTGGAACGTCAACTACAACTCGGCAGAGATGCTCGAGCACATGACCCAGCCCGTCGCGAACTTTCCCTGTTATATCTGCGGTGAAGCGTACTCGACCAACCAGACATGGGCCGAGGGCGCGCTGGAGACTGCCGATATCGTCCTGCATCGTCTCGGCTTAGCCTGATCCGGAGTGGCCCGCATGACTGAAAGCCGCATCGGCATTATCGGCATGGCCCAAAATCTGCCGGCTGACATCCGCACCAACGACGACAGGATCTTCGATTGGCTCCGTGAGCACCATCCTGACGGACAGGGTCTATTCACGGGCTATGACAAGCGCCATGTGCTGGCCGAGGGCCAGACCGTGCTCGATATCCTCGTGCCGGCTGCACGCGCAGCGATTGCCGATGCTGGCCTGGACATCAGCCAGATCGACATCGTCATGGGCAGCCTCTCTCCGAATACCTATTTCGTACCGCCGGATTTGTTCGCGCTGACGCGAGATCTGAAGCTCTCGGACAGGACGCTGACGATTCCGCTGGCAAATGATTTCAGCAATTTCAATGTCGGCGTGGCACTGGCCGACGCCATGATCCGCGCCGGACGTGCGCGCAACATCCTGGTCGCGATCGGCGGCGGCTGGACAACCATCATGGATTACCACACGCCGCAGTCGGTGAGCGCGGCCGACGGCGCGGCCGCTGCGGTGGTAGGCGTGGCAGCGCCGGAGCAGCAACCGCGCTGGCGTCTGGTGGATACCGAGGTGATCGCCCAGGAGCAGAATTTCGGCGATATGTTTCTGATCGGCGACCGTCGCCAGGTACGGTTTGAACCCGGGGTCTCGGACCCGAATCCGCAGGCCCAGAACTGGACCGGTCCCTACTACCACGTCACCGAATCGGGTCTGAAGCATTTTGGCACCTTCGGTGGCCAAACGGCGCCGCAGGCCGTGAGCCGCCTCCTGCAACGCCAGGGCATCTCTTCCAAGGACGTTACCCTGACCGGCCACCAGGCCTCGCAGACATTGCTGGATGTCTGGCAAAAGACGCTGGAGCCCGGCGCGACGTTCTTTACGCTCGCCGAAAACGCCAACATGACCGTCGCAAATATTCCCGTGAATCTGTGCCTGATGCACGGCAAGGTGAGCACACCATGGGTCGTGGCGCTTAGCCTCGCCGGCGACATGCACGCCCACGCCATACTGCTGCGGGCGCCGGAAAAGTAACCGGTTTCAGAGGGCGGTCGATTGCGGTGGCCTGCGGACCCGGGAAGCCCGCGGCTCATCGGGACGCTGGCCCCGCCAGATGCGATTAGGCAACCTGATTCCCGAGCGCCCCTTCGAAATCCCATCAATCTCAACTTGCCCAGACCGCGGCCCGCACGGGGTCTCCGAGGCTGGAAAATCGTCCGAAATCTGCGGTGGAGATGCCGCTAAGAGGCCATTTGGTTGCGCATTTCGTTGCGCCGCCGGAATGCCGAAATTATAAGTCATTGAAATAATGGTCGGAGTGGCAGGATTCGAACCTGCGACCCCTGCGTCCCGAACGCAGTGCTCTACCGGGCTGAGCCACACTCCGACTGAGAACGCGGCTTATAGCGTCGGGCTTGAGCGACCGCAAGCAGCGCATTCGAGGATTTTAGTCACAGTGAAAACCAGCCTGAAAACCCGGATCTTGCCGGCCGGAACAGCCACGACTGCCGCGGCGGCCGGCGTACTCGCCGAAGGCGGCCTGGTGGCGTTCCCGACCGAGACCGTCTACGGGCTCGGCGCCGACGCCACCAACGCGACCGCGATTGCCCACCTCTACCAGGCCAAGGGGCGGCCGGCGTTCAATCCCCTGATCGCGCATGTCAGCGATCTCGCCGCCGCACGCCGAATCGCCCGATTCGACGCGGTGGCGACCGCGCTCGCGGAAGTGTTCTGGCCGGGGCCGCTGACGCTGGTGCTGCCGAAAACGGAAGACTGCCCGGTGGCGGAGCTTGCGACCGCGGGGCTCGATACGGTCGCGGTGCGCGTGCCCGCCCACGCCATTGCCCGCGACATCCTGCGCGCCCTCGGCCGGCCGGTGGTGGCGCCTTCCGCCAACCTCTCCGGCCATGTCTCGCCGACCACGGCGGAGCATGTCGTAAGCGACCTGTCGGGGCGCATCGACCTGATCGTCGATGGCGGCCCGGTCGAGGTCGGGGTCGAATCCACCATCGTCGGCTGCTTCGACCGCGCCACGCTGCTGCGGCCGGGCGGCCTGCCGCGCGCCGAGATCGAGCGCGTGCTCGGCCACAGGCTCGATCAATTGCCGGCGGACGCCGAAAGCGACAACGGCCAGCCGCTCGCGCCGGGCGACGGCGGCAAGCCGCTCGCGCCGGGCATGCTTGCCTCCCACTACGCCCCGCGCACGCGCGTGCGACTCAACGCCGACAGGATCGAGCCGGGAGAGGCGCTCCTGGCGTTTGGGCCCCTGAACATATCGGGGGTTGATTCGGCGGCCGCCGTGATGAATCTGTCGGCGGAAGGCGATCTTGCCGAGGCCGCCGCCAATCTGTTCGGCTATCTCCGCGCGCTCGACACCAGGGCCGCGCGTGCGATCGCGGTAATGCCCATTCCGGGTGAAGGCCTGGGCGAAGCCATCAACGACCGGCTGCGCCGCGCAGCCGTTGGCCGCGAATGAAGGCGGCCGGAGTGAAAGAGACCGGGATGAACATCGCAGAGCCGCCAGCGCCGCAGCTTCCGCCGGAACTGATCGACAAGTTCCGCGCCATCGTCGGCGACAAATATGCGGTGACTGACGCCACCGACATCGCGCCCTACCTCGTCGAGGAGCGCAACCTGTTCCAGGGTCGCTCGCCGCTGGTGCTGCGGCCGGGCTCGACCGCGGAGGTCGCCGCGATCTGCAGGCTTGCCTCGGCGCATCGCATCGCGCTGGTGCCGCAGGGCGGCAATACCGGCCTGGTCGGCGGACAGACGCCGCATCATGGCGAGGTGGTGATTTCGCTGCGGCGGATGGACAAGATCCGCGAGATCGATACCGCCTCCAACACCATGACCTGCGAGGCCGGCGTGGTGCTGCAGGTGGCGCAGCAGCGCGCCAGCGATGTCGACCGGCTGTTTCCGCTCTCGCTCGGCGCCGAGGGAAGCTGCACCATCGGCGGCAACCTCTCGACCAATGCCGGCGGCACCGCTGCATTGGCGTATGGCGTGGCGCGCGAGATGGCGCTCGGGCTCGAAGTGGTGCTCGCCGACGGGCGCGTGCTCAACGCGCTGTCGAAACTGAAAAAGGACAATACCGGCTACGACCTGCGCAATCTCTTCATCGGCGCGGAGGGCACGCTCGGCATCATCACCGCGGCGACGCTCAGACTGTTTCCGAAGCCGCGCGCGATCGAGACCGCCTTTGTCGGGCTGAAATCGCCGGCGGATGCCTTGAAGCTGCTGTCGATCTCGCAAACCGAAGCCGCCGGCAGCCTGACCAGCTTCGAGCTGCTCGCCGACATCGCGGTAGATTTCTCGATCCGCCATGGCATCGACATCCGCGATCCGCTTACGAGCAAGCACCCCTGGTATGTGCTGATGGAGCTTTCCTCGCCGCGCGACGATGCGCGCGATACGCTGGAAGTCATCCTCGCCGAGGGCATGGAAGACGGCATCGTCGACGACGCCGTGATCGCCGCGAACTTGAGCCAGCGCCAGGCGTTCTGGAAATTGCGCGACGAGATGTCAGCGGCGCAGAAGCCGGAAGGCGGCTCGATCAAGCATGACATCTCGGTGCCGGTCGCCGCGGTCCCGGCCTTCATCGAGGAGGCCAACGCGGCGGTGGTCAAGCTGATCCCGGGCGCGCGGCCGGTGCCGTTCGGCCATCTCGGCGACGGCAACATCCACTACAATGTCAGCCAGCCGATCGGCGGTGACAGCGCGGACTTCCTCGACCGCTGGCACGAGGTCAACGCTGTCGTGTTCGACATCGTGCTGCGGATGGGCGGCTCGATCTCGGCGGAGCACGGCATCGGCGTGCTCAAGCGCGATGAACTGCCCGACGTCAAGGACAAGGTCGCGATCGAACTGATGCGCAGCATCAAGGCAATGCTCGATCCGCTCGGCATCATGAATCCTGGAAAAGTGCTGTGAACGCTTCAACCCACGAGACGCTGACGATCAAGCCAATTGAAGACGCTGACGTCGGCGACGTCGTCGCGCTGTGGCAACGTTGCGGCACGGCGCGGCCATGGAACGATCCGGCCGCAGACATCGCGCTCGCGCGCAAGGAAAGTAATTCGACGGTGCTGCTGGGCCGGCACGACGGCGATATCGTCGCGTCGGTGCTGGTTGGCCATGACGGCCATCGCGGCTGGGTTTATTACGTCGCGTCCGATCCCGATCACCGCTTCAAGGGTTTTGGCAAGGCGATGATGACAGCGGCTGAAGACTGGCTTCGTGCCCGCGGCATCGAAAAAATCCAGCTAATGGTGCGACCCGACAACAGCAAGGTTCAAGCCTTCTATGAATCGCTCGGCTATTTCGAGCAGAAGCGTATCTTCTACGCCAAATGGCTCGATGGCCGCGAACCGACACCGTAGCCCGAGGCACCCGTGAGCATCTCCGACCGTATCCGCGTCAAGGACGTCCGCATCCTTTCGGACGCGCACTACGTGCTGAAGTCGGTGACCTTCGACTACCGCCGCAGCGACGGTGCCTGGCAGACGCTGAGCCGCGAGGTGTTCGACCGCGGCAATGCCGCGACGCTGCTGCCCTACAATCTCGCCGCGCGCAGCGTGGTGCTGGTGCGGCAATTCCGCCTGCCTCCCTTCATCAACGGCCATGACGATTTCATGATCGAAGCGGCCGCGGGCATGCTGGACGACGAAACCCCGGAGAACCGGATCCGCGCCGAAGCGGAAGAAGAGACCGGCTACCGGCTTCATCACGTCCACAAGGTGTTCGAGGCCTATATGAGCCCGGGCTCGGTGACGGAGAAACTGCATTTCTTCGTCGCCGAATATGATTCCTCGATGCGGGTCGGCGACGGCGGCGGACTTGCACACGAAGGCGAGGACATCGAGGTGCTAGAACTGTCGATCGATGAAGCGCTCGCGATGATCGCAGACGGCCGCATCGTCGACGCCAAGACCATCATGCTCGTGCAATACGCGGCGCTGAATATTTTTCGGTGAGTCGTACGGTGGCCAAAGCGCAGCGTGCCCATCCTACGATCCCCTAAAACAAACTCCCCTGCCCGTCATCGTCTTCCGCCATCGGCGGCGCCTTGCGCGGTGTCGTCCGCTTCGGCTTCGGCGCTTCGGCCGGGCGCTCCTCGTCCGTGATCGGCAGCACCAATTGCGCATCGTCATTGGCGGCGTGGTTGACCCGCGTCGAAACTTCATGCCAGGCGAATTCGCCGACCGCTGGGCCCTTCAAGAGCGGCATCGCCAGCGACACCTCGTCGTTGCGGCAATCGAGCCAGCGCTCGAAAGCTTCAGGCGAGATCGTCACGGGCACGCGGTGATGCAACCTCGCCAGGTCGGCGCTCGCCGGTGCGGTGATGATCGCAACCGTATCGATCTCCTCGCCGTTCGGGCCCATCCAGGTCTCCGCCAGCGCGGCGAAGCCGACCGGCTGCCTGTCGCGGCGATAGATGAAATAGGGCCGCTTGCGGCTGCCCTCGTCGTGCCATTCATAATAGCCGTCGGCCGGGATCAGCGAGCGACGACGCCGGATCGCGTTCTTGAAGGCGGGCTTCTGCAGCACCGTCTCCGAGCGGGCGTTGAACAGGAGGCCGACCTGACGGGGATCCTTGACCCAGGCGGGCACCAGGCCCCAGCGCATCAGCCGGAAATGCCGGCCGCCGTTCTCGAGGATCACCACGGGAACGGGTTGGGTCGGCGCAATGTTGTGCCGCGGCGGGAAATTGGGCTGCTCAGCGTAGCCAAAGAGCAGCCTGATTGCCTCAGGCGGCGAGGTGATGACGAAGCGTCCGCACATAATCCGGGAGAACTAAGTACTCGTTCAGGACCTTTTAACCGCCGCTGTCAAACATTGGAGCGTTTTCAAGCGAAGTGGACACCGGTTCGCGTGAAGAAAACGCGTCGAAACAAGAATCCCGAGCATTTCGGTTCTGATTCAATCAGAACCGAAATGCTCGGGGCGGGATGACTTCCATGTCCGATCGCCAGACCCCGCGACCGGCGGGCCCGGACGAGGCCCGGGCGGCGGCATTGCGTGCCGCCAACATCAATCCGCGCACCGGGCTTGCCACCGATTACCTGAATCACTTCAACGAAGCCATCATGCTGCTCGAGATGATTCCGGATATGCCGGAATGTGCCGAGGATTTCATGAGCTGGCGCCCGATGTCCTATGCCGAACATTTTACGGCCTCCAACTTCAGGGCGCGCGACCTCGCGATCGAGGCCTATGAAGCGGCCGATCCCACGACCCGCGCCGAGTTCGACAACATTACGACAACCATGACCTCGATCCTGACGGCGGTGAGCACCGCGATGGGCAAGGTGCACCAGGACAAGACCCGTGCCAAGCTGGCCGAGCAGGCCACGATCTGGGTCAAGCCGCTGGTCGCACTCGCCGGCGGCATCATCAATGGCGGCACGGAGGCCGACATCGAACGGATCATGGCGAGCGAGTAGCTGAAACATGGTCTTAGCCGGGCTTGACGAACCTGGCGGTTAGACCTTTCGCCGCCAATCGGGCATGATCGGTACCGGTTTCCCCGGTTTTGGATCGCCTCTTGACCTCCCCCGCCCTGCCTGCCCGTCCTCAGCTTGCCGTTTCCGGCGCGATCTTTCGCGACGGCAAGGTGCTTCTGGTCCGCCGTGCACGATCGCCCGGCAAGGGGTTCTATTCGCTGCCGGGCGGCCGGGTCGAATTCGGCGAATCCCTGCATACGGCGCTGCACCGGGAGGTCGACGAGGAGACCGGACTCCGGATCGACATTGTCGCTCTGGCCGGCTGGCGCGAGGTGCTGCCCGGGCCGACCGGCGGCGGGCACTATCTGATCTTGTCGTTTGCGGCGCGATGGGTGGCGCAGGACCCCCACCTGAACGACGAACACGACGATTTCAAATGGCTTGAGCCGGAGGCGATCGGCGATCTCAAGGTCACCGGCGGACTGCAGGAGGTGATCCAGGCCGCCCGGCGGCTGATTTGAAGCCCTATGGGCAGGTCCCGGCGCCTTGCCTGCAGCACAATCCACAGGCATATGACGCTGCCATGTCGAAAGTTCTCCTGGCCGCCCTCATCCTCGTCACGGCGTGCAATCTCTCGCCCGCGCGGGCGGAGGATGCCGCGGCGCCGTTTGACGGCGACCTGCAGCGGCTCGCCGAAATTCTCGGCACCCTGCACTATCTGCGCGGCATCTGCGGCAGCAACGAAGGCGCCAAATGGCGCAACGAGATGCAGGCGCTGATCGACGCCGAAACCCCCTCCGGCGACCGCCGCGCCCGCATGATCGCGGGCTTCAACCGCGGCTATAACGGATTCCAGCAGACCTACCGCAGCTGTACGCCGGCGGCCGTCGTGGCAATCCGCCGCTACGTCGAGGAAGGTTCGAAGATCTCGCGCGACCTGACCGCGCGCTATGCCAATTGAGCGATTTACCCTACACGCCGGCATTAACCCTTCCTAAAGAAGTGGCCTAGGCGTGCCCAATCTGCATGCTACAGCTTTGTGCATGACGTGATTCGCCGTGAATCGCGCCAACATGCCCTGTGAGTTTCATGCGCATTCCAGCGTTTTCGATTGCCCGCGACCCCCTGCCTGACCACGAGCAGAAGCAGGCCGCGCTCAGCTACCTCAACGAGGCCTGGGCCGAAGCGCGCCATGACGGCATCGATGGCGACTGCCTCGCGCAGGCGAGCCTGTTCGCCGCGCTTGCCGAACTGGTCGGCACCTATGGGGAAGAGGCGGTGGCGAAGTTCGTCGAGGGGCTGCCGGCGCGCGTGCGCAACGGCGAGTTCTCGCTGACGCTGGCGCGGCAGTAATCGTTTCCGCATAATCCGCCGTCATCACCCGCGAAGGCGGGTGATCCAGTATTCCAGAGACAGTCGCGATCAAGCCGAGAGGCCGCGGCGTACTGGATGCCCGCCTGCGCGGGCATGACGCCGGGGCTACGCCTTCAACGTCTCCAAAAACCGCACCGGCTCGCCCAGCGATGGCGTCACCACTTCGCCCTGCCACATCACCCGCTTGCCGCGGATGAACGTGCCGACCGGCCAGCCGATGACGCGCATCCCGTCATAGGGCGTCCAGCCTGCGCGCGAGGCGATCCACTGGTTGGTGATGGTCTCGCTGCGCTTCAGATCGACGATGGTAAAATCGGCGTCATAGCCGGCCGCGATGCGGCCCTTGCAGGCGATGTTGAAGAGCCGCGCCGGGCCGGCGCTGGTGAGGTCGACGAAGCGCGCCAGCGACAGGCGGCCGGCGTTGACGTGATCGAGCATCAGGGGCACCAGCGTCTGCACGCCGGTCATGCCCGAGGGCGAAGCCGGATAGGTCTTCGCCTTCTCTTCCAGCGTATGCGGGGCGTGATCGGAGCCGAGCACGTCGATGATGCCCTGCTCGATGCCGTACCAGATCCTCTCGCGATGGTCGGCCGAGCGCACCGGCGGATTCATCTGCGCATGGGTGCCGAGCCGCTCGTAGCATTCCGGCGCCGCCATGGTGAGGTGATGCGGCGTCGCCTCGCAGGACGCGACATCCTTGTGGTCGCGCAGGAAATCGATCTCCTGCTTGGTCGAGATGTGCAGCACGTGGATGCGCTTGCCGGTCTCATCCGCGAGCTTGACCAGCCGCTGCGTCGCCATCAGCGCGGCGACCTCGTCGCGCCAGACCGGATGCGAGCGCGGATCGCCCTCGACCCTGAGCGGCTTGCGGTCGTTGAGGCGGTATTCGTCCTCGGCGTGGAACGCGGCGCGGCGGCGGATCACGTTGAAGATGCGGCGCAGACTATCGTCGTCCTCGACCAGCAGCGTGCCGGTCGAGGAGCCGATGAACACCTTGACGCCGGCGCAGCCCGGCGCGCGTTCGAGTTCCGGCAGGTCCTGCACGTTCTCGCGGGTACCGCCGATGAAGAAGGCGAAATCGCAATGCATGCGGTGATGGGCGCGCTTCACCTTGTCGATGAAGGCGGATTCCGTCACCGTCAGCGGATCGGTGTTGGGCATCTCGAATACGGCCGTGACGCCGCCGAGCACCGCGCTGCGCGATCCGGTCTCGAGATCTTCCTTGTGGGTCGGGCCGGGCTCGCGGAAGTGCACCTGGGTATCCATCACCCCGGGCAGGACGTGCAGGCCCTTGCAGTCGATCACCTCGTCGGCGGAATCACAGTTCAGGCCGCCGATCTCGGCGATGCGGCCGCTCCTGATGCCGATGTCGCGGACACCCTCGCCGTCCTGATTGACCACGGTGCCGGATTTTAGAATGGTGTCAAAATGCTGATTCATCGCTCCTCGCGCCCGTGTTCAAGGTGCCTGCCGGGCCTTGTTCGGCGCAGTTTAGCGCCTTAACTTCGCAGGGGATATCGGCTAGCTCCGTTTCCCAAAGGAACCTTGGAAAAGGGCCGAATAAAGCCGCATGACAGCAGCATTTCTACCCGATCGGGGCGTGGTCAAGGTGACGGGCGAGGACGCCCGCAACTTTCTCAACGGCCTCGTCACGTCAGACCTGACCGACCTCAAGCCGGGCGCGGGCCGGTTCGGCGCGCTGCTGACCCCGCAGGGCAAGATCATCGTCGATTTCCTGATCACGGAGGCGCCGGCGGGGCATGGCGGCGGCTTCCTGATCGACGTGCCGCGCGCGCTCGCGCAAGCGCTGACCGACAAGCTGCGCTTCTACAAGCTGCGCGCAAAGGTCGCGGTCGAGAATCTGTCCGACGGGCTGGGTGTGCTGGCGGCCTGGGACGGCGAGCCGGCGACGAAGCCCGACCTCTGCTTCGCCGATCCCCGCAACGACGCGCTGGGCTTCCGGATCCTGGTGCCCGAAGACTTGAAAGCCAGGGTCGCGGGTCTCATCGGCGCCGACCTCGTCGACAGTGCCGCCTATGAGGCGCACCGCATTGCGAATGGTGTCCCGCGCGGCGGGCTCGATTTCAGCTATGGCGATGCTTTCCCGCACGAGACCAACATGGACCGCCTTGGCGGTGTCGATTTCGACAAGGGCTGCTATGTCGGCCAGGAAGTCGTGTCGCGGATGCAGCATCGCGGCACCGCGCGCACGCGCACTGTCAAGATCATCCTGGACGATCTCTCGCCCGAGCCGGGCGCCACGATCCTGGCCGGCGACAAGCAGGTTGGCACCATGGGCTCGTCCGCCGGACAGAACGGACTGGCGCTGATCCGCACCGACCGCGTCGCTGACGCGCTCGATGCCGGGCTTTCGCTTTCCGCCGGCGGCCTCGGTCTGAGGCTCGCCGAGCCTGACGTCGTGCGCGCCGCGCCGAAAAAGACCGTCGCATGAGCCGCACTGCGCAACTGCATCCCGACGGCAAGATTCGCTGCCCGTGGCCGGGCGAAGATCCGTTCTACGTCGCCTATCACGACGAGGAGTGGGGCGTGCCGGAATATGACGACCGCGCGCTTTACGAGAAGCTGATCCTCGACGGTTTCCAGGCCGGCCTCTCCTGGATCACGATCCTGCGCAAGCGCGAGAATTTCCGCAAAGCCTTTGACGACTTCCAGCCCGAGAAGATCGCGCGCTACAACGCCAAGAAGGTCCACGCGCTGATGAACGATGTCGGCATCGTGCGCAACCGCGCCAAGATCGAGGGCACGATTGCGAGCGCGAAGTCCTATCTGAAGATCATGGAAGAAGGTCCGGGCTTCTCGAAATTCCTGTGGGATTTCGTCGACGGCCGGCCCAAGGTCAACGAGTTCAAGACCACGGCGAGCGTGCCGGCCTCGACGCCGCTGTCGATCAAGGTCTCGAAGGAGCTGGCCTCGCGCGGCTTCAAGTTCGTCGGCCCGACCATCGTCTACGCCTTCATGCAGGCGACCGGCATCGTCAACGACCATCTCGTCACCTG
Source organism: Bradyrhizobium sp. Ai1a-2 (assembly GCF_000426245.1). Taxonomy (GTDB): domain Bacteria; phylum Pseudomonadota; class Alphaproteobacteria; order Rhizobiales; family Xanthobacteraceae; genus Bradyrhizobium. The sequence continues at coordinate 9,300 of NZ_AUEZ01000061.1, read as the reverse complement.
CTTCTGCCACGAGAGCTGCGGCGGCAAGCATCGCAGCCTCCGTTTCAAAGTGAAATGACCGGCAAAAGATCGCAGGCCGCGAAAGCTGACACGCGCGCCTGGCAGCGCATGCTTTCCGGGCGAAGGCTCGATCTGCTCGATCCTTCGCCGCTCGACATCGAGATCGCCGACATCGCCCACGGGCTCGCCCGCGTCGCCCGCTGGAACGGCCAGACCAGCGGCGCGCATATTTTCTCGGTCGCGCAGCATACGCTCCTGGTCGAGGCGGTGATGCGGCAACAGACCCCGCGCATCGATGTCGGCGTGCGGCGCGCGGCGCTGCTGCACGATGCGCCGGAATATGTCATCGGCGACATGATCTCGCCGTTCAAGGCGGTGCTCGGCGGCGACTACAAGACAGTGGAGAAGCGCCTGCTCTCCGCAATCCACATCCGCTTCGGCCTGCCGGCGATGCTGGCCGACGAGATCACGCAGCAGATCAAGGCCGCCGACCGCGGCGCCGCCTTTCTCGAAGCAACCCGCCTTGCGGGATTCTCGGAAGCCGAAGCCAGGCGCCTGTTCGGCCGCGATCCCACACTGCCCGAGGCGACCGAGCGCGACTACCTGACACCCTGGACCGCGGCAAAAGCCGAGAAGCGGTTCCTCGAACGCTTCAACGCGGTGGCGGCGTAATCTGGTAAGGTAGGCAAAAGCGGCCGCGCGTCCCCTTATCGAACAGATGTGCGCCGACCCGGCGAATCAGCGGTTGCACTGACGGCAGGGCTGAAGGGTTCCTTCACCTTGATCCAGGGTTACACCCGAATTGGCTATAGCTCCGCGAGCGCTTCGCGTTGATAGAGTCAGACCGCCGCTGCTGGGGGCCAAACGGAGTTGTCCGAATGGGTGTGGCAGGCTGGCGCTTTGCGCATATGAAGAGAACTCCTGGCGGGCGAACGGCAGTTGTCGCTGTGCTGGAACAATTGCCGTTTGTCTGCGCGCTGGTGGTCGCAGTCGGCTCGATGATCATGATCGGAATCACCCTCTACAAGGATTGGCCGCAGTGAGGGGGGAATAGTCGGTGGGCAAAGCGCAGTGTGCCCACCGTTCCAGAAGCGAAATCGTGGAAGCATGGTGGGCACGCTGCGCTTTGCCCACCCTACGGCAGCGGCTATAATTGGGCGTGACCACGTTGCCCAAGGACCATGATGCTTCACGTCTGCTCGCTCGCCCTGCTTCCTGAAACCGTAAGACTGACCGGCGCCAGCCACATCCTCACCGTGATGGCCAACGTCGCCCAGGTGCAGCGGCCGCTCTCCGTGCTCGAGGCCAACCATCTGCGCGTGCAGGTTGACGACATCACCGAAGTGATGGACGGCTTCATCGCGCCGTCGGAAATGCACATCGAGCAAGTCCTGAACTTCGTGCGGAGTTGGGACCGCAGCGCCCCGATGGTGGTGCACTGCTATGCCGGCATCAGCCGCTCGACGGCGAGCGCATTCGCCGCCGCCTGCGCGCTCAATCCGCACCGCGACGAGGTCGCGATCGCACGCCAAATCCGCGCCGCCTCCCCGATCGCGTCGCCGAACCGGCTGATGGTGAGCCTCGCCGACAAGGCGCTCGGGCGGCAGGGCCGGATGGTCCGCGCGCTCGACGAGATCGGGCCGGGCGCGATGAGCGTCGAAAACCAGCCGTTCCGGGTCGACCTGGAGTGAGCCGCGCGGAATTGCCGCTTTGATGATTGAACTTTTTGCGGCTCAACCTCCACTCAATGGATTGCGACGACCGCGGACGTGATTGGCTACGCCCCTCGCGCGCCCGCCTGGAGGCCTGATGCTGGAGTTCATTGTTTTCGTCATTGCGATCGTCGCATTTGCGTTTGCGCTGAAGTCAATGAACGAGGTGGCCGCACTGCGCACGCGGCTCGACGCCCTCGAGACTGCGACTGCCACGGCGGCACGGCCGGCATCGCCGCCGCCACTCGCCCCGGAGCACGAGCCCACGCCTGCGACCTCGCCGCCGTCTGCGGCCATGCCTCCGCCGTTACCGCCCGAGGCCATCCAGGCCGCACCCGGGATGGCCGAGCAAGCTGCAGAACCTGACGCGCCATCCGGCACTCCGCCCGCGCCACCCCCGCTGCCGCCGTCACAACCCGGCTTCGAGGAAACCATCGGCACCCGATGGGTGGTGTGGCTCGGCGGCCTGACGCTGGCGCTCGGCGGCTTCTTCATGGTGCGCTATTCGATCGAGGCCGGCCTGCTCGGGCCCGGCGTGCGCACCATGCTCGGCGGCCTGTTCGCGCTGGCGCTGCTCGGCGCCGGTGAATGGACGCGGCGCAAGGAAAGCATTTCCACGATCGCACCGCTGCTCTCAGCCAATATCCCGGCGATCCTCACCGCCGCCGGAACGTCCGTGGCATTCGCGACCGTCTATGCGGCCTACGCGCTCTACGACTTCCTCGCGCCCGCTACCGCTTTCGTGTTGCTCGGACTGGTCGCGCTCGGCACGCTCGCCGCAGCGCTGCTGCATGGGCCGGCGCTGGCCGGACTCGGCGTCGTCGGCGCCTTCGCCACGCCGATCCTCGTTTCATCCGAAAAGCCGGATTTCTGGGCGCTCTACATCTATCTTGCGATCGTCACCGCGGCGTCGTTCGGCCTCGCCCGAATCCGGCTGTGGCGCTGGCTTGCCGTCACCACGGTCGTGTTCGCGCTGCTCTGGACCTTTCCGTGCCTGCAATGCGGGCCGTCGATGATCGGACCGCACGCCTTCCATGTCATCGCCGGATTCATCCTCGCGGCGCTGTTGGTCGTCTGCGGCTTCATGTTCGGACCGGAGGCGGAGGGCGAACAGGTCGAGCCGATCTCATCGGGCTCGCTGATCGTCTATCTGTTCGGCGCGCTGCTGATCGTGCTGAACAGCTTTCACGCCGACCCGGCGCTGATCAGCTTCGGCCTCCTGGTCGCCGGCAGTCTGTTCGTTGCCTGGCGCACGCCGGCGGCCACCGCGGCCATCTGCGCAGCCGCGCTGTTCGTGTTCATCGTGTTCGCGGAATGGGCGGTGCGCGGCAATCCGGACATGCTGGTTTTGCCCGGCGGCCCCCTGCCCGGCATCGGTCCGAACGCCACCGACGGCTCGGTCTCGCTGCACCTGACCACGGCGGCGATCTTCGCCGGCATGTTCGGCGTGAGCGGCTTCCTCGCGCAGCGCCGCTTCACCGAGGCTGCGATCACCGTGCAGTGGGCTGCGGCCGCCACCTTCACACCGCTGGCGGTATTGGTCGCGCTCTACGCCCGGATCGCGCAGCTCGACCGCTCGATCCCGTTCGCGATCCTCGCGGTATTGCTCGCCGCGGCCTTCGCCGCCGCGACCGAATTCCTGACCAGGCGCGAGGATCGGCCCGGACATTCGGCCTCGATCGCGCTGTTTGCGACAGGCACGCTCGCCGCGCTGGCGCTTGCGCTCACTTTCGCGCTGGAAAAGGGTTGGCTCACGATTGCGCTGGCGCTGATGTCGCTCGGCACCGCCTGGATCTCGCTGCAGCGGCCAATTCCATTCCTGCGCCAGTTGGCCGCGATCCTCGCCGGCATCGTGGTGCTGCGCATCGGCTACGAGCCGCGGATTGTCGGCGATGCCGTCGGCACCACGCCGATCTTCAACTGGCTGTTGTGGGGCTACGGCATTCCCGCCGCCTCGTTCTGGGCAGCCAGCATCTTCCTGCGCCGCAACGGCGACGATGCGTCGCTCCGCGCGGTGGAATCGGCTGCGATCCTGTTCACGGTCCTGCTCGCCTTCATGGAGATCCGCCACGCCGTCAACCAGGGCGACGTCTACCGCAACAGCGCCGGCCTCACCGAGGTCGCGCTGCAGGTCTGCACGGCGCTGGCGATGGCGATCGGGCTGGAACGGCTGCGCATTCGCACGGCCAGCATCGTGCACAACATCAGCGCGGTGCTGCTGACGGTGTTCGCCGGTCTTGCCGCGGTCTTCGGCCTGATGCTGCTGGAGACGCCGATCCTGTGGCCGATCAATGTCGGCGGCAGCTTCATCAACCTGCTTCTGCTCGGCTATGCCCTGCCCGCGGTGCTGGCGCTGCTGTTGTCCTATGCGGTCGCCGGACGGCGCCCGGCCGCCTACGGCAACACGCTCGCGGCCGGCGCGCTGATCCTCGCGCTCACCTATGTCAGCTTCGAAATCCGCCGGCTCTACCACGGCCCGGTGCTGTCGCATGGCCCGACCACGGGCGCCGAGCAATACACCTATTCGATCGCCTGGCTGGCATTCGGCGTCGTGCTGCTCGGGATCGGCATCGTCGTTGGCTCGCAGCGCGCGCGGATGGCCTCGGCCGCCGTCATCGCGCTGACCATCGTGAAGGCGTTCGTGATCGACATGTCGCAGCTCACGGGCGTCTACCGCGCGCTGTCCTTCATGTGCCTCGGCGTTGTGCTGGTCGCGATCGGCTGGTTCTACCAACGCATCCTGTTCCGCCGACAGGCGGCGGCGCCGCCGGTCGCTGGCGCAGGCTGAGCTTGGCGAAGCCCGTGCCAACGCGTAGATAGACGGCATGGCAAGACCGCGCAGTTTCGATCCCGACGAAGTGCTCGACCTCGCGCGCGACGTGTTCTGGCAGAACGGCTTTCAGGGCACATCGCTCGACGACATCACCGCAGCGACAGGCCTCACCAAGCCGAGCCTCTATGCCGCCTTCGGCGACAAGAACGCGCTGTTCCTGAAGGTGCTCGACCGCTACCACGCCTATATCGTCGAAAAGGCCGAGCACATCATCAATGACGGGCCCTCCGCGCGCGAGGCCATCCAGCGCTGGCTGACCGGCTTCGTGCCTCGTTGTTCGGGCGTGAAGGGCAGCCGCGGCTGCCTCTCCGTCAATACCTCCGTCGACGGCGTGGCCGAACAGGAGGTGCGGAAGCGGATCCAGGCCTTCAACCGCAAGCTCGAGCAATTGCTGCGCGACCGCCTGCGGGCCGACCGTGCCCAGTTCGCCGACGACTTCGATCCCGATGCGGTCGCGCATACGATCATGGCGATCTATCAGGGGCTCATGGTGCTGGCAAAGGACGCCCCGGACGCGGCGCGCGTCCGCGCCACGCTCGACCAGGCGATGAAGCTGCTTTCTTGACAGCGCCTCCCCGTTATATACTATGTAGTATATAATTTGGAGGCACTCCCATGAAGGCGATCCAGATCGAGGCGTTCGGCAACCCGGCCGAGGTGATGAAACTCGTCGACGTTCCGGATGTCGGCGCCCCCGGCGACGGCGAAGTCGTGCTCGCGCTGGAGGCCTCGCCCATCAACATGAGCGACCTCCTGATGATCTCGGGCCGCTATGGCTACCGGCCGAAACTGCCGAGCGTTGTGGGAACGGAGGGTGTCGGGCGCGTCGTGGCGGTGGGTCGTGGCGTCACGCATCTCAAACAAGGCGACCGTACGCTGATCCCCTATCCCTCGCCGGCCTGGGCGGAACGCATCAAGGCGGATGCCAGTTGGTTGCGGGCGCTCCCCGACGGCGATCCGTTGCAACTGGCGATGCTCGGCATCAATCCGGCAACGGCTTACCTGTTGCTGACCGATTTCGTCACATTGGCTCCCGGCGCCTGGGTGATCCAGAACGCGGCCAATTCCGGCGTCGGTCGCGCAGTGATCGGAATCGCGAAGTCGCTTGGATTGAAGACGGTCAATGTCGTTAGGCGCGAGGAGGTCGTGGCGGATCTCAAGGCGAGCGGCGGCGACGTCGTGCTGGTCGACGGTCCCGATCTGAACAAGCGCGTCGCTGCCGAGACCGGCGGCGCGCCGATCGCGCTCGCCATCGATGGCGTCGCCGATACCGCGACGATGAACCTGATTACGTGCCTGGCGCCGAAGGGCATACTCGTGTTTTACAGCGCAATTAGCGGCAAGCCCTTCGTCGGCCCTGCCCAGCCCTTCATCTTCCGCGACATCGCGATACGCGGTTTCTGGCTCGCCAACTGGTTCAACAGCGCCACCGCCGAGCACGTCACCGCGATGTATGACCACCTCGCGCCGCTGGTGGCCTCGGGCGCGATCAGCGCGCCGGTCGCGGGCACCTACCGTTTTTCGCAAATCCCCGAAGCGGTGGCGGTCGCGCAGAAGAACCGCGGCAAGGCGCTGTTCACGCCGGACTGAGCGAGCCGGCGGGACAAATCGGCAGGTTCCCATCGCGCCCAAGCGCCCCCGCGAGCCCGCCTCAGCGCGCCCCTGACATCACGCCCCTGTGACGCGACTTTGGGCATGACTTTGTGCATGACGAAGCGCCGCGTCGGCTCGTGCCATTGGCACCGGACCCGGGCAGACATTTTCTGGACATAGTGTAAGTTTCAAAGAGCGACATTGCAGCGACCGACTATTTTGGCGAGGGGAGCGTTTTGCACCGGGACATTGCGGGAGCGCTCGCGCGGCTTGCGAGCCTGGCGATCATCTGCACAACATTTGCGATCCAGCCTGCGGCAGCGCAGACGATGGCCTCGACATGCCCGTCGGAGGCGGGCCCGCGAGCAACGCAGATTTTGCGCTGCCATGACGGCCTGATCATCGTCGCCGAAGATGGCGCCAGGTTCACGCTGCAAGGCCACGATGGCAGCGCCACGTCCGTCGATCTGCAGAGCAAGGCACTCCTCCTCGACGCGCCCAAGCAGCCCGGCAAGAATCGTTTTCGCGTCAACACGCCACAAGCGATTGCCGCCGTGCGCGGGACCAAATGGGCGGTCGATGTACAGGAGGCCAGGACATCGGTGCTCGTGCTGCAGGGCCGGGTCGCCGTGCGCCGGCCGCGCGGCGGCAACCAGGTGGTGCTTGGTCCGGGCGAAGGCGTCGATGTCGATCCGGGAAACGAGCCGCTGGCAGTCAAGCGCTGGGGCCAGGCGCGCGTCGATGCGCTGCTCGCGCGCCTCGGGCAATGATCCTTGGTAAGCGGCCGGATTCCTCAAACATCAATCGCGCTTCTGCTCTCACTCGTCTGGGCAGCCGCGCTGGGAATAGGCCACTGGAACGGCGGCGTTCAATTCCTCGATCGCGCCGAAGGCGCGCTGACCGACCTGCGCCTGCTCGCACGCGGTGAGCGCGCGGCGCCCGATTTCGTCACGATCGTCGCCATCGACGATGAGACGGTCGCCAAGCGAGGCGGCTATCCGCTGCCGCGCGCCGATCTCGCCGCGATCATCGAGACGATTGCCCGTAACGCACCGCGCGCGATCGCAGTCGACCTCTTGCTGCTCGACCAGGGCAAGGATGGCGGCGACGCCGCGCTCGCACAAGCGCTCGGAAAGCGCCCCTCCGCTATTGCCGCTGCCGCCGTGTTTCCCGATGCGATCCAGATCCTGGAGGCGGACGACAAGAGCCCGCTCGCGCGCCTGCCGCGGGCGGAGAAATTCCTGCGCCCGCTTCCTGCGTTCGCGGAACATGCTGATGTCGGCGTGGTCAACCTGACCACCGACAAATCGGGCACGCCACGCGGCATTCCGTTGCTGGTCCGCACCAGAGACAAGGTCGAGTTGTCGTTTCCGCTGCGCGTCGCGGCGCTGGCTTCAGGCCGCGATCCGGTGATCGAGGCGGACAGCGTTCGCCTCGCCGGTCAGAACATCCCGACCGACATCGATCATGTGCTGCCTCTCGCCTATTACGGCCCGCGCGGCACGGTGCCGACGGTAAGCGCCGCGTCGGTGCTGGATGGTGACGTCGCGCCAGCGGCTATCCGCGACCGCATCGTCGTCATCGGTGCGACGGTGACGGGCGGCGGCGACGTGTTTCCGACGCCGTTCGATCCCGTGATGCCTGGTGTCGAGATCGTCGCGACTGCGATCGATCACCTGATGACCGGCGGCGGTATCCTGCGCGATCGTTCGACACGCCTGGCCGACGCGATCCTCGCAGTAGTGCTGACGCTGGCGGTGGTCGGCCTGCTGGCATGGCGGCGCAGCGCGGCCGGCCTGCTCTCGATCGCGGCGCTGGTTGCGATCTGGGCTGTCGCCAATGACGTCGCATTTTCGCACGGCATCTGGCTCAGCGCAGCATTGCCGATTGCCGCCGCCGCGCCGCCGGCGATCCTGTTCGGGTCGATCCAGCTTTGGCTCAACCGGCGGCAGGCGCAATATTTCGCCGTCAAGAGCGAGCTGTTGCAGCAGTTCCAGGCGCCGGCGCTCAACAAATGGCTGACCGGCAATCCGGCGTTCCTGCTCGAGCCGCAGCACCAGGATGCGGCGGTCATCTTCATCGATCTCTCGGGCTTCACGGCATTGAGCGAGACGCTCGATATCGACGCGGGGCTCGCACTGCTGAAGGATTTTCACACCCTCGTCGACGACGAGGTCGAGGCGCATGGCGGAATCATCACGAGCTTCCTCGGCGACGGCGCCATGATCCTGTTCGGCCTGCCGGGAGCCGCCCCGGACGACGCGCGCAAGGCCGCACACTGCGCGGTCACGCTCTGCAATCGGGTGGCGCAATGGATCAATTCGTTGTCGCCCTCGATCGCGACGCGAACCGGCTTCAAGGTGGGCGCGCATTTCGGGCCGATCGTCGCCTCGCGGCTCGGCGGCAGCTATCAGCACATCACCGCGACCGGCGATACCGTGAACGTGGCGAGCCGTCTGATGGAGGTTGCGGCCAACTTTGGCGTGGCGCTCGCGCTCAGCGATGACCTGCTGCAACGGGCCGGACCAGCATCGGCATTGTTCGAGAGCGGCACGCTCACCGGTCCCAGCGAGACGCTGATCCGAGGACGCACCCGCCCGCTCACAGTCTGGCTATGGCACAACGATGGGCGTCCGGGCTAAAGCGAAGAGATCAGGTTGAATTGCATCCGCGATCGCTGCTGGGCTCCCTCTCCCGCTTGCGGGGGAGGGCTGGGGTGGGGGTCTCTCCGCGATTCACGCTGTTCGAGCGTGGGGAGAGAGCCCTCACCCGGCGCTAACGCGCCGACCTCTCCCGCAAGCGGGGGAGGTGAACGCGTGGACGGGCCGATTCAACCAAAACGCATCACGACCTAGTGGCTCCGCACAGTGATTTTGACGGATTGGATTGAGGTGGTCAGATAAGTTCCGGCAGACACTTGGGATCGACGAGGACCTCGATACTGCGAGCTGTCCTTTGCTGCCTTTTAATGAGTCCAACTCGTTCCAGCGTCAGCACCATTTGATGAACCGAAGGCGGGCTGACGCGGAAATATTCCCTAATGTCGGCTTCTGCCGGAGGCCTGCGGTGCAGCTTCGTATAGAGGTGGATAAAAGCGAGGTATTGCCCCTGTTTGGTCGTGAAGGTTTTTGCCGAAGGACTCACGCCGGCCATCCGATTCAG